>NZ_JAIQDI010000001.1:3194663-3833596 GCF_020034665.1 Niabella beijingensis | reverse complement strand
GAATCAACTCCCCTCCGCCACTTTCGATAATACCGTGGAATCGAACCACCAAACCTGGCGCCAACCGCCTGTACCATTTTTACCTTAAAGAACTAACTTCCCAAACTCTCAACCCCTACGTTTTGGGGTTGCAAAGATACACGCTTTTTCCAAACTAACAAAAATATTTAAGAAAATATTTTTGTCTAACCAATTAAATCTGAAGAACTTACCTGCCATAAGAAAGGATCGGATCTGGCAGTGCCTTATTTTCAGGCGGACTGCAAAGATACAACTTTTATTTTGATTTTTGATACAATCATGAAAAATTATTTCAGTATTTTCTGTATCAAAAGTGACGGTAAGATATAAGCGGAATAACCAATAACTATTACTGGAATTCATTATGTAGATGCTCCTGGAACTTAAGCTGTGTCAGCATTTCAGGGTTTTTGAATCTTTCAATTTTTCTCAGAGAACTCATCCGTTTCACAAACGGAGTGCAAATATAGACCGAATTTTTAAACCACAAAATTTATTTCAAAAAAAACTGCAGTTTTTTCGAAAATAATCGCCGCCCTCCGGAATACTTCCTTTAGATCATGCGTCAACCGCAAAGTTTGCGGATAAAAAACGTCAATTGTATAAGCGGATTTCTACAGCAGACCGTTTATCTGTCATTACCCGATACTTATTAAAGTATCCACAACGTTACATTAAGGAAGACGGAAACAACTCCGGCCTTATCATAATAACCCGGTTCATACAGCCGGCTTTTTCAGCCTTATTGAATGGCGCAAACAACGTATTGAAGTATGAATAAAATCCCGCGTTCGATCCTTATTGCGAATCACCATCTGGAACATCTGGGCGGATCAGAAACCTACACCTACGCACTGGCGGAGGAATTAACAAAGCAGCAGTTTGATGTGGATTATTTTACCTTCCACAAAGGAACCGTATCGGATAAACTGGAGACAGATCTGGGCGTCCGGTTCCGGCAGAAAAAAAAGTACGATCTTATACTGGCCAATCATTATACCTGTGTGAATCAACTGCGCTCTTCCGGTTTTATTATTCAAACATGTCATGGCATTTACCCCGAACTGGAGCAACCCTCTCCCCATGCCAACGGATATGTAGCTATTTCGCAGGAAGTACAGGATCATTTAGCACAACGGGACCTGGAAAGTAAAGTCATTCTCAACGGGATCAATATGGACCGGTACAAAAGCACCAACCCGTTGCATAGCGAGGTCCGGACGGTTTTAAGTATGTGTCAGTCCGATGAGGCCAATCAGATCATTGAAGCCTCCTGCAAAGCAGCAGGCGTGCGCCTCATCACCCTGAACAAATTTAAAAACCCGGAATGGAATGTGGAAAAAGCCATTAACAGGGCCGATCTCGTGGTAGCTATCGGCAGGTCTGCCTATGAAGCGATGGCCTGCGGACGGCCGGTGATCATTTTTGACCACCGTTCCTATTTCCAGTCCTGCGGCGACGGCTATGTGAGGGACCGGCTCGAACGGAGCCTGCTGAAAAATTGTTCCGGAAGGTATTCCAATAAAACGTTCTCTGTTGCTGAAGTGACCAAGGAAATCAAGAAATTCCGGCCGGAGGACGGCACTTTTTTCCGGAATTTCGCTTTAAAAAAACTAAACATTGCCCATACAGCACAGGAGTACCTGGATTATTTTCAACACCTGCGCTACCAACGTTCCGGTATTCCGCAGCTTTCTGCAGCGATCAAACGCTTTTTTTCCAGACGCTCTTTAAAAAAACAACCGTATATAAAATAACGACAGCTGGTTGTTCTGCCGGTCTATGATCTTATGCCTCCGAATAATTTACCTGTACGAGGGTCAATCCGTGTGCCGGTGCGTCAAAATATGCGGCGCCGCAAACGGCTTTTTTTACGATCGTCTCAAAATCCTCCATGCTCAGCGAATGCCGGCCTATCCGCAGCATAGTGGCGACCAGCGCCCGCACCATCCCCCGCAAAAAGCGGTTGGCTGTAACATGATACTGAAATACATCGCCCTCCTGTTCCCAGTAACTTTCCATAAGATGGCAATTGAAGGTTTTTACCTGGGTGTTTTTTTTTGAAAAACTGCTGAAATCACTAAAACCTTTCAGCAGGGTTGCCGCATGGTTCATCGTTTCAAGATCCAGCGGGTAAGGATAAAAATAAGCGGTGTCGGATAAAAAAGGATTCTTGTACCCGTATATCTTATAGAGATAGGAACGGCTCACGGCATCAAAACGGCTGTGGGCATCAGCGGCAACCTCCCGGATCCCTTTAATCACAATATCCTCCGGAAGGATCGCATTGAGGTTATAAACCGAACGGGGGTCGATGGCCCCATCCCAGTCAAAATGAAAAAAATTCTGCAGGGCATGTACCCCGCTGTCCGTCCGGGACGAACCGGTCAGCCGGAACGTGGTTTTAAAAAAAACCTGCAGTGCCTTTTCCACTGCTTCCTGAATCGTAGGCCCTGTATCCTGGATCTGAAAACCGCTGTAGCGGGTTCCCTTATAACTGACTTCTAAAAAAAACCGGGGCATAACGAAAAATATATTTTAAAAAAAAGCGCTCCGGGATGCTGCCACCACACGGAACGCTGCGTATCTGTTACAACTGCCGGTTTATTTCAGCGAGTTGAATTTGTCCTTGTAATAAGCGTCTTTTAGTTCGTCCTGCAGCGAGCCGAAATTTTCGGGATCAGACACATGCGCTTTTGCTGCGTCGAAGAAATTGTATTTTCCTGCATTGGACAGGAACATGCTGCTGATGTACTTCACCTGTGCGGTGGAGTAACATTTGTTTTTAAATGCCCGGCGGGCTTCCTCTATCATCGCCTCGTCATTGTCCCTGCCTGCCATCTCCCTGCGCAACTTCAAAAAATCATCTTCCGTGGCAATTGACTTACAGCTACCAGAAACGGCCTTTGCCGCTTCTTTTGTCTTTCCTTTCTTTCTTCCGGAACTGCTTTCCTGTGGAATCGCAGGCTTTTCTTCCACTACGAACGGTGCTGGTTTCTGGTCGGTGGCTGCCGGCGTTTCCTGTGGTGTATCGGGTGTTTTCTCCTCTGGCGTTTGGGGCGCGGCTGCCGCATCATCCCCGCCCGATGCCGGGATCGTTATTTCGATCTGTTCTGCGCTGCCCCCCGTGCTGCGGTCTTCATATACCACAACCGTTCCTGTTCCTGACGAATGCTGCGACAATTTTACCACCGCATCTTTGCCTACCCTGGTTGCCACTTTCGGGGCAGCTTCCTGAACCGGCTGTTCTGCTGCTACTTCCTGTGGCGGTGTTTCTCCTTTCTCTCCTGCATCAGCAACCACAGGTTCTTCTTTGGGAGCTGCTGCCTGTACAACCGGTTTTTCTTCCGGTTTGGGCTGCTCCAGCAAACTCGGATCATTGGCTGCCTTGGAAAGCACTTTTGTAAAATCGCTCACATCTGCATTTTCCGCAGCAGGCTGTTGCTGAGGCGTAGCAGGTGGAGGCGTAGCAGGCGGAGGCGTTTGTTGTACAGCAGCCGTTTCCGCAGGCGGCGTGGCAGGCGTTTCCTGTTTCGGTTGTGGCTTCGGCTCCTGGCGACGTGGCTGTTGCGGCTTGGGTGCTTCGGCCTTGGCCAGCGCTGCCGCCTCATCTGCACTTAATGGCTTCTGAACATCCATGGACTGAAGATCGAACAGCGACCATCCCTCAGCACCAAAATTTTTAATAAGGTATCCTTTATCCTTTGAATCGATCTTGAACCGGAAGGTCATCTCCGGGTTCTTATTATCCTGAAAACCAACAATCAGGCGGTAGTCTCCATCCCTCAGTTGCGGTAAAATAAGGTAACCGGAAGAATTGGCCTCAATCCGCTGGCCGTTGATTTTAATATAAAAAGGTTGGGCAGGTTCGGTTTGCAGATAAACAAAATATTTGGATTGAACCGAATATTGAGCGAAAGAAACAAAGCCAGTCAACAGAAAGACGATCGCCAGTAAGAAACGCTTATTCATGATGTATGTATTGTTCTAATAATCCTATCAAAATGATTCTTCCAAACAAAAATAAACGAATAATATGAGGTGGAAAAAGTTTAATGGCTAAAGTTGCCAGTTACCGGTTTCAAAACCTGGGAGGTTGTATCCGGGGCTTATTGCTCTATTCAGATGTTTTGTATTCAAATTGTTACCGCTCAAATGCCGCCTGAATCCGGGCCGGAGCTTCAGACCTGTTATTGAAACGATTCCGGTTACCAGCTTCCACCGGCACCACCACCACCAAAACCGCCGCCACCGAAGCCGCCAAAGCCGCCGCCACCTCCGCCGCCGGACCAGCCACCACCACCACCGCCCGACCAGCCGCCGGGTATGATCCATCCGCCGCCGCCCCGGTATCCCCGGCGCGACACATAGCCACCGCCACCACCGCCGCCACGGCTCATGAAGGAAATAAAGATAATAATCACAATCACCAGCACGATAACCGTTCCAACCCCCGGGCCTTTGCCCCGGTCGCGATACCCTTCAGGGGCTTTGAACCTCCCGGCTGCCGCCTGTATCAGGGCATCCGTCCCCTCGTCCAGCCCCCGGTAATTATCCCCCAGTTTAAAGTCCGGGATAATGATCTGCTGAATGATCTGGTCGGCGATCAGGTCGGTGATCGCTCCTTCCAGTCCGTACCCGGTGGCAATAAACAGGCCCCGGTCTTTCGGACCTGCGTTCACCAGGATCACCACCCCATTGTTAAACTGTTTTTGTCCGCCTACGCCCCACTTCCTTCCCAGCGCAATGGCATAATCATCTCTTGAATACCCTTTCAGATCGTCCACGATCACCACGGCGATCTGGTTGGAGGTGCTGTCGTCATAAGCCACCAGCTTGCGTTCCAGCGTCTGCGCCTGCTCCGGCGTTAAAAAACGCCCGGTAAAATCATTTACCAGTTTGGGCGGATTGGACGGGTTGGGGATCACGGATTCGACCTGTGCGAAAGACAGCGCCGAAACCAGCAAAAAGTATAGTAGAAAAAGTTGCTTCATTTATTCATTAACTGCCAAAAACAATATCATCCGGAAGTTCATTATGGTCTGTAGCCCGGTCAAAGGGAAAATACTGATGGAGGCCTTCCCCGATCTGGTGGATGTACTCACTGATACCGGTGGCAAAGTGTTTCTGGTTAAAATGTCCCAGTATCTTCTTCACCAGGTTATTCCAGTACTCCTTCCCCGTCCGCTGATAAATGCCTTCATCCCCGTAAATAGCCAGCTGCCGGTCCTTTACCGCAACATACAGCAGCACGGCGTTCCGGTCGATGGTATTCTCCATTTTCAGTTTATAAAAAACCTCCACGGCGCGGTCAACGGGGTCCACATATTTATTGTGACTTTCGAGGTATACCCGTATCTCCCCGCTGGTGCGGCTTTCCGCCTGGCGGATCGCTTCAACGATCTGCTCCTTTTCTGCGACGGTAAGTACTTCTTCCGGATTTCGATTGAATAAGGAAAAGGCCACGTTTTTAAAATTTAATTTCTACATTTTTTTCGGCTCCGGCAGTTGCCTGGAATCCTTCTTTTGGCTTAAAGCCACAGATACCGGCAACGATCTTCCCCGGGAATCCCCGTACGGCACTGTTATAGTTGGCTACTGCTGCGTTAAAGTCATTCCGCGCCACTTTTATCCTGCGCTCGTTGCCCTCCAGCTGGGTCTGTAACCCGCGGTAGGCCTCGGTTCCACGCAATGTAGGGTACCGCTCAATAACAGCGATAACCCGGTTGGATGCCGCAGCCAGGGAGTCCTGCAACCGCGATTGCTGGCTGTAATTATCCGGGGTAGGTTCCCCCCCCAGTCCCTGCTGTGCCCGGCTGCGCGCATCGGCGATCGCCACCAGCGTTGATTGTTCAAAGCCGGAGATGCCCTTTACCGTATTTACCAGGTTGGGGGTAAGATCCAGGCGCCGCTGGTACGTGTTCTGCACCTCACTCCACATCTGCCGTACCTTTTCATCTTTTTTTACAAATGAATTATACGACAGCAAAAAGTAGATCCCCAGAACGGCAAGAACAACGATGATGATCAGACCGGATTTCTTCATCGGTTACCGGTTTAGAATTTCACTTTCGGAGCGTTCTCGGCACCGGCATCCGCCTTGAAACCTTCCTTGGCATGGAAACCAAAGATCCCGCCCAGGATGTTCATCGGGAAGGAACGCACTTTCACATTATAACTGTTCACTGCGGTATTGAATGTCTGGCGGGAAGCACGGATATCATTTTCGATCCCTTCGAGCTGCCCCTGCAACTGTAAAAAGTTCTGATTGGCTTTTAATTCCGGATAGGCTTCCACCGTAACCAGCAAACGGCTGAGCGCACTGGTCATCTGTCCCTGGGCCGCCTGGAATTCGGCCAGTTTTTCGGGAGTAAGGTTTTCCGGATTCACCTGAACGGAAGTCGCTTTTGCGCGGGCGTTGATCACATCCGTTAATGTGGACTTTTCAAAATTGGCAGCGCCCTTTACCGTTTCAACAAGGTTTCCTACCAGGTCGTTCCTTTTCTGGTATTCACTCTGAACATTGTTCCATGCTTTATTTACACTTTCCTGTTCTTTTACCAGGCCATTGTAGCCGTTGCAGCCCATAAAGCCCAGTATTACCAGAAGAACGACAATGATTAATGTAACTCCTTTCATATGATTGTGTTTTAGGATTTGATGAAACAAATTTATACTAAATAATACACCAATTTATCAAATTATATTCCATATTCTTCATTTTCAACTGCGTTGTCGGTAAACCCGCCCTAAATAACGGCGAAACCACCGGCAGGTCCAGGCTCTCAGCCCAAAGCTATCAGCAGTCAGCTTTCAGTCATCAGCTGTTCCCTGCAACTTGCCGGGGTACCGGCCGCTGATGGCTGAAGGCTCATGGTTTTACTTTCAGCAGTATCTTCTTATCCAGGAACCAGAGCATTCCCTTGCCGCCGGTGCCCAGGAATATATCCGGGTTGCCGGTATAATCCGGTTTGCTGTATTGCAGTTCTGCGTACTGGGCGCTGTCGAGCCAGGCAAAAGCAAACTGCTCCTTTGAATAATTCCCTTTAGGGAATCCCGCACCCATGTAGGCGTTGAGAATAGCGCCATACGTTTTTTCGTCATAATATAAAGCGGCTTCCATACCACTGGTATTGCGGCCGTTCCATTGATACACCACATGAACCGGCGGGTATTGCTCCAGCCGGAGCCATTGTTTCAATTTTGCGGGATCTTCTGAAATTGCCATTCCCATGTGAGGTTGCAATGGCGGAACCGCTTCCGCCTGTGCTGCCGGCGGCTCCTGGTTCTTACAGGCGAGCATCAAAATCAACATTATTCCGATCAAAGGGCGTTTCATAACAACAATTAAATCCATTGCAGCAACCGGGGTATAAAAATGATAAGACCGGCAGCAGCGGCTCCTATTGCCACTACCAGCACTGCAGCCGCCGAAACATCTTTTATATAACGGATCCCGGGATCTTTTTCCGGCATGATCCGGTCGCAGAGTTTCTCCACAGCAGTGTTGAGCAGTTCCATCCCCATTACCATTACCACACAAATGATCAGGATCAGCCATTCAAAAGCATGGACATCAAAAACAGCCCCCATCAGCACTACCAGCACAGCCGCCACCACATGCACCCTGAAATTCTGTTCTGACAGGAACGCAGCTTTTAATCCGCTGCCGGCATAACCGAAACCTTTTACCAGTTTTTTTACAGAGAAGCCGCTCATATCCAAAGCTACGTCAAAAGCCCTACAATAATGAGCCGGAATCAATTTTGTTAAAAGGTGTACCGGTGAAGCAGGCTGACCGGGAGGATTATCAGGGTACTCCGGTTACAGAGATGAGAGGCGCACCTGTTTTTATTCTTCGGTAGAAGATCCTTTTTCCGCAGCTTCAGTGTTTTGATGTTCTTCCTCCATTGTTATCGAAAAAGCTGCCCATACACAGCGCCGGCATCCCAGTTCCCCGCCTTTTTCGAACACTTCCTTTGCCTTGTTTACATTTTGTAATGCGGCATAATAGCCACCCAGAACGGCATAGCCATCCAGGTCGCCCATACCGATGGCTTTTTCAATCAGTGCCAGTACCCCCGGATCTGCTTCCTTTTTTTCTGCTGTTTTTTTATCATTCAGCAGTGCCATAATGCCCCCCATACCCTCAAGGATCTTTAGCCCAGCATAATCCAGACAGGCTTTTGAAAGGCCGCTGTCGCAGAGATTTTTCATTTTTAGCGAAAAGCGGTCATCGGTACCGGTCAGGAATCCTCTCTCACTCCTGCCTTTCAGTTCATAATACCGGTTCATCAACCGGGCAATGCGGTCTGCCGCTTCGGGATCGGTACGTTTATTTTCTACGGCAGTATCCTTTACAAACCTCCATACGCCGCCGTTCACCCATTCAGAAGCTCCGTATAAGGTGTCGCCTTTCAGCAAAAACTTGAAGATGCTTTTATCAGGATAAACGATCACACTATCTCCTTTTTGAAAATAATAGCCATCGCCCATTCCCATAATATCCACTTTTCCGTTCCCGTCAAACGCAAAATAATTGTACAGCGTTGTATCCGCCATTGCCTGGAAATATCCGTGTAACCGGTTGGTAAGTGCCTGCCCTTGTACGGCAGTTGCAACCAACAGCATCAAAACAGCCAGGGAGCGCGTAAGACAACGTAAAACAATCTTCTTCGGAACCATCTTCATATTCAACGGGATTTTAAACCGCGCAAATATATCAAAAGCGCCTGTAAGGTACCGGTCACCCACCAACAAATTGAGTGCTATCAACAATCAGCACCGGTTTTGCTGAAGCCCCGGTTCCCTGCTATATCCGAAGGAGCTGACGGAAGGATGGAATGTGGCAGGACTTTTTTAACATGTTGATTGCTATATCAACACAATTTATTTACATATGAAAAACAGTATCCTTTTCTCTATGCATGGCCTGTCTGTTATTGTTGCTGGGTGCCGGATGTACAAAGACCGGCAAACCCGAAACGGGAGATGACGATACCGATAGCAAGAACACTGAAACGGTAGTGCTCTCTGATAATTTTGATAATAATTCCAACAAATGGTTTGTAGGCACATCACCCACCAATAGTAATGTCAGTGCTTCGATCGACAAAGGAGTCTATTATATGGTCAATAAATCTCCCAACAGTAACTACTATTATTTCACCCCTTTCCAAAAATGTTTTTCCCGACCGTGCAAAAAAATATATTGTTGAATGCCAGCTCGACGGCGGCGGAGTTGAGGTTAATAAAGAGGGTTATTACGGATTGGTCTTCAATTTAGATATGAGTATCGGGCGCCATACCAGTTTGTTGCTGAATAATCTACACACTTTTAGTGTATGGCAGGGTAAGGAAGATGGCACCGGCGGCAATAAACAATTAAAGGGCTGGACGAGCTTTGTCCGTAACCCGAACGCAATTGGCGAGCTCCTGCGTATAGAAGTTACGAGTGACGGGAAGAGAAGTTTTTTCCTGAACAATAAACTGGTTTTTGCAACGACTATCAACAATTTGAAAATGGACAAAATTGCCTTTGTGGTAAGTAATAATGCAGGCCTTAGGTCCTACTATATCAAGGCCACCGTCATAAAATAATAATGGATTGAAGGATCCATTTCCGGGGGAAGATCTGAAGCTGGCTGTACAATAATGCGTTTATGAAAAAGAGGCGTCGTATGACGCCTCTTTTATATTGACCGGGATCGTTGTAATTATGCCTCTTCAATAGCAGCGATGCCCGGAAGTATCTTTCCTTCAAAGAACTCGAGCATGGCCCCGCCACCGGTGGATACATAGCTTACCTTATCAGCAAATCCGAACTTATTCACTGCAGCCACACTGTCGCCGCCGCCTACCAGCGAGAACGCACCGTTCTGTGTAGCTTCGGCTACTGCTTCAGCAATGGTTTTGGTTCCGGCCTGAAATTTTTCCATTTCAAAAACCCCCATCGGACCGTTCCATAAAATGGTCCTGGAGTTTTTGATCACATTGCTGAACTGATCTCTTGCACTGCCGGCAATATCCAGTCCCATCCATCCGTCGGGGATATTATCGCTGGGTGCCTCGGAAACGCTGGCATCCGCGGCAAATTTATCCGCAATGATGCTGTCGCCGGGCAGGTGAATGTTCACACCCTTTGCCTTTGCTTTTTCCAGGATCTCTTTTGCGGTATCCAGGCGGTCTTCCTCGCAAAGGGAAGCTCCGATTTTACCGCCCATGGCTTTGTAGAAAGTATACGCCATACCACCACCGATAATGATATCCGTGGCTTTTTCCATCAGGTTTTCAATGATGAGGATCTTATCCGACACCTTGGCCCCGCCCAGGATCGCGGTGAACGGCTTTTCACTTTGAGTAAGTACTTTTTGTGCACTGCTGACCTCGTTTTCCATCAGCAGCCCGAACATTTTTTTGTCTGCGGGGAAGAATTTGGCAATGATCGCGGTGGAAGCGTGGGCGCGGTGTGCCGTGCCAAAGGCATCATTCACATACACATCCCCGAGCTTGCTCAGCTTTTCTGCAAAAGCCTCGTCGCCTTTTTCTTCTTCTTTATAAAAGCGCAGGTTCTCCAGCAGCAGTACTTCGCCGGGGCGCAGCATATCTGCGGTCAGATATGCCTGCTCACCGATGCAGTCATTGGCGAACAGTACGGTAACGCCACCCAGCAATTCACTCAGGTGGTTTACCAGGTGCTTCAGGGAGAATTTATCTTCCGGTCCGTTTTTGGGACGGCCCAGGTGCGACATTAAAATGACCTTGCCGCCGTCATTAAGGATTTTCTTAATTGTAGGAACGGCCGCCTTCATACGGGCATCAGAAGTGATCTCCATCTGGTCGTTCAGCGGAACGTTGAAATCCACACGTATCAGTACTTTCTGATCTTTGAAGTTATGGTTTGAAAATTTAGACATTGTTAAAGATTTGAGGTTTCAGAATTCAGATTTGAGTGTTAAGACATCAGAATTGAGCACTAAGAGCAGCGACCGGATCAGACTGATGCCAGGCGCACAACAGTTGAACTGAGCGTAGCAACAAAGATGCCACATGTACTGCTGCCCGCCTAATAAAAAGCAAAAAGCGGAACAATGTGTTCCGCCTTGGCTGTTTATTTCTGAATTACTTGCTGATCAGTTTCGCAAAATATTCAACCGTGCGCACCAGCTGAGATACGTAGCTCATTTCATTGTCATACCAGGAAACGGTACGTACCAGTTGTTTGTCTCCTACGGTCATCACTTTTGTTAAAGTAGCATCAAACAAAGAACCATAATGGGTGCCGATCACATCGCTGCTTACGATTTCATCTTCGGTATAACCAAAGCTTTCGTTGGAAGCGGCTTTCATTGCAGCATTGATCTCTTCTGCAGATGTTTGTTTCTTCAATGTTACGTTCAGCTCGGTGATAGAGCCGGTGATGGTAGGAACACGCTGAGCGCTGCCATCCAGTTTCCCTTTCAGGCTCGGCAATACGAGGCCGATCGCTTTTGCAGCGCCGGTGCTGTTGGGAACGATATTGGCCGCTGCAGCGCGTGCTCTTCTCAGGTCACCTTTTGCATGCGGGGCATCCAGGGTGTTCTGATCGTTGGTATAAGCGTGGATGGTGGTCATGATACCCAGTTCGATACCAAAGGTATCATCGAGTACTTTAGCCATCGGAGCCAGACAGTTGGTGGTACAGGAAGCACAGCTGATGATGGTTTCGCTGCCATCCAGAATGTCGTGGTTCACGTTGAACACAACGGTTTTCAGTTCGCCGGTAGCGGGAGCAGAGATCACTACTCTTTTAGCACCTGCTGCGATGTGTGCTTCTGCTTTTGTTTTATCGGTAAAGAAACCGGTACATTCCAGCACCACGTCTACATCGTGCTCTTTCCAGGGAATCTGGGAAGGGTCCTTTTGTGCATATATTTTAATTTCATTACCGTCAACGATAATCGAATTCTCAGTGCTTTTTACATCTTGGTGAAAACCTCCCTGAGCGGAGTCGTATTTTAACAGGTGAGCTAATACTTTGGGGCTGGTCAAATCATTGATCGCAACAACGTCGATACCTTGCTGGTTGTAGATTTGACGATAAGCCAAACGACCGATTCTACCAAAGCCGTTAATGGCTACTTTTACTGTACTCATAGTTGTGTAAAAAATTTAGTTAAGTAAGAACAATTTTTGGAGGCGTAAAGTTACAGCATTTTGTACGGAATACATATTAAACAATTTCGATTTTTCGGCCCTATTTTTTTAAAAGCAATTATTTTTTAATTTTTTTTGGCCGATCAATTCCTGTCCATTATCTTTGCACTCCCAAAAACGGATAACGCCGCGTTGGTCAAGGGGTTAAGACGCATCCCTTTCACGGATGAATCACGGGTTCGATTCCCGTACGCGGTACTAAAAGCTCCTTTTCAGGAGCTTTTTTTTATATCATGATTCTACACCTTTTACAGATTGTTTACTACACGACAGGCCTTTAAATTGTCCGTTTTTTGGGATGAAACTATGGCAACCCTCTCACTCCCTGGTCAATAAGTTATTGGTACGTTTGGCTTGCACAAGCACTGTTGCGCCCGCCACAGCAGTTTTTTACCCATAATTCACGAAGCAGACCTTTAAAACGCACCTGTCTTTTTCTTATTCCAACTTGCTTCTCTATAAATTTTATTGGTATATTTACGAAGCCTTCGGATCTGGCGCAAAACGGATTTGTGATCACAGCCGGAAATTTCTGTGTAATGCCCCCTGATCAATGTAGGGCGAGACTGTGTGATGCCCTTCAGACCAGTTATATGCAGCAATTATAATACTCAATCAGTATCAGCCCACTCCCAAATCTCACCATCGTGAAAACCAAGCTTATTTTTTCAATGTTATTTTTGACAGGCCTGCTGCCGGTCATTGTCACAACCGCTCAAAGACCCTATTTTACATGGGCCCGTTCCTGGGAAGGATCATCAGGCACAGCGTTCGATATTGCCACTGATGCAGCCGGCAATGTTTGGACCACCGGCATTTTCGAGGGCACTATAGACGGCGATCCCGGAGCCGGAACAGTCCCGCTCACCAGCAATGGCAATTTGGATGTGTACATTACCAAACTGGATGTCAACGGCAACCTCCTTTGGTCGAAAAGCTTTGGCGGTCCCGCTGTTGAATACGCCCGAAGTATTGCAATAGACGCAGCGGGTAATGTATATATCGCCGGTCAGTTTAACGGGACGGTCGATTTTAACCCTGGCCCCGGCACGGCCAACCTCACCGGTGCCGGTGCCACCGATGTTTTTATTTGCAAGCTCGATGCCAATGGTAATTATGTATGGGCCAAAAATATGGGTGGTACCGGTGTTGAGGATGTCTATGGCATTGCTTTGGATGACAGCGCCAATGTGTATACAACCGGTGATTTTGCCCTTACCGGTGATTATGACCCCGGACCGGGTGTTGCGAACCTCACCAGTGCAGGTGGTACAGATATTTTCGTAAGCAAGCTTGATTTTGCCGGCAATTATGTATGGGCAAAAAGCATGGGCGGCCCAATGTCAGAAACAGGCGAGGACATCACTACCGATGCCGCCGGCAATGTATACACTACCGGTCTTTTTTCAGCAACCGCCGATTTTGACCCGGGAAGCGGCGCCGCAAACCTAACCAGCGCGGGCAATTCAGATATTTTTATAAGCAAGCTGAATCGCGAAGGCATTTATATCTGGGCCAAAAGCATGGGCGGCAGCAGTGGCGACAATGCTGCGGCTATTGCCCTTGATGCCGCCGGCTATATATACACCACCGGTTTTTTTTCGGCGACCGCCGATTTTGACCCGGGAGGCGGCGCCGCAAACCTAACCAGCGCGGGCAGTTCAGATATTTTTATAAGCAAGCTGAATCGCGAAGGCATTTATATCTGGGCCAAAAGCATGGGCGGCGCCGGTACAGATAATGCTGTAACATTGGCCACAGATCTCCGGGGAAATGTATATACTACCGGCCGGTTTGCCGGCACTGTAGATTTCGACCCGGACGCCGGCGTGTACAATTTAAGCAGCTCAGGTGTCAATGATATTTTTTTCAGTCGGCTGAACAGCAACGGCAACCATATGTGGGCCCGGAGTATTGTAACCGCAACAGATAATGTAGCCCGCGGCATGATCATTGACGCAGCCGGTAACCTGCATGCGGCTGGTGGTTTTTATGAACCCACAGATTTTGATCCCGGCCCTGCCGAGCTGCTGTTAACTGCACCCACCCAAATACCATTCGCTCTTAAATGGGCCCAGTGTATGTCTATCAGTCTGCCCACCGCTTATACCTCCGTAGCCGTTCCAATAAGCGGTACGGAGCCGATCCTTATTTATGACAGATGCCAGGATATTGCCACAGTGCAGCCCACCGGCACTACCCCCGTCAGCGGGAATACCTCCGCCAAAGTATGGGTAGATGCCGCACAGCCGGAGTTTGTTGTAAAGCGGCATTATGAAATCACGCCCGCGAATAATGCGGCCGCCGTTACCGGCGACATCACCCTTTATTTTACCCAGCAGGAATTTGCCGACTATAATGCCATCGCCGCCAGCCCATTGCCCACGGCGGCAGATGATGCAGCAGGAAAGGCCAACCTGCGTATCCTGCAGCTCGGCGGCACCAGTAACGATAACAGCGGACAGCCCGGCAGCTACAGCGGTGCCAAAACCGTTATTGATCCCGACGACGCCCAAATCGTATGGAATGCAGGCCAAAAGCGTTGGGAAGTAACTTTTCCGGTAACGGGTTTCTCCGGTTTTTTTGCAACAGACCCCTCCACACTGGCCCTGCCGGTTACGTTCGGGAGCATCAGCGCCCGCCTCAAAGACGACCGGATCTCTGTAAACTGGGAGACCCTGTCGGAAACCAATAATGATCATTTTGATATTGAAATATCTGTCGATGGTTCCACTTTTAAAAAGATAGGAACAAAGGCATCAAAACACGCAGCAGGAAACAGCAACGGTATCACTGCCTATAACTTTTCGCTGCCGCTGGCAGATGCCATGGGTTACCTTGCGGTATCGGCACTCACCCTGCTGCCGGTCCTTACCCGCTGCCGCAACCGAAGAAAAAAATATGTCTTGCCCGCCTTTTTCGCAACCTTCGCTTTGCTGCTTAGCATTGCCGCCTGTAAAAAACAAGCACAGGAAGTGGATACCGAAAACAGGGATCTTTATGCGCGCATTGCCCAGGTAGACAAGGATGGCACTGCAAAGTACTCCAAAGTAATGAAGCTGAAAAAAGAATAACGCGCTGCCACTTTGCCGCACATGCGAAACCAGTCCTGTTGCATAGGGTACTTTTTTGTACAAAGAAAAAAAGCGTATTTTCTGATCCAATTCGTTGTTCTTTTATAGCCCATCGGCTATGAAAAACACGCTTTCATCGAATTAAGCGGCCAATTATTTTTTTTTACTGAAACCAGTGCTATCTTCATTGTTGTTTTGAGGACCTGGATTGGGGCACCCGGTCTTGCCAGATCAGAGTTTCCCCTTTTGTTAAGACGATTTGACCAGAATTAAACCGGATAAAAGCCCTGAAGTGCCAGACCGTTAATTCAATATAATTTATAAACAATAATTACGACCAAAATGAAGTATCTGGAAATGAGATCCGCTTTATTATCCAAATTGCCACTCGTCTATTTGGAGCGACGCTATCAAAAAAAAGCAAAACCGGCATCCTTCAGGATCTTTAATAAACACACCCTCTACGGGCAGCTCGCACATGTAGATGTCCGGAATAAGGGGGTTATCTTTCAGTTAACGGGCGATAAAAAAGAATATATCTTCTATCCGGTATACGATAAAGATTCCGGGACAGATCAGCTATTTCATCACTTTGCAACCGCCGGCGACCGTATTATAAAACTGGCTCATTCAAATATTTTGATATTGAGAAAACAAGGAACGAATTATATCTATACATTCCGTAAACCGATGTACTGATGCTCCGGTTACATACACCGCGCCAACCCCGGCTGGGTTCCATCTCTCCCTCCGGTCTCACCAGCCCACTTTATATCCGTCTTATAACCTTGCATCTTTAACAGGTTAGCTACTTCTTTCAGTCGGCTGTCTTTTACCGGACCCCGGTCGCAGCATTATTGATTCTTCAATATAAAGCTTTTGAAAAAAGCAGTCTGGCCACTAGCCCCCTTTGAAATCAGGCCTACACGGACAGCCCGGTCCCAGGGCGGCAGCTGAGAAATATCGGCAGACGTATCTCCCAATGCCCGGAATTTTTTCCCGTCCCCGCTATATGCAAAGCGAACCGCTGTGTTATTGGTTACCGTTGCTTTTATGGTTATGGCAGATGGTGACTTCCGGATCTTTTCGCGGGCGATTAAAGTTTCTTTACCCCCTTTTACCTGTATCAAATAAATTTCATTGTGCTGCACTCCGGTATATAACAGGTTCCTGTCGTCACCGATCAGGGCCAGCCCGGCCTGTGCGGTAGTACTTTTCTGCACGGCAACCGCTGCGGTATAATCACTTGCCAAAACAGGCTGGCCGATGTATGCGCCACACACGGAAGGGAGCGCGTCTAATTTCAGGGTATTACCCGAAACCGTATAATGTACATCCTGGAATATACTCCAGTGCCACTGATCTGCCAGCCGGTCCCCCGTAAAATCATCAGCAAATGTCTTTGCATCCGGTAGCCTGGTCTGTGTATTGCCATTTAAAAACCGGATCCACCCGTCCGCAGTAAATTCGAATTCGTTCAGTAATCCCTGGCGACCGGCGTAGGCCCCGCTGTTCGTACTGTAGCCGTGGTAAAGAAAATAGAACCGGCCTTTTTCCTCAACAGGCGTTCCATGACCCGGACATTTCCATTCCTGATCATTGATCAATACCGGGTTGCCCAGATATTTTTCCCAGGGACCAAGCAGGTTTTTGGATCTTGCGATACCTGTTCCGTAGTTACATGCTTTGCCACAGCATTTTGCGCCTGCATAAAAAGCATAGAAATAATCATTGTGCTTCATTACCGACACTCCTTCAACCAAACCTTGTTCCCAGGGGGCCTCCCCACGGAAAAGTTCGGTCTTTTCGCCAACCAAACCGGTCCGGTCCTCTTTCATTTCGGCGGCCCAGATGGGTGTGGGTTTTCCGGCGCTGTTACCATCTTCTTTCCATATCATATACAGTTTCCCGTTCTCATCCCGGACCGGAAAGGCATCTATCGAACCGTCTTCCTGGCATATAAGCGGACCAAGATCCCGGTATGGTCCTTCCGGCTTATCCGCTACTGCCGCGGCGATACAAAGACTTCCGCCCTTTTTGTGTGCGGTATAATAGAGGTATACCTTCCCGTTATCGTAAGTAATTTCGGGCGCCCACATATAATGATCGGCCCAGGCGGGCATTTCTGTAAATACATGTCCTGCGGATTTCCAGTTTACAAGATCAGCTGACCGATACAACCGGAAAGCCGGGAACCAGTCGGAAGTGGTTCCTGCGGCCCAGTATTCATTGCCGATCTTAACCACCGAAGGATCCGGATTGTCGCCCGGCAGCACAAGTTGCTGACCATGACTCTTAACAACAAAAACAAACAGCAACAGGATTAAAGAAAAACGCATACCGGAATTTATTTGTAAATAGTTTTTTTATCAAAGGGGTTGAAAGAAGCAGCGTCCCGGTCAGCCAGAGATCTTCCGGCACCGGCACTTCGTTCTTATTTAAATGATGTTCATCAACCATGGCCCAGAGGGCGATGCATCTGACAGCCGCTTCCGAATCGTTAATAAACACAAGGTTAATATTCCGCCAAAGTAAAGAAACCCGTACCGAATACTTTGTTCAACATTTTGCTGAATCGTGTCAAATTCCGCACAATTCTGACGGCTATGCACTGCGATAGTCTTATTTATATATTTTTGAGCTCAGTAGCCATGTGTATTTTCCGCTATATCATTTCTTTTGTTTTGCTGTTTCAATGGACCACAACCTCCTGCCATGGTCAGTATTATTTTAAACATTACCAGGTGGATGACGGGTTGGTCCATAACGCCGCCATGTCCATCATACAGGATAAAAAAGGGTTGATATGGATCGGGACCCGTGGCGGATTAAGCCGTTTTGACGGGTATACCTTCAAATCATATAAAAACGAAAACAATAAACTCGGAAATATCGGCAATGATATTCTTGTGTGTGTCACCGAAGATAAAAAAGGAATGATCTGGATCGGTTCCGGCAGAGGGGTATTCCGGTTTGACCCCTATCTCGAGCGTTTTAAAGAACTGGAGAATGCCCCGAAAGTATATATCAGTCATCTTGAAGTAGATAACAACAACAATCTGTGGTTCCTTGCGAATGGCGCACTTTATAAATATGACCAGTCTGGCAAACAACTAGAAAAATTAAAGATACACGGCTCCTGTATGGCATTGGATCAGCATATGAATATATGGACCGGAGATGATGACGGCGTTCTGAACGTTTATAACCCGCTGCAAAAAACCAGTAAAACCATCCGGCTGATCGAAAAAAAAATACCGGAGCACCTCCGTTCCATCAGTAAAATTTATCCGATCAGTGACAGTGAGCTGCTGATCGGTTGTTTTAAATTAGGTTTAAAAAGATACAATATCAATACGGGAAGTGTAAAATCTTTGCCGCTCCGGAGTGCTGAAAACACCATTGTATATGTACGCGACATCATTGCGGCTGGCAACGACCAGTACTGGATCGCCACTGAATCGGGGATTTTCATTTACAATCTCAACACCAATGCCAGCACCCACCTCCGCAAACGCAACGGGGATCCGTATTCCATCGCGGACAATGCGGTTTATACCTTCTGCAAGGACAATCAGGGCGGCATGTGGGTAGGCACCTATTTCGGCGGATTGAACTACTTCTCAAAACAGAATGCACGGTTTGAAAAATATTACCCGTTACCGGGAACCAACTCGATATCGGGCGATGCAGTGGCCGAAATCGTTTCCGACAAAAATGAAAACCTGTGGATCGGCACTGAAGACGCCGGCATCAATAAACTGGATCTGCGGACGGGAAATTTCACCTATTATACCGCCGGAGGAAAAAAGGGGGATGTTTCCTATCCCAATATCCACGGCCTCCTGGCATTCGGCGACCAATTGTATATCGGGCCCTTTTTCAGCGGTCTGGAGATCATGAATATGCAAACAGGACAGGTAACCGACCGGTTCAGATCCGTGGGCGCAAAAGATGCACGTATAAGCAGTTTTATATCCCGTATTTATCTGACAAAAGACAGCAGTATACTTATAGGCACTTCCTATTACGGAGCTGGCCTGTTTAAGTATGATCCCCGCAGTAAAACATTCAGCCGTATTAATCAGATCCCTTACGGGCCTTATGTTTATAATATCCTGGAGGATCATGAAGGCACCATATGGACCGGGACCGCGACCCAGGGAACCTTTTTTTACAATCCCAAAACAGGCATCCATGGCAACCTGCTCCTGGGTGATTCATTAAACAACCCCGTTGATAACGAATTTGCCGTTCATTATATTTTTGAGGACAGCAATCATGAAATATGGTTCGCTACCAGTGGTGGTGGACTTATCAAACTAAGCAGGGACAGAAAAACCATAAAAAGATTTACCATGGAGAACGGGCTGCCCACCAATGTGGTATACTGTATCCTTGAAGACAACGCAAAACACTTATGGATCAGCTCGCTTAAGGGCCTGATCTGTCTGAACCTTTCTACCGAAACATTAAAAATCTACACACAGGCCAACGGATTGATAACGGATCAGTTCAACTACAACTCCGCATATAAACATACCGACGGCAAAATGTACTTTGGCTCCGTAAAAGGAATGATCGCCTTCAACCCTTCTTCATTCGATCAGAAAGAACCAAGTCCGCCCACTTATATCACCGGCTTCCAGATCAATAATAAAGAAGCAGTTCCCGATACAACCAGCGGCCCGCTTTATAAATCCATCCTGTATACCGACACCATCACCCTCAACTACAACCAGAATAATTTCAGTATTGAATTTGCTGCAATAAATTTCTCGTCCCCGGAGGTCACCCGGTATAAATACCAGATGAAGGGGCTTGACAGATCGTGGACCTATCTCAACACCAATCGCAATGCTTATTTTACCGATCTGGCACCGGGAGACTATGAATTTAGCGTTCAGGCCGAAAGTAATGTCGGAAGCTGGGCCGGTAACGAACGCCGGTTGTTTATTAAAATCCTGCCGCCTTTCTGGAGGAGTGATATCGCCTACTTATTTTATTTTATCGCCTTTGCGGCTATCGTTTACTTCCTGATGCGTTATTACCGCCGGTACCTGGAAGGAAAAAACCTCCGGAAGCTGAAACTTTTCGAACTCGAAAAAGAAAAAGAAATCTACCAGGCCAAAATTGAGTTTTTTACAAATATCACCCACGAAATACAGACACCGCTTACACTGATCGCCGGACCGATCGAGTGGCTGATCAAAAAATTCAGGGACCGGCCCGATGTGAATAAAAGCCTGCTGATTGCTGAAAAGAATTCCAAACGGCTGGTGGAACTAACAGGGCAACTGCTCGATTTCAGAAAAACCGAAGCGGATCAGTTTAGCTTAAACTTTGTAAACACCGACATTGCCGCCCTGGTAACCGACCTCGCAGCGGGATTTAAAGAACAGGCCGGCCGCAACAATATAAAACTGGATGTCATATTGCCCCCCGATCATTTTAAAGCCTTTGTTGACCGGGAAGCTTTCATCAAAATATGCACCAATCTGCTCTCGAATGGGATTAAATATGCTGACACTCATACCATTGTAAACATCGACGCTGTCAACTCCACCGACGCATTCTTTACGATCCGTTTCACCAATGATGGTAAAGGCATACCCGATGAATACAGGAGCCAGCTATTCAAGCCCTTCTTCAGAATGAAAGGCAATAACAAACCCGGGACCGGCATCGGTCTTTCACTTGCCAAATCGCTTACTGAACTGCATAACGGATCACTGCAATTGATTTCCGGCGAACCGGATTCAATTATCTTTGAGCTGCGACTGCCCATACATCAAAAATTTGAATTCCAGTTAAGCAGTTGGAAAAAGATAAAATAGTATGACTGAAAGCATTCTTATTATTGATGATAACGAAGATATCCTGGAATTTTTATCGGTAGTTTTAGGCGACACCTACAAACTCCATCTTGCAGCCAACGGAGAGATCGCACAAGCCATTTTAGACAAAGAGATCATCCACCTGATCATTTCAGATATCATGATGCCGGGTATAGACGGATTTGAGCTCTGCAGCCTTATCAAATCAAGCATTGAATACTGCCATATTCCGGTGATCTTACTGACATCAAAAAACACTTATAAAGCGCATGTTGAGGGCCTGGAAGTGGGTGCCGATGCATATATTCAAAAACCGTTCTCATCAGAATTGTTACAGGTTCAGATCTCCAACCTTCTCAGGAACCGCCGGAAAATAAAGGAGCATTTTTCAAGTTCTCCTTTTGAAGATGTCCGTGTAATGGCACATTCCAAAACCGACGAGGCTTTTCTGAAGGAGCTGGACGAATATATCAGAAAAAATATTAAGCGGCCGGATATCGACATCGACATGCTCGCTGAGCATCTGTATATGAGCCGCACTACATTTTACCGCAAGATCAAGTCACTTTCATCACTCTCTCCAAAAGAGTTGATTGACATTACACGTCTTAAGAAAGCCGCTCATTTAATTGCTGAGAATGAGCTTTCATTACTGGAGATCTCAAGGCAGGTGGGGTACAGCTCGCAGAGTCTTTTCAGCCGTAATTTTCAAAAGTATTTTAAAATGTCGCCTATGGAATATTTCAATTCCCTGCCCCGGGAATAAGACTTCCGGTGTTAAGGCTCCAATCATCCTTTTGTTATACGCCCACCGCCTGCCGGCTTACAGACACCAATCTTTAAAAAGCGTTGATGCATAATTGATCCGGCTCCTTTTTAATTTGTGTCCTCATCAGCCACGGCATCCTGCCAGTTCGTCCACATTTCCGTACTGGCATCATAACCGGTATAACCCGGGTTCTGGCGCAGTTTGCCATAGAGGTTGGCATCGATCGCCGATTGCGGTATTGGAAGATAGATATTATGCGGTGCAATCGTATAATTTCTTCCTTTTACAAGTACCCGGTTCTTATTGTAGTAGTCACTGTAATGCTGAATACGCTGGTACCAGTAATTGTTTTCAGAAAGTGTATTAACAGTATAAGCATTTCCCCACTCATCGGGTTTACCGCTTAATGCAAGGCTGTATGATATTCTGCTGAGTTCCATATGGCGCCATTCTTCCATCCACAATTCGCGGGCGCGTTCGCTTACGATATCACCGATCGTTACGGTTGTATACAATTCACTGCACTGTGCTCTTGCCCTTACCGCATTTACATCTGCCGTTGCAGCTCCTGTATTGCCTTTATAAAACTGTGCTTCCGCTCTTAACAGGTAGGTTTCGGCCAGACGGTAGCAATACCAGTCGGCAGCCCCGCCCCTGTTATTGTTACTATTGGGATTGGCAATATGGTCGGGGTCTGTTACGAATGTCTTATAATGCGGCCAGTCGAACCAGTTACGAACGGTGTCGGTACATAAAAGCCGGTCGCCATCATAAAGCTGCAGATTTTTTCCAAAGTAAAGGGCATCAGAAGGGTCGTTGTATTTCATAGAGTCCATGCGCGCCCAGTTACCCACCGTACTGTTATGGCGCAGATCAGTAGGGTCTTCTATACCATTGACCGCCCAAAGACCATGCTGGGCAAAATAGGTGGGTCTTATCATTGCAATCCCTCTTCCCACTGCAGAGTTAAAATCCAGGTTGGCCCTGTAAGACTTATTAGTAGATGCATAGGATTGCATATACTTTCCTGCCGGTGATACCAGTGTGGAAATATTCCACATAGGGCCCCAATTCCGCATGGAACGTAAAGCAATACCGGCATCTGTGCCATGGCGGTTCGGCATTGCCAGAATGGCTTCTTTATTGGCCGGGATGCATTTATTTACCGGCCGGTGCAGATCCCATATCACGTTGCGGGTAACAGGCCAGGCAGCGGGGAACGGATTCTCAAATGTTCCGAAGGTCGAGTTCATTAAGGCGTACCCGGAGTTATTGATCAATGTATCCGCCTGCGCAATGGCTTTGTCCCATTGCCCTGTAGCCAGGTAACATTTTATCAGCAATTGACGACAGGCACCTTTGTTCACCATACCGATATAGGCCATTTGAGACTGATCGGGTACCCAGGCTACGGCATTTTCCATATCCCGGGTGATCATTTCGAGGATTGCCTCACGGCTGGTGCTTTTATAATTTTGTTTGGGTCCGGACAATATCTTGCTTACCAGCGGCACGTTATTAAACTGGAAACACAGGGCCAGGTAACGGAACGCTCTGTGAAAATAGGCCCTCCCCAGGTATTCCTGCTTAGCCGTTTCATCCAGTCCCGGAACATTATTAATATAGGTTGTAACGGTATTGGCATACTTGATACCATTGTATGTTTCGCCCCAGAAATAGGACAGCATATTGATGTCGTTCTGATACATTCCGTCCGTTGGTGTCAGCCTTGTGGCCACATCGGCAAAAATATTTCCGTCATCCGTCTTACCGGAAACGGCTACGTCGGATAACATGTATTCGCTGTTCATCGGCACCGATATATCCCGTGTTGTTGTATAGCTCCAGTAAGCACGTAAATGCCGGTCGCACAGCGCTAAAGTCGCATCAATGCCCGAACGGGTAGTAAAAGTAGCTTCCGGTTCATAAAATGAAAGCGGATCCGGCTGCAGGAACGCTTTTTTACAGCCGGCCAGCATACTCATTGCCAGGGTTGCGGCAAAAACAAAGCTTATATAAAAATTATTCTTTTTCATGCTTTATTCATTTAAAAGGTCAGATTTAATCCAAGTGTAACGATTCTTGGTGCCATTTCTCCTGTTTCAATATCCCAGTACTGCCAGTTCTTATCTTTCTTCCATACGGCAACATTGCGTACAGAGGTATAAAACTTTAATCGTTCTATATTCAGGGATGAGGTCAATTTAGCCGGCAATGTGTAGCCCAGCGTCACATTATCCAGCCGGATAAAGGACCGGTCGAACACCCTGCTCGGGGCTGAAAGCGTTCCCGGACCTCTTGCATCCAACCGGCCGAAAAAGTTGTTGGGATTATCAAGCGTCCAGTAGGTCTTTTCATAGGCATTGGCATTATAAGTAACCAGTGAAACACTGTTGTCCTGATTAAGATACGCGGTACTCAGGCTTTTATGGCCCCAGTAAGAATAGAGATTGAAAGAGAAATTAAAATTCTTATAGGCAAAATCATTACGTAATGACCACATAACAGGAGGCGTTGTCTGCCCCAGGAACTCTTTGTCATTATTGTTATAAACAGGAGAAGTGCTTCCGTTCCCGTTTTGCGTATCATCTGCGGTATAATTGTTGGCCACCTTGGGATCGCCGGGGCGTTGTCCGTATTTAGCCGCTTCCGCAGCCTCATTTACCTGCCAGATACCCGTCACCCGGTAATCCCAGATGGCACTGATGGGCTTGCCGATAAACCACCCGTTTGAAATATCATCCAGCTCTCTTGTGGCCACTACATTTCCTGCTGCATCCAATACATCTTCATACCTGTAGTAAAGGTGTTTGATGGTGTTTGTGTATTTTGAAAAACCAAAGATCGTGTTCCAGCTGAAATCTTTTCGTTTGATATTTTGCGAATTAATTGAGATCTCGAAACCCTTGTTCTGCACTTCTCCCAGATTGGTTGTGATACTGCCAAATCCTGAAAAACCGGGCAACGACTGGCTCATGATCATATCATTGGTGGACATTATATAGTAATCCATCGTGGTCGTGATACGATCATCCAGAAAGCCCAGGTCCAGTCCAATATTAAAGGATGCGGTCTTCTCCCATTGCAGCTGCTTGTTTGCCAGACGGTCGATCCGTAAGTAGTAGTATTGTATATAATTCCCGTTTGCGTCTACATAGCCCTGGGTACCCACTCCATTGGCAAGATTGGCCAGCGCAACATAGGCATTGGCCAGCGAGCGGTTTCCGTTTTGTCCATAGGACAAACGAAGTTTACCATTGCTCAGCGGATCCCACTTAAAGAATTTTTCATTCGTGAAGGTCCATGCCAGGGCACCGGAAAAAAAAGTGGCCCTGGGATTCGATGTTCCGAACGCCGAATAACCATCCCGGCGTATAGAAGTGGTGAGCATGTACCGGTCATCGTAAGAATAAAATAAACGGGCCAGCATACCATCGGCGGATTCCCGGGTGTCATCTGAATTAAAACTGCTGTACAACGGGTCGCCATTGGAAGTTTCATGAAAACCCAATGCATCAGTAGGCAGGATATTCCGGGCCTCAATCACATCACTCCAGTACTGACGCTCTTCTGCCTCCTGCACCAGCGTCACATTTACGCGGTGCTTTTGGGCGAATGTTTGTTCCCAATTGATCGTGTTGTTTAGGGACCAGTCAAAACGCTTGGCACTACCCCGGTCCACCCCTCTTGTAGTAGGTATCCAATCGGGATGTTCTGACGATTCAAAATAGCGGTTATAGTACCACTGGTACCGCGGTGACACATTGAACGAGTAGTTAATATTAAAAGGCAGTTTCACCTTTGCAGTAAAAATGGAGTTCAGAACCGTATACCCTCTTTCGAGATCCATATACTGTTTGTTAAAATCATAATTGTACCCTTTACTGGCTGTAAACCCTTCTCCCTGCGGATGTACTTCCAGGTTCCCGTTCTCATCCCTGTAAGAAGCAAAAGGACTGTTGTTTATAATGGCCGCACCCCAGTTGGTGGCGATATTGCCGTCCGAACGATCCTGAAAATTGATGTTGGCACCGATATCCAGCCATTTGGTTATTTTTCCATCTACTTTAAGATTGGAGCGTACGGCGCGGTAATTATCGCCTACAATAACACCCTGGTTGGACAGGTAGCCGGCGGATAAGTAATAGTTCATCTTGTCGTTGGCACCGGAAACACTGAGGTTATAATCCTGGTTGATCCCATCCCGGAAACTATGATCATACCAGTCGAAGGTTTTACCGGCGAGATAATTTGCCAGAACCGTATGCTGGAGGGAAATACGATTGGCCCAGATATTGTCATCGGAAATACCTGCCGCATTCACACTATAAGCCCTCCATTGATCGAGGGTAATGCCATACTTGGACAACATCTGTTGTGTAGGTTTTTCGTAAAAGCCCGGTTTTTTCTCTGACTCCCCGATCATGTAGGGCTGATAGTTGCCGGTGGCAGAGTCGATACCGTAGGATGCCGCCGTATACCAGTCCTGCCGGTATTGCAGGTATCCTTCAGGGCCAAAAACGTTCCGGTTGGCGCCCATTGTAGAAAGGCCCAGGTTGGTGATAAAATTGATTTTGGGTTTTCCCTGTTTCCCCTTTTTCGTGGTAATAATAAGAACCCCGTTGGCAGATTTTGCCCCGTAGATCGCTGCAGCGGACGCATCTTTGAGTACATCGATCTGTTCAATATCATCCGGGTTGATTTCAGACAGTTCTCCGTAAAAGATCATCCCATCCAGGATAAGCAACGGATCGTTATGACCACCATCCGTATAAACCGACCGCTGTCCGCGTATCCGGATCGTACCGCCACTCTTCGCCGAAGCATCCAGCCCAATGGTCAGGCCCGGCGAGCCGCGAAGAATATCCTGCACGGTCCGCGGATTTTCATCGGCTATTTTGTCCGGCTTGATCTGTGTGATCGCTCCCGTCAGATCCCTTTTCCGGGCAGTGCCATAGCCGATCACCACCACGTCATTCAGGTCGTTGGCAGCCTGTTGCAGTACAATCTTCAAAGGCCCGCCATCCGGTACCACCTCTTTGCTCATATAACTGATGTGCGACACTTCCAGGGTGGCACCACTGCCTGCCTGAATGCTGAAACCGCCCGACACATCCGTCATGACACTCAGTTTGGTACCCTTAACAGCCACTGTAGCACCGGCGATCCCATTACCAAGCGAGTCGGTAACGCTGCCTTTTACCGTCTGATGCTGCGCGCCGGCATAAAAGGAACAAAACAACAGCAACAGGGATCCGAATAACTTCGGTACCAGGAATTTTTCATACAAAGAAAAGGCCCGGCCTTTCCCTGTATTTTTAGAATCGCTCTTCATAATAATCATTTTTAATCATTATTTCAATGAATGCTGCGGCAGGATATAACCGCTTCTACAGTCCCCTGTTTTTCTTTACAGCCACAACCGGTTAAAAAGATGAACAGGGAACTACGGGAACTTCAAACAATGCAGGCCGGTTGGATCCTGATGCGAACCGGGCCTTAACACAGACCACCCAGCGATCAAACATTAACAGCGCACCGGCCGGATCTTCTACCGGCCGGTATCCAGTCGCAACATTTCTGTGCCGGCCAGCAATACCGCGCCCAATGCGTGAAAATCGTTGACCACCTTTGGACGGTTATAATAAAAAGAAACATTATCAGCGATGCCGGTACCGATACAGACATCCGCTATATTGCCATCCGGCCTTATTTTTTCAACCAGGCCTTTCCATCCTTCCATCGCTATTGATTTATACGATGCGGGTATCCATTTTTCATTTACGGCCCTGGCGATGGCATATACGAACATGGCAGTGCCCGATGTTTCCAAATAAGAATCCGGTTTGTTCATCACCTGATGCCACAGTCCGCCCGGGTCCTGGAAACGGGACAAGCCGATGAGCTGCCGCGTTAACAGCTTTATAAGTTCATTTCTTTTGGGATGATTCCGGGGCAAATTATTCAATAACTCCACCTGCGCCATGGCGATCCATCCATTGCAGCGAAGCCAATGTGCCACACCGTTTTGTTCCAGATCGCTGTACCAGCAATGATAATACAACCCGGTACCGGGGTTATACAGGTACTTATTGAAATTCAGCACCTGCTTTACCGCATCATCAAAATAGCGGTTTTCTCCAGTCAACCGTCCCATCCTTGCCAGAAAAGGAACACTCATGTACAGGTCATCGGCCCATAACGTCATATTATGCGGATTATTCCGGGAAAGCGTTCCGTCATTAAGGCGCAATTGCTTATTAAGGATATAATCTGCCGCTTTGGAAAGATATTCCTGATAGCGTTTATCTTTCGCCTTCTCGTTTGCATCCGTTAATGCTGCAGACATGGCACCGCAGTCATCCAGGGAACCCATACGGAAGAACGGCGCCCATTCAGACCGTTTCTTTGCGGCATAGACCTTCTTAAAATAATCGGCATTCTTAAATACAAAATCAAAGTTCTTCAAGACATAGTCTGCATATTCTTTCCGGCCGAATGCCTCGGCAGCTTTAAGCATGCCGATCATCATCACTCCATTTGAATACTCCCACCGGTTGTAGAGCGACTGGGTTCTGATCTCGGCCTCAGCGGGAAAATTTCCGGTGGAAGTATACACCGTTTTTGTTTTTGTATCGATAAATTTATAAGAGGTATTCCTGATAATATTACCGGCTACACTATGCACGACCGCTTCTATATTTTCTTTCTGCGCGCCGGCGGGAAGAGAAAAGAAGCTCAAACAAAACAGACAGATGATACCATAAACGAATTTTTTCCTTACACGGAAAAGAACACACTTCTTCATTTTTAAAAGCCGGTTTATTTTTTAAATAAAAGTCTGGCGGTGCATCGCCTTATACTATTCTTCAGCAAATCGTCAAAGAATATTGTTATAGATACAATCGCTTAAATATTGGATTTCGTAAGGCGAAGTAAAAAACTTTTCCCTGTACGTTTTATTCAACTTTTTGTCGAATCGTTCCAAATGCGGAGAAGTGTTCTGCCCAGGTTCTTTTGATTCTTTTGCGATACGTGTACCGGTTAAAATGGCCGCCAGCGGTCGAAGCAGGTTGCTTAAAAGCATACTCAAGCTGGCAATTACTGAACGGATATGCCTGCAGCAGAAGATTCCGGGATCCGTTGGGAAACATCGGTCTTATATTAAAAATACTCCTTTAAGCGTATTGTACAAATGCCGATCCCGGCTCAACTTTACCAATAAATACGCAAATGAACGATATCAAGATTTTTCCGGTACTCTTTTCCCGTACAGCTTTTTTAGCCGGCTGCAAAAAAGATACTGGAATGCCAGAGGGGTGCTTTTATACGAAACCGATTTAAATCAAACACATGAAAAAGAATAGATTCAGCCGGTGTTTTCTCTTATTGTTTTCCTTTGGCATCACTTCCGTCAACAGCCACGCGCAAATCGGAAACCCCGGTCTGATCTACCAGGGTGCTTTTAACAATGCGATGTTTATGAATACCCAGACAGCCATCCGGCGCAGTATGCAAAAACAGGCAGCTTCGGGCTATAAGGCACAAAGCAATACCAGCCTGAATAACAGGTTCAGCTATACCCCTTCCGCAACCGTGCGTCAAAAGCTGACCCGGTCTATTGCAGAAAGCATGGCCGGAACGAATAAGCCGGCCATACAATCCAATATAAATATGCTTACCAGGGCTGCATTGCTCCGGGATTTTGAAAACCTGCTCCGGCAATATGATTTTAACAGCCATAATCTGGCAGATGTATTTGCAGCCTATATAATCGTTTCCTGGGAAACTGCCAGCGGTAACGATGCCTCCAATAGCCGGAAAGGTATTGAGGCTTTCAGAAAAGAAGTACATCAAACCTTTTCTGCCACCCCGGAAATGGCTCAATTAAGCAATGAGCAAAAGCAAACCGCCACAGAAACGCTTTCCTACCTGGCCATACTCACGATTATGATCAACCGTGAACTGGCCACTAAAGGGAACAGTCGCGCTATAACACAAGTACGTGATAATATGGCCAGGATGACCCTGCAGGTTACCGGCATGGATGTTTCCCAATACCTTCTTACACCGAAAGGCCTTGTTAAAAAATAACCCATATCACAAAAACAGGCGGCCCTCAATCATTCTTTCTTTTTATAAAAGCACTTACTTCGGCCAGTCCCGGCTGAGGCTGGGCATCGTAGCCCGATACAGGACGCAATTTAAAGTAGCGGAATCGTTTCCGCGATGGCAGCGTCAGGTATTGCCGGGTCCGGTCTATATTATTCAGTGTAAACAAACCGAGGGGCTCCCAGCTTCCGTTATCATCACTGACCAGTATCTCCAGCTCTTTTATCTTCCGGTCACCTGCTTTTTGAGAAATGGTAAAACCGTCCACCCATAAGCTTTTACTCATATCAACGGTGATCCAATGATCGGGATAGTTGGTCGGGTTGGTCGAGTATCTTGTGATCCAGTAGGTCGTAAGATCATTATCGATCAGGCGGATCGCCAGGCGGCTGTTATTTTGTTCTTCAGAACTAAAACCGGCAATGGACCAATCGTCTTTTACATACTGAAAACGTACCGTTTCCCCGGACGGTTTTCTGACCGGTTCATTTATTTTAACAGGCTCCCCAAAATTTGGTGTACCGTCAGCATTCCATGTAAACTTTTGGATACGCGGGTTCCGGCCATTGTTGCTTCCCCCGTTGGGCAGGCTCCTGGCATGATAGATGATCCAGTCCTCTGTTCCGTCCGGTGATTTGAAAAATCCGTTATGCCCGGGCCCATAAGCCCCGCTTTCGGCTTTCATTGAAAATACCGGTTGCGGTGTTTTTGTCCAGTCCTCCGGGTTCAGGGGGTCTCCGTTTGCTTCAAGACTTAACAGTCCCAGGCAATAACCGTCTACCCAATACCCGCTTGCCGAATAAACGATAAATACCCTGCCGCCCGGCCCCCGCAGTACCTGCGGGCCTTCATTAATGGCATTCCCGTTCTTTTCCCAGCTGTAATCAGGTGTGCTGATCTTTACTTTTTCGCCGGTTATCGTCCAGGGGTTGCTCATTTTTGCGATATACAAACTCTGGGGCGGAGCACCGGCATTTCCTCCGGACCACAGCATATACAGCGTGCCCTTATATTGTAAAATGGTCCCGTCAATGGCCCATTGATCCGTGGAATCCGCTACCTTGCCTTTCATCATCCAGCTGCCTTCCATCGGGTCGGCGGCACTGTTTTCCACCACATACATCCGGTGATTGGCATTGGATCCGTTATCCGCAGCAAAATAGAAATACCATTTTCCATTGATCTGGTGTAATTCCGGTGCCCACAGGTTCTTGGAATAGGGTGTGCCGGAGGGTGGCACCCAGGCGTCCTTCCGGGTGGCAGAGGCCAGCTCCGAAAGATTCCTGGTTCCGTAAAGGACCAGTTTACCACCCTGGGTATAGGTGTAATAATACATCCCATCTTTTTGTACCACCCAGGGATCCGGGCCACCGGGCAGGATGGGGTTGGTGAATGTGGTATCGGCAATAACCGGTGCATCATCTAACACGATAGGATCACCGGGCCGTTTCATGCAGGCATTTGCCAGTATAAAAAATAACAGGCAGACAACAGCGACAGTTCTTTTTTTCATAGAAATTGGTTTAATCGTTAAAAATACGGGCTGTTCAAAGAGTGAAGGAGTAGCGGGCACTATATATCTTCACACGGGTGCATCGTCATAAAAAATAATGGCATTGGTTTCAATAAGCACATCCGGAAGCTGATCCGAATTACAAATCTAACAGGGTAAAATTAATCCAAAGATGCAGAAAAAAGAGAGGTATACTGTTCTACTTTTTGTCGAATCGTTCCAATTATCAGACCAGTGCGGGCAAAGGGATTTATAGGAATAAATGCTTCAGCAACGGGGTGCAACAGCTGCTTCTGCCATTAATTTCGTATCTTGAGCAAAATGTTTTTATGTGGGATTTTCTGGATCTGGTTTATAAAATTGGGATTATGATTACCTGCATAGCGGCTATTGCCGTATTTATCAAAAGAAAGAAAGCCTGATCTCCCGATGTTCACATTAATCCTTATTATTCTGGTATTCATCATTGTTGCGGGCTATACCCAGCGCAACAAGTAACAGCCCCGCCGTTCGGATGGCTGATAAAATAATAAGCCCGGTACCGGATGAACCGGACCGGGCTTTCCCTTACCACAACCAACACCTACAACTTAGTTGAGTTCTGTTATAAACTGCGCTTTATGTTTCCTGACCTTTTTGAGGTTGACCAGCCAGTCCTTTTCAGCATCACGGTATCCCAGTGCAATGATCACGGCAGTTCTCAGTCCTCTTTCCCTTAAGCCCAGGATGGCATCCAGCTGATCCGGATCGAATCCTTCCATCGGTGTATTGTCCACGCCTTCTACTGCGGCCGCCACAACAGTGACACCCAGCGAAAGGTAAGCCTGCCGGGCAGCATGCGCATAGCTGTCTGCAGCATCCATGCTCCCGAATTTATCCATCAGGCTTTGCCGGTAGGATTCCAGCCGCTCCCGGTCCCCGCCCCGTTCTGCAGCGGTATGTTCAATAAATCCATCGATCCGCTCCGGTGTATACTTATCCCAGGCAGCAAACACAAGCAGATGAGAGCACCCGGTGATCTGCTGCTGGTTGAATGCAGCCGGCCGGATCTTTTCTTTCAGGTCCGGATTACTGATTGCAATAATTTCAAAAGGTTGTAACCCGTTGGAGGTAGGCGCCAGCCGGGCGGCCTCCAAAATGCGGTCGATCTTCTCCTTCGGAATCCTGGTTCCGTTCATTGCTTTAGTGGCGTAGCGCCAGTTCAGCTGTTCGATTATTTCCATAGTATCTGTTTTGAGAACGCTTAAAAAACAAAATAACTGACCTTGTATCCATTTTACCGCATGCGGCCTCAAAGAGGAGTTATCCGGCAAACCGGAACACCTCTTTCTTTAAAGCGTGCAGTTGCTCGTATTTATTTCCGGGGTTGCAGCTCCAGGTAGATTTTCACCTCTACGTCCCTGGCAACGGCCTGGCCGGTAGGATCATACTGGATGTGATAATCGAAGCGGTTGATTTTTATAGCAGTCTGAAATCCGATCACTTCTTTACCCATCTGGTTCTTTGTTTTACCACCATAGGTTACCTGGAGGGTTACCGGTTTGGTAACGTCCTTGATCGTGAGATCACCGGTAAGGATATATTGCGTCCCGGTCTTCTTTTTAAAACCGGTACTTACAAATTTCATTTCTGGAAATTGCTCTGCATCAAAAAAATCAGCAGTCTTCAGGTGTTTGTCACGCGGTTCCACACCGGTGTTTATACTGGTGGTGGCTACGGTAAAACCGATCTTTGCGTCTGTAAAATCGGGGCGGGTGGCTTCCATAGTGCCCTGGAACTGATCAAATTTACCGGCTACAAAACTGATGCCCATGTGTTTGATCGTAAAGTTAACAGAGGAATGCATGGGATCCACCGACCAGGAGGTTTGCGCAAATAACTGGAACCCGAACGCAGAAAGCGTCAGTAATAAAAGAAACTTCTTCATAAATGCTTTTGTTTGTTACTAATTATCAGTGATCACCGGTTGAATACCGGCAACGCTGCAAAGCAACGGCATCTATGTGCTGTAAAAAATAACCTAGATTAAGTCGGATCAGCTTACCATCTTTTTGCTTTCCTCCCATTGTATACGCCCGAGACCGGGATAAACATGACGGTCGCTGTGGTAGGAAGAACGTACAAGAGGACCACTTTCCACATAGTCCAGTCCCATTTCATAACCCGCGTCCTTGTAGAAGGCAAATTCATCGGGGTGTACAAAGCGCTGAACCGGAAGGTGCTTGGGAGTCGGCTGCAGGTATTGACCGATGGTAACCACATCACAGCCGTTGTCTTTCAGATTCTGCAGGGTTTCCAGCACTTCGTCTTTGGTTTCACCCAGTCCCAGCATGATACCGCTCTTGGTGCGGGCGCCGCCTTCTTTGAGGGTGCGGATTACTTCCATACTGCGCCAGTACTTGGCCTGGATGCGCACTTTTTTGGTCAGCCGCTCCACCGTTTCAATATTGTGGGAGATCACTTCAGGCGCTGCTTCCATAACCGTCTGAATGTCTTCCTTCTTTCCTTTAAAATCAGGGATCAGCGTTTCGAGGGTGGTTCCGGGATTAAGGGCCTTCACTGCACGGATGGTATTGAACCAGATCGATGCGCCTCCGTCTTTCAGTTCATCCCGGTCAACCGATGTAATTACCGCATGTTTCACCTTCATCAGGTAAATGGCTTCGGCCACGCGTTGCGGCTCGTCGTGATCCACTGCTTCCGGGCGACCGGTTGCCACGGCACAAAATCCGCAGCTGCGGGTACAGATATTCCCAAGGATCATAAACGTTGCCGTTCCGTCCCCCCAGCATTCCCCCATGTTGGGACAGTTGCCGCTTTCGCAGATCGTATGCAGTTTGTGCTGATCCACCAGGCCCCGTACATGCTTATAGCTTTCACCTATCGGCAGTTTTACCCGGAGCCAGTCGGGTTTTTTTATCTTAGTTGTTACCGGTAATTCGATCATGACGCGAAAATACTTTAATTTGACTGAAATGCTGCAAATTCGGGCAGCGCCGTCGGCTCCCGGGCAAAAGGGTAATTTTCTACCGCTATTCAATATCTTTACGGCTCAAACAATTACTATGACCTCAGAAGTACGATACAACGGTGATTTACGGACCACCTGCACCCATTTAAAGAGCGGGTCGCATTTTGAAACAGATGCGCCTATTGATAACAACGGAAAAGGAGAAAGGTTTTCCCCCACCGACCTGCTGGCGACCAGCCTGGCAACCTGCATGGTTACCGTAATGGGCATCAAGGCCCGTACAATGGACTTTGACCTGAACGATATCCGTATTGAGGTCCTGAAAAAGATGGCGGCAGACCCGAGGCGTGTAAGCGGTATCGATCTGAAAGTGCATATCCCGGAAGCACTGGCAGGGGTCGATGCCCGGACCATTGCTGTTTTGAAGAACACGGGGAATACCTGCCCTGTGGCAAAAAGCCTTCACCCGGATATTGAAGTAAATGTGGATTGGGGAGCCTGGCAATAAACTTTAAAAAAGGTTCTGTTTCTCCAAGATGAAAACCGCGAAGGCGATCCTCTTTTTTTGGGCCATCAGCTGTGCCCTTCCTGCCCCTGCTCAGTTTGCGAAACCCCTGTTCAGGGTAATTGCCTTTTACAGTGCGAAACATGACCCGGCACATATCAGTTTTGTAGAGGAGGCCAATAAATGGTTTGCGGTCACTGCCGCACAGGAGCATTTTTATTATGAGGCCACCGATGACTGGAACCGCCTCGATACCGCGGTTCTTTCCCGCTACCAGCTCGTATTATTCCTGGATGCCCGCCCCGACAAGGCGGAACAGCGAAAGGCATTTGAAACCTATATGCAGCATGGCGGAGCCTGGATGGGGTTTCATTTCTCGGCCTTTGCGCTGCCGGGATCTGCTTATCCGGACAACTGGCCCTGGTATCATAACGACTTTCTCGGATCAGGCAATTATGTCAGCAACACCTGGCGGCCGACCGCTGCATTCTTAAGAACAGAACAAAAAGAACATCCTGCATTAAAGGGGCTACCGGCGGTCTTCCGTTCTTCCCCCAATGAGTGGTACCGCTGGCAAAACGACCTGAGGAAGAACCCCGACATCGACATCCTGTTGTCCATTGACCCTCGCAGTTTTCCATTGGGCACAGGCCCAAAACCGCAGGAAATATGGCATAACGGCTACTACCCGGTGGTATGGAGCAACCGGAAATACCATATGATCTACTTTAATATGGGGCATAATGACATTGACTACGAGCACCACACCAACCGGGAATTGTCTTTCACTTTTCAGAACCCCATTCAGAACCGGCTGATCCTTAATGCTCTGTTCTGGCTGGGCGCCCGGGAGCAGCACCAGCCCAAACGGTCAGTTGTGCAGGCGGGGGCTTTAAAATGAAGAGCAGCCCCCTCGCCTGACCGTGATCCGGCCCGGCTCTAATATCATGGCCTCTGTACGACTGCTGTTTATTTGCGATGTTCCCAAACCTGTTTAATAGTTGATCGTTTCATCCATATCATACCGCATGCCCGGGTAATCAAGGATGCGGCGCATCAGGCCGATCTGACCAAAAAGATAATCCTCCCGGCCCAGACACATGCCAACCATATTAAGTTTATTTTCTTTGATAAAGCTGACACCCATGTCAAATTTATAAGGCTCCTCCAGCGCTTCGTCTGTTACGGTATTGAGCTTTTCAAAAAGTACCCGGGAGATCCGGTGCCACTCCTCCTTTAATACGGTAAGCGAGGGATAAGCAAGGGATTCATCCAGCGCTTTTGCATCCTTAAAAAGCGCTTCGTTGGGGTCTTTATCCGGGATACCCAGTACATCGGCCAGCCAGTAGCGGCAATTAACCAGGTTGCCGGCCATCCATACGATATGATTGGTTCTTCCTTCGATCCTTTTCAAGGCATCGGTATCGCTGATGCCATCAATTGCATTATTGAACTGCTGGCTGTGCATCCGGTAAGCCGGGATCACCAATTGTAATTTGCTTGCTGTTGTTTTCATATATTATTTTTTAAGGCGAGCAGGATTTATTAGTCAGGCGGAAGGCCGTCAGCGCTTAGCTGTCAGCTTTCAGTCCCGTTACCTGTTCATTTGTTTTCCTGCCGGGCGGAATAGTTGATCATCCAGTATACGCCGAATTTGTCTTCAAAGCTTCCGAAATAGTCGCCCCAGAACTGGTCGGCCAGCGGCATTTCCACTTTTCCGCCTTCGGACAGTTCCTTGAATAAACGGTCTGCCTCCTCGCGGCTCTCGGGAAAAATGGAAATATAGTTGCTGTTACCAACAGTCAGTTTATGTCCCATGGAAGGAACGATATCCGATGCCATCAGCACACTGTCGCCTACGGGAAGTGCCACATGCATCACTCTGTTTTTCTCCTCTTCAGGAAGCTGTTCGGTACCCGGCGCAGTATTCATACGCATAATGCCGCCGCCCAGGAATTCACCGCCAAAAACTGATCTGTAAAAATTAAATGCGGCTTCAGCTGTTCCGTCAAAATTCAGATAGGGATTTAATTTTGTCATTTTTTTTATTTTATAAGTGCGAGGTAAAAATTAAACTATTGCATGTTAAAAATGAAAGGCGGGGTGAGCAGCTATTTTTCTGCCAGTTCTTTTACAATTTCAAAGCCCCTGGTAAATCCATTGTCCATCATTTCCTTGAATTGCGGATCGGTATCCACCCGGGCTTCGAGTGTTGTAACACCTCCTTCTTCCCTGAGATAATACCGTTCCAGGGAGCCCGCCCATTGTTTTACCGCATCACTGGTGGTGTCCTCAACCCCGTTCTGAATAGAGCCCAGATGCTCAAAAATCAGCTCCGAGGGCTCATTCATGCTGTGAATGGTACTGACCATACCATTGCCCTTGCCGTCAAGAAAGCGGGTACGGCCCTGTACCTTCCAGTCTGATTCTATTGTAGAGCCGGGCGCAAAAGGGGCTGTCCATAGCTTGTAAGAATCTGTGTTCCACAGTATGTCCCACACTTTTTTTGCGGGCGCATTGATTTGTTGTTTGTAAGAATAGGTTTCCATATTATTTTTTTTATATCGTTTATGGGATCTGCGATATCATTTAACACCTTCATTGTAAGCAGCTTCCAGTGCCGCTATGTCCAGCTTTTTCATTTTCATCAGTGCTTCCATCATCCGTCCGGAAGCTTCCGGGTTACCGGCAGCCATCAGCTGACTAAGCCGGGTTGGTATGATCTGCCAGCTGAGTCCGAATTTATCTTTCAGCCAGCCGCACATGCTTTCTGCTCCGCCATCGGCGGTAAGCGCGTTCCAGAAATGATCGATTTCTTCCTGTGTATCACATTCCACCACGAGAGAAATCGCTTCATTAAAATCAAACGGATGATTGAGGGAGCTATCCATTGCTCCCAGTGTATAACCACTGATATGGAACTGCGCATGTTGTACATTACCGGGCGTATCACCACCGCCTTCCGGGTATTCCAGGATGTTCTCGGTCTTTGATCCCGGGAAAAGCGCGGTATAAAAACCGATCGCTTCTTTTGCCCGGCCGTTCTGTTTGTTTATAAACATCAGTGTGGGAATAAGGTACTGGGTAGTGGCGCCGCTGTCTCCGGTATACAATTGCCAGGAAATACCGTATTTATCCATCACCCATCCATATTTTTTACTGAAGGGATATACTTCCAGGGGCATTAATGCCGCTCCGCCTTTTATCAGTTCCCGGTACAGCCGTTCCGTTTCTTTCTCATCTTCATTCGCGATCAAAAAGGAGACGGAAGGATTGGGTTTAAACAGCGGTCCTCCGTTAAGGAGCATCAGTTTCTGACCATTAGTGTCCACTGTTACCACCATCGCTGATTCAGACCCGATCTTTGTGTCGGGAAAAATACCGGCATAAAATGAAGCCGCCTCTTTTCCGTTGCCATCGAACCAAAGACAAGGATAAATTAGATTGATCATGACATTATCGTTTTAATAAGGGATTATTTTTTGTTACTTTTTTCCATCTCCTGTTTTTGTGAGCGTGGCTTTTTCTTTTGTCGCCTTTGCACGAAAGCCGACCATTTCTTTGATCAGTACCCGCGGCAGGTGCTGCTCCAGCGGAAACTGTACGGCACCTTTGGAAGTCTTGTAGTCCAACAGCCTGTCGGCAAATACTTTTATCGGCGACCCCGTAGGATAAAAACCGATGTGCTTTGCGTACCCCGCATAATACACCAGAACCGCACTGGTCTTTATTGCGGGCATATTGTAACTGATCACCTCCGTTGCATTTTTCGGAGCGGCCTGTTTGACGATCTTCCGCATTTCTTCCAGCCGCTTCTTCTGTATGCCGGAGAAGGCGTTAATGTATTCATCCACGGTAGTAAATTTTGCAGCAGGCATGTTCTTTATTTTATAAATTGATCCTTGTTATTAATGGTTCAAGCAACGAGCTATCGGCGGTCAGCTATCCGTCATCAGCTGCCGGTACGGAATGCCAGATTCGACTCCTTCAAAACCGCTCTTAAAACAGGCAGGGAAGACGGTCCCATTCCATGCAGGGTTAAGATCTCTTTTTCTGTGTGCAATGCCAGCTTCTCCGGGCTGTCGATGCCTGCATTTGCCAGGGCCCTTCGAGCCGGTGCGCCCAGCCGGGAGAGGAAACCGCTTTGGGGCTTTTTCTCCTGCTCACAAACGGGGCAAACCGGACAATCGCTGCTCTTATAATAGCTGTGCCCTTTTTCGCAGATCCTGAGTGTTCCCTTTGCCATTATTATGCGGATGCGGTGTTGGAATGGGATTGCATCTGCACCAGCTGGCGGGTATGACGCTGCAGGTGGTAGGTCCCGAACAGTACCCATTCCAGTCCTGTCATATCACCAATGGTAGGGAAGGGCGCTCCTTCACACAGAAGCAACAGGTTGCCTTCGCCGATCTGCGTGCCAAGTATTTCGGAAGTGCCTTTCAATGCATGCATCAGTGCGTCCTTGTGGATCGTTTCATCGGAAGGCGCTACTATAGCGGGCGCTTTTGCTTTCCGTTCAAAGTTTAAGAATATTTCCCGCAGCAGTGGTTCATGGGCATCCGGTGCCCGTCCCGGCTCCGCCTGCGGCAATGCCAGTGCGCCTTTGATGCCACTTAAAAATTTCAAAACATGGTCTCCCACCTGTGCCGGCGACCAGCTGCCTTCGAACGGCGCGGTGTTAAACGCCGCTTCGGGTACCCGGGAAAGGGTTCGTATAAAGGTGTCGGCCGCGGTTGAAAATTCACGGAGCAACTGCCCATTTTCTGCTGTTGTTGTTTGCATAAAAAAGTATTAAGAAGTTGTTATTATCGTTATAGATATCATTGCAGCACATCTGCCCTGTATCCTTTTGCGCCGAGTGAAAAAGCGACCAGGCCGGTATCGATCGGCTTTGAGGATTCGATCCGCAGGATCTTGTCTCCATCCTCCAGATCAAAGTTGATCTTTGAACGCGGGAATTCCTGTTTTAAACTCCGGACCAGCATCCGGGCGGCCGTTTTATCAAAAACATCCGTTTTAAAAATCTCAATCAATTTCATTTTATCTGGTTTAGCTGGTGACATATCCTACACCACATCATAGTCAAGACGGACGATACCCGATGGGAAGGTCCGGGTCTCCTTTAACCGCAATGCAGTAGGAGGCACATCTGTAAAAAAACGCCGGCCCCTGCCCATCAGCTGCGGATCCAGCAGCAGGGTGTACGTATCGATCCATCCGTTCCGGAGAAGGGTATTGCAGACCATTCCGCTTCCAAAAACAACTATATCATTTCCGGCGGTTTTCCGGATCGCAGCTATGGATTCCGGACTGATCTCTTTGTAAAAAAAGCTGTTTTCCCAGGTGCTACCGGTCACGGTAGTTGAAAATGTATGCTTGGCCGCGCGGCTCATATAACGCGCCACATCCGGAAACTGCTCTGCTGCGCCGGCCGTAGGCCAGAAGGACTCCATCATCTTAAACGTAACCCTGCCAAATAAAATTGTATCTGCGGAATCTAAAATCTCCCGGTTGGCCTGGTCCAGCTCCGCATCATGTGTAAACCAGTCAGTGGCACCATCCGGACCGGAAAAAATACCATCAACGGAAATCCAGTTAAAGACAAAAATCCTGCTCATACAAATTGATTTCAGCCCAATAATTCTTTACTCTACAAACCTACAACAGCCCGGATAGATTACAGATATGCAAATACGACAATATCTGGGGTTGATTACGACATTATTCTGGGTTATATTTGCCAGGCTTAAAAGCCTGAAAAATGAAAAAAGTAGTGATCCTCTTATTAAAAGGCGCCAACCTTTCCAGTATCGAAAATCCCCGTCAGGGTTTTGAAGAAGCCAACCAGTACCTACGGTCAAAAGGCCGGGAGCTCCTGTTCGAGGTACAGCTTGCTGCCGTGGAACAGCGGGTACAGCTCAACAACGGGTTGTACGAGGTGCAGGCACATCGCCTGGTGCAGGAGATCGATCGTGCCGACCTGATCCTGGTACCGGCCCTGCAGGAGCCCGTGGCCCGGCATGTGGAGGAAAACAGGGCCATTATTCCCTGGCTGATCGAGCAGTACCGGCTTGGTGCCGAGATCGCCAGTCTTTGCATGGGTGCCTTTGTGCTGGCTGGAACAGGCCTGCTCAATCACAGAAGCTGTGTTACCCACTGGAAAGCGAGTAATGACTTTGCACGGCTGTTTCCTGATGTAAAACTGGTGGCCGACAAGATCCTGACCGATGAAAACGGGGTATATACCAGCAGCGGTGGTTTTTCCGCGTCCAACCTGGTGCTCTACCTGATCGAGAAATATGCCGGCCGTGAAGTGGCTATTTATTGTTCCAAGTATTTCCAGATCGATATACAACGCAGCAGCCAGTCCCCCTTTATTATTTTTTCCGGGATGCGCGATCACGGCGATGATGCCATCCGGGAAGTACAGGATTATATTGAACGGAACTTTGAAGAACGGCTGCCGGTAGATACGCTTTGCGAGCGGTTTGCCATGGGCCGCCGGACATTTGAGCGGCGCTTTAAAAAAGCCACTACCAACACCGTGGTGGAATACATTCAGAAGGTAAAGATCGAAGCCGCAAAAAAATTGCTGGAGCAGGGGCGCAAAACCATACAGGAAGCCATGTATCATGTGGGCTACAATGATGTAAAAGCCTTCCGGGATGTGTTTAAGAAGATCACGGGCATGACACCCGTGGATTACAAGCTGAAGTATGAAAAAATATGCGTTTAGAGCCGGTGCCGGCGGTGCGGTTTAAACGGTTTATGGAAAAACTCGTCCACCCGTTTGTTGAAGGAACGGCTGTGGTCCATCAGGGTGGCATGTCCTGAATTGGGCACGATCCACAACTCGCTTTTGCTGATACTTCCGGCGATCTGCCGGGTGTGCGCTACCGGGATCAGATCATTATCACCACCGATGATCAACGCAGGACATTTGATCCTGCCGAGCTCCTTTACCGGGATATCGGGTTGCGCATAATCCAGCATGAACACCTTATAATCGTTCTTTTCCTTTTCACCCGTCAGGGGCGTGCGCTTCTGCCAGGTATTATAATCCTTTACACCATCCAGCCAAACATCCGGCCTCAGACCGATCGAATCCGCGCTGAGATTGGCGCCTGAGCTCGCCAGTTTCAGCACTTTCTCCGGATGACGCATCGCCATCTCCAGCGCAATGATCCCCCCGTCGCTCCAGCCCAGCACATAGGCTGCCGGAACATGCATGGCTGTTAACAAGGCACTGTAATCATCCGCCATCATTTCAAAACTGAGTGAATCCGAAGGATCGGCAGAACGGCCGTGTGCGCGGCTGTCGGCCAGAATCACTTTATACTTTTTTGAAAAATAAGCGATATTATTGGCAAAGGCACTCAGATCCCCGCCATTACCGTGAATCATCAGCAGCGGCTTTCCCCTGCCGTAGACTTCTGCATACATACGAAATCCCCTTATCTCATAATATTTTCCGGCGGCATCATTATAGGAATTGGTAAGCACCCGCAACCGGCCGCATCCGGACAGGACGGGTACGAACGCTATCAACATACAGAACAGAAATCCCGGAACGCCTCTTTGTGTCATGGTATTGTTCTTACGCCTCGTGTGTTTTTATATTTGTCTAAAGTTAAGCGCTTACCGCCAATTTATCCGGCAAAAATCCCTGTTCCGTTTTAGCCGCGACATTATGCCGGCTCATCATAAACCATCCGGTTTTGATATCTTTATATCCGATTACAACCGCTATGTATCTTAAAGCAACACTATTATTAACCGGGCTGCTGCACCTGCTTGCGGTCCGTGCGCAGGAAAAATACTTCCGGTTCCCTTTTGAGCTTACTGCAACCAATAACCTGTCTGTTCCTGTCCGGATCAACGGCACCGACAGCCTGCACCTGATGTTTCATTTTGCGGCGGATGCGGTGGCGCTGACGAATGAAGCCACCCGGAGAATGGTTTCCGTTCGATTCGAACGAACTGACAGTGTTTCAAGCTGGGGGGCTGCCGGAAATGCCTCCCGTTTCAGCAGCGATAACACCCTTCAGATCGGGGATCAGACCTGGAGCCATCTTCCCCTGTGGGAGGATCAATATTCTGGCAAGGGTACCGACGGAAAATTCGGCCTCCACCTCTTTACTAAAAAAGCCCTGCTGATCGACTTCGATAAAAAACAGGTCACTGTAGGCAGTCATTTTTCAACCGCCGGCTATAAAAAGCTAAAACTGATCCATAAAAACGGAATGTTGTTCATTGAAGCGGCACTTCATATCGGCGGGAACAGCTACCCCAACCAGTACCTCCTGCATACCGGTTATTCCGGCGGCCTGCTGCTGGACGATGGGTTTGTGGCAACCAATCATTTAGGCCGGTTGCTCAGCGTAACAGAAACAAAAGAATTAAAGGATGCCTTTGGCAATATCGTAAAAGTACAGAAAGCCACTGCACCCCGGTTATCAATCGGTGCATTCCTATTTGATAATGTGCCGGTGGGCTTTTTTGAAGGAAAGCTGGGGACGCAGCAAATGAGCTTTATTGGCGGAGACCTCCTGAAACGTTTTAACATTATTATCGATGCAAAAAGGCAATTTGTTTATTTAAAACCCAATAAACAGCAACAGGCAGGCTTTTTTAAGGGGTAAAGAGCGGGTTACTTTTTTAGTACATGGGTATTAAGTTCCGCTATGCGTGTAAAGTAACTTCATATCATCTTGTACCTGCAATCCACCCCACCGGGAACATTTAACCGGATTGCACGCTCTCTGTTAAAAAAAAAGCAGCACTGTGCAAATAGACTGCACATGGACATCTCAATTTTGTTTTCGGGAGCAGACAAATTATTTCTTACTAAGTTGTTTCGTCTTTGATCTGTTAAAACAGGCAATTCCGGAGAGGACCGGGAACCGCTTCTTTTGCAGACCACACCTGGGGTTAAAGAATAGAAAAACAGTGTGATCTTTCAACGACCGAGAAGAACTTCTTAAAACATTCAAATGAACAAATTAAAAATAACCGGAAAGGAATTGAGACAGCTGGGATACCCCGAAGGTCCGGTGATCAGTATTGCCATGAAACTGGCACAGAAGCATTATAAATATACTTCGAAAGAAACGGTATTCGACCTGTTAAAAGCCGTACTGCAGGCCCCGGCGGATTTTGTATCAGATGCGGCACTGGGACCGGTTGCCCGGCAATTAGTACCACCGCCGCCTAAAGAGGACGAAGGCATGGCCGTATCGCTGAACCAGTCGGGTATTGCCTTTAATATATTCGGAAGGGAGCATATTGAAGAAAGTGCCCTGGCCCAAATGTATACCGCTGCAAAATTGCCGGTTGCGGTTGCCGGCGCCCTGATGCCGGATGCACACCAGGGTTATGGATTGCCCATCGGCGGCGTGCTGGCTACCCGTAATGCCATTATCCCATACGGGGTTGGTGTGGACATCGGCTGCCGTATGTGCCTGAGTATTTTTGATACCAACCCAAAAGAGCTTGACGATCGCACGCACTATTTTGTACGGGAGATCAACGAAGCTACCTTGTTCGGAAGCGGTGCCCAGTTTAAACAGGCAGCAAACCACGCAGTCATGGATCACGAGGCCTTCCGGCTGCTGCCTGTATTAAAAGGATTGCATGGGCGGGCCTGGAAACAACTCGGCAGCAGCGGAAGCGGCAATCATTTTGTAGAGTTCGGTATTGTGACCATTAGCGAAGCGGATGCCGTGCTTGGAGTGCCGGCGGGTGCTTATCTTGGCCTGCTCTCCCATTCCGGCTCCCGTGCACTGGGTGCGGCCATCGCCAATCATTATACAAAGATCGCGATCAGTAAAAGAAGACTGTCGCAGGATGCCCGGAACCTGGCCTGGCTGGACCTGAATGAAGCGGAAGGACGGGAATACTGGATCGCCATGAACCTGGCCGGCGATTATGCTGCTGCCTGTCATCATATCATTCATGCAAAAATTGCAAAGCAGCTGGGCTGTAAGCCGATCCGGATGGTTGAGAACCATCACAATTTTGCATGGAAGGAGGTATGGAACGGCGAAGAAGTGATCGTCCACCGCAAGGGTGCCACACCTGCGGGGGAAAATGTGCTCGGCATCATTCCCGGCAGCATGACAGCTGCGGGGTTTATCGTAAAAGGAAAAGGCGAAACAGCAGCGGTCAATTCCGCTTCTCATGGCGCCGGTCGTAAAATGAGCCGCAGCAAAGCGTTGCAGAGCATCACCGCCTCTGACCTGAAAAAAGAACTTTCCAAAAAAGGCGTAACGCTGATCAGCGCCGGGCTGGATGAAGCACCCTTTGCCTATAAGGACATTGAAGTGGTAATGAAAGGCCAGCAGGCACTGGTGGATGTGGTAGGCACCTTCACGCCTAAGATTGTAAAAATGGCCGGCGATACGATCAAAAAATGGCAGGTGAAAGAATAACCTTGTTTACAACTACACAGATAAGCAGCAGGCACGTTATCTTTTACAGGACGGAAACGTTAAACGCTTACGACCTTCATGCCATGGGAGCGGATATCCGGCTATCTGTTCCTGTTGTTCTCCGGCAATAATAAAGGGCAATCTCGTTTTAGTACCCTATGAAGAAGTAAGCGTTATTAAAAGTAAGTGCCTGGATCATATAATTTTCGCGGACCATTCAAAAGAGTTCTTTATAATGATTTTCTTAATCATCCATATAGCAAAAAAGAGCAGGCCGGCCTGAAAACGCAGGCTGTTTTTTTTTGTTTTTTATGGCGGTCTAAGAAAAGCCCGTTAATTTAGGCGCAAATATTCAACTTATGATGTCTCCTGCAAGAACAACTTACCTGCTTGTTATCCTCCTGACAATCTGTACACAGGCCGCCATTGCACAGAAGCTGCAATGGACCCCCGACGGGAACAGCTTTTACAGCTTTTCAGATAAGGGAATTTCCAGCATCGATCCGGTACATCCGGAACAGAATAAGGTATTCATGAGCGAACAGGAGCTCACACCTGCCGGGGCCGCCAAAGCCCTGGCGGTACAAAGCTTTACCCTGTCGGCAGACGGCAACCGGATCCTGTTGTTTGCCAACACCCAACGGGTTTGGCGGGAGAACACCCGCGGGGACTACTGGGTGTTTGACCGCACCACCAAAAAGCTGACCCAGCTGGGAAAAGGGCTGCCTTCCGCTTCGCTGATGTTTGCCAAGTTCTCCCCCGACGGCAGAAAAGCCGCTTATGTTTCCAAGCACAATATCTATATTGAAGAGCTGCAGGACAATAAGCGCACTGCCGTTACAAGGGATGGCACCGACCGGATCATCAACGGTACATTTGACTGGGCCTACGAAGAAGAGTTTGGCTGTCAGGATGGTTTCCGCTGGTCGCCGGACGGCAACCGGATCGCCTACTGGAAGCTGGATGCCACTCATATCAGGAATTTTCTGATGATCAACAATACCGACTCCCTTTACTCCTTTACCATTCCGGTAGAATATCCCAAAGTAGGACAGAACCCCTCCTCCTGTACCATCTGGTTTTATGATGTGGCCACCGGGAAGTCGCGCCAGGCCACTATTGACGGAGATCCCGTTCAGCATTATATTCCCCGGATGGAGTGGACCCCTTCGGGGCAATCGGTCATTCTCCAGCAACTCAACCGGCAACAGAACGACAGCCGCCTCTACCTCGTGGATGCAGCTTCTTCCCGCGCCAAGCAGCTTTTCCATGAAACCGATGCCGCCTGGATCGATATCAAAAGCCGCTGGAATAACAACGATCCCAGCGGCTGGGACTGGATCAGCAAAAAAGGGGAATTCCTCTGGCTTTCTGAAAAGAACGGCTGGCGCCAGATCTATAAGATGGATCTGACAGGAAAGGAAACCCTGATCACAAAGGGGAATTATGATGTGATCCACTTCGACCTGTATGATGCGGCCACACAAACCATTTATTTTATGGCTTCCCCCGGCAATGCCACGCAAACCTACCTCTACAGGGTATCCCTTAATGGTGGCGATACAACACGGGTAACACCGGAACAGTTAAGCGGAACGAACAACTATACCATTTCCCCCAACGGAAAAATCGCCATCTTCGATCACAGCAGTGCTGCCGAATTGGCAAATGGTGCCATTATAAGTCTGCCCGATCATAAGGAACTGGTAAAAGCAAGAAGGGTGATCCCCCCTGCACCCGGTGTATCGCCGGCATCGTTTTTTAAAGTAAAAACCAGCGATGGTGTAGAGCTGGACGGATGGATGGTAAAGCCGACCAACTTTGATCCGAAGAAAAAATATCCCGTGGTGTTCTATGTTTACGGAGAGCCGGCATCCCAGACAGTAGTGGACAACTACCGGGCAGGAAAAAATTTTCTTTACAATGGCAACATGGCGGATGATGGCTATGTATATATTTCGCTTGAAAACAGGGGTGCCCCGGCTCCCAAGGGCAGCCAGTGGCGGAAAGCGATCTACCGGAACATTGGCCGGATCAACATCCGCGACCAGGCAATGGGTGCCAAAGAGATCCTGAAATGGGATTTTATCGACTCCAGCCGCGTGGCCGTCTGGGGATGGAGCGGTGGCGGCTCCTCCACACTGAACCTTCTTTTTCAATATCCGGATATTTATAAAACAGGGATCGCAATTGCGGCAGTGACCAACCAGTTATTGTACGACAATATCTACCAGGAGCGCTACATGGGCGTACCCTCAAGCTCCAATGAAGATTTTGTAAAGGGCTCGCCCATCACCTATGCAAAGAACCTGAGAGGCAACCTGCTTTACATCCATGGAACCGGTGATGACAATGTGCATTATCAGAATGCGGAAATGCTGATCAACGAGCTGATCCGTCAGGGCAAACAGTTTCAGCTGATGAGCTACCCTAACCGGACCCATTCCATTTCGGAAGGCGAAGGCACCAGTGAACACCTGTCGGTGCTGTACACCAACTATTTAAAAGCGCATTGTCCGCCCGGTGGCCGGTAATTTTTCATCATCTTTGGTCTTTGACAACTTCATATTACTTAATTGTTTCAGGGTTTATGTTGTGAATTGCTTTCAATTTTCGAATTACCTTTGGTCTTTGACAACCAGATTTTGTAGGCAATCCCTGTGCCGCCGTTGTGAATTGCTTTCAATTTTCGAATTACCTTTGGTCTTTGACAACAGCTTTCGCATTGCGCCCCAAGCCGTAGACGTTGTGAATTGCTTTCAATTTTCGAATTACCTTTGGTCTTTGACAACTGTAACCCGCTGCTTTGCGTGTACTCGGTAGTTGTGAATTGCTTTCAATTTTCGAATTACCTTTGGTCTTTGACAACTGTAACCCGCTGCTTTGCGTGTACTCGGTAGTTGTGAATTGCTTTCAATTTTCGAATTACCTTTGGTCTTTGACAACGTCAAAGAGCATTATGTTCAGATCCCTGGGTTGTGAATTGCTTTCAATTTTCGAATTACCTTTGGTCTTTGACAACGCATCCTGTTTGGCTATCTAAGGGAAATAGGTTGTGAATTGCTTTCAATTTTCGAATTACCTTTGGTCTTTGACAACTATTTGTTTTTGAAATCTTCATAGTCGGTAGTTGTGAATTGCTTTCAATTTTCGAATTACCTTTGGTCTTTGACAACATAACGCTTAACTTTTCCAGTAGCAACACCGTTGTGAATTGCTTTCAATTTTCGAATTACCTTTGGTCTTTGACAACTAGACGCTGAAGGTTATTCAAAGATTCCTGGTTGTGAATTGCTTTCAATTTTCGAATTACCTTTGGTCTTTGACAACGCGCATAATCAATAGTAGTACTCATAAACGGTTGTGAATTGCTTTCAATTTTCGAATTACCTTTGGTCTTTGACAACTCCCATCAACTCAGCACCCGTTTCACTGCTGTTGTGAATTGCTTTCAATTTTCGAATTACCTTTGGTCTTTGACAACACGAATATAACCACCAGTAGTTCCGGGAGTTGTGAATTGCTTTCAATTTTCGAATTACCTTTGGTCTTTGACAACTCCCATCAACTCAGCACCCGTTTCACTGCTGTTGTGAATTGCTTTCAATTTTCGAATTACCTTTGGTCTTTGACAACACGAATATAACCACCAGTAGTTCCGGGAGTTGTGAATTGCTTTCAATTTTCGAATTACCTTTGGTCTTTGACAACTCCCATCAACTCAGCACCCGTTTCACTGCTGTTGTGAATTGCTTTCAATTTTCGAATTACCTTTGGTCTTTGACAACACGAATATAACCACCAGTAGTTCCGGGAGTTGTGAATTGCTTTCAATTTTCGAATTACCTTTGGTCTTTGACAACAAGGAATTAACCGGATTGGACAATCCTAAGTTGTGAATTGCTTTCAATTTTCGAATTACCTTTGGTCTTTGACAACAAAAATTTTGCAAAGTATTACGCTATTGCGGTTGTGAATTGCTTTCAATTTTCGAATTACCTTTGGTCTTTGACAACATAGCCTTAAGAGCAGCACCGGTGCTACCCGTTGTGAATTGCTTTCAATTTTCGAATTACCTTTGGTCTTTGACAACTTCTCTTTCGCATATTCAAGCGGTGTAATGTTGTGAATTGCTTTCAATTTTCGAATTACCTTTGGTCTTTGACAACGTAGCAACACCAGTTCCTTTGCCAGCTAGAGTTGTGAATTGCTTTCAATTTTCGAATTACCTTTGGTCTTTGACAACTTGTTGATTCTTAACAACCGTTTGGCCTGTGTTGTGAATTGCTTTCAATTTTCGAATTACCTTTGGTCTTTGACAACAATCTTATTTCGATAAATCCAGCGTCTTCCGTTGTGAATTGCTTTCAATTTTCGAATTACCTTTGGTCTTTGACAACGCTAAAAATAACCCAGGTGACAAATTTTAGTTGTGAATTGCTTTCAATTTTCGAATTACCTTTGGTCTTTGACAACTTTAATTTTTTGAGGAATATTCCTGTCTAGTTGTGAATTGCTTTCAATTTTCGAATTACCTTTGGTCTTTGACAACCCTACATCTTTTTTGTCCAAATAGGCTACTGTTGTGAATTGCTTTCAATTTTCGAATTACCTTTGGTCTTTGACAACCCTTTTCTTTCATCAAATCCAGACATTAGGGTTGTGAATTGCTTTCAATTTTCGAATTACCTTTGGTCTTTGACAACTACACCCGCGGGGGGTCCGGGGGCCGCGCAGTTGTGAATTGCTTTCAATTTTCGAATTACCTTTGGTCTTTGACAACTTGTTCATAATGTCTTCACTGAAGATAGTAGTTGTGAATTGCTTTCAATTTTCGAATTACCTTTGGTCTTTGACAACTCCGTTTCTTTGTAGGTGTACCGGCCAAAGGTTGTGAATTGCTTTCAATTTTCGAATTACCTTTGGTCTTTGACAACATCGTTGAAAGCAATTGTTTCGTGTAGGTGTTGTGAATTGCTTTCAATTTTCGAATTACCTTTGGTCTTTGACAACTTTCCTTTTTGTGATAGCTTTGGTAATTGGGTTGTGAATTGCTTTCAATTTTCGAATTACCTTTGGTCTTTGACAACCCGCGTATTCAGTCCAGGCGGCGCAAACAGTTGTGAATTGCTTTCAATTTTCGAATTACCTTTGGTCTTTGACAACTTCGGCCACTGGTTCCCCAACATGGTATCTGTTGTGAATTGCTTTCAATTTTCGAATTACCTTTGGTCTTTGACAACTAACGCAAGCGCTTCATAAAGTCTTGCATAGTTGTGAATTGCTTTCAATTTTCGAATTACCTTTGGTCTTTGACAACTATACAACCTGTTGCTGCTTATCAGGATGGGTTGTGAATTGCTTTCAATTTTCGAATTACCTTTGGTCTTTGACAACACGTTTTGTCAAAACCCACAACAGTAAAGGATTCCAGGTTGTCAACAGGATAAAAAACGGGGAAATTCCCCGTTTTTTTATTTCCAGCCCGGCATTTTACGGCTTTTCAAGACCGGTTTGATTTTGCAAAAGGACTCCCTTCCTTTTTAAAACAGTTCTAATTGCTGCGCCGGAACCGGGGAGTCCGTCATTTCCTTTCCGTTAAAGATCTCCATTTGACCGAATTGCTTGTCGGTAATGCACATAATGCCGATATGCCCCTTATCCGGCAGGATCTTTTTTACCCGCTGCACATGCACTTCGGCATTCTCCCGGCTCATGCAATGGCGGATGTACATGCTGAACTGGAACATATTAAAGCCGTCGTCCAGGATCCGCTTCCGGAACTTCGCATAGCGTTTCCGGTCGATTCTGGTTTCCGTAGGCATGTCGAACATCACAATCACCCACATAATCCGATAGGCATTTAACCGTTCAAAATTCATTTTTAAACGAATGAAGGAGGCAATACAGGATATAGCAGCCTGCGGCTGGTGCCTTCAAAACATTTGGCCAGACTGGCAGTGGTCCGCTGTACCGCGTTCATCAGCGGGCTTTTATCGGCATCAATAATCACATCCATCGCCGGAATGCTCAGCAACTGCTGCTTCATGGAAGGCGTTATCTCCAGGAACTTCCCGTTGCCCCGTACAATATCATACACCAGCTTATCCACATAAGGGCGGTAAGGCTCCATGATATCATCGGCAAGGCAGTACGCATTGTATTGGTTCCGATGAAAAATACCCAGTGTGGGCAGGAGCCCGCTGCCCACTAAATTTCTGGCCACGATGGCGCGCAGCACCGCATAACCATAGTTTAATAAATTATTGGGCGGTTCCCCTTCCCGGAACCGTTTAAACCCCGGGAACAGGGGAAACACATTTTTCCAGTAATAACTGGCGGCCTGCGCCTCGCAGTTATCACTATCTCCGCTCTTTACCCGGGCAGCCAGGTTCAATAGGGTTTTATTCGGAATACGGTATTGCGCCAGCAGGTTGGCCTGGTTTTGTATTTTAGCAATTACGGTTTGCTGCCACAATTGCTTCTTCAGCGGCACAGACGCCTCCACCTGTAATTGAAAACGCTGGCTTTGCAGGGTATGCCCATCCAGGTTCAGCATCAACCCGGTTGGAAGGTGAATATCATCACAGGTGATCAGCGCTACATTATTGGCCAGTAATTTGGCAATCACACTGTGCGTAATGGTGATCTGCTGGTGATCCAGGATCAGCACCCCTATATCTTCAATCGCCGCGGTTTTAACCTCGCCGGTATCGGCCAGCTCCACCAGCAATTGTTCATTTTTGGTTTTCAGGTAAGCCGGATTGCCGAAGTATAGGGTACGTTTGATCATATTACTTTAGTTTAATCGTACCGTCCATCGCTATAATGAAATCGTACCCTTCAACTAAAAAATCATATTTCGCATAGCCGAATCGTAATGTTGGCTTAGGATTTTCCCAATCTACTTCAGATTCAACATACGATTCTTCAATTTTACTACGAGCCTCCATGTGGAATCTAAAATTAAGCCTCGCAGAACTCCCATTTTTCTCGAAGTTCGTATATATATACAATCGCTTGAAAAAATCAGCCTCGTTCAATTCATTTTTAGTTTCATTTTCTTTTAAAAAGATAATTCTTGCTCCGGGATTAAGGATATATTTTAACTCTAACTGCTTTTCTGTCTTTCCTTTTTTGATAGTAATGAATGGTGTAAACAAATCTTTTTCACTTTCAATATTTTCAACTGACAAAGACTGAGCGACTTGCATTAGGTTTCTGAAATCAAAGTCTTTTTTTGTTCTCTCCTTGTCTTCATACAATGCAAAATAGCTATTGGTTGCATTAGCTGCATAATAGTGCTGCTTGTAGTCTTTTGAAGAAAGATAAGTATGTTTCTTAACCGGCAATGGTTCAGACACGCTTGCCCATACACGTATATGCCGGATTTTATTAACTTTATTCCCCTTCTTATCAAACATATAAATCCCTTCATCGAAAGCTTCTTTCACCCCACCCACATTATCTATTTGTTGTTTTATCTGCCTTTTTAAACCTTCATCTACTACCTGTTTTTCAATTTCCTCCCAGGTCTTAAAGCCCGGAACATCAGGTTTAGCCTTATACTGAAATTGAACGCGAACAGTAAACCTTAGCTTATCCTCCTGAATAAAATTACCATTTTCATCTTTCTGCATTTTACCGGCTTCATCCAATTTGGCAGGCTTAATAGCACCGTAAAATGTTTCCTGATGTAACTGCCCACGAACGCTATCTCCAGTAGCAATTTTCTCTTTGTTAGTCCCTTCAATTAATTGCACTTTTCCTCTTTTGCGAACTTTCCTTTTGGCCTTCGATAGAAATTGAATGTTATTCAAACTGTTGATGAGCACCTTGTCGTCAATTTCAAAAATTGAGTTTACATTAAATGTAGCATACGGCTTTATAGTTTGGAATTTTAAACCATTTTCTAAAGTTTCAAAATATTCTTTCAGAATTTCTTCCCTTTTTGCAGCTTGCGGGATCAGCGTCAATACTGTTGCGTCTTTTGCGTGATGAGAATGTTTACTTCGGTCTTTTTTCTCATCAAAATTCTGCGGTTGAATAGCATAAATTTTCCTGAAAATTGCCGTTACTTCTCCTTTCTGCACATCTACTTTTTCAAAGAAAGTTTTCAGATAATGTAGTGCATATTTAGAAATCAGCTGAGTATCTATCAACTGGCTATTTTTAAACCCGGAAGTAATCTCCTGTATTTTAAATCGTTCTACTTTACTACTCCAATATTCCAACTCCATCTTCCAAAGATGCTTTTGCCTGATAGCATCATCTTTCCATTGTTTATCAGCTGCCTTTTTTGATTTCGTTTGCCAGAAATCTATTTGTTGTTTGATACGCTCAATTTTCTCTTCCCAAAGCTTAATATTTTTCAGAACTAATTCGTACTGCTCTTTAGATAACTGAGAAGGGATTTTGTTCTTTTTTATGGTTCGGTTGAAATCCATAAAAGCTACCGTTTTATTAGCTAAAGAGTTATCAAAAGATTTACTACGCGGCAAAGTGTGCTCAAAATCTATTATATTGGTATTAAATAAATCGCTTACACCGATTGGCTTTCCCGTATAAATGCAAATACAATTTTGCTCGCGCCACAGGCGATATTTTTCGATTGCAGTCTTCTTTGTTGTAATATCCTTATACGATTGTTTTTTATTTTCTGTCCAACGAATGCCTTTAATCTCTTTTTTTGTTTCGGAAATTTCGGGAACAGACTCTTCCCCGTTCTGCTCATACCAAAGACGCATTTTGTCAATATCCGCTTCACTCTTGCTGTTTGCCTCGGCTCCTTCTTGTTTGACTAGTTCATCTATCGCAGTAGCAAATTCCATATTCTCAGCCTCTCTTTGCCGCTGCCAGGCCTCAATCGCCCAACGTTTATTGGCATCGTTTAGTTGACGGGCTACTTCTACAACAACGCGGGCATCTGAGTCAACCTGATTCGTTTCTATCAGATAATTCAGTAATTTTTTCAATTCCTGTAATGTACGCATTGCCATAGGGTTCTTAAATGAACCAGTTTGGGGACTACCCATTTTTATTTCACCATTTTCATCAGGCATTGCAGGTGGATATATACTGATATCTGATGCATGATAAATTTTTTTCAGCTTAGAAATATCAACTTTCAAAACCTTAACAGAGTATGCAGCTAAAGTATCTTTAAGTTTTGGTTGTTTGTAAAAACCAGAATCTGCTTTGTAATAATTCTTCCCATTTGAAGAAACTAAGAAATGTCTTTCTCCATCAAGATTTACACGTTCAAGCCCTATGGTTTTGAAAAATGCCTGGTAACAATCTTTAACAGTGGAGAAAATCCTATCTGCTTCTGCTTTTTCTTTTGACAGCCAAACACTCTCTCCATAGTGTTCCAAGATAGCATCTGTTATATCCTGTACATCACTACCATCTAAAGCATAAGCATCATCTTTATAGCCGAACTTTTGGTCTAGGCTTTTATACTTTGCTACTAAGCTATTAATGATTTGGATAATATGCTTTTCGCTTCTGTTTTCTCTGATGATATCATCAATGTTCTGCAAAAATGTAGCTTCGTTCTCAATCCAAATATCCTCGCCCACTAAACTCGGCAAATTAGCCAGTAATACAGCTTCTGTGTATTGTATCCCTTTAAACAAGAAACGGTTGATTTTTTCAATAGCGTTAATGCTTAACATTCCATAACCCACAGGCATTGCATTCCAGGCAAATACAAATTGTTTTGCCTTCTCTTCATCTAATTTCAGTTTTTCTGATGCAAACGCTGCAACAAACTCTTGGTCTTCAAATGAAAATAGAACATGCCAAATATCATAGATATCATAATAGTTTTTCTTTTGTTTAGGTGATGGCAATTTGTCAATCTTTACATTGAGATAATCATCACCAAAAATATCTTTCAATCTTGCCGAAACCGGGCAACCGGTTACAGTTTGCTTGGGTTTATAATTTAATACCCATCTGAGGCCTTTCTTTTTTATTATATCTACTATTTCCGAAAAAGGAAAATATGCTTTAGATTTTCTGAAAAATTTCTCTTCGAGAATTTCTTTTTTCAACTCCAAACCCAATGGCTGCCAAGTACTGTTTTTATTGTTCTCCTCTTTAAACTTTATATTATTTAAAAATTGCCAGGCTCTGAATAATTCAAAGCTTGGATGACTAATTGGAGCACGATACTTGCCAACCTGGAAAGATTTTTTTGTCTTGGGATCAATTCGTGTTTCCTGTTCCAAAGTACATAGTCCAATCAAACCTTTTTGAGAACGCAATGGGCGTTTGTAAAAAATAGCACCATCGTTTTTATTTTTTCCGGTTTCTACCAGGCCTTTGTATAACAGGCTGGCAAAAGAAAGATTCTGGATTTTAAAGATTTGGTTGATTTCTTCCTTATAATTTTCACGTATGGCATACTGTGCCATATTTTCGCGAATACGAATCCCATCATCTTCCAAATAGGCGAACAAGGCACCAATGGTTTTTGCTTGTGGATATTTTTCAAATTGGGCAATTATCTCTTTGTTCTTTTTCTTTTCTGAATATTGTAAATCAATATCAGCCCCATCTACACTTTCTTTTATATCATCACTACCTTTTCTACTACTCTTAAATCCTCTGCGTTGTGCAATATGATATAGCGCTCTTCCTAATTTATAACGTTCAGCCTCCTGGTTGAAATCAAATTCCTTTTCTGTTAAAACTCTTCTTAGCTGATAAGGGCTTTTAAAATCGGGCAAGCCATCTTCATTAAAATCCATTTTTATCCATCGCTCAAAAAGCACTTCTTCTTTAGGATAAACCCTACCTCCATTTTTATTTTCACGAGCTTCCTCTTTATTGTAATGCCTCCATTTATTTAATCCTTCCAACGACAAAGGGCAATATCCTTCAGCTATTAAAACTTCAAGCGTAGCCCATAATCTATATTTCCGAGACTGATATAAACGTCTAGTAGAGCGTTTTTTAGTACGCTCTGCTGCATAAGAATATTCTCCGGTTTTGCTATTACCAACCCCTTTATTAAAAGTAATAACCCCAACTTTCTCAGTTTGGTTTCCCGGCAACTGTGTATCTCTAATAGACCATCCAATACTATTCGTGCCAAGGTCTAGTCCCAGAATTTTGCCCATCCTATATAAAATTTAAATTATTTATAACCACAATAATTATCTTATGATTCTCCAAATTTGTTAGGAGAGTCCATTTAACACCTAATAAATCTCTAAACTAAACAATTGATTCTAAAAATTTTACGGATTCCCGTAAAGCATATATAAATTTCCTTTGTATATTCGTTTTTGAAAGACAATTCACAATAAGGCTATAAGCCGAAGAATTTCTTAGCTCTGCGTACTCCGTGGAGCCTTTTTATGTTTCAACCAACGCTATTGCTTAAAAATTAAAGGAATCACTATACACAAAATTACAAAAAATAGGACTTGCTCCAAATAAAAAAAATTTTTATTATCTTTATACTGCAAACAGACAAAAAGTTGCAAATTTTTGGGGTAGGCGTCCAAACCCTACCTATTGTTTCTCCCAAGGGTGCTTTATTGTTTGTAACTTTTTTCAACCTCAAATTAATTCAAATATTTATTTGGAGCGTTGTGAATTGCTTTCTCAAAAGGTTGATTTGAATAACAAGTCAACCTTTTTATTTACTATTGTGACTCCCTGTAATATAACTATTACCAGAACTTTAATTTAAACATTCCGATATAATTTAGGCTTTTAAACGCGAAACGCCCCGTTCCCGGAGCGTCGATCCCCGGATACTATCCAGGGAGCTGTTCTGTAAATGCAATGCGCATTTATTTCTTTTCCACTAAACTTTGCAGCAACCTGATCTGCTCATCTTTTACTTTCAACAATTCCGCGTTTAATCTTTGATTTCGTCCAAGGCTTCCACCCATTTTTCTATAGGATTTATATTAAAATTGGGGTAGTAGTTATAGCCAGCAACATGACGCGCTACCCACAAAGCGATCGTAGCTACGGGAAAAACGAGCCACAAAGACAGGAAGGCACCAATAAACACAAAGAATAAAATCACCTTAGTGCTGCTGCGCGCCTTTGTACCTTTGTGGCAAACACCAGCACCGCTGTAAACCACGAAGACAGGAAGGCACTAAGAAACACGAAGAATAAAATCACCTTAGTGCTGCTTCGCGCCTTTGTGCCTTTGTGGCAAATACCAGCACCGCTGTAAACCACGAAGACAGGAAGGCACCAAGAAACACAAAGAACAAAATCATCTTAGTGCTGCTTCGCGAATCTTCAGTCAGCGCCCCTTACAGGAGACGCCGACAGGAAGCAGATCCCTCCCCCTGCGCAAAACTGTTGACGAATGTCATTAATTTCTAAAAGACGGCTGAATAGTTTTGCATCCTAAAATAAAACAAGATGAAAAAAATATTCAGTTATGCCGGTTATGGGTTTGTTTGTATTTCTGCATTGAGCCTTGCATGGGTTGCGGCAATGGCCTGGTACAATCCGCAGTCGGTTATGGACCTGGTGCATGTAACGCTGAACAATACCGATGCATTAAGTTCCATCAGGGGCGTATATGGGGCGGTGTGGGCGTTTCGGTGATCGCCGTATTGATCTATGCGATGCGCAGGAACCTGACACTTGCATTGCTTTTCCTGAGCCTGTTCTGGCTGCTGTATGCACTGTCAAGGCTTGTTACTATTTGGGCTAACGGATCCCTGGGCAGCTTTGGCAGCAACTGGCTCACCATCGAAACTACGTTTGGTATGATAGCGCTGGTGCTTTACCTGGGAAACCGGAAGCGGTCTCAAAAGACCGTTACACCGTAGTGTCATCAGAACTGCCGCGGATCTGCATCGACGAACAGCCAGACTCCATTCCAGAGCTGAAATCCATCCGGCATAACCCAGCGCATACTGTCGCCCTGAACTTGTTTCAGGACCTGAAAGGACAGACATAAAATCAATTCCGGGCGCAGCAATTTTTGAGACCTCCTGTTTTCTACCGCGTTTTGTTAAAATCCTTATAAATGATGCCTGTGCCGTAGATGCCGGACCTGCAGGCCCGGCATCTTTGTTAACTTCACGCTTCCAATTATGCTGAACCCCTAAATGCGCTTATGTATGAGATACCCGATTTTATTTGGACTGGTATTATTTGTACTGTCCTGTAACACACCGGCTCCTGCGGATCTGAACAACCTCCCTTCTGCTAAAGATACCCTGCACTTTTTTTCAAAAAATGTGAACGATTCTTTCACTGTTTACATAAATCTTCCAGCCGGCTATCGCTCAGACAGCAGCAAGCACTTTCCTGTTGTCTATCTTCTGGATGCCAATCTTTATTTTGATATCATGGCCACTGTACTCAACCGCTATGCGGAAGTAGGCCTTGCACCACAGGTGATACTGGCAGGTATCGGTTATAAGGATTTCCCGGAAATGGATTCACTCCGGAACAGGGATTACACCTACCCTGTAGCGATCCCCGACTACGAAATGCCCGTGAGCGGCGGAGCCGACAAATTCCTGTCCTTTATCGATGAGGAACTTGCTCCTGACCTGGACCGGAGATTCCGGACAGATACATTGCAGCAAACACTGATGGGACATTCGCTGGGCGGTTATTTTACCTGCTATGCGTTATTGCAGCGCCTGTCCGGCAAACAGCACCGGTTCCGGAATTATATTGCGGCCAGCCCGTCCCTGCATTACAATCATTATTTTTTGCTGGATGCATTAAAGAAAACTGTCCCTTCAAAAACCGATAGCCTGAATGTGTACATTACTTTTGGCGGACTGGAAAAACAGGACAGTCTTTATCGGCAGCTTTCATCCCTGTTCCCATCCGGCAGCATCATAAAAAAGACCGATATCTATTCGGCATTGGATCATATGGATACACAGTTGCCCACTTTTATCAAGGGATTGCAATGGCAGCTTGGACAATAACCAAAAAAAAGTCCGCCATCAGCGGCGGACATTTTCGTATTGAACAGTCTGAAATTTTTAATAGTCGTCATTCAGCGCAAATGTTGGTTTGCGGTACATCCAGTCACCACCCGTAAAATCCGGGAACTCAACGGTCTGGTGTCCCAGGGCGATGGATTGTTCGCTCAGTGGTGTGATCGCACTCCAGGTGGCAGCATCATATACATCCATCTGGGTAGGCTCTTTTCTTTTTGCAGACTCAATAAATGAATGGATCACAAAAAAGTCCATTCCGCCGTGACCCGCACCAGCCGCATCTTTCCCATATTTTTTCCATAACGGGTGGTCATATTTATCCAGCCATTCCTGGGCCTTATCCCAGGTATGCGGTTTGGAAACGCCTTCTACATAGATACCACTGTTTACATCCATCCACAGTCCTTTTGTACCCTGAACACGAAAGCCCAGCGAATAGGGACGCGGCAGGTTGGTATCGTGTTGCAGGATCACTGTTTCCCCGTTTACACAGCTGATCTGCGTGGTCACAATATCGCCCAGCTTAAAATTAACTTTTGCATTTTTATGGGTGGGGCCACCTACGTCAACAATGTATTCGTGCAATCCGCGTGATTTTGTAGAAAATGCATTCAGGGAAACAAAGCGGTTGCCGCGGTTGATATTGATATAATGCGCCACCGGTCCGATACCGTGTGTGGGATAAAGATCCCCGTTACGCCATACGGAATGATCGGTACGCCACCTGGCTTCGGAATACCCGTCGGTATGACCAAATTCGGCTCCTTTTCCATAAGGTGTTTTACCATCATTGAATTTTACACCACGCAGATCATGCTGGTAGCCGCCCTGCAAATGGATCAGCTCTCCGAATATATTCTGGCGTACCATATTTAAAACCGCCATTACATCCCGCCGGTAACAAACATTTTCCAGCATCATTACATGGCCGTTGTACTGCTCGGCAGCGCGTACCACATCCCAGTGGTCCTGAAGAGAGATCCCCAGGATCACTTCTGTGCCCACATATTTAATCCCGGATTCCAGCGCCCCGATGATCATTGGTTTGTGCAGCTCCCAGGGTGTTGCGATCACTACGGCCTCGATACCCTTTTTGGCAAACATATTCTTCCAGTCGTCTGCGTTTTTAGAATAGTATACCGGTTGCTTTTTCTTTGCCTTGGAAAACTTTTCTTTGGCGGCTTCAATCGTCCGGGGGTCAATATCACAAACACCCACCACTTCTACATCATCGCGTTTCAGCAAGAGGTCGAGGTGCCAGATCCCGCGGGCTCCCACGCCCACGATAGCCACTTTCAGCTTGGTTGCCGCTGTAGGTTTAAATACACCTTCTGATGGCAGAATCGCTACCGAGGCCATTGCCAAACCGGCGCTTTTTACAAAATCCTTACGTTTCATCCGTATATTTTTTATTTGTCCACCTCCGGTGAACTGTTTTTAATTGCCGGATGGAACACCGCATATATATTCCCTGTTTGAAAATAATTTTCATGCTTCGTTTCATCCGTATATTTTTTGTATTCTATCAGCGCTTCTTTTTTGTTACCGGACCAGCGGGTTGAAGGCCCGTCCGGCTTCAGCAAACCGTTGCTATGATCCCATGATCCGGGAGCGGCCGGCCTAAGGTAATATGAATCCCACACAACAAAAAGAATCCTTGCCGGTTTTTCAAGAGCAACCGTTTGCGCATCCGGCATCCGTTTTAGCGGATCGGACGGATCCAATAGCTGTAATTATACGTTCCGGGAGTGATCCAGTATTGTTTGAGCGGCATGGATCCCCAGCTGTCGATCCCCTGCAGCCCCAGCTGTTTCAGATCCACATGCATAAAGATCTTATCCGCTTTTTCCAGTTCGCCGGAATGGAATTGCTTTTTTACAGGGGCAGGATCCAGTTGTTCCAGGCTGTAAGGCAGCGCTGCTACCGAAAGCACACTGTCGGCCAGTTCAAACCGCACCCCCAGTCCTTTGCTGTTTTGCATACTGAACCAGCGCACCGCTGTTTTATTACCGCTTTCCTGCGGACGCGCATAAGGGAAATATTGCTGGTCAATGGTCTGACTGTAATTACCAATATTGCTGGCGGTATGACGATCCCAGTAATTTTCCCAGGGACCGCGGCCATACCACCGGATGGCTGAGAACGCTTTTGCCAGCTCGATATCGTTCCCGATACGCATCACCGTTTTATAATCCCCGGAATTCAGTGTGTACTGATTTTTTACCAGGATGTTTCCATCACCGTATACGGTGAACACCTGCTCGGTCGCAGCTTTTCCGTCCAGCAGAGCGGCAGTGAATGTTACCCGGTACTCATTTTTACTTACCTGCTCGGTTTTAGCCTGAATATTTCCTGCTGCTGCATATGCATCCCGCCATTCACGCAGCGACCGGTTCAGACCGGCGCCGATATCGTTATCCGTAGGCGCACGGTAAAAGGCAGGCTGCGGTCCTTTGGTGATGATATCCGTACCCTTTAGTGAATATTGAACCAGGATCCCTTTAGACAGATCAAATGCCGCTGCAAATCCGTTTCCTTTCAGTACCAAACTATTACCATTCTTTGTTTCTGAAATTGCTGAAGCGCCCGCAGGATGACGGTAAGGTTGTGGTGCTCCTGAATAAGCGAACTGTTCAGCCGCGATCTCATAATCTTTATCAAGGAACGGCTCTTTTGTCTTGAGCCGGTAAGAAATATTTAGAAAATATTCTTTGCCCTCCCTGGGTTTCAGCTTTACCGGCAATGTCAGCAGTGTTTTTCCCTGAGCGTCAACATTGAGCGCAGCAACGCTGCCCCGGGCTGCCACGGCACCATCCTCTGTCAGCTCCCAGTCGAGCCTTACATTAGCCAGGTCTTTAAAAAAGAAACCGTTGCTCACTTCGATCTCATTATTGCCTTTATAAAGGGTTTTGATATTCTGATGTACTTTTTTAATTTCAACGGCCATCGGGGTCAGGTTCCGGTGTGCCGTCACCACGCCTTTTACACAGAAATCGTTATCACTGAAATTTTCATCCACAGGCCCGCTTAGCGGAAAGTCGCCACCATAGGCCAGGATGCGTTTGCCGTTCTTTACCGTATCGATACCCTGGTCGATCCACTCCCAGATATAACCGCCCTGTGTACCCACGGTCGATTCGATCGCATCCCAGTACTCTTTAAAATTGCCCAGGCTATTCCCCATGATATGCGCATACTCGCTCATGATATAAGGGCGGCCGTCCTTTGAGTTCTTTTGCCAGGCCACACCGTTCGGAGACGGATATTGGGGGCAGATCACATCCGTATTATAGTCATACTCCGCGCGCTCATATTGTACGGGGCGGATGTCTTTCTTTTTCAGCCAGTCGTAAGCCTCATACATATTGATACCATTCCCTGCCTCATTGCCCAGTGACCAGGTAATGATGGACGGATGATTCTTATCCCGTTCGTACATGCGCTGGATGCGCGACAGGTGCGGCATCCGCCATTGCCGGTCATTGGCAAGCGTATATTCCAGGTCATAATACCGACCATGGGATTCGATATTGGCCTCATCGATCACATAGAGTCCGTATTCATCGCAAAGTTCCATCCAGTAAGGATCCGGCGGATAATGAGAATGGCGCACCGCATTCACGTTCAGCTTCTTCATCATCTCCATATCCTTGAGCATGTCCGCTTTGGTAAGAGTATGACCGGTGGTAGCATTGTGTTCGTGCCGGTTCACACCTTTGAAGAATACGCGCTTCCCGTTCACCAGGAAATCCCGCCCTTTGATCTCAATGGTCCTGAAGCCCACACGCACGGGTATCACCTCCTGTACAGCACCCTCCTTATTCTTTAATGTAATGTACAAGGTATACAGATTAGGTGTTTCCGCACTCCATGCTTTTACAGCAGGGATGCTTTTTGTGAACGATACGGGCGTTTTATAACGCCCCAGTACGTTCAGCGCCGGCAGGGTCTCCCGGAAAACCGCTTTGCCTTCGTTATCCACCAATTCCAGCTCCACGGTTGCGGTATCTTTTTTTGAATGCAATGTTTTTTTATCGGTTTTATAACTGTTCACCTCACCCCAGAACGTAAAAGCTCCATCCTTATAATTATTTTCCAGTGTTGAAGTGATCTTGAAGTCCCGTACATCCAGTTGCGGTGTCGCATACAGATACACTTCCCGTTCAATACCGGAGATGCGCCACATGTCCTGGCATTCCAGGTAGCTGCCATCGCTCCAGCGGTATACCTGCAGTGCCACCAGGTTTTCTCCCGGTTTTACATATTTGGTGATATCAAATTCCGCAGCCAGTTTGCTGTCTTCACTATAGCCCACCTGCTTGCCGTTCACCCAGATAAAAAACGCCGATTTTACCGCACCCAGGTGAATGAACACCTGGCGGCCGTCCCAGTCTTGCGGAATGACCACTTTTTTTCTGTAAGAGCCTACCGGATTATTATCTTCCGGTATATCAAACGGAGGATCCAGGCGGCTGCCGGTCTTTGTTCTTCCGGTAAATTCATAGGGATGATTTACGTAGATCGGCAACCCATAGCCATTCACTTCCCAGTTGGCGGGTACGGGGAAATTATTCCATTTACTGTCATCGAAATCTGTTTTATAAAAATCCCTGGGACGTTTATTGGGGTCCTGCACCCAGTTAAAACGCCAGTTACCGTTCAAGGAGATAAAATACGCTGACCGTTCCTTTTCTCTTTTTTCCGCCAGGTCTTTGTTTTCAAAGGCAAAGCCGCTGGCCCGCATGGGCATGCGGTTCACGGAAACCACTTCGGGTGTTTGCAGTTCAGAGGGAATGGACTGTGCATACGTAAATCCGGCAACCAGCAGACAGGCTGCCAGGGATAGTATCTGTTTCTTCATATTAAACGTAATGGTATTACCAAAGACGCTAATTTAGAAAAATTGCCATTAGGAGCAGGGAGGTTTTTTCTGCCGGCCTCCCGGTGGCATCAATTTCAGATAACCGCATCAACGGCTGAAATGCCCTCCGGAAGCCCATTCCGGGAAAAAACACAGGATCCCTTCGGCTTCCGTGCAATCGTTTGTACAAGCAGTGCCGCTGCATGACCAATAAACCGCAAAGGACGCAGCGGGACGCAAGGGATTTACAAAAAAAACAATAAAATAATCGTCACCTCTTTACGCGCCTTGCGGTAAAAAATTTTGTTTTACTTCTTCTCTGGCTGTAAAACAGCCGTCACAACATTGCCGCTGGCAAAGATCTTTTGCGCCGCAGCTTTTACACTTTCTACAGTCGGGCATTGATGTATTTACCGGCGTTCAGAAAACGGGATCCACTGGTATGGAATCGGTCAGGCTTACCTGGGCAGTCAGCAGGAGATTGGTCAACAAAAAGCACAGCAGGCTCAGGCCTTTAACCGGGGTCAGTTTTCGCTTCATATAAAATCATTTAAAACAAACAGCTGTTAGCAAAAACAGGACCTCAAACGATCATTACCCTTCTGTTCCTTTTACCACAATGACAATTTCCCCCTTTACCGTTTTTTGTGAAAAGTAGGTGGCGACTTCTGTCAATGTTCCCCTTCGGGTTTCTTCATATAATTTGGTCAGCTCCCGGCTTACGCTGCATTCCCGGTCGGCGCCGAAATAAGCAGCCAGGTCGTTCAGTGTTTTTACAAGACGCAGGGGGGATTCATAAAAGATCATGGTACGGGTTTCGGTCTTCAGGGCCTCCAGCAGGCTGTGCCGCCCCTTTTTCAACGGCAGGAATCCTTCAAAACAAAAACGGTTGGCAGGAAGCCCGCTGTTGACCAGCGCAGGAACAAAGGCTGTGGCACCCGGTAATGATTCCACATTTACTCCTGCTTTCACACAGGCCCTTACGAGCAGGAACGCCGGGTCTGAAATACCGGGAGTACCCGCATCCGTTACCAGGGCCATTCTCCTCCCCGCAAGCAACTGGTCTACCAGGTAGGCGGTTATCTTATGTTCATTGTGCTGATGATAGGGCGTCAGTGGTCTGCTGATCTGGTAGTGGTTCAGCAGGTGGGCGGTATTCCGGGTGTCCTCTGCTAAAATAACATCCACCTCTTTCAATACCTCCAGGGCGCGGAGCGTAATGTCTTTTAAGTTTCCGATGGGGGTGGGAATGAGGTAAAGCATCCGGGAATCAAAAATGTAAACTTAAAGAAGAAACAACCGTCTGGTGCAGCACCCGACGATCAGTGATAAACGGCAGCGCAATTACAATACCGTCACCTCAAAGTATTCCATTACTGCATTCGCCAGTAATTTTTTTGCTGCCTCTTCGCCAATACCTTTGGCATCTTCAGGCGAAGCCGCATCTACCTGGAGGGTGATATTCTTGCCCACCCGCACATCTGTAACACTTCCCAGCTCAAGGTTTTTCAGGCCACCCAATACCGCCTTTCCCTGCGGATCCAACAACTCTTTCAACGGCATAATAACCACCTGTACTGTATAACTCATACTTTTTCTTTATTACTCTTAAATAGTTTATTTTTCGCATGCCGGAAAGCCATTTCCGTCCTGCCTGGCTTTTAAACGGGAGGAGCATTGTTCCGGTCCGGCTTAAAAATCAAAGATACAATAACATAGGCTACAAATACCAAGGGAACAGCCATCCATTTAAAAAAGATCGCTGCAAGCACTGCTATCAATACCAGCAACAGCTTATCGGCATTGGCTTTCAGTGTGTACTCCCGGAACTTCAGGCTGATGATGGGCAGATTGCTGACCATGAGTATACTGATCACAACAACCGAGGTATATACAAAAACAGGGTTGAAAACAAGATCATTTACTGTTGCCGTTCCGTAATAAGCGATCACAGGGAATGAAGCCACCGTAAGACCCGCGGCCGGAGTGGGTATGCCCTTAAAATAATAGTGCTGCTCTTTATCCAGGTTAAATTTTGCCAGGCGCCAAACGGCGGCACAGGGAAAAATAACTGCCGGCAGCAGTACCCACTGGCTCATCCCCGCCTGACCGGCCCACCCTGCTTCCAGCATCCGGTAAAGGATCATTCCCGGCGCCACTCCAAAACTTACTGCATCAGCAAGAGAATCCAGCTGTTCCCCCATTGCGGAGGTAGCCTTAAAAAGGCGCGCTACAAAACCATCCAGGAAATCCACTATGGCCGCCAGCAGCAGGAAAAAGCTCCCCACCAGCATACCGGTTGTAACACCCTTCTCCCCGCTGCTAAAAAACAACGGCTCCGGCTGCAGGATGAACCGGATCGCAATACAGCCGAAAACAAGATTCAGCAGCGTGAATAAATTAGGGATCTGTTTCATAAGCTATCCGGTTAAGCGGGCCGTCAACTGGTCATTGATTTTTTTATAAAGATGATAGGGTTTATATACTCTCCAGTTATTGATCTCCATCAGTTCGATCAGCTGGTTCAGTTTTGCCTGCTTAAAATCGTACTGCGTCTGGGATGGCATATTCAGGCACACGATCCAGCCTTCCGCATCACTCAGCTCTTCGTGCAGCTCTTCATAATAATCCCGGTCACCACTGTGAAAGTTCAATACATTTTCTGCGACGAGAATGAATTTGTAGATCCCTTCCTGCATGAATACTTCCAGCACATCACGCTTGAGTGTCATGATATCATTTTCCACGGCATCGTTCCACTCCCCGATCAGCTCGATAATGGCATACCCTTCCTCATAATCTGCCATCAGCACCTTCAGGTAAAGCGTGCGGCTGCCAAAATAATCCCACTGGGGGTGGATATAATAATTGTAAACGGCATCTTTATATTCAAACTGCGAATGTTCGATCCCGTAGAAAGGAGAACGTTCGTCTTCCTCGCTTAAATAGATGTGCTGCCAGTTGTAATATGGTTCTATGTCGTGCACGGTGCGAATTTACTGTTTTTTATGAAGCATTACAGGTAGTGTCCCCCCTGATAAAATATGTTGCCTGCTTTTTATTACATTTGAACGTTTCAACAACTTATTTATTTTATGAGCCTGGAAACCGCAAAAGCCTGGTTGAGAAAATTCGGGAAGGAGCAGGAGATTATTCAGCTCTCTGCTACCACAGCTACCGTAGACACTGCGGCCAGCGCCCTGGGTGTGTCCGGGAATGAAATTGCCAAATCGGTGTCTTTATATAACAAGGAAGGAGGAGCCCTTTTGATTGTGACGGCCGGACACCGGAAAATAGACAGCAAAAAATTCAGGGATCACTTTGGTTTTAAAGCCAATATGCTGGCCTATGACGATGTGGAGAAAATGGTGGGCCATCCCGTTGGAGGCGTTTGTCCTTTTGGTGTGAAAGAACAGGTAGCGATCTACCTTGATCATTCATTAAAAGATTATGAATATGTTTACCCTGCCTGCGGATCGCTCCACACCTCAATCAGGCTCTCCGTTGATGAACTGGAACAGATCGTGGCACACCAGGGTTGGGTAGATGTGACACGGCCGCCTTTATAGGTTCCTGTTATTTTCAGGGATCCGCCCGGGTACATCCATCCCGTATCTGCTCTTTTTATCTCCCCTTCTTTTGAGATACCTGCCGGAACGGCGCGGTTACCGGCTCATCAGGTAGCTCTTAAATGCTTCATAATCCGGCGGCATGGTTATTGCCTGTTTGGGCCGGCGCATCAGTCCGCCTAAGGCGCCGGGGATGTCAATATCCGCTCCCGTAGCCGCTTTCACGGCTTCCGGGAACTTTACCGGATGGGCGGTTTCCAGGATAAACCCTTTTGCCTGCGGGTGCCCTTCCCGGTAGTTTTCCAGTGCCCTGTAAGCCACAGCTCCGTGCGGATCCAGGGTATAACCGGTCTTGCTAAAAACCGAACTGATGGTGGCAATCGTATCGGCATCCGAAATACTTACTGCGGACAGATTATCCTTCAGTTTCAGCAACTGCTGATCAAAAAGCTCCATGATCCGTACAAAATTGCTGGGATCGCCTACATCCATTGCATTGGACAGGGTAGCCACCGCCTTCCGGGGCTGCCAGTCTGCAGTTTGCAAGAAAGAAGGGACCACATCGTTGGCATTGCAGGCGGCAATAAAATGACCAAGCGGCAATCCGGTTGCCTTTGCGAGCAATCCGGCGCATATATTCCCGAAGTTGCCGCTGGGGACCGTAACAACAGGTGCCATCGATTTTTCCCTCCATTGTTTGTATGCAAAGAAATAATAGAACTGCTGCGGCAGCCACCGCGCCACATTGATGGAATTGGCAGAGGTAAGAAAATGTTTTGCGTTGATCCCTTCATCGGTAAACGCCTGTTTTACCAGCCGCTGGCAGTCATCAAAGCTACCTTCTATTTCGAGCGCTGTGATATTATTTCCCAGTGCCGTCAGTTGTTTTTCCTGAACCGGGCTCACACGTCCCCTGGGGTACAGGATCACCACTTTTACTCCTTCCACTCCGTAAAAGCCACTGGCTACCGCGCCGCCGGTGTCACCGGAGGTAGCAACGAGCACGGTAACCTCTTTCTGCTGATCCTTTAAAAAATAGCCGAGACAACGGCTCATAAAACGTGCCCCCACATCTTTAAAAGCCAGTGTAGGACCATGAAACAGCTCCAGCGAGGCGATGCTGTCTGTGACCGGTACCAGGGGGAACGGGAAGTTCACCGTTTGGGATACAATATCAAAAAGCACATCGTCCGGCAGGGTACCGCCGGTGTAAGGGCGGATCACCCGGAATGCGATCTCCGCCTCCGGCAATGTTTCAATATCCCGGATCAGATCCGGCTCCAAGGCCGGGATCGTTTCGGGAAAATATAATCCTTTATCCGGGGCCTGGCCACTTATTGCTGCTTCTTTAAAACTTACTTTTGGTGCCCCCTGATTTAAACTGTAATAATTCATTGCTCCTCTTTTAGTATTCCTGTTTACGACAACAGCTAACAGCTGAAGGCTGATTGCTGAAAGCTGTATCAGTTTATTTCTTCTGCCCCCCTGTTGTTAATGGTGGTCACGTATACATTGTGATCGATCCCGATTCCGGAGTAGACCGTCTTCATGATACCCGCAACGTCCTGGGCAATTGCTTCCGTTTCACTCAGCATAAAGATGGAAGGTCCCGAACCGGAGATCCCGCCTCCAAGCGCACCGGCCTCTTTACATTGCCGCTTTACCTCATCAAATCCGGGGATCAGGATGCTTCGCACCGGTTCGATGATCACGTCCTCCAGGGAACGGCTGATCAGCGCCTTGTCATTCCGCATAAACCCTGCAACCAAGCCAGCGATGTTCCCCCATTGTTTTATGGCATCCTTCAGCAGCACTTTTTGTTTTAATATCTGGCGGGCATCGGCAGTACGCACTTCGATCTGCGGATGCACCACCGTTACAAAAAGCTCCGGTGCGGCCAGCGGCACAATATCTATTGGATGGATCGAACGGATAAGTGTTATCCCGCCTAATATACAAGGAGTAATATTATCCGCATGCTTTACCCCGCTTGCCAGTTTCTCCCCGATCATGGCCAGCTGTACCAGCTCGTCCGTTGTAAAACGGTTCTCCAGCAGCAGGTTGGCCCCTACGGCGGCACCTGCGGCACTGGCGGCACTGGACCCCAGTCCGCTGCCCGGTTTGATGCGCTTTTCGATCGTTACTTCAAAGCCAATGTTCCCTCCGGCTTTCTCCATGGCCGCCAGCAGCACCACACCGGCTACATTCTGTTCCGGATCCGTAGGCAATCCGAAATTATCCCTGTTGTGAATGATCACCCGCGGTTCATCGAGCAGGCGGAATTCCATGATATCATAAGGATCATTCAGCGCAAGTCCCAGGATATCAAATCCGCAAACCAGGTTGGCTACGGTGCCCGGGGATTTTATTGTTACTTGTTTCATTTGAGATATGAAATATGAGAATTGAGACGTGAGATATGAGAAGTGAGTGCCCGGCGGCATCCCGCTTTCAACGTTTCTTTTTTAACTGTTCATCGTTCGCTATTCACTTTTCTGCCCGCTCATTCGTTCACAGCACGCATAATGTCTGCAAACACTCCGCTCGCCGTTATATCCGCACCGGCACCGGCACCCTTTACTACAAGCGGCTGTTCGGTATAACGCGCGGTATAAAACAGCACCACATTATCTTTTCCGTATAAGTGGTACAGGTCGTTCCCGGGTTTTATATGTTGCAGACCTACGGAGGCCTTACCATCCTTAAACGTAGCTACAAATTTGAGTTTACTGTTGTCTGCTGAAGCCGCATCCAGCAATGCTTTAAAATGCGCTTCTTCGGCTGCCATTGCTTTGTAAAAATCCTCTACAGAGCCCTCCATGCAGGAAGCCGGCATAAACGAATGATTTTTGATGTCCTCCATTTCCATTTCAAACCCTGCTTCGCGCGCCAGGATCAGTATCTTACGCATTACATCCACACCGCTGAGATCGAGGCGGGGATCCGGCTCTGTGTATCCTTCTTCCTGCGCCTGCTTTACCACCGCGGCAAACGGCCGGGAGCCGTCATAATGATTGAATACAAAATTCAGCGTACCGCTTAATACGGCTTCGATGCGCTTGATCTCATCACCGCTGCGGCGCAGGTCATTCAGGGTGCCGATCACCGGAAGTGCTGCACCCACATTGGTTTCAAACAGGAAGCGGGCATTGAATACATGCGCCAGTTCTTTCAATTTTTTGTACTCGGAGAACGGCGAGGCTGCGGCTATTTTGTTACAGGCCACTACCGAAATACTTTTCTGCAGCATCTTGTCATAGATCTTTGCCACTTCTTTATTCGCAGTAATATCTACAAAAATAGAATTCCGCATATTCCGTTTAATGATCTCACTGGTAAATTCTGTGAGAGACGCCGGTTCGCCTGCGGCCAGTGATTCCTTCCAGCCGCTGAGCGAGATCCCCCTTTCCTTAAAGATCATTTTCCGGCTGTTGCTGATCCCCACCACACTTACGTTCAGCTTCAGGTGCTGGATCAGGAATGCATGCTGCTGTTTCAGCTGCTCCATCAGCTTGGAGCCTACATTGCCCAGTCCGATGATAAAAATATTCAGTTGTTTATGTACGGTTTCAAAAAACTCCTCATGCAATACGTTGATGGCCTTCCGCACATCATCGGTGGCAATCACCGTGCTGATATTCTTTTCGGAAGAGCCCTGCGCGATCGCCCGGATATTGATCCCGTTGCGGCCAAGTGCACCAAACATCCGGCCGCTTACACCCGGCAGGCTTTTCATGTTCTCCCCTACCAGGGCCACAATGGAAAGATGGGTCTCCGCTTTCAGCGGTTCCACTTTGTTCAGTGCGATCTCATCTGCAAATGTTTTATCCACCACGTTTCTTGCCGCCGGAAGGTATTTCTGGTCAATCGCCACACAAATGGAATGCTCCGAAGAGCTTTGGGTGATCAGCACTACGTTGATCCGCTCTTTGCTTAATGCTTCAAACAGCCGCTTGGAAAAACCGGGAATACCGATCATACCGCTTCCTTCCAGGCTCAGAAGCGCGATATTATTGACGCTGGAGATACCGCTTACAATGTGCTCCCGTACCACTTTCACATCTTTGGTTTTTCCGCCTACTATGGTTCCGGGCATTTCGGGGGCAAAAGTATTCTTTACAAAAAGCGGTATATTCTTACTCATCACCGGCTGGATCGTGGGTGGATACAGGACTTTCGCGCCAAAATGGGAAAGCTCCATAGCCTCGCTGTAAGAGATCCGCTCAATTACTTTTGCATTGGCCGCCAGGCGGGGATCTGCCGTCATCATTCCGTTCACATCCTTCCATACCTGCAGGGATTCTGCATCGATCGCCGCCGCGATAAGGGCCGCCGTATAGTCGGAGCCACCCCGTCCCAGCGTGGTCGTCACGCCCTGCTCATCACTGCCGATAAAACCGGGCACAACAAAGACATTGCTTTTATTTTCTTTGAAATATTTTTTTATTTCTTTTTCGGTGGCTTCCAATCGTACTTCCGCATGCGTGAAATCATTGTTCGTAAAAATAAATTGCCGCGCATCTTTCCAGAGGGTCAGCAGGCCCAGATGTTTAAACGATTCCGCAATGATCTGGGAAGACAGCCATTCCCCGTAGGCTGCCAGGCGGTCCTGGTTTTTGGGTGTGATCTCCCGCAACAGAAAAATACCATTACAGACCTCTTCGATTTCATTGATCGTTTTTTTAACAAGACTCAGCAATGAGCTCTGTGAAGCGATGGGGATGAGCTCTTTTATTGTTTCGAAATGGCGTTGTTCAATGGTCGTGATCTTGGCCCTGAAATCTTCATTACCTTCTGCCGCTTCTTTACCGGACAACAGCAGCAGATCCGTGATACCTCCCAAGGCGGAAACAACCACAACAATGGAATTTTTTTTGGCCGCATGGTCTACGATTGCAGCCACCTTTTTTATATTGTCGGCATTGGCTACAGAGGAGCCCCCAAACTTAAAAACCTGCATGAATTTGATTTAGTGATAAAGGAAAATAAATAACCCCGGAAAAAACGGCAGAATGCCCAGAAGATGATATAGCAGCGTACAACCCTCAAGGGGTTGTGGTAATGGTAGTTGTGGTTTCGATACTGAAACTCAAAATTGATTGGATATTTTTAAAATTGTATTCCATTTCCTTAGATACCACCGCAAGATAAGGAAGAATGTTTGAAATATTACAAAGCCTTCTGATTTTTTTTCAAACGGGGCGAGCAGCACCATAAGTCCAGCAGCTACAGGCTGCTCCCCGTTCCTTAATTAACAGGTCCTTAAACAAAACGTTCCCCGCAGTTGCAACGGAACAACCGGAAAGGCCGTCTTATTCTGCGACGGATCAGGTTGTTAGAACCCGGTTCTGTCAAACCCTAATAATTCCTTAAAATAGACGGCGCCTGCTGCATCTGAAACAGATAAAACAGCAGTTCCTGAACTTAGGCATCCGTTTTGTTGTTATTGGGCGACCGGATGTTCAAAACTGACGAACTATTATTTTAAAAGAAAGCAATTATGACGAAACGAACACTTTTTTTACCCTTGGGGATTATTCTAGCGGCATTATTCATGTCGGGTTGTGTCAGCAACAAGAAATTTACAACCCTGCAGTCCGATTACCGGAACCTGAACGAACGTTATCAAACCAGTCAGATCGATCTGGCTGAAAGCAAATCAAGAGTAAAAAGCCTGGAAGACCAGCTGGCCCAGGAACGGGCCAACAATGCCTCTTTAAAAAAGGCACTGGCTGCCCTGCAGGGTACGCTGGACAAAAGCATCAATCAAAACACCCAGGGAAATGTCAATATTTCCAAGCTGGTGGATGAGATCAATTCTTCCAACAAATACATCCAGCACCTGGTGAATGAAAAGAACAAGAGTGATTCGCTGCTGATGGTGCTTACCAACAACCTTACCCGCTCTCTTAGCCGCGATGAACTCCGGGATGTGGACATCAAAGTGCTGAAGGGTGTTGTGTATATTTCACTTGCAGATAACATGCTTTATAAATCGGGCAGTTATGAAATTTCTGACCGCGCCGGTGATATCCTGAGCAAGATCGCCAAGATCATCCAGGATTACAAGGACTACGAAGTACTTGTGGAAGGTAATACAGATAATGTACCGATCAACCGGCCCAATATCCGCAACAACTGGGACCTGAGTTCTCTGCGGGCATCTTCGGTGGTACAGGCATTGCAAAATCAATATGGCATCGAACCCAAACGCCTTACAGCCGGTGGCCGCGGGGAATACAACCCTGTAGCGGATAACAATACCGAAGAAGGTAAATCCCGTAACCGGAGAACGCAGATCATTATCACTCCGAAGCTGGATCAGTTCATGGAGCTGATCGACAAAGCACCGGAAAAAAGCAAGGACACTACGCAAACCGCTGCTCCGGTATTACAATAAAACTGATAGAAGTTACATATATAAAAAAGCTCCGGTCCGGCCGGGGCTTTTTTATTGCGGTTCATGTTGTATACCGGTCCGGCGCAGTAAATAAATACCGGCTGCCAGCAATGACAGCCATTTTATAAGTTCGGCGATCACGAACAGGATGTGATGAACAGCCGGTCCGGATAACCGGTTCTCTAAATACAAGGCCACCTGCCGGTTCAGCGCGGGGAGCAACCAAACGGTTTGCAGCAGCAGCATCAGAAAAGGCAGCGCCAGCAGGAAACATTTTTTCTGCTGTTGGATTGCGGTGCAAAGGATCGCTATACTCAGGAACACCCATTCGATACGGTTCATCGTGGTAAATACCAGGCGGCCGATACTCAGGCCGGTATTCAGGGTAACTCCCGGGGCGCGGAATTTCAGCCAGGATTCAAAAAAACTGATGGCTCCTACAAAACCAACCCAGATAAAAATAACAGCAATCGTTATAGCTGCCGGAACAGACCGTCTTTTCATATCAAAGGGGTTTTGCCGGAATCCCTGTAATACCGGATCTTCGAAAGGAACATTGCGGCCATCTTTCCTGCCCGCCATTTGGCTTCTGCCGCAACGGTACCCTGAAAATGCGCATCGATCGTCTCCCGCCAGAGATCCAGCCATGCATCAAAATGCAGCTGATCCACCGGTAGTTTTGCGTGGGGCGGAAAAGGGCTTCCAAAATAAGTATGCCGCTCCAGGAGCACCGTCTCCCAGAAAGCATACATCTTTTCCAGGTGCTGCGGCCACCGGTCGCCGATCACCGCATCAAAAATGGGTCCGATTTCCGGATGCCTGCGGACCTTTGTATAGAAGGCATCCACCAGCACCTGTATATCCTCCCTTGTTGTAATGTCTTTTGTTATTCCGGACATATCTGTTGAATGTGCGCTATGCTATCGTCCCTGGTGGCGTTTTAAAAACGTTTCCTTCCGGTTGAGCTGGTCCACAAATTCACCGAGGACCGCACTTTCCAGCAGGGTCTGCATTTCCTTACGCACTTTTTTAAAACTGGAATGAATGGGACAGGGATTGGTTTCCGAACATTGCTTTAAACCCAGTCCGCAGCCGGAGAACAATTGCTCCCCGTCTACCAGTCGCACAATGGATGCCAGGGACTGGTTCAAGGCAGCCTCTTCCAGGTAAAAGCCACCGGATGGTCCCTTCAGCGACTTTACCAATCCTTTACGACGCAGCTCCTGGAGGATCTTCGCCGTAAAATGCGCGGGGGAGTCAATGCCGGCGGAGATCTGCTGAATGCCCACACGGGCACCGTTGCGGGTTTGTTGTGCAATGTAGATCATTGCCCTTATTGCATATTCGCAGGTTTTTGAAAACATGAACAACGCAAAGTTACCCTTATTGATAATAAAAGACAAAAATGTCTTTTATTATTTTTTGTACCTTTAAAACAATAAATGCGTGCTTCCTGGCGGCATATCCTGATCTAAAGCAATACATATGCACACAACCTTTCTTCTTAAAAGAGTGTATGAACCGCCTGGTGACAACGACGGCTACCGGGTACTGGTGGACCGTCTGTGGCCAAGAGGTCTGAAAAAAGAAGCAGCGGGTGTTGATGAATGGGCAAAGGAAGTGGCCCCCTCCACCGCGCTCCGGAAATGGTTTAATCATGATCCGGAGAAATGGCCCGTCTTCCGGGAAAAATACCACGCGGAACTGAAAGAGAATCCGGCACTGCCCGCCTTCCTGGCCGGTTTAAAAAAACATCGTAAGATCACCCTGTTGTTTGGCGCCCGGGATGAAGCCCGCAACCAGGCTGTGGTACTGAAAGAGCTGCTTGATCAAAAACGCTGACCCTGCTGCAGGCAGCAGCAACAGCGTGTTGTTGAAAGTTTCAAAAACAACCGGCACCGCAAATAAATTTATTTAAAAAATGATGAGCGGTAATTACCCGGCCCCTTCATCCCTTGCTATTTTTCTACCTTTGCACGTAATGGTTCGTACAAAAAAGGAAAGCAATACAGGGTCTGTTTTTTTCAGAGCAGCAGTAGTGCTTCTTTATACCTGTTTTTTCCTGGTGCACTTCAGTCCCCGTGCATTCAGTGCAAAAGAGTTCGGCCATCATTCTTTTAAGAAAATCACTGCAACAGTAAAAGGCAAAACACAGGCCACCACTCAAAACGGAACAGTTGCATCCAAACGTTTAAACAAGCGGTTTGAGGTGCAGCCGCTTTTCCTGCTGGCAGCACTGATCCTTTTCCTGCTGGCACCCCTCTTTTTTGTGGTGACACGAAAACACCGTTTTGTTGCCGAACATCTGCAATCCATCACCAGTTCTTCCTGGTCGCAACGCGGACCACCTGCAGGCCTTTCATCCGTGTTATTCTAATTCGTTTTCATTTTAAAATTCCTTCATGAGTACTTTCTTATGCAGAAGGTGCTGTGTCTTTGCAGGTATATGGATCCTTTTAACAGGTTTTCATCCCGCAGCGGCCCAGCAGCACCTTAGTCTGATCAACCTGATCGACTCTTCCAGCGCGCACTTTCCTTTACTAAAACAGAAAGCTGCTTTAAAAAAGGCAGCAGAAGCGCAACTTACAACCACCAGGCATTCTTTTTTACCGGAGATAAAGCTGGCGGAACAGGTCAATATCGGAACCGACAATTCCCTGCCCGGCGCCCTTTTCGGAATGGGGATTTTCCCTTCTGCCTCCGGTGGCATTACAGCTGGCAATAACCTGCAGCCCGCCACAGGAAATATTGTTGGCCTCTACAGCGAATACGAGCTCTTTAATTTTGGTCTCCGTCACACACAGGTAGAAGAGGGCGGCCTTAATATCTCCATGCACCAGGCTGACTTTGATAAAGATCTTTACCAGGTAAAGTCAAACGTGGTGCAGCTTTACCTGAACCTGCTGAAATATGAGATCCGCCTGACAACCGACCGGCAGAACATCGACCGGTACAGCAGTATCCGGAATGTGATCCGGGCGCTGAGTGCAAGCGGGCTCATCGCAGGAGCGGACTCATCGATGGCAAATGCAGAACTGGCCAAGGCCCGTATCGGCTATAATCAGACATTGGGTATTATCAATCAGTACAAAGAACAACTTTCATTTATTGCCGGCATCCCCTCGGGTAATATCCATATTGATACGTCGTTCTATAGTCACCTCCACCCGCTGCTTCCCGTGATCAATTTTCCGCTGGATTCGATACAGCATCCTGCGTTGCATTATTTCAGTACCCGCACACAGTTATTACAGATCAACGATCAGCTGATCCGCAAACGCTACCTGCCCCGTGTGCATCTGATGGCCGGCAGCTGGGCGCGGGGCTCCAGCATCCGGTACAACAATCGCTATGATCCGCTGACCACCGGACTGGGATACCAGCGCTATAATTACCTGGCCGGTATTGCGCTCACCTATAACCTGCTCAGCGAAGTGCATAAAAAAGATCAACTGCAGGAAAACCGGGCAGCCCTGGAAGCCAGCTATCAGGAGTTCAGTCAGGAACGGCTGGCCCTGCAAACCCGGGCCCGGCAGGCCGCCAACGACCTTCACACGGCAGCGGCGAACCTCACACAGATTCCCGAGCAACTGCATTCTGCCGAAACGGTATACCGTCAGAAAATGGCGCAATACAAGGCAGGCCTGATCTCGCTGATCGATCTTACAAATGCCTCCTTTGTATTGTACCGTTCCCAGATCGATTTTACAGAGGCCCACACCGACTGGTACCTGGCACTGCTGAACAAGGCCGTGGCAACCGGTACCCTGGATCAATTTATTCAATCTTTAAACTTAGACAAATAATGGTAAAAGCTGCATTAAAGCGGCCGGTGACGATCATGGTCCTTTTTACCGGCCTGTTATTATTTTCCGTAATGGCGCTGCGCACCATTCCCATTGATATTTTTCCCCGGCTGAATTTACCCACCATCTATGTTATCGAATCTTACGGAGGCATGAGCCCGCAACAGATGGAAGGCTTTTTTGCCACCCGTTTGCAGGATCAGTTCCTGTATGTAAACGGGATCAGGAACATCGAAAGCAAGAACATCCAGGGACTTACCCTGATCAAGCTTTCATTTTATGAGGGTACCAATATGGCAGAAGCCTCTGCCCAGGTAGCGTTACAGGTAAACCGTGCCTCCAAATTCTTTCCTCCCGGTGCCCTGCCGCCGCAGGTGATCCGGTTCGACGCCTCTTCCCTTCCTGTGGGGGAACTCGTTTTCAGCAGCAAGACCAAATCCCTTAAAGAGATCTATGACCTGGCAGTAACACGTGTGCGGCCTATGTTTGCAACGATTCCCGGATTATCGGCACCGCCGCCCTTTGGTGCCAACTCCCGCTCGATTGTTGTGAATGTGGATCCCCAGAAACTGCGGCAGTACAATCTTTCACCCGAGCAGGTAGTGGCAGCCATCACCCGAAACAACAGTATGAGCCCTTCCGGCAACCTGCGTATCGACAGCCTGATGTATGTAACCACTGTAAATACATTGGAAGATGAAGTTGCCGCATTTGGAAAGATACCCGTGGTTACCGGCGGTACCAGCGCCGTTTTTATGAACCAGATCGCCACAGTATCGGATGCTGCAGATGTTACGGTAGACTATGCGCTGATCAACGGCAAGCGCTCGGTCTATATCCCCGTTGTAAAAACTGCCGACGCCTCCACCTGGTCGGTGGTGCAGGCCTTGAAAAAAGAACTTCCCGAAATGAAAAGCCTGCTTCCCGACGACATGAATATCAGCTACGCTTTTGATCAATCCGTGTTTGTAATGAATGCGGTAAAAAGCCTGATGACCGAAGGCATACTGGGGGCCTTGCTGACAGGGCTGATGGTATTGCTTTTTCTCCGGGACTGGCGCAGCAGTCTTGTAGTGATCATTACGATACCGGTGTCCGTATTGGGTGCGGTGCTGCTCCTGAATTTCTCGGGCCAGACGATCAATATTATGACGCTGAGCGGACTGGCACTGGCCATAGGTGTACTGGTAGACCAGGCTACGGTTACCATTGAGAATATACACCAGCACCTGGAAATGGGAAAGAACAAACGACAGGCGATCCTCGATGCCTGCAAGGAAATTTCCTTCCCCCTCCTGCTGATCCTGCTTTGTATACTGGCCGTATTCGCGCCGTCTTTTGTGATGAACGGGGTTCCCAGGGCCATGTTCCTGCCGCTTTCCCTTTCTATCGGCTTTGCCATGATCCTCTCTTATATCGCTGCCCAGACGCTGGTTCCGGTGATCTCCAACTGGTTACTGAAGGCAGAACATTTCCGGTATCATCACGATAAAGAACATGCCCATGCCGGTCTGGCCCTGGACCCGGCTGAAACCCGGCAGGTGAATAAACATGAACAGGAGGACCAGCAGCATCCGGAAGAAAATGGTTTCTTCCAGCGGCTGAAGCTCCGCTTCAGCAAACAGCTCCGGTCGCTGCTCTCCCGGAAAAGAACGGCCGTGCTGGTCTATTGTGCCGGATGCATTGCCGTGGTAGCGCTTTGTTTTTTTATCATCGGTAAGGACCTGCTGCCCAAAACCAATAATGGCCAGCTGCAGGTGCGGATCCGTGAAGCCAATGGCACGAGGCTTGAAAGAACAGAAGGCGTAACAAAAGGCATCCTCCGGCTGATCGATTCGGTAACCGATGGCAACGTGGCTATTAGCTCCGCTTATGTGGGGCTGGTGCCCAGCAGCTATGGTACCAGCAACCTGTACGTGTTCAACAGCGGCACCCATGAGGCCGTAATGCAGCTAAATCTGAATGAGACGTACAAGGTAAACCTCGATGCATTAAAAGACCGGCTCCGCACCTGCATCCGGCAACAGTACCCGGGGGTAACGATATCATTTGAACCGATCGAATTGACAGAAAAGATCATGGCACAGGGCGCCGCTACTCCGGTGGAGGTACGGGTAGCCGGAAAAAACTTTAAGGACATCACCAGCTATGCCAATGCGCTGGTAAACCGGTTGAAAAAAGTAGATTTCCTTCGGGATGTTCAGATCGCCCAGCCGCTGAAGTTTCCGACCATAAAGATCAATATCGACCGGCTGGCACTCGCACAGATGGGACTTAATCTGAACGAGGTCGCACGGAGTATCACCGATGTTACCTCTTCCAGCCGTTTTACGGAGAAGATCCAGTGGCTGGATCCCAAGGTGGCTTACACCTACCAGGTACAGGTGCAGGTGCCGGAATACCTGATGAACTCGCTGGAGCAGCTCCGGTCTGTACCCCTCATCAAAGGCCAGGCCAGGCCGGTATTATCTGATGTGGCGCATTTTTCGGTAGAACATCTTCCCGGCGAATACGACCGCTCCGGCCCGAGAAGATTCCTTACAATAAGCGCCAATATTTTCAGAAAAGACCTGGGTACTGCCACGGCCGCCGTACAAAAGGCCATTGATGAACAGGGAACTCCCCCACAAGGCCTGGTGGCCAAAATAAAAGGCATGTCTTCCCTGCTCATCGAAACACTAAGCTCCCTGCAAAACGGACTGCTGGTTGCGATCGTGGTAATCCTTTTGCTGCTTACCGCCAACTTCCAGTCTTTCGGACTGGCAGTAACCGTGCTCGTCACAATACCCGCAGTACTGGCCGGTTCCCTGCTGCTGCTGCTCGCCACCGGCGCCACATTGAACCTCCAGTCTTATATGGGTATTATTATGGCCGTAGGCGTTTCCGTGGCCAATGCCATCCTGATTGTGACCAATGCCGAGACCTTGAGACCGGAATACCGGGACGCAGCCCGCGCAGCACGTACAGCAGCATCGATCCGGTTGCGGCCGATCCTTATGACCAGCTTTGCTATGATCGCTGGAATGATCCCGATGGCCAGCGGACTGGGCGAGGCAGGAGATCAGTCGGCTCCGCTGGGCAGGGCTGTAATCGGCGGTATCATTGCCTCTACCTGGGCAGCATTGTACATCGTGCCGCTGGTATACGCGTGGGTCCGGGAAAAATCGCCGTACAAGGCTCCTTCATTATTACCCGACAAGCAATAAATCAACGCAGGATACCGGCTGAAGCCGGTATCCTGAAAATCCTAAAAATACAATAACATGAAACAATACATCCTTTATACATTAACCGTATTATCACTAACGGCCTGTTCTGCGAGTGCGGAAAAAAAAGCAAAGACGACCGGAACTTCATCTGCCGGCCACTTTGAACTGGCGACAGTAGTAAGGGGAGGAATATCCGCACAATTAAAGTTACCTGCCCAGCTGGCGGCCTACCAGGAGGTCAGCATTTTCCCCAAAGTAAATGGCTATGTAAAATCCGTGCGGGTAGATATCGGTGCGAAGGTGCACAAAGGGGACCTGCTAATGACGCTTGACGCGCCCGAACTGGAACAGGCCTCGCTCCGGGCAAAAGAAGAGTTTGAACAATCGAAGGCCGCTTTCAACATCGATGAAGAGCGCTATCGCCGGTTGCAGGAAGCGGCCCGCACAGAAGGAGCCATCTCGCCCATGGACCTGTCAACATCAAAGGCCAAGGTAAACTCCGGCCTTGCATTGAGCAATGCGCGGAAGAACAACTGGCAGATGCAGCAGACCATGCTTTCCTATTTAAATGTGCGGGCGCCTTTTTCCGGCGTGATCACCCAACGCAATGTAAGCGTGGGTACACTTGTAAGCGCTTCGGAAACCAATACGCCCATGCTGGAACTAAAAGAAGTGGACCATCTGCGGCTGCAGATCGATATCCCCGAAACCATGGCACCGGCACTGAACCAAAAAGATACCGTACACTTTTACGTGAGTGCCCTTCCGGGCGAGCGGCAAACCGGGTTCATCAGCCGCAAATCGATGAATGTAGATCCCCGGCTGCGCAGCGAGCGCGTTGAAATAGATATTCCCAATAAAGCGCACCTCCTCTCACCCGGTATGTACGCCGACGTGGTGATTGATGTACCGGGAAGCCGCAACAGTTTCCGCCTGCCGCAAACAGCGGTGGTCACTTCCACAGAACGGAAATACGTGCTGGCTGAAAGAAATGGCCGGACAACCAAGATTGATGTAAGCACCGGCAACAGCAGCAATGGGGCCATTGAAGTATTTGGCAACCTGCAACCCGGTGAAAAAGTAATTGCACAGGCAAATGACGAAATAGAGGAAGGCATTACGGTAACACCGGAATGACCCGGCAGTGCCTGTAAAAGCGGGACTGTATCAAATTCATCACCGCCCTTCCGGGGAATAACCAGGCTGAACCGTTTCAGCCGTTATCCGCATCCCAAGGACCATCCTTGATATGGTCCCGTTTTATACAGATCAATGGATCACCAGCAACCAGCCTTTATTTTTTGGAACAGGTATCTTTTCACCGGGACGGAATTGCCGGGCCTCCTGGAATTTTTTAACGGCGGGTGCTTCAATAACTGCTGTTGCAGGATCGATGCCCAGTTGTTTCCAATCGATATGCAACAAAACATCCGTATCTGTTTCATTCCAGCTGGCAATGGACACCAGTGCCTTTCCATTCTTTTTGTAAACGGTGGCCTTTACTTTTTCGTTATCCGTCTTCACGGGGTTATTGTGTACCCAGTAACCGATCATTGCCGAACCCTGCATTCCGAAATCATCCCAGAGCTTCCAGATGCCGGTGGGGTCTGCATTCTCCGTCCAGGGGATCCGGCAGGTCATTCCGTACACCATTCCCCTCCAGGCATTTCCGCCATCCTGAAGCATCTCTCCCATCAGCCCGAACGGAATACCGCTCACTTCTGTCAGGAAAAAATCGGGACTGTTGTTTTCATAATCGAAATATTCACCGAACCACAAGCGGTTTAAATAGGGAAAGTGTTCCATGTACAGGTTGGCACTGTTAATAAAGCCATCGCTTTTATTATACTGGTTGGCAGAGTGCAGATCAATAATGCCCGGATGGCCATTAGCGGTTAACACTCTTTTGATCCGTTTCATCGTAATGCGGTCAAATGCCACATCATCCAGATAGATGCCATCGATGCCCACGTTCTTTGTAAGCCAGTTCATACCTTCCACATAATAATTATGCCAGCGGCTCATACCGCTGTTGATGATCGCGGCATCCTTCACCTCCGGCACAAACCAGGCAGCAATATAATCCGAGCCTACATGCTCCTGCAGCCAGCGGAACCCGCCCCCTTTGCCGGGCGAATATACTTCGTGACCAAGACTGCGCAAAGGAAAGAGCTCATAAGCGTGGTTCGACAATTCCCGCACTGTGTTATAGATCTTCACTTTTAATCCATTCTGATGCGCCTGATCGATATACTGCTTCATCTTCTGCCATTCGATAAAGGGATAGTTGATCCAGGGATTGATGGCATTCCCATGATGAATGTTCACTACCGTAGCACCGGTATTCTTTATCTTGCTGATACTGTCGTAGCGGTGATAGAATCGTGTGGCCCATTGAAAATCGGTATTCAAGGTATGAAAAGGAGTGATCAGCAGATTGAAATTAAAATAAAGTGTATCGCCTTTTTTCATGCTGCGGGCCCCGGTATAGTTATCTGCAAGGATCGATTTTCCTTTTTGGGCAATGGTAATGCCGCCCTTATTTTCATTGCCCCATGAAGCCGGGAGCAATAAAGGTTTCTGCAAATAAAAATTGGTATTCAACGGGCGTACATATTTTTCATCGCGCAGCGTATATTGTAAGCCGGCATTTACCGCGCCTACCCAAACCCCGTCCTGGTTCTTATGCGTTACATCCCATTTCCAGGAAAGACTATCCGGCCGGGTCCTTCCCTTTTCCCCCAATCCCATTAAGTACGAAGCAGCCTCCGGTGTAAACGGGATGTGCAGGGAGATGTTCTTAAAATCCACATCCTGCAGCGCGGTTACTTTTACCGTATAGGAAAGAAACCCGTCGAACTCAAGTGATGCGGCCACATCCATCTGTACCAGGGGATGTTTGTTGGTGGCTTTCCATGCAACAGTGCCCGCCGACTGTTGTGTATACTGCATCGGTCCGTTCTCCAATTTCAGATCTTTACCATCCGTTCCCGTAAAATGAAAATGAATGGGCTCCGTGATGATATTGTTCGGTGTTGGTTTGATGCTGGTCATTTCCTCGGTAAAAAACGTCTGCAACTGCGCCGGGAACCCCGACGGATCCACAGTAACCCGCCTTCCCAGCAGATCGACGGTGTTATTTTTTACAACCAGCGGTGTATAAGGAGCGATCACCGTATTCTCCTGGGCAATGGTAGAATTGAGCCATTTCAGTCGGGTCTGGTTCCAGGGTGCGCCACTATTTCCTTCTTTTGCTAGCTGCGGTAAAATAGTAAGCTGAACAGGAACCACCGTTTCAGCAGCACCCGTGGCATTGATGATCACCTGCCCTTTGTAACTGCCCGGCCGGGCGCCGGAAGGAATATCCACCAGGCACCACAGCGGCTGCAGGCTGTCTCTGGAAACATGCACTACTTTTGAAAATGGCTTCCCGGTATAATCGATCCCTTCTGTATTGATGCAGGTCATTCCCGAAGCCGGGATCAGATTCCCCTTCCCGTCTTTCAGGTCCGAGAAGCGGACCTGAATATTTTCTATATTCCGCAACCCATACACGGCCAGCTGGAATGAATAGTTCTCGCCACGCATGGCACTGCCTTTAAAGCCTTTTACCACGCCTCTCCGGACCCAGCAGTAGGGCAACTGTGCAAACATCTTCACCGGATATTGCCGGTCTTCCGGAAAAACAATATAATCGTTGCGCTGATACTTATCTAACAAGGCACGGGTTTCAGCCCCGGTTGCGGTAACCTCCATCGGGTAGAAACTGTTAAAGGCATCGCTGGATTCCATTTTTACCACCACAGCATTAGCGGCCAGGTGTGCAGGCAGTTTTGCCAGCCAGCTATCCGATGCCGTGGTCACCGGCTTGAGATAGTTTACGGTGGGATAATTGGGCGAACCCGAATTCCTGGAAACAAGATAATAGAGGTAATAAGTACCCTTTCCCGAAACCGGCTCAAAGAACACGGTTCCCTTCTCGTTATTCATCGCCCCGGTCTTCACATTGACAATTTCTTTGCCGGTCTGTGCATCCTGTATTACGATCCGTTTCGCTTCAGGATCGCGATCACGTCTTCTCCATTCAACCTCAACCCTGGCCACGTTTCTTGTGCCGTTAAACCGGATCACAGCCCGGTGATCTCCCAGGGAGTCCGTATTCCACTGCCCGCTTGCCGAAGTATAGGGCAGCTCCTGTGCCGCCGATGCGGTGAACAAAAAAAGCAGCAGCGCTGGAAAAAGATATCTCATCCGTAATGTTTTATTGTTATAAAGGCGGGAACCTTTCAGGCAAAATTTTCATACATCGCAAATTCCGGATGAAATTTTTACATGAACATTCCTATCATTTGTCCGGGGACAAACAAATCTATAAAAAATGTATGCGCGGTTCCTGATCTTTTTTGTGCAACCGATTGAGCGCCGTTATATCCGGTCAGGCGAAGGTCCAAAAGCGGAACCGGGCGCTCATTTCGCCACAAAATCCGCCAGGTATGAACACCGGGTCAGCGTTTCCCGGTAAAATTTTGTACCGGAATATTCGTTTTTGTATTTCGGGAAATAGACATTGGCTTTAAATACATCGTAATACTCTTTTACTTTTTTATCATACAGATCATAGTTGTAATTAAAGTCGGCATACTGGGGTTTTCGCAACTCCTTTTGTCCGCAGCGGGCCATCATAAACAGACACCTGGCCTTTAACTCTGCATCCGATGCGGCAGCCAGGGCCTTTTCAAAACAGGCTTTGGCTTTGTAACAGCCGTAATAATCTTTCTCAAATGTGCTGGCCTTTTCCGGGATACAATAACCATCGGCGCCACTTCTGTAATAAGTGGTCAGCTCCCATGCATACCCGTAGTAGGTGATGTTATAATACCCAAGCCCGAGCTGATACAGGGCCTCCGGGTCATTTTGTTTCGCCAGCAGGGCCTTCATTTTTTTTGCATAGTCCAGCTTTGTGGTGGTCACCGCATCCCCGGGGAGCCGTTCTTCCCGGTCGAACAACAGTTCTTTGAACGGATCTTTTTCGATCAGTTTGTTCTCTTCTTTGCCGAGCCATTCGATGGCCTTGTCGTAATTGTAATCCCGCAGATAGGCGGTGCCTACATAATCAGCTACCCCTTTACGGTCGACCGTTCCGGTATGAAGCAGGAACGACTCGAATGAGGTAAATCGTTTTTGGGTCAGAAAATCATACAATCCTTCTGCTTCCTTTACTGTAAACGAATCTCTTATATAATTAATAGCGGCCGGATAGGTCCAGCTGGTGCGGTCTGCAGCCCCATAGGCCAGTACCATCCGGTTAATATCTCCCTGGGCGGCATAGCGGGCGGACATTACCTCCACCAGTATATTTTTATAAAAATTACTCCATTGGTACTGCTGCTGATTATATTCTTCTGTCTTTTCTGCGGCTGCTTTTTTCTGTATCCATTGTAATGCAGGCAGTATCTTTTGCTCGGCTGCTGCATTCAGTTTCGGACTTTCATTGATGGCAACCAACAGGCTGGTCAACATCCACTGATCTTCAAGCACCCGGGAAGATTTCATCTTCTTTGCTGCAGCCAGCAGCCGGTTGGCACTGGTGTAATCTTTCAGCAAGCAGGAAATATAGGCTGCGCCAATAGGATACAGGGCATTTTCGGGATACTTTCCACTGCCCGAGATCGCCTCCAGTGTTTTTACAAAGCTGGTCAGCATCGCGGTCTCGTCAGCTGAAAAAGCACCGGCACCACCATAAAAATTTTTCTGCCCGACAGCGCTCCGGCTTATTCCGAATTCCGGCAACAGCGCCATTTCGATCTTGTTGATCTCCCGTACCACCAGCGTGGGCACTACATCCATACCCGGGTTCAGCCGGTGGATCTCTGCCAGCACCGCCACATCCGGCTCAGTGGTATTCAGGCTGTACAATGCCAGCATATTTGCTTTTTCCTTATCCGTTTTACAAAGAGGAAGATAGGTTTTGCGGAATTGCTCCCGGTCCGGCATTGCCCAGGCAAAACTGTTGAAATTGGCGATCTTCTTGATATCCGTTTCATTAAAGACCTGCGAAAAAATATAGGCTGCCTCCGGTTTGCGATCGAGCCAGTAGAGCGCGCCTGCTTTTAACCCGCGGCTTAAGAACTGCAACACGCCCGGCGTTGGATTGGAGCTCACCAGCTCGTCGTAGTACCGCACTGCGTCCGCATACTGATGATTGTAATGTGCCAGCCGCACTACCTGATACCCGTACTTCAATTGGAACAGGGGCGACTTTGCCGCTTTATACAACTGAAGTCCGTTCTTCAGCAGTCCGTTCATTTTGATACTGTCCCGCGGTGTCGCGTTCCAGCTGTTGTACTCGACGGTCACATAGGGTTCTACCTGCTTGGCATACATCAGGTAGCCCAGGGCCTCCAAATCCTTATGCTCCAGGAAGAAGCGGGTCATCCCGTTTTTTTTAACAGAATCGGGGAGCACCAGCGGCTTCCCCTCTTCAAGATGGTAATACAGGGCCGTCAGTTCCCTGCGGTCGAACTTCATAACAAAGGCATTCGCATCCGTTTCGGAAACCTGGTTCCCGGTAAAAGCGCACCATTCCTTTACAACAGCTTTTGTTGTAGAAGGGTGCTCTTCATCATCTCTTAAGAACTGAAGATCGGCAAAATAAAAAGGAGCATATGCAGGTGTTTCGGCAGCAGACCGGTTAAAAAAGGATACAAAGGAACTAAAAGAGTCTTCCACATCCGCACAGCTGAAAATATTATTGGGAATTAGCAGAACCAAACAGCTAATGCAGGCCGTTAAAGATGTTTTCCAGTTCATAGAACGAATATTTATTTAAAGTTAATGAATCCAGGTGATACAAAGCGACCCGCAATTCCCGGTTACTGATCCGTTCTGACAACTGTTTTCCTACCGTTTTAACGGTTGAAAAGTCACTGTTTTCGGGTCGGAGGAACTGGCCGCGTTTCACCAGGCGGCCACCAAGAACGGTGTCTTTCTGTACTTCATATCCCCAGCCTGATTTGCGGAATGCAGGCCGTCCCTCAAGCGATGCCGTTTCATTGCGGATCAGCCCGGCGAATCGTCCTTTATCAAAGATCACGATCCAGGAAAACAGCGGCAGTCCTGCATCCAGCGGCAACGGATAAGAAGAAAGTTGCCGGACGTAACGCTGAAATTCCTGCACATCGATGATAGAGTTCCTTACATTCACCTGCTGCAGATCGCCCATATTATAACACATCAGCAGTCCCCGGTCTACAGGAGGTATGCCCGCACTTTGTTTGTATTTTACCTGGTGCAGCCGGATAGTGGCGGAAAGCAGTTGGGTCTTATTGATCTCCTTTATCAGCCGCAACAGATCAAAATACCGGTCCCTTGTAGATGCCGACCAGTCGCAATCGATCTGCAGTTCCTTATAATTGCCAAAGCCGCCCTGTTCTGCCAGCCGGGATACCAGGCCCGTGACGTGCCCGCCAAGCTGCCGGATCGCCGCGCTGTCCAGCTGGTAAAGGCATTCATTTGTGATAAACACAACCGGCACCACCTTTTTTTTGAGCAGCCAGGCGCTATCTTTTACCAGCAACTTGGCTGCCGGCTCCGGAACCCCGGTTCTTTTATTCCGGACCACATCAAACAGCCGGAGATAAACCGTGGTGATCCCCAGGCTGTCTGCTTTTTGTTTTTCATAGTCCGTAGGCGCAAAGACACTCTTCCAGTAATAAAAAGCCCGTTCGGTGGTATGCGGCGCCGGACGGGTTTTACATGCGGTACAGCAACACACCGGCAGCAGCACCAATAGCAGGAAGAATCTGTACATACTGTATGCAGTTGCGGCAAATGTAGCGAAGTTTTTCAGCTTTCAGCCATGAGCAATCAGCTGGAACAGAGTCCAGGGTCTGGATTTGAGTTCGGATAGTAATCGCATACGCGTCAGAGCAAAGCCATTTCAGATCAAACTCCGAAAACCGGCACCTTCCTGCACACCTTATCAAGGGAAATAAGCGGACGACGGCGCAGCGCGGCGGTAATTTTCATACACCGGATCTGTGTAAACCCTGCGCTATGACCCGTGCGCTGCACCTCTATTGTCAGCTCCTGTTATTTACTGCAAAGATCAACGCAGCATTGCAGCTTCTTAAACAGTAAAAATCAACCTGACGCATATGCAATAGCCATCGGGATGAGATTTCAGATTGGGGAGCTGAGAATTGAGAACTGAGATTTTGACCTGTAATTCCCAACCTGCGGGTTCTTTTCCTTTTATAGATGATTATCGCCACTTACTTATTTTCGCGGCAAACGGTGATTTTATTAATTAGCTTTGCAGCATGTTTTCAGGTAAAAAGCATTACTGGTGGTTTCAACTCATTGGATGGGGCGGGCTCTTTCTCATCCACCTGTTCTTTGCCTGGTTCTATGGAAAATTCGATACTCCCGAAGACCGTGCATTATTTTTCATGCGGGCCGTGAGTTTTGTGATCATCGGGGTGATCCTGACCCATTTTATGCGGCTGTTCATTATCCGGCTGCACCTGCTGAAGCACAACTGGGGCATCCAGCTCCTCAATTTTATCTTGCTTTCCATCATAACGGCGTCCATCTGCGGGATCATCGAACAACAGGTATACAAACAGTTTGAACTATTCACCCAGCGGGAGATCGAGGTATTAAAGCGGCGCGGTATCTGGCTGGTTTCGTTCAATAATATGATCTCCTGGTTCATCTATATTTTTATCTGGAATGCGATCTATATCATTTATCATTATGCGCGTGAATACCAGCAGCAGCAGATCGATACGCTCCAGTTAAAATCACTGGTGCGGGAGCTGGAGCTGAAGACCATTAAATCCAATATCAATCCTCATTTTATCTTTAATGCGCTCAACAGCATCCGGGCCCTGGTAGATGAAAATCCAGGCCGGGCACGTGAGGCCATTACCGAACTGAGCAATATCCTGCGTAGCAGCATCACCATGCATAAAACAGAATCGGTGAGCCTGAAGAACGAACTGGATATCATTGAAGATTACCTGGCCCTGGAGCAGGTCCGTTTTGAAGACCGGCTGACCGTACGGTATGATATCGACAGCCGGACGCTGGAACAGCAGATCCCTCCGATGATGCTGCAAACCCTGGTGGAGAACGCGATCAAACACGGCATCAGCAGGGAATTACAGGGAGGGCTGGTATCAATAGCGGCACGGCTCAAAAATAATTTTATTGAACTTTGCGTCCGGAACACCGGCACATTTACAGGAGAAAAAGAGGATTCCGGATTCGGGCTGAGCAGCATCCGCGACCGGCTGAAGCTGTTGTACCCGGGCAGAAGCGGTTTTCAGATCCACCAGCTGACCCCCGGTACCGTTGAAGCAAAAATAGAGTTGCCGGTATAAACAGTATACTTCGCAAAAAAATACGGATGAAACATATGCGTACGATAATCATTGATGACGAACGGCTGGCCCGTGCAGAACTAAAGAAACTGCTTCATGATTTCCCCGAGATCCGGGTGATTGATGAAGCAGGCAATGCAGAAGAAGGAATGCGTAAGATCAACTCGCAGCAACCCGACCTGATCTTCCTGGATATACAGATGCCGGGCAAGTCAGGATTTGAAATGCTGGAGGAACTGGAATATACACCCCTGGTCATTTTCACCACGGCTTACGACGAATATGCGCTGAAGGCTTTTGAGGTTAATGCGCTGGATTACCTTTTAAAACCCATCGATTCGAAGCGACTGGAAGATGCCGTCAAAAAGCTCAACATACCGGATTATGAAGAAAGTGAAGCGGCTTCTTTCACCAATCATGAAGTGCTGAATGAAAACAGCCAGGTATTTGTAAAGGACGGCGATCGCTGCTGGTTTGTAAAACTGAGTGATATCCGCCTGTTTGAAAGTGTGGGGAATTATGCAAAAGTGTTTTTTGGACCTAACAAACCGCTGATCCTTAAATCGCTGAATGCGCTTGAAGAACGGCTGGATCCCAAGTCTTTTTTCAGGGCCAACCGCAAACACATCATCAATCTGAGGATGATCGAAAAAATTGAGCCCTATTTTAATAACGGGCTGCTGATCGAGCTAAAGGATGGCGAAAAGATCGAAGTCAGCCGGCGGCAGGCTGTAAAATTTAAAGAGATGATGAGTCTTTGAGGCAGGCTGTCAGCTTTGAGATTTCAGCAATCACCTGAAGAATATTTCACTTATAGCTTTTCACTTCAACATCAGTACCTAAACCGTTTCTTTCTTTACAGAATGAACGGCGTTGCTGATCTCGGTGATCAGGGAGGGTGCTTTTTCAATGGCATTGCCCACAACGATCACATCGGCGCCTGCTTTGCAGTTCCGGTACGCTTTTTCAGGATCCGAGATCCCGCCACCCACAATCAGGGGAACTTCAATGCTCTGTGCCACTGCCCGGATCATGGATTCCGTTATCGGCATCCGGGCGCCGCTTCCGGCATCCATGTAGATCAGTTTCATACCCAGCATTTCACCGGCCATGGCTGTGCAAAGCGCAATATCATTCTTATCGGAAGGTACCGGCGCCGCATTGCTGATATAGGAAACCGTTGTGGGAGCTCCTCCGTCCACCACGATATAACCGGTCGGGATCACTTCCAGTCCGCTCTTTTTTACAACAGGAGCTGAAACCACATGCTGACCGATGAGCAATTCCGGGTTCCTCCCGGAGATCAGGGAAAGGTATAAAAGGGCATCTGCGTACTTGCTTACCTGCGAAGGGCTTCCGGGAAATAATACCACCGGTATATCCGTAAGTTCTTTGATTTTCAGGATCACTTCGTCCAGATGTGTGGAAAGAACCAGGCTTCCTCCTACAAAAAAATAATCCACCCCGGCTTTTTCTGAAAGGTTTACCAGGCTGTTTAATGAAGAAGGGTCAACTGAATCGGGGTCGAGCAATACCGCAAAGGATTTCCGGGCATTCAATTTCTTTTCCACCAAGCCGCTATAAATATTCATCTTCATCAGGTATAAGGGAGGTTTCTGCAAAAATGCAAAAGTTTTTCCAAAAAAACCATTGAAACGCTGAAACACAGTCCCAAATATCCGGGTTTTCAGTGCAGCAGCGGCCACCGGACCGTTATTTTACTGATACGCAGCGCTCAAAAACAGATAAGACAACACGCATAAGCGATTCAGAAACACTGAGTCGCCTGTATTTGAGCGGCAATTCAAAGATATCTTTCCAATTCCTGTGGGGAGGAAAGCACCCGGATCTTCTCCCAGGGGTCCTCGTACAGGAAGCCTTCTTCATACATTTTCCGGATATGCATCAACAGGTGTGTATAGTAATCATTGGTATTCAGTACAAAAATGGTTTTATCGTGAATGGCCAGGTTATTCCAGGTGATCATCTCGAAAAATTCATCAAGAGTGCCATAGCCACCGGGCAGGATCACAGCAGCATCACAGAGCTCATACATTCGCCGTTTGCGGATATGCATGTCGGGCACGATCTCCAGCTGGGTCAGTCCCTTGTGCGACCGTTCGCGGTCGGCCAGCAACTGCGGGATCACGCCGATAGCAGTTCCCCCTCCGGCCAGTACCGCGTTGGCGATCGTACCCATTAACCCCACGTTTCCGCCTCCGTAAACAAGCGTTATACTGCGTGCCGCCATGATGGCCCCCAATTCCGCTGTATGTGTTGTAAACAGTGGATCCCGTCCTTCTTTTGACCCGCAAAAAACCGCAACTGATTTTATGGTCATGATTCGATACTTTTGTTGCAAAAGGAACTCAATTTTCCCTATCTTCAAAAATTATTTCAACTGATAACCAAAGTTTAATACATACACATGTCTGCAGGTTTCTTATTCTCAATTGTTATCGCCTACTTTATACTACTGCTGGCTGTAGCCTGGAAAACCAGCAAAAACAGCAATAACGAATCCTTCTTTATCGGTAACCGCAACAGCAACTGGATGCTGGTAGCCTTTGGAATGATCGGCACCTCGCTGAGTGGTGTTACCTTTGTAAGTGTACCCGGTGCTGTAGGCAAGGATGCTTTTGGTTATATGCAGGTGGTACTGGGTTATATGATCGGATACCTGCTGATCGCTTATGTATTGCTTCCTTTGTATTACCGGCTGCAGCTTACTTCTATTTATGGTTATTTAAAAACGCGGATGGGCATGCTGTCCTATAAGACCGGTGCCTGGTTTTTTATCCTGTCCCGTCTGGTTGGCGCCACTGCAAGACTTTACCTCGTGGTGCATATATTACAGATTACCATCCTCGATAGTTTTGGCATCCCCTTCTGGGTTTCTACACTTATTATCCTTGTAATGATCATTCTGTACACTTTTGAAGGCGGTGTGAAAACCATCGTGTGGACCGATACCCTGCAAACCACCTGTATGCTGCTGGGATTGATCATCTGCACCATTTACCTGCTGAACCATATGAATATGGGGGTGGGCGAAAGCCTGGAAGCCATGCGTAACAACGGACTTTCACAGATATTCAAGACCGACCCTTCCAAAAATGATTTCTTTATCAAACAGATCCTAGCAGGTGCTTTTATCACACTTAGCATGACCGGTATCGACCAGGAAATGATGCAGAAAAGTATTTCGGTGACCAACCTGAAAGATTCCCAGAAGAACATGATATCACTGGCGTTTATCATGGTGGTGGTGATCGGGCTTTTCCTGTACCTGGGCGGACTGCTGCACCTGTTTGCTGCACAGGAAAATCTTACCGCGAAAGGAGATGCTTTGTTCCCGGATGTGGCGGTCAACCACATGCCGCCCTATATTTCCATTATTTTTATTGTGGCGCTGATCTCGGCCCTGTTTCCCAGTGCTGACGGCGCCATGACGGCCCTGACCTCTTCTTTTTGTATCGATATAGCAGGATTACAGCGGCGTAAAGACATGAACGAGGCACAAAAGAAACGGTTCCGTCAGAAAGTACACTTGCTGGTGGCCTTCTCTTTCCTGCTGTTGGTACTGATGTTTTACTGGATCAATGACAACAGCATGATCGGAATTATCCTGAAACTGGCCGGATACACCTATGGCCCGCTGCTGGGACTTTTCGCCTTCGGAATTTTTACCAAACGCCGCCCGCAGGACCGCCTGGTGCCTTATGTATGCTTTATCGCTCCCATCATCTGTTTCTTTATCGACCGGTATCAGCAGGAACTTTTCGGTGATTTTAAAATCGGGCTGGAACTGATAATAATTAATGCGACACTGACGTTTATAGGACTGTTGATCATCTCGAAGCCTGTTTCTGACCTCTCACAGCTGGAGCAGGATTCGGTTCATTAATGATCCAAAGAACACAAAATGGAACTACTACCTCTTGAATTAGAGCAGTTTGCGGTTAATTTTTCCACAACTCCCGATCCGTTACGACAGGAGGTGGAGGCGTATACCCAAAAAAATCATGCGGAACCACACATGCTGAGCGGTCCGGTGCAGGGAAAATTGCTGGAAATGATCAGCCATATGATCCGCCCCCGACGGATCCTGGAAATCGGCACTTTTACCGGCTACAGTGGGTTGAGCCTTGCCGAGGGGCTAACAAACGACGGTGAGCTTCACACGATCGAGTTCAGAGCCGAAACAGCCGCGATTGCAGACCGTTTTTTCCGGAAATCAACCTGTTTTTCTAAAATAAAACTGCATGTGGGCAACGCGCTGGACATTATCCCGTCTTTAAATGAAACCTGGGACCTGGTCTTTATCGATGCCGATAAACCGGGTTATATGGATTATTTTAAGCTGGTATTGCCTTCTGTTCGGAAAAATGGTTTTATCTTAGCGGATAACATTTTTTTCCACGGACAGGTTTTTGACGAAAATCCAAAGGGGAAAAGTGCAAAAGCCATCAAGGCATTTAACGATTTTGTTCACCAAAGGGAGGATATCGATAAACTGGTTCTGACCATCAGAGACGGGCTTTATTTATTGCGTAAATTGTAATTGATTCAGATGATGCGAAAGTTATTTTTAGCAACCACCTTGTTTATAACAATTACTGCTGCCGCCCAACAATCCGAGAAAGTTGCGGCTTATATCCAACAATACCGGGGCATCGCCATACAGGAGATGCAGCGCACCGGGGTACCCGCCGCTATCAAACTGGCCCAGGCCATCCTGGAGTCCAATGCGGGTGACGGAGATCTGGCATTACGGTCTAACAACCATTTTGGCATTAAATGTAAAACCGGCTATACCGGCCCTTATGTATTGCATGATGACGACCGTCCGCAGGAACGCTTTATAAAGTATGAGCAGCCGGAAGCCTCCTTCCGCGATCATTCCGATTTTCTGAAGGGACGCGACCGGTATGCATTCCTGTTCCAGCTGGATCCCACCGACTATAAAGCCTGGGCATTGGGGTTAAAAAAAGCCGGCTATGCCACCAATCCCAAATACCCGCAGCTGCTGATCGGTCTCATCGAGCGTTATAATCTCGAAGACTATACCCTGATCGCAATGGGTAAAAAAGAAATGCCACAGGAGCTGAAAGCGGCATTTGCAGTGGCAAAAGAGGAAGAAGTGGTTGTAAAAAAAGCTCCCCGGCAATACCCGCAGGGCGATTTCCTGATCAACCAGGCCCGGGTGGTCTTTGCAAAACAGGGTACCGCCTATGAAGCAATAGCAGCAAAATACAACATTCCCCTGACGCGCCTTTTCCTGTATAACGACCTTCAGGAAGACCGGCAGTTGCAGCAGGACGCCCTGGTTTTTCTGCAGCTGAAAAGAACCGAAAGCCCAAAAGCTTTTCATGAAGTGGAAGCCGGGGAAACCCTTTACAATATTGCCCAGGAAGAAGGCATCCGGATGGAGTCGTTGTTAAAATACAATAACCTTACAAAATTTGCTTCGCCGGCAATAGGGTCTAAGCTATATTTGCAGGATATGAGCACCGCGAAAAGTTCCGTGGCTCAAAACACTCCTTAAATATGGCCTCAATCACCATACACGAAAAACGTTTTTCGGTTTATCTTTCGGACGAAGTGTTACAAAAACGCATCCGGGAACTGGCAGCTGCCATCAACGCGGACTATGCCGGCAAAAAGGTATACTTCCTGGCCATTCTCAATGGTTCCTTTATGTTCGCCGCCGATTTTTTCAAATACCTTACCATCGACAGTGAGATCTGTTTTATCAAGCTGGTTTCCTATAAGGGATTAAAATCCTCGGGCGAGGTTACCACAGCGATCGGACTGGAAGAAGACCTTCACGGAAAGAATGTAGTGATACTTGAAGATATTATCGACACCGGAAAAACCCTTCATTATTTTCTGCCACAACTTCTGCACCAGCAACCCAGCTCGCTGAAGATCGTTGCCCTGCTGCATAAGCAGGAAATGACCAAATACGAAGTGCCGATCGATTATACAGGTTTTGTCATCCCCAATAAATTTGTGGTAGGCTATGGTCTGGACTATGACGGACTGGGCCGGAACTATAAGGACATCTACCAGCTGGCGGATGAAGAATAAGCGGTACTTTATAGTGCGGAACTTAAGGGGATTAAATTTTTGAAACATTAAGGCGTTAAGGGTCATTAAGTACTCCGAAACTTTGTGCTTCTTTGTGTCTTTAAGGCTTTGTGGCTGACTGACGCAAATACACGAACACGCCAGGAACTATTAAGGATAATTTTGTGTACCCTGGGGCCGGTCAGTTCTTGAAACATTCAGGCATTAAGAATCATTAAGTGCTTCAAAACTTTGTGCTTCTTTGAGGCTTTGTGGTTACCCGATTTTTAACAGCTCCCACCTGCTTTTATTTGGGGGTTCTGGGCCTTACCCTTTCATATTCATCCCTGCCCTGCTCAGGATCTATAAGATTAAGAGAGGGTTGTCCCACCCATACCCCCATAGCGATCGCGCATTTGATGTAGTAGGTCTTTCCAAATTGTATATTCAGCGGAATGATCGCCTTTGCTTCGGTTTTGGCCCATACTTTCTGTTTTCCTTCCTTATACACCCGTACCTCATAACGGGAATTGTTCACAGCCCGCCATACCACACTATCATCCAGGTTGATATTATATCCGATAGCCGCGCCTGTGAAACTTTTCGGCCGGTAAAAATAAATAGTGGCATAGGTAGCCGTGTCAGAACCGGCAACAGGCTCCGGTACGGCTGCAGCCGTAGCCTGGCGTAAAGAGTCGATGTGCTCTATTGATAAAATATTGCCTTTGATCCGGTAACAGGTGCTCCAGATATCCGGCTCTTTCACCTCTGTGAGTTGTATCGCATTACCGCCGGCCTTTCTTGCTTTCTCCTGGGCTTTTTCAATGACCCGCTGATACTGGCAGTCAGTGGTAAATCCTTTATCCCCGATCTTAAACTGTCCGATCGTTTTTGCTGTTGCAGGGATTTCTTTGTTCAGATCAAATACCAGTATTTCGTCTGCAGTATCCCTGACCTGCGGGATCACTCCGGCAGTTGCCGTTGTGAATAATACGGTACCGGACAACAGCAAGGCCATCGGTAAGCACAGCTTTAATAAAAACTTTCTCATAACGTTATATTTTCGGTATACCAGATAGGTTACTGCTAATATACACCAGTTGCCGCATTAGCAGCAGCATTATTTCTGCTGCTGCATCGGATTGGAACCCGTGCTTTGGCCCCGGGCAGCACCGGTCCGTTGCGAGAATGCCTTAAACCGGGTAGGTTCCGGCAACTGGTTCCATACATTATTGCTTTCATCAATATCGGCGGTCTCCCGGAGCGGATCCAGGCGGATCGACTGTACTTCCTTATCCTTTACAAATAATTTATTGACCCGGTTTTCATTGTGGCGCCAGATCTGTGCCGGGATGCGGTCGACCTGCCGGCTGCCGTCCTTAAAGGTCCATTCAATAATGAGCGGCATTACCATTCCCCCTTTGTTGGAAAAGACCAGTTCATAAAAATATTTGCCGGCGAACCGTTGTTTTGCTTCCGGTGTGAGAGGAACAACAGGAGGTCTCAGTTCTGTTGTGTAGGTCTGTGTAGAGTCGTACCGTTCCTGACCGCGGGCATAACGCCAGTAGAAATCTCTTGCCCCCTGGTCTGCGTCTGTATAGAACGTAATGTTCCGGTCATCCCGGTTCCTTATTTTTGAAATATCATCAAACTCGGGCACCGCGGGTGCATCGATTTTTTTGGTAACCGTTTTTGCCGCTGGCGGCACTGCATCTATATCCGCCCGGGCCACCTTCACGGAGTCCAGTGAAATATCCACCGGGTTGGTGTTGTAGAACCATCCCCTCCAGAACCAGTCCAGGTCCTCCCCGCTGGCGTCTTCCAGCGTGCGGAACAGGTCTGCCGGTGTTGGGTGCTTAAACGCCCAGCGGTGGGCATACTCCTTAAAAGAAAAATCAAAAAGCTCCCGCCCCATAATTGTTTCCCTTAAGATATTAAGACCGGTTGCGGGTTTGGCATAAGCATTGGGCCCAAATTGCACAATATTCTCCGAGTTGGTCATGATCGGTTCCAGCTGATCCTTTGGCAGCTTCATATAATCTACGATCGTCCATGCCGGTCCGCGTTTGCTGGGGAATTTGTTATCCCACAGTTCTTCGGTCAGGTATTGTACAAACGTGTTCAATCCTTCATCCATCCAGGTCCACTGACGCTCGTCACTGTTGACGATCATCGGGAAAAAATTATGCCCCACCTCATGGATCACCACGCCCAGCATTCCATTCTTTGTAGCTTCACTGTAAGTACCATCCTTTTCGGTACGGCCATAGTTAAAACAGATCATCGGATATTCCATCCCGTTGGCAGCCTCCACACTTTGGGCTACGGGATAGGGATAGGGTATCGTAAAGGCGGAGTAGGTCTTGATCGTATGCGCTACTGCCCTTGTTGAAAATTTACGGTACAGACCATACGCCTCTTTTCCGTAGAAGCTCATGCACATCACTTTTTTCCCGTTGATCAGCTGCGGCATGGCGTCCCATATAAATTTCCGGGAGGAGGTCCAGGCAAAATCCCTTACGTTATCCGCCTTGAAATGCCAGGTCTGGGTCTTGGTACTTTTGTTCCGCTCGGCAGCCCTGGCTTCCTCCAGGGTAACGATCTCCACCGGCTCCTTTGCATTGGCCGCCTGCTGGTAACGCGCCTGCTGTGCCGGTGTTAACACCTGCTGGTAGTTCTGGCATTCCCCGGTGCTTCCCACAATATGATCTGCGGGTACCGTCATCTGAACATCAAAATTTCCGAAGGTCAGTGCAAATTCCCCGCGGCCGGTGAACTGGTGGTTCTGCCATCCCTGGAAATCGCTGTATACACATACCCGGGGATACCATTGCGTAATGGTATATAAACAGTTCCCGTCCTCAGGGAACAGTTCATATCCTCCCCGTCCGCCATAAACCATACGATCAGAGATCTTATAGGACCAGTCGATCCTGAACTGGAACCGCTGTCCGGGTTTCAAAGCTGCCGGCAGGTCAACCCGCATCATAGTTTTATTGATCGTATAAGACAGGGGCTTTCCGGTCATATCTGTTATGGATCCGATCTTATGTCCGTATCCGTTATCCGGACCGGACGCTTCCTCCATCTGATTCAGTGCTTTGTCGGTGAGCATAGCCGGAAGCCTGCTGTTATCTTCATAACCGGCATTGTTGCGGTTGCTGTGTTCGTTCTCATCCAGCTGCAGCCATATATAGGTCAGTACATCCGGTGAATTGTTAAAATAATTCAGTGTTTCACTGCCTGTCAATTGCTGTTTTTCTTCATCCAGCGTACATTTGATCACATAGTCGCAGCGCTGCTGCCAGTATTTCGGACCAGGCGCGCCACTTGCGGTGCGGTATTCATTGGGTGTGGGCAGGATCGTTCCCAGCTGTTCAAATTTATTACCATGATTGCTGCCGGGATTGTTCTGGATATCCTGGGCATTTCCTGTTACGTACCAAAAACAGATAACGGCTAATAAAATTTTTCTCATGCGCGCGATTTATGATAATGAAGGGATCCGCTCCAGCGCCATTTTCAATGAAAGCAGGAAAACAAGCGCGGACACCACGAAAATATACATTCTTTGGGGGATTTTCATACGGCCTACCACCAGATTTGTTACCACGAGGATCAGCAGTACCACAAGTACCTGTCCGGCCTCCAGTCCCAGGTTGAAGCCCAGCAATCCGGTGCCGACCGATTCATCGCTTGCCAGCATCAGCCGGATGGTATTGGCGAACCCAAGGCCATGGATCAGTCCGAAAAACAGCGCCAGAAAATAATTGACATTGATCCGTTGCGGTTTGTTCCGCCGGAGGATGTTCCATAAAGCCGTACAGACAATGGTAAGGGGGATCAGGAACTCCACCCAGGATGAGGACACCCGGATAAGGTCGAAAACACTGAGTGCCAGGGTTAATGAATGCCCGATGGTAAAAGCCGTAACCAGCACCAGCACCCGCTTCCAGTCGTTAAAGGTATAGATCACCGCCAACGCAAGGATGAACAGCTGATGATCCAGCGCATCCAGGCTGATGATGTGCTTCCATCCCTCAATAAAATAAAACCAAAAGCTGTTCATAAATGGCGGCGCCGGATTTAATACGGTCAGTCATCAAATATAATTTACCCTATTCAAATATTATCCTTTTATTTGTATCAATGGCTTGGGGCTGCTATAAAAGGAGCATGTTACTGGTAGTACTGGCGGGAATGCTGCTGGCCGGGTTCTCTCTTCCGGGATGGCATCCGTTTCATGTAAGCGCCTCGGAGATCGAATATAACAGCAAACAACAACGCCTGGAGATCAGTACAAAGATTTTTACCGACGACTTTGAGGCCATTCTTTCCAGGGTTTATAAAACACCGGTGGACTTTAGTAACAAAGCCCTTAAAGCTAAAATGGATACGCTGGTTACCCGGTACCTTACCACCCATCTGAGCATTCAAAGCAACGGGCGGGCGCAGCAGCTGAAACTTTTTGGCTGGGAGATCGACCACGAAGCCGTGTATGTTTATACTGTGGTCACCAATGCATCACTGAACACAGGCAATATTCTTGTTGAGAATACCATCCTCTATGATCTTTTCAGCGACCAGATGAATATTGTACATTTTATTGTGGACGGTACACGTAAAAGCAATAAACTGAGTTATCCGGAACGGAAGCTGCAATTTAGATTTTAGCTTTCAGCCCGTCAGCATTCAGCACAACAGGATAAGGGACTATAAAAAACGTTCCGGCTGCCGCATTCCTGATCTTTTGCTACATTTGGGTTCTAAGTAACGGTACATGAATCTAAAGAACAGTTCCGGTTTATGGATGGCCCTGCTGGGTGGACTTCTGCTGTGGGCGGGCTGGCCCACCTCCCCTCTTACGCTGTTGTTGTTTGTAGCCTGGATACCGTTGCTGTACCTGGCAGAAACAACCGCATCCTGGAAGCGGTTCTTTTTGCTGAGCTATATTGTGCTTCTTTTATGGAATGTGCTTACCACCTGGTGGGTGGCTAAGGCGAGTGTCCCCGGCGGGATCAGTGCCTTCCTGGCCAACAGCCTGATCATGTGTGTGCCCTGGCTGGCGTATTTTTTTACCCGCATCCGTTTTAACCGGTTCATTTCGGGTATGTCCCTGATCGCGTTCTGGATGACCTTTGAATGGATCCATCTCAACTGGGACCTGAGCTGGCCCTGGCTGACGCTGGGTAATGCTTTTGCACTGCACCCCAACTGGGTGCAATGGTATGAATATACGGGCGCAGCTGGCGGAAGCCTTTGGATCCTGCTCAGCAATGTACTTGTTTTTAATGTGTTGCTCCGTTACCGGGAGGAAGGCCGCAGCACCGGTTACTTTAAACTGGCAGCGGCCTGGGTACTCACGCTTTGTCTGCCTGTTTTTCTCAGCCGGCTGATCAAACAACCACTGACCCTGCTGCATAACAAATACAATGTAGTCACCGTTCAGCCCAATTATGATCCCTGGGATACCAAGTTTGTGGCAGGCCGGGAGGAAATGCAGCTGCAGGAGCTGATCACCCTGTCTGAAAAACAACTGGACGCCAACACTACACTGGTGGTGTGGCCGGAGACCGCCGTTCCCTATACCGTGCTGGAAGACCAGCTTGGGGAGAACCGGTTCCTCACACCACTATGGGGTTTCCTGAAGCGGCATCCGCAGGCGAATCTTTTAACCGGACTTGAAGGACGCCGGCTCTTTAACACACGCGTCAGCCGGTATGCCCAAAAATTACCGGACGGCAGCTTTGTGGAAGGCTATAACAGTGCCGCACTTTTTGACAGCACCGCTGCACAGATCTATCATAAGTCCAAACTTGTACCCGGCCCGGAAGTATTGCCGGCTTTTCTCAGTTTTATGGGACCTGTATTTGAGAAGTTCGGAGGCACGATGGGTGGCTATGCACGCGACACTACCGAACGGGTGCTGCAAACTTCCAGTCACACATTCCGCGTCACGCCGGCCGTCTGTTATGAAAGCATCTATGGCGATTATCTTTCCCGGTTCAACCGCAAAGGAGCCGATCTGATCTGTGTGATCACCAATGACGGCTGGTGGGGCGATACCCAGGGATACCGGCAGCATATGCAGTATGCACGCCTCCGCGCCATCGAAAGCCGCAAATGGGTGATTCGCAGTGCCAATACAGGCATCAGCTGCTTTATCGACCCTTATGGTAATATTATCCAGCAGCTACCCTGGAACCGGCAGGGCACATTGAAGCAGACCGTTGCCGCTTTTGTGTCAGAAACTTTTTATACGAGATACGGGGACTGGCTTTATAAAACAGCAGCCGGTATCGGCGTGGCACTTTTATTGCTCGCTGTTTATAAGCAATTCATCCAGAAGCAATCATCAATAAAACCTTCCTGATGGGAACAAAAACAATCACGATCAATAACAGCATTATCCATTATGTCATTGAAGGCGTGGGGCGGCCCGTGGTACTGCTCCATGGTTTTGGAGAAGACGGCACGGTGTGGGACAACCAGGTCGAATACCTGCGGCATAATTACCAGGTCATCGTGCCGGATATCCCCGGCAGCGGCCAGTCTGAGCTGACCACCGATGTCAGCATGGACGGTATTGCGGACATGGTCAAACGTATCATTGATGAAGAAGAGCTGGAGTCGGTGACGTTGATCGGTCATAGCATGGGAGGATACACCACTCTTGCGTTCGCAGAAAAATACCCGCATTCACTCGATGGTTTCGGGCTTTTTCATTCCACGGCAGCAGCGGATACGGAAGAGAAAAAGGAAGCAAGACGGAAGGGCATTGCATTTATTGAAAAGAACGGGGCGGCCGAATTCCTCCGCTCCACGATCCCTAACCTGTTTTCCGATACGACGAAACAGGAACAGCCGGAGCTTATTAAAAATTTTGAAGCGTCGCTGCCTCCGTTCTCCAAAGCCGCACTCAAAAACTACTATGAAGCAATGATCGCGCGGCCGGAACGTACCCGTCTTTTTTCCGGAACGGAATTGCCCGTACTTTTTATCATCGGGGAAAAAGATACCCTCATTTCCTTTGAAGATGTATTGAAACAGGCGTCAATTCCCAGGATCTCCCACATTCATATCCTGCGGAAATCCGGACATATGGGAATGCTGGAGGAGGCGGAGAAAGCAACCACGGCTATCGAGGAATTCCTGATGGCACTGAAGTAAGGAGCGGACCCCACCACACAATTTTGAACGCGGCCGCGCATAAAGCGGCTATCTAAAGCTGAAAATAAAAGATGGATAAGATCGTTTTTATAACAGGGGCAACAGCAGGCTTTGGTGAAGCCTGTGCCCGGAAATTTGCCGCCAATAACCATAACCTCATTATTACAGGACGAAGACAGGAACGGCTGCAGCAACTGGCGGAAGAACTGACGGGTACCTATCCCGTAGCAGTGCTGCCACTTGTTTTTGATGTGAGAAACCGGGAACAGGTGCTGGAAATGATCGGCTCGATACCTGAACAATGGAAACGGATCGACGTGCTGATCAATAATGCCGGCCTGGCTGCAGGAAAGGATGACTTTGCCCAGGCAAGCCTGGACGACTGGGATACGATGGTAGATACCAATATCAAAGGCTTCGCCTACGTGGCGCAGGCGGTATCCAACTTGATGATCCCGCATAAACGCGGACATATTATCAACCTCGGTTCGGTGGCGGCTAAACAGGTTTATGCACAGGGCAATATGTATTGTGCTACCAAACATGCCGTGGAAGCACTTTCCCAGGCCATGCGGATCGATCTGCTGCCTTATCACATCAAGGTAACTGCCATTCATCCCGGTGCTGCCAATACCGAATTCTCCACAGTCCGTTTCAAAGGCGACCGCATCGCCGCCGACAAAGTATACGAAGGATTGATTCCGTTGGTGGCAGCTGATGTGGCCGAAACCATTTTTTATTGTGCCGGCCTGCCGGACCATGTTTGTATCAACGACCTGGTGATCACGTGCACACAACAGGCGGATTGTTTTTATTACGACCGGGGATAGGCATCCACAGAGAACATCATAAAATATTATTCCACCGGTACCCGTTCGTCTCAGTTCCCGTATACAAAGACCTCCGCAATACTGGAGAACGGTATACGGTAACTATCCGTCACTATAAGTTTCAGGTAACGCCCGGGTGTTACCGCCGCCGCATTAATCGTAAGTTTGTCACTTACTGTTGACGGATAGGTTCCCTCCCCGATAAGCAGCCAATCCGGGGCGTCAGGGTCATTACTGTTTCCAAGATAGATCTGTATGTGCTTAGCGTCCGTATTGCCGGCTCTCCGGTAGACGTCCAGGTAAGCGATCTTTTTAGGTGAAGTCATATCGACGACGGCCCAATGCGGCAGGGGTGCATTTGAAGGATCCCATTGCGAATGCCAGTAGGTGCTCAGATCACCATCCAGCAATGTTGCTTTGCCACCACCGTCACTGGCGGTTTCGTCGGACACAACCGGCACCGACCACTGATCCCGGGAATACAGGAAAGTGGCAGGAAAGGCTTCCGTATGGGTAACCCATTCTGTTGTAAAGGTATCGATGGCTTCTGCTTCGGGAATATAAAGCGAGCGGTGTTCAAAGGTGGTACCGGGTTTTACTTCAATGGCCACATCAAAAGAAGCGGACGGCATGCGCGTTGTATGCAGGGATCCATCTTTTCCTGTATACCTTACTTCGGTAAATACAAGGCCCTGCGGTGCGGCGTACCAGTTAACGGTGCCTTCCCGGTCTGTAAGCATCATATCTTTTACCCGTCTGTTCAGTAATGTACTGGCATATAATGCTCCATAAGATGAGCCAAACTGATTGTAGAACAGGGACCGGTGCCCGAAATTATCTACGGCATAGATATCAAAGGAATAACTTCTCTCCGTCATATTGGTTATGAGAGCTTCGATGGAGTCCTTTCCATTTTTAAATTGTACGGGAATTACCAGGGAGTCCTTATGGCTGTTCCAAAGTACCACAAGCTGTTTTACATTTACGCCGTTATACATCCACAACCGCATCTTCATCCGGTTATGTCCTGCAATAAATGCAACGGAGTCGGGTTTGGGCGCATACACAAGTTCTCCGTCTTTGATAAACTCTTTATGTACATCCGTGTATTTGTCGCATCCTGAAAGGATCAGGGCGCCGATAATAAAACTACAGATAATGATTAATGCTTTCATAACACATGATTATTTTGGCTGGCCGTAGAAATCCACATCAGCCGGATGTGTAAATGTTGTTCCTCCCCAGGTAGAGCGGATCACGATCCGGATATAGCGCATCGCCGGCTGATCCAGCCCAAACACAAATTCGTGTCCATTCTCCGCTACCCGGAAGTCTTCATCTGTTACAGTTCCTCCCGGCGACGCTGAGGGCTTCACTATCTCACTGCTCATGATCTTGGTCCATTCATTCCAGTCTCCGTTTTGTGACGGCCGGTCTGCCCGGCCGTATACATCAAATTGCTGCGGGTTTCCCCAGTTATAATAGGTATCGGAAAACTTACGTTGAAAAATAACGATCCGGCTGATCTTTGCCATCAGCGACAGATCGACCGTAAACGCCGCAGGCAGTGAATTGGCAGCTGAATGTCCAAATGTATTATGGTCATCATCTATAATATAGTTGTCTTTTCCTTCCCAATTCGTGAAATTCTGGTCGTTTGCAAGCTTCATCACGGTCATCCTTGATTTCCCCAGCTTCTCTTCATACAGGGGCGTTATCTTGCCTCCGGCAGGCATCAGCGAATCGGAACGGTTACCATAGTTATCTTTAACCACAACACTGAATCTACGGGGAACCGGATCATATCCCCTGATACTTTGTGTTGCAGAATCAGCTTTTGATGTGATCACTTTTACCAGCTGCATGCGGCCCAGTGAGTCCGGTGTGAAAAATTCAAAAGTAAGCGGTGCCTGATATTCGTTCTTCCAGCTGTACTGTGCACCGCCAAAGTCGCTGATGATATTCATGGTTTTGATCAACTTGTTAAGTCCCGATTCCAGCGGTTGGATTTTTACAATTACAGGATCGGATAATTCCTGTGCCCGGTTCACAGTAAAAAGGGTTACCTCATGCATTTCTATATCGTTAAACCCCATAATATTGAGCTTATTCTCATAATAAGAAGAGCTGGATTCGAATGTTCGGCCATTGGGGAGTTTATAAACGGCTTTCACACTCAGGATATCTTCCTGGTTCGGTATCTTATAACTGATCACAGCTCCCCCGGGCAGGTTTTGAACAGCGATATCCGTTACCGGTTGGGGTTTTCCAAGACTTTTGGAAATGGGCTCATTTACCTTTTTAGTGCACGCATGCAGCAGAAAGGAAAGGATCAATAATAAAACAGTACTTTTTTTCATACGAGCAATATTTTAGTTGCGGGCTACCATCCCGGATTTTGAACCAATAGAGGATTTTTAATAATATCGTCCAGCGGAACAGGAGCAAAATAATCCCGTACGGTAAATTTCTGAGTATAAATGGTCGTAACTGTATAGTACTCTTCGGGCACGGAGGCATATACATTCCACCCCTGTATCGGCCTGTTCTGTTCCCTGATGGCCGTTTTCCATCTGCGGCTGTCCCAGTAATAGGAGGATTCACAAGCCAATTCGATCTTCCGCTCCTGCTGAATGATCTCCCGCATACCGGCCTTTGTAGCTGGCTTCTGCGGCTGGTTTGAAAAACCGGACCAGCTTTCTACCACTCCTTTCAGTCCGGCGCGGGCGCGTATCCTGTCAATGAGCTGAAACACCTCTGCATCAGGAGCCGGTTTGGACTCATTCAGGGCCTCGGCACAGAGCAGCAGCAGATCAGCAAAACGCATATCCGGATACGGATAGGTTTCTTCCGATACACTATTGGCATCGCGCCAGGTGGTATTCATCGAAATCAATTTTTTTGGCCAGTACCCCGTTGCATTGTATTCTCCCGGATTGAATACGGATGAAAATTCTCCAAAACGGTTTCGCGGATACAGGGCTTCGGCGTCGTTATCCGGATAGTTCTTATAAGAATTGCCGTACCATCTCCCGCGGTCGAACCCCAGTGTGGCATAGTACCGAAGCTCCCGGTCAAAGTTCAGCGAAGCGGTTACGCCATCTTTGGCGATCAGCAGGTTGTGCGCTTCGTCGCCAACACGGGTATTATAACGTGTAGCATAAGGGTACGTCCGATCCTCATTAATAGGTATTCCTTTGTCTGAATAAAAGACCTCCACCGTCGATAAGGGAACGCTTAGGGTACCCGTATTGGAAGAAGGTGTGGAGGTTCCCTGCTCAAACCGGGTAATAGCAGCTATCTGATATCCCCAATTTGCGGGATAGGACGAATTACCCCAAATGATCTCCGGATTCCACTTCTGTGTCACAGCACTTCTCAGCGTATTGATCACAAGTGTTGTATCAGACATTTTTTTTGCGCTTACCGCAAGGTAATCCTCCCTTTGATACAAACGGATACCGGCTTCCTCGCAAACCATTACTGCCGCCCGGCATGCAGCTGCCGCACTGTCCCATCGTTTCGCATCATACGTCTGGTTAAAGAACGGCTCGTTATCCTGGTTGACAAAACCATTGTAATCCGTATTCCCGTTGAATAGGGGACTGGCCCAATAAACCGAAACCAGGGCCTTCATAAAATGTGCCACGGGAAGTGTAAACCTTCCGATCTCGGTAGCCCGGTCTTCGATTATCTTCGGCAATGCGTTGCTGCTGATCGCTTCATTGATCAGGTCCAGAACATATTTAAAACAATCATCTATTTTCTCACGATATACCCTAACCCCTTGTGTAGATTCATTTACAGGAATATTGGTCCGTAAAGGGCAGATAGGGCCGTAATACTTGATAAGATAGAAATGATAATAGGCTTTCAGCAACTTCACCTCCGCCTTCATCCGCTCTTTTTCATATTGATTGAGATCCTTTACCCCATCCACGCGCTCCAGGAAAGTATTACAATCGCGGACCCCGGCATACAGCGACCGGATGAACTCTCCTTTGGAACTCCAGTAATTAATAAGATTTAAAGAGGCGCTGTTCTCTCCCAGCGCGGCCTGCATCCCTCCCTGGTTTCTACGGTCCTTATTAAGGGTTATCTCAAAAGCACCCAACATTCCCGGGTTCTCATTCCAGCCGGCAGATTTGGGCGTTCCCCAATAGCAGGTGGCGAGAAATTTTAAAGTAGTATATCGGTCTGCAAAAGCATTGTCCAGTGTTGCAATATTGTCCGGAACAACATCGAGGTATTTACTGCAGGAACTGATCACCGGCAGCCATACCAGACAAACAATTATTTTTTGAATAAACTGCTTCATATTCGTTGAATTTAAAAGCCAATATTTAAGCCTATATTGTATACTTTCTGAACAGGATATCCCAACCCTTCCCCGGCCATTTCCGGATCCCAGAGTTTAAACGAACTCCAGTAGAACAGATTTAGTCCGCTGAAATAAATCCTCAGGTTGGCGATCTTATACCGGTTCAGCAACGTTTTGGGAACCGTATAGCCAATCTCCGCCGACTTTAACCGGATGAATCCGGCATTTTGCATAAACCAGGTGCTGGTTTGCGTATTATTGTTAATCGTGTAATTGGACAGGCGTGGCCACAAGGCATAGGGGTTGCGGTTGGACTCCGACCAGTAGCTGTCGGCAAAAACCTTTAGCACCGCATTTTGCCCGATCCGTCCATCGTCTGAATCACCATCAATAAAAGGTGTTACATTCTGCATGTTGAACCAGAACGACTGCCGGGCTGTTCCCTGGAAAAACACCGACAGATCAAATCCCCTATATCCCAGTGAGGTTCCAAAACCATAAACGATCTCCGGTGTTACCGGATGACCGATCGGCACCATATCCAGTTCATCGATCTTACCGTCGCGGTTGATGTCGTGATATTTGATATCCCCCGCAGAATAGGCACCAAACGTCTGCAACGGTGAGTTCTTTACCTCGAGTGAATCGATAAATAAACGATCCGCCACATAGCCCCAAACCTGCCCTATCGGATGCCCTACACGCGACTTCCAGGGCGTAGTGGAGTAATCGGGTTCTTCCCATTTCAGTACTTTGTTTGTAGCATAGGTAAATGTTCCCCGGCCGTTGATCCAGAGCCCGCTGCTGAACGACTTATCGTAATTCAGTTCGATATCAATCCCTTTTCCTTCCGCTTCTCCCAGATTGGCTTTCACTTCCGGTATGATACCCATTGTAGCGGGAATGATCCGGCTCAAAAGAATATTTGTTCTTCGTTCATGATATACTTCAATAATGGAGGAAATGCCGTTGACCAGGTTGATCTCCAGTCCCAGGTTCTTTTTATAGGAGGTCTCCCATCCGATCTGATCATTGGCGTAACGGTCTACGCGCACACCCAAAGGGTTTTCGTTCATATTGATGCCCCAGTTTACCATATAGGGAGCATTAAGCGTTACCTGCGACAAATAAAAGAAGCGGTCAAGTGAGCTTCCTATAGCATCATTGCCCACCATCCCGTAAGAACCTCTCAATTTTAGCTGCTTCACCACCGAGCGTAACGGCTCAAAGAATTTTTCGTTGGAAAGCATCCATCCCGCACTTACAGAAGGAAAGAAGCCCCAGCGATTGTTCTTTGAGAAACGCTCCGACCCGTTATAACCAAAGTTCAGTTCTGCAAAATACCGGGTATCATAGTTGTAGGCAAAACGCCCTGCCAGCCCTGCATTCCTTCCGGGCAATGACAACTGGAGATTATCCGCAATTCCCTTTCGTTCCTGCCGTGCCGTAAATACCAGCAAACTGTTGATATTATGCCGGCCGAATGAACCGTTGTATTCCGTGGCACCCTCAAAATAAAAGACATTATTAATGAATCGCTGCCCCGGCAGGTAGTTAATGTATTCCGTTCCCTGGGCGGGGTTCAGACGCATTAACGTGTACGTATCGCGGATCAGGTCGAAGGACTTTAAATTATAATAGAAGGGAAAGTAGGCCCGGGTGACATTATATTCTGAATACCGGTCAAAATTTATCAGTGTACGCGCTGTAAGACCTTTTAAGATCGATTTCAGATTCTGTTTGAATTCAAAAGTAACGAACATCGTATTCTTGCTGTAATCTCTGTATCCCTTTAATGACTCCGCATAAGGATTAAGATAATTGGCATCTCCGAAATTTCCAAACAGAATGTGCTTTGCATAAGAAAATACCGAATCCGGCTCATAGTAAGGTTTAAACAATACCGGGTTAGCCTGCAACACTTTGCGATACATAGCGGCTCCTCCGTCGATCGGTCCGGTATAGTCATCGAATGTTGCGGCAAAACGGGTGATCATCTCTGTTGTCTTCGTAAGATTGATATTGACATTTGACCGGAACTGGTATTTCATCAGGCTGATATTGGAATTGAAATTGTTCCGTTTGTCTACGATCATATTCCCGTTATCCTTGGTAACGCTTGCCCCTACATAGTACCGTGCCACATTGCCGCCGCCTCTCAGGTTAACATTCACCCGGTTATTGATGATGTGATCCCTGAACATTGCCTTATTCCAGTCTGTTGACGGATAGATATCACGATGCAATCCCATTTCCGTCATGGTTATTTTTTCTTCAGAATAAAGGGCCAGCCCAAGCGGATCCCTTGTTTTAACCGCTTCGTTCTGCATGCGCATAAAGGTGACCGGATCAGCGATCTGGACCTTTTCCGTTGCCGATGAAGATGAATTCTCAATTCTCAGATTCACCTGCACTTTGCCTTCACGGCCCTCCTTGGTGGTAACGAATATTACGCCGTTGGCACCCCTGGCACCATACAGCGACGTGGCAGTAGCATCCTTCATAATACTGAAACTGGCAATATCATCGGTGTTTAACCGTGCCAGGTCATCCGGCCCCAGTTCTATGCCGTCAATCAATATCAGCGGATCCTTCTTGGCCTCTGCACCAAAAGTGGTGATACCTCTTATAAAGAAGCTGGCGTTGTCCCGGCCGGGCTCACCGCTTCGCTGGTATGAGATCATACCTGCCACTCTTCCGGCAAATGCCGTGGTGAGGTTGCTGCTGGGCACCCGCAGTTCCTCCGGCTTAATGGTGGTGATCGATCCCAGAACGCTCGCCTTTTTTTGCCGGGAATAAGCTACCACAGAAACCTCGTTTAAACTACCGGCTTCTGCATCCATTATGATCGTGAGCGGCTTTATATCAGAAATAAATATCGAAAGATCCTTATACCCCACATAGGAAAAATCAAGACTGTCATAACGACTTACCTGCAAACGGAATTCACCTTTGTTATTGGTCGTGGTACCCGTCTGTGAGCCCCGTATACTGACCGATACATTTGAGAGCGGCGATCCTGTTCGATCCTGCACCGTGCCGGAGATCATCATGTTTCCCGTGGCGGCATTCTGTTGCTGTGGAACAGGAGCCTCCGCTTCTCCCGGCGCAAAAAGATAAACCCCGTTCTCCTGCCGGTCATAACGGACCCGCTGGCCCTGCAGCACATGGGTCAGGGCTTCTGCTACAGACACTGCTTTAAGGGCGAGTTTTACCTCTTTATCATAATCAATAAAATTATCATTGTAAATAAACCGTGCATCCGATTGTTGTTCAATCAATTTTAATGCGGCTTTTACTGTGTGGGTACCTTCAATTGTTATTCCTTCAGATTGTGCAGACAGAGAAGCAGGAGCGACTAGAAACAGGCTGATAAAAAACAAAAAGCACCCGCTTAAACGTCCCCTATTCAATAAGGGAATGCTTATTTTTTTAAACATAAACCAGTTTTTAAAATAAATGTCCAGCTAGGTAAGGGCGTCCCCATCCTATCCAATAGTTACGGAAAAAGAAAACCGACCCGCGCGGTCGTTCAATAAATACAATCGTTTTAAATAATTAATAAACGTAAATGGCTAAACAACGTTTTTTGGCTTAAAGTCTCTAACCAAATATACACATTTTTTAAAACCAACTTTATTTTTTTTATTTTTTTCCCTGACTGCTGAAAGACCTGGCATCCCCCTTTGGTTTTCTCATATTTGTTACCTTTACCGATCAAATATTGAATCTATTGGCAATTAAATTCGGTGTAGCAGGAAGCGGCAGCTGGGCAACAGCATTGGTAAAGATCCTTACAGATAACGGACACAGGGTAAACTGGTGCGTACGCAGTGATACAACCGCCGGCTTTATAAAACAGCGGCATCACAATCCCAAACACCTTACCAGTGCGGTTTTAAACACCAAACTGTTACATCTTACCACCGACCTGGAAAACATTGCCGAACGGTCGGACATCATTATACTGGCAATGCCTTCCGCTTACGTAGCGGAAAGTCTTCACGAATTGCCAACCACCGTATTTAAAAATAAAAAGATCCTCTCTGCGATCAAAGGCATCCTCCCGGGAGAGAATATTCTGCTTAATGAATACCTCGAACGTCATTTTGATGTTTCACTGAAAGATTATTTCGCAGTACTTGGTCCCTGCCATGCAGAAGAAGTTGCAGCAGAAAAACTTTCCTATCTTACCTTTTCAGGAGTCGACGAGGCACTGGCCATCAAAATATCCGGTTATTTCCGGTCGCCATTTATCAATACCGTGGTCAACACGGACATACTGGGTGTTCAATATGCAGCCGTACTGAAGAACATCTATGCACTGGGTGCAGGTATCGCGCACGGACTCGATTATGGTGATAACTTCCAAAGCGTTTATATCGCAAACAGCGCGGATGAAATGGCAGGCTTCCTTCGAAAATTCGGTGCCGAACATATCGTGGTAGGAGAACACGCGGACCTCGATGATCCCGAAAAAAAATATGCCAACTATTCGGCATCTGTTTACCTGGGCGACCTGCTGGTAACCTGCTATTCCCTGCACAGCCGCAACCGTACCTTTGGCAATATGATCGGCAAAGGGTACAGCGTACAGGCGGCACAGCTGGAGCTGCGTATGGTAGCAGAAGGATACAATGCCGCCCGGTGCATCTACGACACCAATAAATCCCTGAAAGCCGAAATGCCCATTGCAGCAACGATCTACAGCATTCTCTGGGAAGGCATGCCTCCGGCGAAAGGCTTTGAGAAGATCGAAGGATTCCTGATCTGATGTTCCGCTCAATCAGATACGAACAGTGACCTTCCGGCAATAGTATAACACCGAAGCATTTTTTTTAATATCTTGTGGATATAATGCTTATTAAATTTAACGAGTATGTCTGTACCTGTTTTTCCCAATGGATTTGACTCCTGGCAGAAAACCCATTTTGAAGTGGTGGAAGCACTTTGTTATCTGCGGGATATTGAAGAACCCAGTCAGCATAAAAGCTTCAGCGAAATGCTGAACCGGAGCGCTACTGAAGAACTTTACCAGCTTGCCCAGGAACTGACGGATCAGTTTGAGGAGGATACAAAAGATCATCCGCGCGACCGGACTCTGTTTGAGGAAATCGAAGAATTTGTGGTCCGGGAAGTAAAACGCAGGCATTCGGACAAGTAACCGATTCACAACAATTACAGCAACTTCTTTTCCTGCCGGTCCCTGTATTGATCCGGCAGTAATACCCTGCTCCGCACAGGCATAGCAAATCCTGTCGTATCCGCATGCTCCGGTTTGTCTCGGGCACAAATAAGCCCCGATAAATAATTACCGGGGCTACAACTATAAACTATACACCCAAACTCCTCACCCGTATAACGGGATTGAATTTCCACAGGAATCAGTCTGGTTTTTTACCATCCAGGAAGGTGTTAATGGTATTGATCTGACCCTGATTTTTATCATCGGAGCTTACTTCAAACTTACTATAGTAACTTTCAATGTGGTTGGAATTGTTCTGTAATTCCATATTGCGGCGGATATAGGCCGGAACAGTTTCATATTCGCTGTTGGGATCATTCACGTTTACATTAAACGAGAGGTTCCGCAATTTCTGCAGGCGCTCTACCTGTTTGCGTTTTTGCAATTGCATCTCTTCTTCCGGAGACAGCTGGGGCTGCTGGGGTTGTTGCGGCTGCTCCTTCTCAACATGATTCATTACTACTTTGGGTTCCTCTGTCCGCAATTCAGTACGCTCTACCAGCTCCATTTTTTCTTCAGGCTCCGGATCCGGCACCGGCTTCTTGGCCGTCACTTCTTCTTTCCGGGGCTCGGCATAAATATTTGAAGGCTTGGCCAGATAGCTGCGTACGCCTACTCCCGCAGAAAGATCCTGCTCCGGTTCGGGTTCTTTCGACAGCGGTGCTTCCAGCACCCGGTCTTCCGCAGGTACTGCCGGAGAATAAAAGGCACTTTCTTCTTCTGCCACGATCTCCACGGTTGCTTCAGAAACCGTTTCTGGTTCGGCATTCATCCCTATTTTTTCATTGTCTTCCTTAGACAGCGTGTAATGTACATCCGCTGTTTCCTTTCCAAGACCAAGATCCGATATGTCTTCCAGGGTAGGCATGGGCGTATCCATATACACAGGCTCATCCACCAGTTTGGGCATCATAGGATCTACCTGCAGGCCCAGGCTTTTTTCGGCTTCTTTTATCTCATGCTCGATCACCTCCGGCTGCTCTGTCCGGGATTCGATTTTTGAGGCGGCGTTTTCCTGGGGGGTCAGTGTCATCACGATCTTACCTTCCGCCTGTTCCTCTTTCTTCAGTATCGGCTTTACAAAAGGATCTTTATTTTCAAAACCGGTGGCGATCAGCGTGATACCGATCTCATCACCCAATGAATTATCATATCCCAGGCCAAGGATCACGTCGGTGTTCTCTCCTGCCTGGCTCAGCAGGTGTGCCTGTATCACTTCCACCTCATCCATAGTGAACTCAGAATCACCTTCTGCAGAATTGATATTGATGAGGATCCATTTTGCACCACGGATATCATTATCATTCAGCAGCGGGGAGTTCAGCGCCTCTTCAATGGCACGCTGCGCCCTGTTCTCTCCGGAAGAGGTAGCGCTACCAAGGATGGCCACACCGCCGTTCTTCATTACGGTACAAACATCTGCAAAGTCCACATTGATCTGTCCGGTGCTGTTGATCACATCCGTGATACATTTAGCCGCAGTGGCAAGTACATTGTCTGCTTTTTCAAAAGCTTCCCGCATTTTCAGGTTTCCGAACTGATGCCGCAATTTATCATTGCTGATCACCAGCAGCGTATCCACATATTGTTTTAAGATTTTAATACCTTCCTCAGCCTGTTTATGTCTTTTTTTACCTTCATAAGCAAACGGCATGGTTACGATACCTACCGTAAGCACTCCAAGGTCCTTACAGATTTTTGCGATAATGGGCGCACCTCCGGTTCCGGTTCCGCCACCCATACCGGCGGTGATGAATGCCATTTTTGTATTCACCTCCACGATACGTTTGATCTCTTCCAGCGATTCTTCGGTTGCCTGGCGCCCGATCTCGGGATTGGCGCCTGCTCCCAGACCGGAGGTCAGCTGTGGCCCCAGCTGTATGCGGTTGGGGATCTGGCTGTTCGAAAGTGCCTGGGCATCTGTATTACAAATGATGAAGTTTACGCCGTCGATGTTTTGACTGAACATGTGATTAACGGCATTACCACCGCCACCACCTACTCCAATCACTTTGATGATGGAGGACTGTTCTTTGGGTAGATCAAAATGTATCATCTTAAAAAATTTGTGGTTCCCTTCCATGAAACCTGTTTAGTAAATGGGTTAATTATAGTTGAGTGATTAGTTGTGTTGTTTTATAAATGACCATCTTCTTCTTCCTTGAAGATGTCGATGATGCCGTTTTTAAATTTGTCCCAGAAGTTTTTCAGGGGTTGTCTTTTTTCAACAGTGGCGGTGGCCACGCTTTCTTCCACAACAGCAACGGCGCCCAATGCGTCTGCTGCTTCCTGCTTGATCAGATCCTGCGGTACGGGGATGTTGATAAAGCTTTTCTCGAAGACCTTGCGGTTGTTTTCAAAATCGTCGTATCCTTTCAGGATCAGCCCCAGGCAGGTGGAATACGTGGGTTTGGCAAGCTCTTCGATATGTCCGGCAGCCAGGTGTTCGTTAGGCAGGCCGATGCGTGCCGGAAGTCCGGTAACATATTCTGTAAGCTGGATCAGGTGCCGCAATTGCGAACCTCCGCCTGTAAGAACGATACCCCCATTCAGCTGGCGGTTGTCCATTCCGATCTGTTTTAGGTGATAGGTAACAAAATCCAGGATCTCGCTCATACGCGCCTGGATGATATTGGCCAGGTTCTTTACGCTGATCTCTTTTGCAGGCATGCCCCGCAACCCCGGTATGGTGATATATGCGTTGGCTTTGGCTTCATTGGCCAGTGCACTTCCAAACTGGGTTTTCATCTGCTCTGCCTGGCTTTTTAATACTCCCAGACCGGTTTTAATATCGTTGGTAATATTTTCCCCTGCAAACGGGATCACCGCCGTATGACGCAATACGCCGTCTGCAAACACCGCCAGGTCGGTGGTACCGCCACCAATATCAACAATGGCCACACCGGCTTCCAGGTCTTCCTGTCCCATTACCGCGGCGGCTGAAGCCAGAGGCTGCAGCACCAGGTCCTTTGTATACAATCCCGCTTTTTCCACACTGCGGTTGATATTGCGGATCGCATTCTTATCCCCTGTAATGATATGGAAATTGGCGCCCAGTTTTACACCGCTGTATCCGATGGGGCGTACAATGTTGGGCATATTGTCTACCGTATATTCCTGGGGGATCACGTCAATGATCTGGTCACCGGCCGGGATATAGGTCTTGTATTGTTTGCTGACCAGCAGGTCTACTTCCGCCTGGTTGATCTCTTCTTCCTCATTCTCGCGCACGATATCCCCGCGGGTCTGCAGACTTTTTATATGATGCCCTGCAATACCGACATATACCTCTCCGATATTCAGATTGGGGTTCACCGACAAACAATTGTCCAATGCCAGTTTAATGGCTTTGATCGTTTCGTCGATATTCAATACCTGGCCATGCTTCACGCCATTGGAGTTGGCTTTGCCAAAGCCAAGAATTTCCAGTTTTCCAAATTCGTTCTTGCGCCCGGCAATAACAGCAATCTTGGTGGTTCCAATGTCCAGTCCTACGATAATGGGTTGTTCAGGATTCATATATTTCGTTTTTAGTTGTTCTTTTTAACCGGTGCTTTTTTAGAAGCACTTTTCTTTTCCGTCTCCCTGCGCTTTGTTACCGCAGGTTTTGTTGTTTTCTTTGCAGTTGCTGCTTTCGACACCTGCTTCTTTTTATCATCTGTTTTTGCCTGCGGCTTTCCGGAACTGCTTTTTTTTGTTGTTGCAACAGTATTCTTTGCGGATGCCGTGCTTTTACCTGCTTCTTTTTTCGCCGGGCTCTTTTCTTCCGTTTTCTTCACTTCTTTTTTTACAGGGTCCTTTGCTGTTGCTTCCTTCTTTTCATCATTGCCGCCGTTGAGAGCAGCAGCAACCGGCTGCTCAGGCTTATCGCCTACCGACATCAATGCCAGGGTGTCCATTCCATCTTCTCCCGCCGGTTTCTCATACAACATCCGCGCGTCCGCTGAGGTATCGGCTTGTATCATCCGTATGTTAGGTACAACCTGGGCCACTTCGATCAGGTCATTTGCTTTTCGTGACTGCTGTAGTAACTCTTCAATATTCTTGCGCAGCTGCAGGGAGTCCAGTTTGGAATAACGGCCTTTGACCCCTACCACCTGGCCTCCGTACTGTACATCGATCCGCTGGTATTTATCAAAACCCGTGCGCTTCAGTACCTGGTCATAAAACAGGTACAGGCGATGGAATTTGGAAGCGATATCACTGCCATCTCCCAGATCCACACGATGATTACCTACAACCGGTACCATCTCCATATCCCAGCAATCACTCCCGCATTTGTGAATATCGATCTGCGATACCTGGGCTACCCAGAAGGAATCGCTGTTGATAAAAGAAGCAGTGGCGATCATATTTTCCAGCAAGGCGCTGTCTGCTGCATTCATCACCTTGCGGTTAGGATATCCGGTAAATACGGGAACATCCAGGGAGATCTTATCCGAAAGCGGGATCTGTTTTCCGGCCTCGTCTATATAGAACGACTGGCCATCGTTTGAAAAGACCCTTGCCAGCGGTTTGCGCTCGGTTACATTTACCCGGAGGATGTCCTTATTATCAAAATACAGTTCCGCGTTGTACACCCAGGAGCTCTGTTCCAGCAGGTCTTCGATACGAGGAAGATTGAACCCGCTTTTACGCTGACCGGTAACCGGGCCGGCTGAAGCTTGCTTCAATAATTTTACGATCTGCTCTTTGGAGGTAAACAGGCTTCCGTTCTCCGCACCACGGATGCTGATCTCATACCCCTTGCAGTTGCTGTCGTCCTGCACGCGCATGGCCGCAACGACCAGTGTAAACATACCTGCGCCCACACCCAACCACATGAGTGTTAACAACATCCTTTTTATCGCCCTTTTCCTGTTCACTTCGTTTCTGTTAATCGTTCTTTTATCTGTTCTACCAATTTGTCGATATCACCGGCTCCTGCGGTAATGATCACTTCCCCGAATTCCCGTTCCCGGTCCTTCTGAAACGTTTCCGATACCCAGGCCAGTAATGCTTCTTTTGTCATGATTACAGGGTCCGCTCCATCCATCTGCTCGGCAATGGTATGGCTTTCGATTCCGGGTATCGGTTGTTCTCTGGCAGGGTATACCGGTAACAGGATCACCTTGTTAACCCTACTCAAAACAGCAGCAAAATCCTGGGCAAAATCTCTTGTACGGCTGTACAAATGCGGCTGGAAAATTAGCGTACATTTCATTTGGGGAAACAGGGTTTTTACACTATTTATCAACGCCTTCAGTTCCTCCGGATGGTGCGCATAATCATCAATAAAAACCAGGTCTTTTTGTTTAATGATGTATTCAAACCGCCGCTGCACCCCTTTAAACGATGCCACTGCTGTTCGTATCTTTTCCGGGTCAATGTTCAGTGCCTTGGCCACGGCAATGGCGGCCACCATGTTCTCCACATTGTGCATGCCTCCCATGTTCAGGCGCAGTCCGCTGATCTCCGCCGAGGGATGCACCAGGTCAAAGTCGTAGCCGCCGTCACTCATCGTTATATTGACCGCATAAATATTGGCGCTGTCATTCTGCAGGCTGTACTGCCACATATGCTCTGCGCGCAGTTCCCGGCCGATGCCCAGTTTCCGGATCAGCAGGCCGCTGCGTTTCAGCCGTTGTGCAAACTCAGCAAAAGCGTTGCGCACATTCTCCGCGGTACCATAAATATCCAGGTGGTCCGGATCAATGGCCGTTACCACCGCTATATCCGGACTCAGTCTCAAAAAACTGCGGTCGTATTCGTCTGCTTCGATCACACATACATCCCTTTCACTGCTCCAGAAATTCGTACCGTAGTTGGCGGAGATACCACCCAGGAACGCATTGCATCCGTAGCCGCTGTCGCGCAGCAAATGCGCGATCATCGTGGTGGTAGTGGTTTTACCGTGCGTACCGGCCACACATATATTAAAAGAACTTTCCGTGATCTGCTGCAGTACCTCACTGCGCTTCATCACCGGATAGTCATTTGTTTTATAATACTCCAGTTCCCGGTGTGCCGAAGGAACGGCGGGTGTATACACCACCCAGTCGGCATCCCGTGGTGCCTGCTCCGGATCATCCTCATAATGCACCGGAATGCCTTCTGCTGTCAGTGCGTTCGTAAGCGCAGTTGCTGTTTTATCATACCCGCTTACCGCCACTCCTCTTGAATGAAAATAACGCGCCAGGGCACTCATCCCGATACCTCCGATCCCGATAAAGTAGATCCGCTTCAAATCCCCTATTTGTTTTCCCTGCACGTTATATTGTTTTTAAAATTTCATCTGCGATCCGCTCATCCGCATCCGTAACAGACAATCCGGTCAGCGTCTCGCTCATATATTTCCGCGTTGCTTCGTCTTTTGCCAGGGCAATCACTTTTGCGATGGCCTGATCTTTTGCCTCACTGTCCTTTACCAGCCAGGCCGCGCCTTTATCTACCAGCCGTGTGGCATTTACCGTCTGATGATCTTCCGTTGCAAACGGATAGGGCACAAAAATGACCGGTTTGCGGGCCACACAGATCTCCGCTACGGTCATGGCGCCGGCCCTTGCCATAATGATATCCGCAGCGGCATAAGCCTGTTGCATCTCTGTGATAAACTCGTTCGCCCATATCTCCTTATGTTCTACTGCGATCTCCGTCGCTTCCTTTGACAGGGTTTTCCCCGTCTGCCAGATGAGCTGCAGCCCGGCCTTGAGCAGCGCGCCCACATGCGTAATCACTGCTTCGTTTATGGAACGCGCGCCCAGGCTTCCGCCCACTACCAGCACTGTCAGCTTATCGGGCGGCAGTGAAAAATACCGGAGTGCCTGTTCCCTGCTTATGTTCATGGATGCGATCGCCTGCCGTACCGGGTTCCCGGTCACCAGGATCTTATCCGCAGGAAAAAACTTCTCCATTCCATCCGTTGCTGTAAATACCCGCGTAGCATTCTTACCCAGCATGATATTTGCTTTTCCTGCAAAGGAATTGGACTCATGAATGAATGTAGGTATACCTCTTGCCTGTGCATATTTTAATACCGGGAAGGTTGAATAGCCTCCTACTCCGATCACCGCATCCGGCGGAAAGGTTTTAAAGATCTTCTTTACCTGGAAAAAACTTTTTACCAGTTTGAAAGGCAATGTGATATTCTTTAGCAGAGAGCTGCGGTTAAAACCCGCAATATCCAGTCCTTTTATCTCATAGCCTGCCTGCGGTACTTTTTCCATCTCCATCTTACCTGCAGCACCTACAAACAGGAACTGCAGCGACGGATCTTTCCGCTGTAATGCGTTGGCAATGGCGATGGCGGGGAAAATATGCCCCCCGGTACCACCACCTGCTATGATTATTCTTTTACTCATCTGTTTTTTCCGCTATTTCTACTTCCACCACTTCTTCCGCAGCCGCTTCAGCTATGGGTTGTGGCCGTTCAATATTCTCCACGTTACGGGATACGCTCAAAATGATACCGATCGCCAGGCAGGTGAACAGGAAACTGGATCCCCCCATACTCACCAGGGGCAGCGTTACCCCTGTTACCGGAAAAAGGTTCACCGTTACCGCCATATTGGCCACCGCCTGGATGGCCAGTGTAAAGCTCAGTCCCAGCGCCAGAAAGGCACCGAAGGCAAAGGGGCACCTTTTAAAGATCCGGATACACCGGTACAGGAATACGATGTATATAAAGAGGATAAAAGCTCCTCCCAGCAATCCGTATTCCTCGATAATGATCGCGAAAATAAAATCGTTATACGCCTGGGGCAGGTAATCTCTTGTGGTACTGTTGCCAGGCCCCACACCCAGGAAACCGCCTTTTGAAATGGCGATCTTGGCCTGGTTCACCTGGTACATCTCATCATTATCCGCTTCTTTACCTCCGTATATAAAATTCTCCACACGTCCGATCCAGGTATCCACCCTTGTGGTCAGTCCGCCGGTGGCTTTCTTCACTGCCTGTGTGGTTTCCGTTGTATCAATATCCTTACCGCTTTTATGCCGTACCATTGCTGCCATGATCAGCATGATAATGGGAATAAGCGCGAGACTCGCCACCAGCAACAGGTGCTTTACGCTTACCCTGCCGATGAATAATAACATCATGCAACTGGCACCGAGCAGCAGGGCCGTAGACAGGTTGGCCGGGGCGATCAGCAGACAGGTGATGCCGATGGGCAGGATGACCGGCAGGAATCCTTTTTTAAAGTTTTTGATCACCTGCTGTTTGCGGCTCAGCAAACGTGCCAGGTACATGAACAACGCCAGCTTTGCCAGATCCGAGGTTTGCATGGTCATATTGATCAGCGGCACCTTTATCCAGCGGCTGCCTTCATTCATCTTTACCCCAAAGAACAGCGTATAGGCCAATAGCGGGATACTTAGTACAAAAAGAATCCGCGCCACTTTGGAGTAAATGGTATAATTGACCCGGTGCGCAAAATAAACAATGGCAAAACCCAGCAGGATAAACACCACCTGCTTGAACAGATATACCTCGGTATTTCCTTTGTATTTCTTATACGCCAAAGAGCCGGTGGCACTGTAAACTGCCAGCAATGAAACCAGCGTCAGGAAAACCACTAATGCCCAGATCACCTTATCCCCCCGGGCATGCTGGTCCAGTCCGCCTTTCCAGCTCCTGGTACGCACCACTTTTTCCTCCGTTCCTATTTCCGCTGTTGCTGCCATTTTTAAATCCGCTTTTATAGTTCGATCACCGCACGCTTGAATTGCGTACCGCGGTCTTCATAATTTTTAAACAGGTCGAAGCTGGCACAGGCCGGGCTTAACAAAACCACATCTCCTTTTTCCGCATGTGCAAAAGCCGCACCCACGGCTTCAGCCGCGCTGGCCGTATCAATAATGACAGATACACTGTCTTTAAATGCCGCATGGATCTTCGTATTGTCGACACCCAGACAGATGATCGCCTTTACTTTTTCGGCCACCAGTTCCTCCATCAGTGAATAATCATTGCCTTTGTCTACGCCCCCAAGGATCAGCACGGTGGGCTTTGTCATACTTTCCAGCGCGTACCAGGTTGAATTAACATTAGTGGCCTTGCTGTCGTTAATAAATTCAACTCCCCTGATGGTAGCTACGTGCTCCATACGGTGCTCCAGGTTCTGAAATGTCTGAACCGCTTCGCGGATCTTTTCCTTCCGGATGTCCATTGTTGCGGCTGTAACGCATGCTGCCATAGTGTTGTACTGATTGTGTTTACCTTTTAGTGTAAAGTCATAAATACTCATGTTCATGAAATCTTCACCCGTTCTTACGTACATATCGCCATCCTTGATAAAAGCCGTTTTATTTTCTCTTTCCATGCTAATCGGTAGTTGAATTGATTGAATATTAAATTTATCTATTGATTCCTTTGTTACCGGGTCATCTGCATTGTATATAAAATAATCGGTAGCCTGCTGATTCTTTACAATGCGGAACTTACTCTTTATATAATTATCGAATTTGTATTCGTAGCGATCCAGGTGATCCTCTGTGATATTGGTCAGCACCGATATATAAGGCCGGAACTCCTCGATATCATCCAGCTGGAAGCTGCTTACCTCTACCACGTATACGGGTTTGGGATCCAGGGCCACCTGCTTTGCAAAGGATTCACCGATATTGCCTACCAGCGCCGCATCCAGTCCGCCAACCTTGCAGATATGATGGATGAGCGATGTAGTAGTGGTCTTCCCGTTGCTGCCGGTTATAGCGATGATCCGGCTGCTGCCTGCAAAACGATAGGCCAGCTCGATTTCACTGATCACCGGGATGCCCTTTAGCCGGATCTTGCGCACCAGCTCATTTTTTTCAGGGATCCCCGGGCTTTTTACCACTTCTTCCGCATCCAGGATCTTTTCTTCCGTGTGGCCATCTTCTTCCCACCCGATACCTGCCTGCCGCAGTTCGCTACGATATATTTCTTTCAAAGAACCGCCGTCTGATAAAAAAACGGTATACCCTTTTTGTTTTGCCAGCAGGGCCGCCCCTACACCACTTTCACCTCCTCCCAATATGACCAGCCGCTTTCCCACTGTCTATCTCAGTTTTAAGGTTACGATACACACCACTACCAGCAATATCTGCACGATCCAGAACCGCGTCACGATCTTTGCTTCGTGGTAACCCAGCTTTTGATAATGATGGTGCAGCGGGCTCATCAGGAAGATCCGCCGGCCCTCTCCGTATTTTTTCTTCGTATACTTAAAATACGTCACCTGCAGCGATACACTCAGCACTTCCACGAGGAACACGCCGCAGAATATCGGTATCAGTAGCTCCTTATGAACGATAATGGCCACGGATGCGATGATACCGCCGAGCGTCAGACTTCCCGTATCACCCATAAACACCTGGGCCGGATAGGAATTGTACCAGAGAAACCCGACGCAGGCTCCGATCATGGCGGCCAGAAAAATAGACAGCTCGCCCAGATTGGGGATGTACATGATATTGAGGTAATCCGCAAAATTGAAATTACCGCTGGCATAGGCAAAGATCCCCAGCATAACACCGATGAGCGCCGAGGTGCCCGTGGCCAGTCCGTCCAGACCGTCGGTAATATTGGCACCATTGGAAACCGCTGTGATGATAAAGACCACGATCAGGATATACAATACCCATGCATACTGCTCCAGTGCTTCCGGAAGCAGCTTGGCATAATTGAATTCATGATTCTTAACAAACGGGATGGTCGTAATCGGCGCCTTTGTGGCTACAAAATGTTTGGTGCGGTTGTTTACCGTTTTGGTAATCACCTCGGTTTCAGCTACGCCCGGAGCGTTGCCGATATACTCCCTCCAGATCTTTACATTGCTGTTAAAATACAGCACAGATCCTACAGTGATACCCAGAACCACCTGGCCAAAAATCTTGAACCAGCCCGCCAGCCCGTCCTTATCCTGTTTTTTGTACGCCTCCCCTTTTTCACGGGCGATACGTTTGGCCCGCAGCTTCAGATAATCATCCAGGAAACCGATAGCCCCCAGCCAGATAGTAGCAAACAACATCAGCAGGATATATACCGTGTTCAATCGTGCAAAGAGCAGTGTGGGAACCAGTATACCCAGGATAATAATGATCCCTCCCATGGTGGGCGTTCCTTTTTTTGCCTGTTCGCCAGCCAGCCCCAGATCCCGAACGGATTCGCCCACCAGCTTATTCCGCAGGATATTGATCAGCCGTTTACCAAATATCAAAGTGATGGTAAGCGCCAGCAGTACCGCCATCATTACCCGGAACGTGATAAATTCCATAAGGTTCCGGCCGGGAAAATTGATGCCGTTCTGCTTAAACCACTCAAATAAATGATACAACATACGTCTTGCTTCTTTTACTTTTCTAACAATCCAAATAATTCGCTTACGGTTTCCCTGTCGTCAAAATGATTCCGGACGCCCTTTATCTCCTGATAGGTTTCATGTCCTTTACCGGCTATAAGTATGATGTCTGATTCATCAGCCAGACTGATCGCCGTCTTTATGGCTTCCTTTCTGTCTGCAATGGAGATACATTTTCTGCGGCTGCCTGCGGGCACACCCGCTTCCATATCTTTTATGATCACCAGCGGATCTTCACTCCTTGGATTATCACTGGTAAAAATGACCTTATCACTGTACTCGCACGCCACTTCTGCCATTACGGGTCTTTTTGTTTTATCCCGGTCGCCTCCGCATCCCACAACCGTGATCACCTGTTCAAATCCTTTCCGTAGTTTTTTAATGGTGGCCAGTACATTCAACAACGCATCCGGTGTATGTGCATAATCCACGATACCGATGATATTTGATTTTGGGGACACGATATAATCAAACCGTCCGGCGGCGCCGTTCAATACGCTTAATGTTTGCAGCACTGCTACCTTCTCCTGACCGAGACTTACCGCCGCGCCGTATACTGCCAGCAGGTTGTAGGCATTGAATTCACCGATCAGGCGGAAATGCACTTCCTGCTCGTCCACCATCATGTGCAATCCCATGATACTGTTGTCCAGTATCTTTCCTTTAAAATCGCTGGTGGTCCTGAGGCTGTAGGTTTTAATGGCCGCTCTGGTGTTCTGCACCATTACCACACCCCGTTTATCATCTACATTTGTAAGCGCAAAAGCTTCTTTTGGCAGCTGATCAAAAAATGTTTTTTTTACCCGGATGTATTCATCAAAGGTTTTATGATAGTCGAGATGATCATGCGTAATATTACTGAAGATCCCCCCTGCAAATTCCAGGCCTTCGATCCGGTGCTGATGGATGGCATGCGAACTTACTTCCATAAAAGCATACTGACACCCTCCGGCCACCATTTGCGCCAGCAGGCTGTTTAGGCTGACTGCATCCGGCGTTGTATGCGTAGCTTCCAGTTTTTCGGCACCGATATGGTTTTGAACCGTACTGATCAGTCCGCAGGTGAACCCAAGGCTGCTGAATAATTTGTACAGCAGTGTGGCAATGGTCGTTTTTCCATTGGTACCGGTAACACCCACCAGCTTCAGCTGTGTGGAAGGCTGCCCGTAAAAATGATGTGCTATGATGCCGGCGGCGGCGGCACTGTCGGCCACCTGCACATAGGTAACCTGTGCTGCCCTTGTTTCCGGAAGCGTTTCGCAAACGATTGCCGCTGCTCCGTTCTGAACCGCATTGTCAATGAACTGGTGTCCGTCCATTCCTCCCTTCACCGCTACAAATACACTTCCGGGCTTTACGTTACGGGAATCAATGGTCACCGCGCTGATCTCAGTTGCGGTGGTTCCCTCTACCGATTGTAATTTGGTTTTATATAATAGCTCCTGTAACTGCACTCAAATGATTTATGCCAGATTTAATGTCACTGCCTGTCCTTTTGCAAAAGAAGCACCCGGCGCGATGGACTGCCCCTGTACCTTACCACTGCCCTGTACTTTTACCCGCAATCCCATCTGCTCCAGTAAACTGATTGCGTTCCGGAGCCCCATTCCTTTTACATTAGGCATTACACTATTGCGGACCGTGTTTCCCGTAACCACCGGTTTCTGCCGGTTGGCATACATAGTGGCCCAGTTGCCCTGCTGCAGGGAATCCACAAACGGAATGTGCAGCATCTCCAGTACATTTTTTATTGCACCGGCGCTGCCTGCATAGAAATAGTTGGAACTGTCTTTTGATCCTTCATACCCCTTGGGCGTTTTACGGTCCACATACATGCTGTAGATCTTGGTAGCGATCTCGCGGAATACCGGCGCACCGATCTGTCCGCCATAGTGTAAGGCGGCACCCGGACTGGTTCTTACCACCACGATACAGGTGTACTGAGGCTGCTCTGCAGGAAAATAACCGACAAACGACGCCTGGTATACATTGTTACCATATTTGGTTTCCCCGTCGGCCACATGCGCCGTGCCGGTCTTTCCGGCAACTTTGAAAGGCATATCTTTAAAGGCCACTCTTCCGGTACCTTCTGTAATGGCCATTTCAAGGCTTTCTTTTGCGGCTTTCAAGGTAGATGGTTTGGCGATCGCTTCCTCCATCACCTGCGGCTGAACATCTTTCACTACCACTCCCTGGTTGCGGATGCTGCTTACGAGGTAAGGCCGCATCATTTTACCGTCGTTTGCCACGGCATTATATAAGGTCAGGGTCTGCAGCGGGCTTACCTGTAAGGCATAGCCAAAACTCATGGTCAGCATATTCATCAATCCACCATGATCCTTCGCCAGCGGTGCCATACGCGGCCGGGGCACATGCGCCAGGTCGACGGGCGACCGGCTGTCCATATGGTATTTTTTCAGATAGGTACCAAATTCAGAAGGGTTGCTGCCAAAAGCTTTCAGCGCTATTTTAGCCAATCCCACATTGGAACTGTGTGCCACACATTCTTCGATGGTAAGTACCGACTTGGGGGAACGTTCGGCATCCGTGACCATACGGGGTCCTACCTGCAGCCGCCCTGCCGTTCCCACCTCTATCAGGTCGTTGGGTTTTGAAGTTCCCTTGTCCAGGGCAGCCAGAAGGGTTACCATTTTTATGGTGGAACCCGGCTCCGTTACGCGGAGTGCATAGTTATCATTTTCCCAGTAAGTGGTGTCTCTTGGGTTACGGCCGAGGTTGGCGATCGCTTTTATCTTGCCGGTCTTTGTTTCCATAACTATGGCGGTACCGTACTGGGCACGGCTTTGCAGCATCATGCGCAGCAATGCCGTTTCCGTAATGTCCTGCATATTCACATCCAGTGTGGTATAAATATCCTTGCCGTTCTCCGGCTCTACCTGGAATCCTTCCACCGGAACGGCACCACCTGAAATATAACGCACCACCCGCTGGCCATTCTGACCATTGAGCAGACTGTCATAGCTCATCTCCAGGCCCACATTCATTTTCTTGATTTTGCCGTCACTGTTCACATATTCCCTGCTGAGCCCGATGGTACGGTTTGCCAGCAGTCCGAAAGGAGCAATGCGCTTGCTGGTTTCTTCCACCACGATACCGCTTTTGTTTTTACCCAGGCGGATCAGGGGAAAGCTGCGCAGCGCTTTAAAATCTTCAAACGATAGTTTCTTTTTTAATGCATAGTAACGGCTGCCTTTTTTATAGGCCTCATCAAACTCTTTCCGGTATTGCTTTGCCGTTTTATCTTTAAAATAGTCGGCCATGGCCACTGCGAAGGAGTCGATGTTCTCCTTATATACCTTTCCGTCCTTCAGCCGCAGGCCCTCGGCCATAAAGTCCATATACACATCAAACTGAGGCAGCGATGTGCTGAGCATCTGGCCGTCTTCGCTGAAGATCGTGCCCCTGTCGGCATTGATCTCAACGATCTTCTGGTGCATGCTGTCGCCCATACCTCTCCAGTGCTCGCCCTGTATACGCTGGATAACGGTGGCCTTACCCAGTACAAACAGGCAAAGCAGCACGATCCCGATAAAACAGAGATACACCCTCCACAATATGTCTTTCTTAATTTCCAATGCCTCTTAATATTTATGTGCGGTTTGCATATATTCTTCCAGTGAATCCTTCAGTACATACGGCGATTCCTGCAATTCGTTCAAACCCAGCGGCTGTAATGCTTTTGTCAGTTCGCTCGGTTTGCTGCGGAACATCACTTCGCTTTTCAGGCTCTTATATTCCCATTGCAGCTCTTTTACGTCTTTTGCTGTGGCATTTATCCTGCGCACAGTTTTATCGGCCATATGTCCGTTATAGATATATACGATCGCCAGGAAAGCCATGTAAAACAGGAAGGGTACCTGTCGTACGATCGACTGGTAGTTGAGCAGCTTTTTCCAGTTCCATCTTGCTTCCTTTCCTTTTTTATCCGTCACCGCTTCTGTTTTTGATTAGTCTGAATTGTTTCCCGGTTCAGATCCGTTCTGCCACGCGCAACTTGGCACTTCGTGATCTGGTATTTATTTTTAGTTCCGCATCCCCTGCTGTTACCGGTTTGCGGGTAATCAGCTTAAAAATTTTTTCCCTGTACTCCTGTACAAAGGGATTCTCTTCTTTTTCCTCAAAACTGCCTTCCCTGAAGAACTGTTTTACCAACCGGTCTTCCAGAGAATGGAAGGTAATGATGGCGATCCTCCCCCCCGGCCGCACTACTTCTTTCGCCTGCTCCAACAATTCCTTAAGGGCTTCCAGCTCCTGATTCACTTCGATACGCAGTGCCTGGAATACCTGGGCGAAATATTTATTGGGGTTGCCTTTTACCACCGGCCGCAATACATTCTTAAAAGCATCGATGGTTTTCAGCGATACCCGGCCCCTTGCTTCTGTGATGGTCCGTGCAAGCGTTCTGGCATTTGTCACTTCCCCATATTGTTCAAACAACTTATGCAACTGCTGCTCGGTGTACGTTTGAAGAATATCAAAGGCGGTCACCGGTTGCCGCTGATCCATCCGCATGTCCATGGCCGCATTGAACCGTATGCTGAATCCCCGCTCTGCCTCATCGAACTGGTGGCTGCTTACTCCCAGGTCTGCCAGCACTCCGTCTACCTGGCTGATCCCGTGCAACCGCAGAAAACGTTTCAGATGCCTGAAGTTCTGCGGAACAAATAATACGCGGTCATCGTTCTCCGGTATGTTCCGCGCTGCGTCTGCATCCTGGTCAAATGCCACCAGGCGTCCGTTTGCCCCCAGCGCCTTCAGGATGGCCGCAGCATGGCCGCCGCCGCCGAAGGTGGCATCTACATAGATCCCACCGGGATCGATGTTCAATGCCGTTATGGTCTCGTGCAGGAGTACCGGGATGTGATAGTCCGCAGGCTGTGAAGTTGATGTGCTAACAAGTTTTTCTTTTTGTTTATTCTTTGCCATGACCTGTCAACTTTTAAACCTGTCCATTCCGGTATCAGCCACCGGTCACAATCCGCCCATAACCTGGTTGGCCAGATCGCTGAACGACTCGGGAGAAAATGAATCAAAGAACTCTTTGTATTTCGAGGTATTCCAGATCTCCATCCGGTTACCGGCAGGTACCAACACAATGTCCTTTTCCAGTGCCGCATACTCTTTCAGGTTAGCCGGCAATAACAGCCTTCCGGCCGTATCAGGTTCCACAAGGGTAGCTCCATTCAAAAAGTAGCGCTTAAAGGCCCGCGCTTTCGGATCAAAATCATTCAGTCCGTTTATTTTTTCCGCCAACGGACTCCAGGAACTAAGCGGGTAAAGACTTAAACATTTTTCAAAACCCCTGTTGATGACAAAACGGTCCGCATCCTCCGGTTGCAGCTGCTTTCTGAAACCAGCCGGCAAAAGGAAGCGTCCTTTTGAATCTATTGTTGCCTCGAATTCACCGAGAAAACCTGTCATAAACCGGGAGTTATTTAAATATTTACTAAACTAACACAAAATAACACTTTTTCCCACTTACATACCAAATTTAACACCAATTCATTTATCCACAAATTAAAATGCGCTGAAATGCAGTCCTGTATTAAGTTTCATCGTTTTGAACGACTGCTTGGAAGTTTTTCATGTGGATATAATGTGAATATATGTGCAAAACCCACACAAATATCTGCAAAAAATGTGCAATCCGCGAACGGACCGCTGAAAAATTCTCATTATATCTTACTAAAATTCAGCCGGTTACTCATTCATGTAACCGGCCGGGGGCATTCTTTTGGTTTTATCCACATTTGGGCCGTTTTGGCCATTTTTTCCAGGTATAAGAAACGCAGGTAGCCGGGACGACCGCTGAAGGAACAGACGTCAGGAAGATGAGGGGCGGAATTTTTCACCGGTAAGCCGGGTAACCACCATTGCAGCTACCGTATTACCGGTTGCGTTCAGGATGGTGGCCAGCGGATCTACCAGGGTACCAATGATCATTACGGCCGGGATCGTTTCCTTGGGCAGGTGATAGGCCGAGATCATCAGCAGCTCCCCGATATAGCCGCCGTTGGGGATTCCCCCCTCCACCATGCTGCACAATACGGTGATACCCAATGCCAGCAACAGGTTATGGGGGGCAAAAAAATCCCAGCCCAGCATCTGGAACACCACATAGATCTTTACGATGGCAGAAATGGAAGAGCCGTTTTTATGCAGGGTGGTACCCAGGGGAATGACCACATTTGCAACCGGGGCGGGGATGCCGATCCGCTCTGCTGCGATGAGGTTGGCAGGCATAGTAGCCAGGCTGCTACAGGTGCTGACCGCTGTAAGCGAAGGCACGATATTGTTTTTCCAGAACAACCGCACTCCCGCGCGGCCATTACCAATGAATGCATACAAAGTAAAAAAGATAAAGAAATACAGGATGCCGGTTCCGTAATACAATGCCATTGGCTTTGCATAGAACCCGAACAACTGGGGTCCCAGATCGGCAGCCTGGTAGGCAATATAAGCCCCCAGCCCTATTGGAGCGCCTTTCATGATCAGCAGCAACAGCTGCTTCATCACTTCATTGCCCGCCACCAAAAAATCATAAAAGGGCTTTGCCGGCTGCCCCGATTTCCGGACCGCTGTTCCCAGTAAAAAAGAAAACACCAGCAATGCCAGCATATTCTGCCGCGATAACAACTGGTAGAACTCGCCTACGGTAAAAAAGGTCACCAGCCGTTCCCCCCAGGTTTTATGATCGCCTTCTTCCATCCCGGCAACAGCTCCCTGCTCCAGTGCAGGTTTTGCCAGCGGAAATAAATAGGCCATCAGTACCGTAAACAACGCTGCCAGTAAAATAAAAACAAGAAAGGTAACCGCCATAGCCGCAAGTACGCGCCCCAGCCGGTTCTTCTGCTCAATGGCAGCCACTGCCACTGCAATGGCAAAAAATACCAGGGGTACCACTGTAACAAAAAGCAGGTTCAGGAATACATCTCCCACTGGTTTCAGATAGGTGACGATTCCGGGAAAAAGCACCCCGGTGATGCCTCCCACCAGCATACCGGCCAGCAACAAAATAATGCTGGCATAGCTATCCCATAATTGTTTCCCAGAAAATCTTGTCATATCCAGATCTGTTCTTATAAATTGAAACCGGATTTTTTTTCATCCACCCTGTTTTGCGCCGGACAGTATTCTTTGTTCCCGTTTTATTGGGCAAGAAGGTCCACAGCGGCTTTCAGGCGGTTCTCCTGGTTCAGTTTGTCAAAAACATCCACTTCTAAATGATAGGAAGCTCCGGCAACCATCGGGTTGCCTGTTGTAAAAGTGGCAGTGATCGTACGGGCCTCAGAAGGTACCACCCCCTCCTTATACTGTTCAAACAGATCCGGAAGATCCAGCACTGCATTCCCTGCTTTATCGGTCACTTTCATGTGGCATCCCGGAAAAACCTTGCCTTCTTTTTGTGTGAAATAGTCCACCCCATCAGCAGCCAGCACCACCTTACTGCCCAGGGGCACTTTATTGCTGGTCAGCCTTTTGTTCCCGTCAGTAAGGAATACATCTGTTACACCAAGTCCGTTATACTCATAGGTTAGCCCGGTTGTAAGGTCTTTCTTGACGCCCTTACTGAAATGACAGCCGCTGCAACCGGCGAATCCTAAGCAAAAAAGCAGTAACAAAACCACTGTATTCTTTTTCATATATTTTCTTTTGGGTATTCCGGCAAATGCGGCACTGTAAATTTAAACAAAATTCCTGCCGAAAGCCATCGCACCATTTCCGGGATCAGCGGCCTTCTGCAGAAACAAAGCTTCTCCCCGATACCAGGAATTCATATTCATGATCCGGCTTCAGATCCGGTTACAGTGAATACGCTTTGATTTCCCGGCTGTGCCAGCGTTTTCCATACGATCAGCAGGCAGCAGCCCGCTGTTAAAAAAAGTTTCCTCATATAATTATAGTTCTGCGGCTATCATCCTTCAAAAATAAGCAGAAAACAACCATCACCAGGGCTTCAAAACATGGGTCATTCTGCCAGTTCAATAAAAATCGTACCTTTGCGGCTCACCATTTATCATTCAATATAGAAAATGTAGGAATTTCTTTCTTTTAAGTACTTCAGACACGGACCGCCAGGGGCGCGCCGATTCGTTTATCCTTAAAGAAAGAGCTATGTTAATACTTCAAAACCTCTCCTACACCCATCCTGATAAAGAAATACTGTTCAGCAATGTTCACCTCAATGTGAACCCGCATGATAAGATCGCGCTGATCGGCAATAACGGCGCGGGCAAGTCTACCCTGCTTAAAATGATCGCGGGCAGGCTCCCTGCTTCCGGAGGGCAGATCATTACAGCGGCTGTCCCCTGCTATATCCCGCAGGTATTCGGCCAGTACAACCATTATACCATTGCGCAGGCACTGGGTGTGGAGCAAAAACGGACTGCCCTCCGTGCCATCCTGAACGGAGATACTTCGGAAGAGCACTTTACCGTACTTGATGACGACTGGACCATTGAGGAGCGGTGCACCGAAGTCCTGACCTCCTGGAGACTGGACCATCTTGATCTTTCCCGTCCGATGGAAACCTTAAGCGGCGGACAGAAAACAAAGGTTTTTCTTGCGGGGATGAGTATCCGTCAGCCGGAACTGCTGTTGCTGGATGAACCCAGCAATCACCTGGATGCCGAAGGCCGGCAACTGTTGTACCAGTTCATCCGCACCACCGCCGCCACATTGATCATCGTTAGTCACGACCGGGAGCTGCTGAACCTTCTCAACAGGGTATGCGAGCTCAGTAAACGCGGGCTCTCCAGCTATGGCGGAAACTATGATTTTTATGCCGAACAAAAGCAAGCGGAGCGTGAGGCACTGAACCAGGACATACAAAACAAAGAGAAAGCACTCCGCAAAGCAAAAGAAAAGGAACGGGAAACGATGGAACGCCAGCAGAAACTGGATGCCCGCGGAAAAGGCAAACAGGAAAAGGCCGGCGTTGCCCGCATCATGATGAATACCCTCCGCAACAACGCGGAGAAAAGCACCTCAAAGCTCAAAAGCGTTCATGCGGAAAAGATCGGCGGTATTTCGCAGGAATTGCAGGACCTGCGTTCGGAACTGCCGGAAACGGATAAAATGAAATTCGGCTTTGATCATTCCACCCTACATACCGGCAAGATCCTTTTTGCCGCGACAGCCCTCAACTTCAGCTATAACGGCCTCCCACTCTGGAGTGAAGCACTGGACCTGGAGATCGTCAGCGGCGAGCGGCTGGCCCTGAAAGGTACCAACGGTGCCGGCAAAACCACGCTGATAAATGGCATACTGGGCACTTTAACACCGCAAACAGGAAGCATCTCTAAAGCCGAAAGCACCGCAGTGTATATTGATCAGGATTATTCCCTGATCGATAATGGCATCACAGTTTACCAACAGGCGCAACGTTTCAATACCGGGTCGCTCCAGGAACATGAGATCAAGATCCGGCTGAGCCGGTTCTTATTTACCAAAGACAGCTGGGATAAATCCTGCAAGGCGCTCAGCGGCGGCGAAAGAATGCGGCTGATGCTTTGCTGTATCACGATCAGCAACCGTGCTCCTGATATGATCATTCTTGATGAGCCTACCAATAATCTCGATTTGCAGAATATTGAAATACTAACAGCGGCCATCAATGAATACCGGGGAACACTGATCGTTGTATCGCATGACGAACATTTTTTGAGGGAGGTACATATAGAAAAAACGGTAACTCTGAAAAAGGCAGAAAGCTGACAGATCCCCATCCGTACATTACCGCGTGCCGCGCTTGTTACAGGATTTCCCAGGCTTCGATGCCGCCTTCCGTAACGGTCAGGATCCGGTTGGGTTCTATACTTTTCAGTCCCTGCAATTGTTTTAGCCGTTCCGGATCCCTCACTTCCAGCTTCTTCAGCAGATGACGGAATTCATATTCCAGTTGCCCGCTGTTTACGAGGATCCGGGTTCTTGAAAACGGCCGGTTGATCTTTGTCTGATCAAAAGAATAACCGCGCGCCAGCGCTTCTTCATAAACCGTGGCCAGGTAGGCATTGATCGCATCCAGCGGCCTTTTCAGTTTTTTAAACCGGTCCAGCTGGGGATGATTTTTATACCCCTTCGTTTTACCTTCCAGCACCTGCTTTGCCAGGAGCGTTTCCCTCCAGAGGGCAACGATGCCTTTCGCATCAAGATATTTGGGGTGCAGGGACCAGATACGCATGTTGTGTGGTCTGTAAAATTTTTTAAAAATCAAATGTAGGATTTTCTTCCTGCTATTGCTACAACAGCGGGCATTTCGCAGCGGGGAGATCGGACGGCTGGCAGACAGGACATATAGGTTATCTGCTAACCATGCTTCTATCTGTATTTGTAAACCATCGGCACATTGCCAGCGGACTTCAACTAATTAAAAAAAATTAGTATATCAGCAGAAATACCATTTGCAGAACACTGAAGGATTCTTGCTCAAAACCTATATAACTTTACTGTGCGAAAACTAAAAAGACAGGATCAAAAAAGATGGTGAAAGTAACCGAAGCCGGGCTTTTGTCTTTAGTTGCTGCCAGGCTTAAGGGCAAAGTATTGTTTCCCCAAAAGTAGAAGATGCAAAAAACTATTTGCAGAAAATAAAAACAACACCTGCATAATACAAATATGTAAAAATAAACTTTAAAGGCGCCGCCAACGGGCGTCTTTTTTCTATTGAGGCAACGGCCATTTGTACTGTAATCCTGATTCAGCCGGTATACGATTCCCGTTATCAATTTCAGCTGTTCTTCCCACATATACCTTCTGCGCATTCATTTGCAGTCAGTTATCCTGAGAGGTAGGTCTAATAAAAAAATGTTTTTTTATTAAATAAAACTTTTATATACGGATTTCTTCGTAACTTTGGCTTAGTGTTTTTCATAGGTTAGCAACGGCCAGCTCTTTTCAGGGCAGGCCTTTTTTATTTCAGGTAGCTTTTGTTTGGCGGCCTCCCGGCAAAATCATTTCCGTTTTTTGGTCTGCATGATTTCATTATAAGCCGACAGCAGCGCTTCCATTACTATTTCCCTCGCAACGGTATCCAGTACAAAGGTGGTAGCGCCCTTCTCGCCCCATTTATTAGGCACGGGATAAACATGCTCCGGATCCATTTCACAAAAAATGCGTTGCTCTTCCGTGGTCAGAAAAATATTGGTGGTATTGTCTTTGGCCCAATAAGAGGCAAACATACGCCTTCCGGTCACCTTGAGCCCGATCCGGTCAAAATGCGGATAAGCTTCTGTTCCCGGGAAAGAGAGGGCCATTTCCATAAACATTTTCTCAGATATCATTGTCGTTCTTTACGGGTTACCGGTATCCTGCACCAGCGTCATTAATGCACGGATACAACCGGAATGATAGCCTTCATGATACAATAAATATTCCAGCGCTTCGTCGATATTGGTAATCTCAAAGCCATACACTTTCGGGATCATCGCAGAGGGCGTATAATTATCAAACCGGCGCTGGTCATAATCGAGCTGCAGCTGATCCGTGGTGCTGATCAGCAATTCTTTTACCATTTCTATCTCAGGTGCTGCTACAAATGCTTCCGGCCTTGTACCCGGAAGAAACGGAAGCAGGTACCGTTCTTCTACCATAGCGGGCAGACCCGCCCTGCTATAACAAACGGTATGCTGAGCCGAAAGCAAATTTCCCAGGTTCCAGATGATATTGTTACTAAAGGATGTAGGTATGGTATTGAGCTGTTCGACGCTCAGCCCACTGACCTGGTTCAGCAGGAACTGCCGGAGATTTTTTATCTTTTTTATTTTGGGTTCCATCGTCTAAATGTACAAAACTTTTAGCCGGCAGGATCTCCCTGCGCCGGTTACGCCTCATCCAGTAATTGCTGAAAACGGTCCGCAAACTGCCCCACGTGGTAACCATCCATCAACCCGTGATGCACATGTACGGATACCGGCATTCTCTTTTCACCCTGTGGTCCTGCCAATTTTCCAAATGAGATCTTGGGGCAGCTGTCGGGAAAATGAAAACACCTCGCATGCGATAATGCTGTAAAGTTCAGCCAGGGCAGCGCTGAAAAATGGATCACATTTTCACCCGAGACTGCGGGCACCAGCCCTTTCGACTGCCGTACGGTTTCCAGTACCGGCTGTGCCTGCCTGTAAAACAGCATTTCATCCGGGTTATAATCAAGGTATGCAAATCCGAAGGTTCCGTCCGGCCGGTTGATCGTCGGGGAAGCATGTACCACATCATAACTGTATACATCCTCCCCGTGTATACGGTACCGGAAAGGCTCGGTTTCATTCGCCGCTTTCAGCGCTGCATACAGGTAGAACAGGAAAAATGAACCTCCCTGCTGTTTTGCCCGTGCATAGGCCCGGGTACAGTCTGCCTCAAGTGTCACCCCGAAAAAAGGCTCTTCAAATTGTTTAAAAAAGAGAAAATGATCCTTCCTGTTCCAGTTGTCCAGGTTGATACGAGTCCGCATAGTTTCAGAGATAATTTAAGATCTGTTCAATTGTTTCCAGCTGCAAAAAGCGGGGATGTTCCACCCTTTCTTCATGTTGTTCATGCACCCAGGTGGTATGGCAGGGAATGTGTGCGGCATAACCGTTCAACTCCAGCACCGGCAATACATCCGACCGGACGGAATTTCCAAGCATTAAAAAACAATCCGGCTCACAATCCAGCTGTGTTAATAATTTCCGGTAGTCTGCCGGCTTTTTGTTGCTCATAATCGTGATGTGGTGAAAAGCACCGGCCAATCCCGACTTTTCAAGTTTGCGTTCCTGATCCAGCAGATCACCTTTGGTGGCCATTACCAGCCGGTACCTTCCTGTCAGGCGGTCCAGCGTTTCCTCCACTCCCGGCAGTAACACCACCGGCCGCTGCAGTAATTCATGTCCGATCTCGATCGCCTTACGTGTCAGCCCCGGGGAAGCCATTCCTCCGGTCACCGTATCGATGGTTTCGATCATGCAAAGCATAAATCCTTTGATGCCATAGCCATACAACGGCAGGTTTTTCATCTCCGTACGTAATAGTTCCTGTGCTACCGCATGGTGTGGCAGGTAGTTGTTCAGCAACGCACAGAAATGCTGTTCTGCTTCCCGGAAGTACGACTCATTTTCCCACAGCGTATCATCCGTATCAAAGGCAATGGTTTTTATTTTGTGAAGCATCTTTGTTTTTGTATTTTACAATTCATTCATCTGTTGACCACGCAAAAATCCGTAAAGGATTGCTGCAGAAAAAGGACATTTGTCCTGCCCGGTTATGCTTAGAACCAATGATCGTTTTTTATCCTACATCGAAACGCTTTACGCCGGTGAAACGCGTAAGGAACACTTTCAGTTCAAAATCGTTCCGGAAGGAACCATGCTGTTGCGGCAGGGCAGCGCCGGTGCCAGGGTTTATGTATTGAAAGAGGGCATCAGCAAGGTATTTTTCAGCGAAGACAATGGGAAGGAGTATATCCTCGAATTCTCAGGGAGAGGTGAGATCATGGGGGAAATTGAAGTACTCCGTCAGCTTCCCTGCCTTTGCTCCGTGCAGGCGCTGACCGAAGTACAGGCCTACACGATCTCTATCCCTTTTTTCAATGCCCTACTGGAAAAAGATCCGCAGCTGAACCGGTTGCTGCTGGATGTGTTTGCGGAACGGATCGTCAATACCTCCAGCCGGGCGGCTTTTCAGCAATTGTATACCCTGGAGCACAGTGTAACACGACTGCTGGAGTTTCAGTCGAAGCAGCAACTGCAGTTTTCCAAGGAGGACATGGCGGCTTACCTCGGCATTACCCCCCGGAGTTTGAACAGGGTGCTCAAAAGCGTGCAGGTACGATCTGGTACGGCCCAGCAACAGTCGGAATAAAAGAGCGGTTTGCCCCTCTTTCACCAATAAAATTCCGGGAAAATTAATATTGTTTTTTTCATATTAACCGTTTACTTTTAATCAAAAAAGCCCTGCACCCTTTTGTTAAAACCGCAAACCCGTGTACATGAATAATACCAGTCATTATCCCGAATTCGAATATGCTGCTCCTACACTGAATAAATTTATTGAAGCCTCCGGCATTTTTACCATTTTACTTACCTCCGGCGCCATCATTCATTTCCGGCCCGAGAACAGCGCGTCCTTCCGGCAATGGCTGACGGAACATGCTGTTGAAGACATCCGTTCTGCAACAACGGCCGTTACCAGTTAGCCGCACGCCGCATATTCACCAACAGAAGCGCTGCACCTCCGGCTACAGCCGGGTGGTATTATTCCTTTGTGCAAGCATGCCGATTTTTGCAAAGAGATGTGCGGGCGGCAGACATCCCAGCACCTGTGGGCAGAACATCTTCCGGCGTCCGTTCATTGCATCATGCATTAAGCTGCCTTTACCTGCTGTTACAGTTAAGGTTTGCTTCGCAGTACCCTATTTTGCTATATTTGCGGCAATATTGATTCCGTATTGCCAGACTTATCATAGCTATGAACAGATATTCAGGAGTGTTCCTTGCCCTCATTTTTTGCCTGCAGCTGCAGGCACAACAACATACCGTTACGGGATCGGTTGCAGACAGTACGACCCGCCTTCCGCTGGAGGCCGCTACTATAACTCTTTTGACCGACCATCAACCGGCTCCTGTAGTCAGATCTGAAAAGAACGGGAGCTTCCGGATGCAGGTGCCTTCCGGGGGGCCCTCCACCCTGATTGTTTCTTTTACCGGCTACCGCCCCAGAACAATAGTGCTTCCTTCACCATCAGCGGCCGGCGATATTGGTACTGTTTATCTGCAAAACGATGCCACATCACTGGAGGCTATTGTGGTGCAGGGGAAAAAACCTCCTGTAAGTTTCCGGGTAGACCGCCAGGTATATAATGCAGCACAGTTTGGAAATGCAGCTTCCGGAACCGGCATTGATGTGATCCGCAACCTGCCGTCCGTATCGGTAAATGCGCTGGGGGAGATCAGCTTCAGAGGTTCATCCAGTTTCCTGGTACTGATCAATGGTAAACCCACCCAGGGCGACCCGGCTACCATGCTGGGCCAATTACCTGCTGCTGCTATTGAAAATGTGGAGACCATTACCAGCCCCTCGGCAGCTTATGATGCAGATGGGAAAGCCGGCATTATCAATATCATCACCAAAACCGGAATTGAGGATGGATGGATGCTGCAATCCAGTGTTTTGTATGGTTTACCCCCCGTGAAGGACTTTGACAATGCTCATACCCCGCAGCGTTTTGGAGCCGATATTACTGCCGGCTACCGCAAAAACAAATGGGATATAAGCGGAGGGCTCAATTACCTGAGAAATGATATTGCGGGGTATCGTGAGGGCGACGTATATACCATTCGCAACGGGATAAAAACCGCATTCCCTTCCAACGGGGAGCGGAGTTTTAAGCGTTACAATTATGGGGGACGGCTTGCGGCAAGCTATCAGACAAATGTCAATAACCTGGTCAGTGCGGGCTTTTACATCGGTAAAAAATTCCAGTTGCGGGAAGCCGACCTGCTTTATAACAATTACCGCCAGGATATTCAAACAGGAACGGTCTTTGCCCCGTTCACCTACTATAACGCCAATACGCAGGAAAAGGAAGGGCTGTTCAGTCTTGCGAGCCTGGATTATACCCACCGGTTCAGTAAGAATTCCAGTCTTGCGGTTTCTGCGCTTTACGAACATGCCGGGCTTTCGGGCAATACCTATAACCGGAATCTTTATTACCCCAATACTTCAGACACCCTACAATTCACCCACAATCCTAATACCAACCCGCTGAACGCCATCCGGCTGAAAGCCGATTATACACAAAAACTGGGACAACAGCACACGCTGCAAACAGGATATCAGTACCGGTATGATGTTCAGGACGGAAATTTTTTATATTATACAAAAATCCCGGGAACACCTGACTATGTAACGGATCCTGAATTTACCAGTCATGTAAAAACTAATAACCGGATACATGCCGGGTATGTTCAGGCAAATGGCCAGGTCCATAAATTAAACTATAACCTGGGCGGACGGCTGGAATATTCTGAACGGGATCTGATGTTCTCAAAAAATGAAAAAAAGCAACGGCTGTTATTAAACAACTTCTTCCCTGCCGCACAGTTCCGCTATGCGCTTACGGAACAGGCGGCAATCAAGCTCGGGTATAACCGCAGGATCAAACGCACAAACAATTATGAACTGAACCCCTTTCCGGAGCGGGAACATTCCGAAACACTGGAACAGGGCGATCCCAACCTGTTGCCGGAGCTGATCGGCACCTATGAGCTGGGGTGGGAACAAAAACTGGCCGGGGGTTCCTTTTTTCTGACGTTTTATCATCAGCGTACTAAAAATCCCATTCAGCGGGTTAACAAAGTATACAATGATTCTATCCTGAACCGAGTGTTCACCAACGCCGGCAATGCATTTCAAACAGGTATAGAAACCAACCTCAGTATTGCTGTAACGCCCTGGTGGCAATGTGTACTGGGAGGCAATGTGTATCGTTACAAGATCTCCGGTTCTATTTTTGACGGAACATTGCCGGTGTCCAACAACAGTTGGGTATATACGATCAACACCAGTCAGACTTTTACGCTGCCCGCCAACTGGCTGTTGCAGCTTAGTGTAAATTATCTTTCAGAACGGGTGACCGCCCAGGGCGAGGACAGCCGCTTTTTAACGCCGCATTTCCTGGTAAAAAAAACAACAAAAGACAAGCGTTGGTATTTCCAGCTGCAATGGCTGAACATCGATGCAGGCATGAAGGAATCCAACCGTCAGCGGATCACTACTTATGGTGCCGATTTTTACACTACCACCAATTACATCTATGAGCCCGATCAGTTCCAGTTATCGCTGGGATTCAATCTCTCCCGCCGCAACCGGAAGATCAGCCTTCCGCAAAGCGAGATAGGGGAAAAAGAATTCTAGGTCTTACCTGCAACCAGTTCCGGCAACAGTTTTCCTACCGACCGGCCCTGACGTTCCTATGGAAAAGCAATATCGCATACAAGAAATGTTCGTTTCTTTTTTAAGAAAACGCTTATTGTAAAAAATTTCTGACTTTCTGCTGTACGCACTCAGGCCATTGCCGGGGCAAGGCAACCGTTCCGGTAAAATAAAGTAACTTGCGCTTTATTTTAAACCTGATTTATTTTGCATCCGAAGGACCTGAATATTGCTGATTTCGCCTACGAACTTCCCGAAGAGAAAATTGCTTTTTTCCCGTTACCGGAGCGCGACCAGTCAAAGTTGCTGCTTTACAAAAACGGACAACTGTCAGAAGATACCTATCAACAGATCGACCGGCATCTGCCTGAAGGGGCACTTGCCATTTTCAATAATACCAAAGTGGTGGAAGCCCGGTTGCTTTTTAAAAAACCTACCGGGGGCGTGATCGAGATCTTTTGCCTCGAACCATCGGAAAGCTATGCGGACATTACCACTGCCATGGCGCAGCAGGGAAAAGTGCTCTGGCTTTGTATGGTGGGTGGCGCGGCCAAATGGAAAGAGGGTCAGGTGCTCACCTGCGCTGTTGAAGGTGCATTGCTGGAAGCACGTCTTATGGAAAAACGGACGGATAGTTTTCTGATCGAACTCAGCTGGACACCCGAAGCATGGAGCTTTGCAGAAATTCTGCATTTAACCGGACAGATCCCCCTGCCCCCCTATATAAAAAGAAATGCAGAAAAAGAAGATCTGGAACGTTACCAGACCGTTTATGCCGCTCATGATGGTTCTGTAGCTGCACCCACCGCGGGTCTGCATTTTACCAAAGAGGTGCTGCAAAAATTAACACAGAAAAATATCCAGACCGATTTTGTGACCCTGCATGTTGGAGCCGGCACTTTTAAGCCGGTTAAAGCAGCGGTGATGAAGGATCACGAGATGCATGCAGAATTCTTTTCTGTTCCGGCAGCACTCATTCAAAAGATCATTGCCCAGCAGCAGCCGCTGATAGCAGTGGGCACCACCTCCCTGAGAACCCTGGAATCCCTGTACTGGCTGGGCGCAAAGTTATTGCAGGATAAAAATTGTTTTGGAAATGATCTCCCGCAACTCCGTCAATGGGAACCGTATGAATTACCGTTGCAGCACTACCCGGTAGCGGATGCATTGCGGGCATTGCTCGATTATCTTGCAGAGCGGCAGTTTACAACACTGGTGGCCAAAACGCAGATCATCATTGCACCCGGTTATTTTTTTAAGATCGCCGATGCGCTTGTGACCAACTTCCATCAACCTTCCTCCACCCTTCTGTTATTGGTAGCTGCGTTTATCGGGGACGACTGGAAGCGGGTGTATGACTATGCCTTACAGCATCAGTTCCGGTTTTTGAGTTATGGCGACGGGAGTCTTTTATGGCGCACCCGCTAACCGGTTAAACCGCCGGCTCCTGCTGGCTCAGGCAATGAAAGCTTCCCAGCCCCCAGATAATTTCTGTAGAATCGATCCCAACTACTTTACGATCCGGGAATGCTGCTTCAATAATACGAAGCGCCTTATCGTCGTATTTACTACGGAATGTGGGTACAATGACGGCCTGGTTGGCAATGTAAAAATTAGCATAGGACGCCGGCAGGCGCTGCTCTTCCCATATCACTGCTTCCGGCATCGGCAGTTCAATAATAGTAAGTTGTTTGCCGTTTAACAGGCGCATCGCCTTCAGTTGCTTCAGGTTCTGTTGCAGGAGCAGATAGTTCTCGTCTGTTTTATCTTCTTCTACTACTGCCAGTACGGTGTCTCCGTTTACAAATCGGATGGTGTCATCAATATGTCCGTCCGTATCGTCACCAGCAATACCTTCATCCACCCACAACACCTGCTCCGCTCCATAATAATTGTGTAAATAGGTTTCGATCTGCTCCCGGTTTAAATGGGGGTTGCGGTTCTCGTTCAGCAAACAGGCTGTTGAAGTGAGAATGGTTCCCTTACCATTAAATTCAACAGAACCGCCTTCCATAACAATCCCCGGATGAAAAACAGGGATATTATAATGCGCTCCTATTTTTGTAGGGATCACGTCGTCCAGGTCATAGGGCGGATATTTATCGCCCCAGGCATTGTAGCCCCAGTCCACAATAACTTTTTTAACAGCCGCTTCAGGATTGATCAGGAAGGCCGGGCCGTGATCCCTGCACCAGGCATCATTGGTAGGATGATAAAAGAATTCCACTTTCTTCAAGTCGGTACCGGCAGCCTCCAGATGACCGGTTGCAGCGGCTTTCATCGCCACATCGGCAACATTGATGCACACTTTTTCTCCGGCTGCCAGCTCCTTAACGAACTGAGCATAATATGGATAAATAGTATGGATCTTATCCGGCCAGGAAGCTTCCTTATGTGGCCAGCTCAGCCAGGTGGCTTCATGCGGATGCCATTCAGCGGGAAACTGATACCCCAGTTCCTTTGGGGTTGCTGCTGCAGTTGTATTCAACGTATCTGTTTTTTAGGGGTAAAAAATCTGTTCTCACGCTTCATCATCAATGTAGCGCTTTGTTATAGGAGCATACGAATCGATCCGCCGGTCTCTTAAGAATGGCCAGTGGGTACGGTAGGTATCGGTTTTGGAAAGGTCCAGCTCCTGTACATGTACTTCTTCTTTGTCGTGCGAAGCCAGGTAGTCCAGCGACCCGAATGGATTGGAAATAAATGATCCACCCCAGAACTGCATGGCTCCATTCTGCTCCAGTCCCACGCGGTTCACACTGACTACATGCACACCATTCGCAACGGCATGACTGCGCTGGATGGTCTGCCAGGCGTTGTATTGTTCCTTATTCGTAGCCTCATCCTGACTGGTGGCCCAGCCGATGGCGGTAGGATAGAACAGGATCTCTGCACCCATCAGGCTGGTAATGCGCGCCCCTTCAGGATACCACTGATCCCAGCAGATCAGCACACCAATAGCAGCAAATTTTGTTTTGAATACCTTGTACCCCAGGTCTCCGGGTGTAAAATAAAATTTTTCATAATACGCCGGATCATCGGGTATATGCATTTTCCGGTATTTGCCCAGATAGCTGCCGTCTGCATCCAGCACAGCCGTGGTATTATGGTACAACCCTTCCGTCCTTTTCTCAAAAAGAGAGGCAATGATCACCACACCCAGCTCTTTTGCCACCTGGCTTAATACATCCGTGGATGGCCCCGGTATGGGTTCCGCCAGTTTAAAATTTCCGTAGTCTTCCACATCGCAGAAGTACAGCGATGTGAACAGTTCCTGTAAACACACGATCTGTGCGCCCTTTGCTGCTGCTTCCTTTATTTTTCCAATGGCCTTATCCAGGTTCTGCTGTTTGTCAGCACTGCAACTCATCTGAACCAGGCCCACTTGTACTTTTGCCATATAATGATGTTGATCGGTTTTTTAATTAAAAAAACAGGCGCCTTTTAAGGAGGCGCCTGAAGTATACGTTGCTATCGCAGCCGGTCCAGGTCCCGGATCAGCTTCTGGTCCCTGCGGATGCCTTTCATCGCAAAGAAAAAGCCGATGACGATCCCCACGGTAAACAATGCCGACAACGAGATCCGCCCGCCCGGTTCGAAGTTATTGATATATTTTATATACAATGCGATCAGTCCTGCTGACGCCAGCAGTCCTGCCAGTGTGAGCCGAAGCTGGAGTTTGCGGTTCTTAAACAGAAAAACAGCAGCAGCACCCAGCAGGATGATGGCTCCGGTAAGCAACATCAGCCATATGTTATCTGTTGCCGTAACTTCCGCACCCGTTACCCCTTCTGTGCCATTGATTACCGTTCCGTTATAAAAAGGATACTTGAACGTAAAGCCGGCGCATATAACGGACAGCAGCAGCCACAATGTTTGTTTTCTCTGGATCATGTTGAAAGATTTAAGATTCGGATCCGTTACAAAGGGATGGTCCCCGAGTTTCAGATCTCAAACAGTAATTATCCCAGTTCCGGATACAACGGAAATTGTTGCATAAATACCTTTACCTCTTCCTTCACTGAAGCAATGGTGTTTTCATCATCAGCATTCATCAGCACCCGGTCAATCAGTTCCGCCACCTGCTGTACATCGGCTTCCTTCATTCCCCGGGTGGTAACCGCGGGCACGCCCACACGGATCCCGGAAGTTACAAACGGGGATTTATCATCAAACGGAACTGCATTCTTATTTAAGGTGATATGGGCTTTATCCAGTGTTTCCTGTGCTTTTTTCCCGGTAAGATTTTTATTCCGGAGATCGATCAGCATCAGGTGATTGTCCGTACCATCGCTGATCAGCTTATAGCCTTTATCCACAAATGCCTTAGCCATTGCCTGTGCATTGGCGATGATTTGTTTACCGTATGCTTTCCAGTCATCGGATAAGATCTCCCCGAAGGAAACAGCCTTGGCGGCGATAATATGTTCCAGCGGACCACCCTGCATACCCGGGAATACGGCCAGGTCCAGCAGTTGGCTCATGGTGCGGGTATTGCCTTTGGGATCTTTATGTCCCCAGGGATTCTCAAAATCGTTACGCAGCATGATGATACCACCACGCGGCCCGCGCAGGGTCTTGTGTGTGGTGCTGGTAATGATATGACAATGTTCAAAAGGATCGTTCAATAATCCGGCAGCGATCAGTCCGGCGGGGTGGGCGATATCGGCCATCACCAACGCTCCGACCTTATCCGCAACAGCGCGGATACGGGCATAGTCCCAGTCGCGGCTGTAGGCAGAAGCGCCGCAGATGATCATTTTGGGCTTTTCGGCCAGGGCCTTTGCTTCCAGGTCTTCATAATCTACCAGCCCGGTTTCTTTAACCACACCATAAGAGATCACCTGGTAGTGTTTCCCGCTGAAATTCACGGGGCTGCCGTGGGTCAGGTGCCCGCCCATACTCAGGTTCAGGCCCATTATTTTATCGCCGGGGTTCAGCGCTGCAAAAAATACAGCGGCATTTGCCTGGGCACCACTGTGTGGCTGTACGTTGGCCCAGCTGAGGTTAAAGATCTTTTTCAGACGGTCAATCGCCAGGGATTCGATCTCATCCACTACTTCGCAGCCACCATAATACCGTTTTCCGGGGTATCCTTCTGCATATTTATTGGTCAGTACGGTGCCCATTGCTTTGATCACGGGCAGGGAAGCAAAATTTTCTGAAGCGATCAGTTCAATGCCATTACGCTGGCGGTCTAGTTCCTTATTGATAAGGTCAAATACTGTATTATCCTGTTGCATGGCGCAAAGTTAAGGGGGTACGGGGATGTTGAAAAGTTTATGGGTTGAAAAATTCCCCGCCCTGTTATCCGGTTATGCGCCCGTTCCTTTTTTTGTAAGGTTCTTTACAATGGAAGGCAGCAGCAGGCCCTGACCGAGTATCGTAATGATCACCACTACGGTTGCAATAAATATAATATCATTCCGCATTGGCAGCGGGCTGCCATCTTTTAAATGCAGGGGCAGGCCGATGGCGATGGCCAGCGAAACAATACCCCGCATGCCGGACCAGCTGATGATAACGCTTTCCTGGAAGCTGAGCAGGGCCGATTCCCGGACCGCCCTCCGCGAATTTTGCAGCCGCGGATCCTTAAACCCTTTTTCAAGCCGTCTTCTCTGACCAAAGACCCGCATCATCCGCAGCAGGATCGTTACGATCGTGATCAGAAAGGCATACCCGATATACGGCAGGAACCGCGAGGGATCGATATTGCGGATCACCACCGGGAATTCCAGTCCGATAAAAATAAAGATCAGTCCGTTGAGCAGGTATACCACCACATCCCAAATGGTTTTGGATTGCTGACGCAAGGATGCGGAAAACTGAAGCCCGCTCAGCCGGGACACACTAAAACCAAGAACCACCACGGCGATAACGCCGGATACCTGGAGCTCTTCGGCGATCAGGTAGGCAGTGAACGGCGCAAGAAGCGTAAAACCCAGCACCGCCATGGCACTTTTACGCACATAGCGCAGCACCACTGCCAGCAGCTTGCCCAGCAGCAGTCCTACCAGGAAGCCCCCGCCCATCAGCAGGAGAAAGGTCAGCGAAGCTTTCCACCATACAAAAGTGGTTCCCATAACGGCCGCTACCGCAAAGCGGTATGCCACCAGCGCAGAAGCATCATTGATCAGGCTTTCGCCCTCCAGTATGGTAACCGTATGCTTCGGAAGACCCAGGTTGCGGGTAATGCTGATGGCAGCCACCGCATCCGTAGCCGCCAAAATGGCGCCCAGCACAAATGATAAGGGCCAGGTCATACCCGGTATCAGGTAATACGAAAGTACCGCTACACCAGCAGTGGTGAGGAACACCAGCCCGATGGCCAGTGCACTGATGGTTCCCATATTATCCCGGAAATCCCTGAAATGGATATTAAATGCCGCGTCATACAACAAAGGAGGAAGAAATAATAAAAAAATAATTTCCGGATCGATCTCGGGCACCGGCATGGAGGGAATAAAGCCTACCGCAATGCCTGCAACGATCAGTACGATGGGAGGAGCTGTTTTTATTTTTTCCGCCACTACATTCAGCAGTATCATTAAGCCCAGCAATACCAGTATGATCGTGTAATTGGCCATCGGTTACAATTGTTTTTAAAATAATGCTCCTTTAAAATTAAAATCCTGCAACAGCCACCTGTTTTTTAAAGGAGCTACAGGTTCTGGTCTGCGGGTTACCGCACCATCCGGTTCCCTTAAGGAGAAATTACTTAACTTCACGCTCCCAAGGAACAGGGATGGTGCCCGTTTTTCAGCATCCGATAAAATTAAACGAACATAACGACTTTTTAAATACATGAAGGCGATTATTCCTGTAGCAGGAGCCGGAACAAAACTACGACCACAAAGTTATACGCAACCCAAGGCGTTAATTCCCCTGGCCGGTAAAACCGTGCTGAGTTTTATCATCGACCAGCTGAAAGAAGCCGGTATAGAGGAGTTTGTTTTCATTGTGGGCTTCCTGGGTGATAAGATTTCCGATTATGTGAAAGAACATCATCCGGATATACAGGCCCACTATGTAAGCCAGCAGGAGCGCCGGGGTATCGGCCATGCAGTAAACCTTACCCGCAACATCGTTGAAGGCGATGAGGTGTTTATCTCCCTGGGGGATACCATCTGTGAATATGATGTACCGGCAGTGCTGAACAGTGACCATTCCATGATCGGTATCCGCAAGGTGGATAACCCGCGCGATTTCGGTGTGGCGGAGATCGATAACAGCGGGTTTATCGAATCCGTTGTGGAAAAGCCCCATATCCCCAAATCAAACATGGCCATGGTAGGCATCTATAAGATCCGGGAGAGCGAACTCCTCTTCGAATGCCTGGCCTCCAATATCCGTAAAGGACTGCTTACCCACGGCGAATTCAATATTACCGACGCACTGCATTGCATGATCCAGAACGGTGTAAAATTCGAAGCCTTTAAGGTAGACAACTGGTTTGATGCGGGAAATAAAGAGACCCTGCTGCGTTCCAATGCCACGCTCCTGAGAAAATACAAGGCGACCGCAGACGCTTCCCAGTTCGAGAATACTGTGATCGTACCTCCGGTAAGCATCGGCAACGGATGCGTGATCCGTAATTCCATCATCGGGCCGAATGTAACGCTTGGAGAAAATACCTTCCTGGATCAGTCTATTATCCGGAACTCCATTGTAGGAGCTTTCTCCAATTTGTTTGACATTGTGCTGGAACATTCCGTCATCGGCTCCGACTCCAGCATTAAAGGCGAGACCCGGAGCCTGAACATCGGAGACAATACGAGTATTGATCTGGGATGAGCACCGGGGGTTGAGATTTCAGACTTGAGACTTGAGATTTGAGGCTTGGGATTTGGGATTTGAGATTTACAATTGGAACCTGAAGCATTAGCTATCAACAATATCGGAGGTGCTGCGGTCACCCCCCGTTTCCGGTCCTGCATTAGGATTCCCGCGGCCAAAACCCGAACCCCCAAAAAACTTTCGTATCTTTGCCCTCCTGTCAAAATGGCTTAAAAAGGATATAGCATTGTTTTTGAAGAAGGACTACTTTTAATAAAATAATATTACGAGCACATATGTTTGGTTTCCTATCTAAAATGTTTGGTGGCAGCAAATCGGAAAAAGATGTAAAAAAGCTTGCACCTGTCATCGAACAGATCAACAAAAATTTCACTCAGTACCAATCACTTAGTAATGACGAGCTGCGAAATAAAACGCAGGTTTTCCGTCAGCGCATCCAGGACGGGCTGGGCGAAATTGATGCTAAAATAGCTGCCCTCAACGGCCAGGCAGATGAGCTGCCGCATGAGGAGCTCCTGCAGAAAGACGCTATTTACAAGCAGATCGATGACCTGAAAAAGGAGCGTGATAAAGAAATTGAAAAAGTGCTGGAGGAAATTCTCCCGGAGGCTTTTGCCGTGGTGAAAGAGACCGCCCGCCGCTTTACAGAAAATACCGAGCTGGTTTCCAAAGCCACCGACCTGGACCGGCAGCTGGCACGTACTGCAGAATACATTACGATCGATGGCGATAACGCCATCTATAAAAACAGCTGGTCTGCCGCAGGTGCCAAAATCACCTGGAACATGGTTCACTATGATGTACAGCTGATCGGTGGCGCCGTGCTGCATTCCGGTAAGATCGCCGAAATGGCCACAGGGGAAGGAAAGACCCTGGTATCTACCCTGCCCGCTTATCTTAATGCACTGGCAGGAGAAGGCGTGCACATCGTAACCGTAAACGACTACCTGGCCCGCCGTGACCAGGAATGGAACGGACCTGTTTTTGAATGGCTGGGACTGCGGGTGGATTGTATCGACAAACATCAGCCCAATTCTGAATCCCGCCGCAATGCTTACCTGGCCGATATTACCTACGGTACCAACAATGAATTTGGTTTCGACTACCTGCGGGATAATATGGTGCACAATGCCTCCGAAATGGTACAGCGCAAACACCATTATGCCATGGTGGATGAGGTGGACAGCGTACTGATCGATGACGCCCGTACCCCCCTGATCATCAGTGGTCCGGTAGATAAAGGCGACGAACAGCAGTACCATATTCACAAGCCCCGTGTACAGCAATTGTACCAGGAGCAGGAGCGCATCGTCCGTAATAATTTAAATGAGGCCAAACGCCTTTTTGAAAAAGGAGAAGATGATCCAAAAACCGGCGGATTGCATTTATACCGTGCCTTCCGGGGATTGCCCAAATACAGCCCGCTGATCAAGTTCCTGAGTGAACCCGGGGTAAAGGTAAAAATGCAGAAAGCAGAGAACTATTACCTCCAGGAACAGGAGCGTAATATGAAAATTGTAGATGAGGACCTGCTCTTTAAGATCGATGAAAAGACGAATTCTGTAGACCTTACCGAAAAGGGATTGGGCATGATCACAAAGGTTGGTGAAGACGCCGACTTCTTTGTGTTACCGGATATCGGGGCCTCCCTTGCTGATGTGGAGAAAAGCGATGCCAGTTCCGAAGAAAAATTAAAACAGAAAGAAGCATTGCTGAATGATTACTCACAGAAAGCAGACCGTATTCACTCGGTACAGCAACTGCTGAAAGCTTACGCGCTTTTCCAGAAGGATGATGAATATGTGATTGTGGATGGTGCTATTAAAATTGTGGACGAGCAGACCGGCCGTATCATGGAGGGTCGCCGTTATTCCGACGGCCTGCACCAGGCACTGGAAGCCAAAGAGAATGTGAAGATCGAAGCCGCCACACAAACCTATGCCACCATCACCCTGCAGAACTTCTTCCGGATGTATCACAAGCTGGCGGGGATGACCGGTACAGCAGAAACAGAAGCGGCAGAGCTGTGGAGCATTTATAAACTGGATGTGGTAACCATTCCCACGAATGTATCCATTGTTCGTAAGGATCTGCAGGACATGGTTTATAAGACCAAGCGTGAAAAATATAAAGCGGTTATTGACGAAATTGAACAACTGCGTACCGCGGGCCGCCCCGTTCTTGTGGGTACTACCTCGGTAGAGATCAGTGAATTGCTCAGTCGTATGCTGCAGCAGAAAAAGATACCGCACAATGTACTGAACGCCAAACAGCACGCGCGCGAGGCGGAGATCGTGGCGGAAGCGGGTCTGGCTGGGGCCGTGACCATCGCCACCAACATGGCAGGCCGTGGTACGGATATCAAGCTGGGGCCGGGGGTGAAAGAGGCCGGCGGACTGGCCATCATCGGTACTGAACGCCATGAAAGCCGCCGGGTAGACCGCCAGTTAAGAGGTCGTGCCGGCCGTCAGGGAGACCCCGGAAGTTCGCTGTTCTATGTATCCCTGGAAGATGACCTGATGCGTATGTTCGGTAGCGAACGTATTGCCAGCATGATGGATAAAATGGGTTATAAGGAAGGTGATGTGATCCAGCACAGCATGATCAGCAACAGCATCCAGCGCGCACAGAAAAAAGTGGAGGAAAACAATTTTGGTATCCGTAAGCGGCTGCTGGAATACGATGATGTAATGAATAAACAGCGGAACGCTGTTTATGAAAAACGGAATCACGCATTATTTGGCGAACGTTTATCCCTGGATATTGACAATGCCTTCTCTATCGTTGCCGAAAGCCTCTGTACTTCTTTTAAAGAACAGGAGGACTTTGAAGGCTTTAAACTGGCCAGCATTGTGAACTTTGGTATGGATACCTCTATCAACGAGGAAGAATTCCACAACACCGATGCGACCAAGCTCGCCGATAAATTATATGCAGAAGCACTGGCCCGTTATGCAGAGCACAACCAGTCCATTCAAAAACAGGCCGTGCCGGTGTTCCAGAACATCCGCGATACGCAGGGCGCACATATCGAAAATGTGGTAGTACCGTTTATGGACGGCCGTAAAGCCATCAATGTACTGGCTCCGCTGGATAAGACCATCACCAGCGAAGGCCGCGAGCTGGTATCTGCTATGGAAAAATCGATCACACTCGCGGTGATCGATGACGCCTGGAAAGAACACCTGCGTGCGATGGACGATCTGAAACAAAGTGTGCAGACCGCCTACCTAGAGCAAAAAGACCCGCTGGTGATCTATAAGGTAGAAGCCTTCCAGCTGTTCAATAATATGACCACCAACCTGAATAAGGATATCATCTCCTTCCTTACACAGGCCAATCTTCCCGCACAGGAAGAAGCCCCCAGCTACAAGGAAGGCCGTGAGCAACGGACCGATCTGAGCAAGATGCGGGTGAACAAGGATGAGATCGATGCAGCAGGTGAGGATTATGGTGCCAACGAGAAGGATTATTTTGATCCTTCCCAGCCGCCTGTAAAACAGGAACCGATCCGTGTGGGGCCAAAGGTTGGACGGAATGACCCTTGTCCCTGCGGCAGCGGAAAGAAATACAAGAACTGCCATGGCAGAAACGAATAACCCCCGATCCCCGCAGCTGCGGGGATTTTTTTTATCCTGCAACGGATGCGCGCTTTTCCGGCAACTGTCAATTTGTTTAGCCATAGAAACACAAAGGGATTCCAGGCAAACCAGCAGCGCTTTAGTACATCTGTGGCAACTCAACCGCCGTCCCGGGCACGATCAGGGCAGGCCTACCGCTCCTGTATTAAATGACATAAGGAATGCCCGCTTCTTTGAAAACTAAAAAAACAACCTTATTTTCAGGTTTTTAACACTGAACGCCCTTATTATATGAAACGGTCGCTGCGCATCCAACTGTCCCTGATGATGTTCCTGGAATTTTTTATGAAAGGCTCCTGGTTTGTTACCCTGGGCACTTATTTAAAAAACAACCTGGGTGCCTCTCCGCTGGAAGTATCCAATATTTTCTCTACCCAGTCGCTGGGTGCCGTAATAGCGCCCTTCTTTATCGGATTCATTGCAGACCGTTACTTTAATGCAGAACGCGTGATGGGCGTATTGCATCTTATCGGTGCCGGCTTATTGCTGATGATGTACCGGGCCGGCAACGCTGCTGCCATCTATCCCTATGTGTTGTTTTATTTTATCGGCTATATGTCCACCCTGGCCCTTACCAGTTCGGTGGCTTTCAGAAATCTTACCGATCCTAAAAAACAATATCCTTCCATACGCATCTTTGGCACGATCGGATGGGTGATTGCAGGATTTGCCATCAGTTACCTGTTTCGCTGGGATACCAGAGAAGCGGTTGCCGCCGGGGCATTGCAAAAGACCTTTCTGCTGGGAGCAGCCTGTTCTGCCCTTCTTGGCCTGCTTTGTTTTTTCCTTCCGGCCACACCTCCTTTAAAGAAAAATCAGACCTCCTTTCACTGGGGCGATGTACTGGGCTTACAGGCGCTGAAACTATTGCGCCAAAAGGGATTTCTTATTTTCTTTCTCACCGCCATCGTCATCTGTATTCCCATTTCATTTTATTACCAGCACACCAATCCCTTCCTGGTGGCAACCGGACTGCCCGAACCCACGGCAAAAATGGCATTGGGGCAGCTTTCCGAAGCTCTCTGCCTGCTGCTGATCCCTTTCTTTTTTGCACGGCTCGGATACAAGAAGATGATCCTGCTGGGCATCGGTGCCTGGGCACTGCGCTACCTGCTCTTTGCCTTTGGCAACGGACAGGATCTTGCATTCATGCTGATCCTTGGTATTATACTGCATGGAGTGTGTTACGACTTTATGTTTGTGGTAGGCCAGATCTATACGGATACCATTGCCGGCGAACAATACCGTTCTTCCGCGCAGGGACTGGTAACCGTGGCCATGTACGGGATCGGTATGCTGATCGGCTTCTGGATTGCGGGTTTTGTAGCCGATGCGCTTAAGGCCTATGAAGGGACCCGGTACTGGCGTCACCTCTGGCTGGCTCCGGCCGCAATGGCAATGGGTTGTTTGCTGCTGTTTGCTGCACTGTTCAAAGAACAACGGCCGCCACAGTCCTCTCCTTCCGCATAACCGGTCCCCTGCACCCTTCACCCGGGGCATGATAAACCCCGGTGTTTTGTTTACCCTACCTTTACCGGATGAAATACATCCTTGAAACAGACCAGCTGATCATACGCGAACTGGCAGAAACAGATGAAGAAGGTATGTTCCTGATGGATGCTGATCCGGAGGTGCACCGCTACCTGGGCAGGAAACCCATCACTACCAAACAGGAAGCGTCGGATGCCATCCGCATGATCCGCCGGCAATACAACGATTTTGGTATCGGCCGGTGGGCGCTGGTGGAAAAGAGCTCCGGTACTTTTATCGGCTGGACCTGATTTAAATACCGCACAGAGATCACAAACGGGCACAGGAACTATTATGATATCGGCTACCGGCTCCGCCGCGACTTCTGGGGAAAGGGTTATGCGGCAGTATCGGCTGCAGCCTGCCTCCGGTACGGGTTTGAGCAGCTCGGTTTCCAGGAAGTGTTTGCCATGGCGCATGTCGAAAATACTGCATCCAATAAGATACTCCGCCGCATCGGCATGAAAGCTGCTGCACCGTTTGAACTGGAAGGCATGCCGCATTTCTGGTACGAACAGTATATAAACGATTACCGGGCCACGCTTCATCCCGGGCAGGGCGCTTAGAGTGCCCCGGTAAACAACAGCTCCTCCTGCTTTTTCAACAGGCGCTGTTTCAGTATAAAATATCCCCTGCCTACCAGGAAGCCATAATGGTTCAGGCTGTCGATCAGCAACTTCAGCACAGCATCATCATAATGATCGATCACATGATAGGCGCTGCTGTTTTCAATATATTGTTTCATGATATCACGCATCCCTGCCGTACAGGCCGTTTCATACAGTGGATCCGTCATCATATTTTTCAGCTGCGCTTTGAATGCCTGTTCCAGAGGTTTCAATTGCTCAAAATTAGACTGGATCATTTTGTGAGGCGTGGCTTCATAAATAAAGTTCAGCCGGTCCCAGATCGCGCGGGAGGTCTCCAGCCGTTTGTCAAACGAGCTGTCATACGCAAAAAGCGCGTTGTAAGCTTCTTTCACTTCCTGTTCCCGGCCCTGCTGCGCCGCAATAAAAAGCAGGTGCCGGTAAATATTCCGGTCATTTTCGCGGATCTGTCCGTTAATGACATCCAAATCGGATCTTAATTGTTGCTGCACTACCGGTGCCGCCGCTCTTTTGTATTTGATACCATCATAATCGAATGTTTTCACCTTGATGCTCTGGTCCGTGATCTGTTGCAATGCTTCAATATCGTTCTTTAACGCCACAGCCATATATACCTGGTCTACCCACTCCTCACTGAAGAAATTGGTGTCGGTCTGTTGCTGTGCCGCAACCGCATCCGTATCAAATGCCTCAATATCCTTGTTATCATAGTAGGAACGGAATACCGGGTTGAAAGTATAAGCCTGGTAATTACTGTCGTATTCCGCTTCAAATGCCTTCAGGGGATAATGTTCAACGGCCTTGGTATACGCTACATTGCGGAAGATCTCATCGGTAAAATATTCCTGGTACTGCTCCAGCCGCTTTATGGTCGCGTTCGCGGGCGCATGGTCATAACTGCCGTCTCCGCGGTTCAGTGTATCCATCCGGGCCACACGTTCTTCCGTAGTGGGGTGCGAAGCCCACTGGTTGTTCAGCTTCAGCCGCGACTTATTAAACCTGGCGCGGTGTGCGGCAGTGATTATGGGCAACCCTTCCTCAAAGGGAATGCCATCTGCGCGCGCATGGAACCTGCTGATGAAATCCTGCTCCGGATAAATATTCGGACTCCGGGTATTGTCGTCGATCTTTTGTTCATAGAACCGCAACACAGACGTAAATGCATAATCCGAAAGCTCCATGCGCCAGAGCGCATTCTGTAACGGTGCAGGCCCGGCGATTGTAGCAGCTATGGCATCTGCATGAAATTCCATTTCCCGCGAAAGCCCGAGATAGCCCAGGTTCACCACCTGGTACATTTTTCCGAGTACCCATTGAATACCGCCGACGATCTTTACCCCGATGGCTACAAATACCGTAAAATAACCGCTGGCCCTGCTCCATCGCTGCATCAGGCTGTTGTAAGAATCATTCTCATAGAGCATATTGAAAATGATCTGATTCACATTATATACATAACTGCCCACTTTCATGGTCCGTTGTGAAAAATGCCCGAATTCATGAGCAAGGATCCCCTTCAGTTCATCCTTTGATACGGTGTTGATCAGCCCCAGTCCGATCTGAAGGTTCTTCTGCACCGGTAAAAACATGCTCCAGAAACTGGAATCATAAAATACGGCAGCATTAACCTCTGATGACAGGTAGACATTCTTGGGCGGATTTGTTGCAACGCCTTTCACGATGGTATCGATCATCCGGAACAGTTCCGGTTCCTCCTCCCTGCTGATCTTCAGCAAATGAGAACGATCGGTTTTTTTTGCGCTGAAAACAAATTTAAACAGGAAGATCAGTATAAATACGCCCAGCCCTGCCAAACCGATCCCCAGCATTACAGTGATAGCCCTTGGAAAATGCGCCACCAGTTGTATGGCCGCGTACACACAGGCCACGGCAAACCCCACACCCAGCAGCACCAGTAGAAGATACACCAGTACAAAAAGAAAAATAGTAAAGACCGCATGCCGGGTACGCCGTCTGAAGTCGTCAGTTAGTTGTATATTCTTCATCGCAAGTTATGAATTGAAAAGGGACGCTGTCCCCTCTACAAAGATTGAGACTTTTTACTGGATACAAAAATATTTTATCCGGAGGCCGTTCACCCGCAACATGGTTTATCCTACATTTACAACTCACCAACAGGTACCACATGAACAAGCCATTACAGGAGGATCTGGATTCGCTGGAAAGAATAATACAACTGGTAAGCGGGCAGGGGCTGAACTATTTAAAAGCGCTCCATACCCGCTATACCACCGCTGATATCAGAATACCCGGACAGGGAGCGCTTCCTCAAAAAGGCGGGGGCAGCATCGCGGCATTGCAGCTGTTTAACCAACGCTGGGAATCCGCTATGGTGGCGGCTTCCGGCCCCCGTTACTGGGGCTTTGTTACCGGAGGCACCACCCCCGCAGCCATCGCCGGCGACTGGCTGGCAACCGTATACGATCAAAACACACAAACCGCAAAAGGCGAGGGCGATCTGTCTGCAGCCATTGAACTGGAAACCATCGGCCTGTTGCGGGAACTGCTAAACCTGCCGGAGTGCTTCCTCGGAGGGTTTGTAACCGGTGCCACCATGTCCAATTTTACCTGCCTTGCAGTAGCCCGCCAATGGCTGGGAAACCAGCAGGGAACGGATATTGCCAAACAGGGCATTACACAACAGCTGCCGGTGCTCACCGCCACCCCACACTCCTCCTCAGTAAAATCGCTGGCCATGCTGGGTATGGGCAGTGGAAACATCATAACCGTCAACACGCTTCAACCCAACCGGGAAGCGATCGATATCCGTGATCTCGAGGCAAAGATCCGGGCGCTGAACGGGCAGCCTTTTATCCTGATCTCCAGTGCAGGGACCGTCAATACCGTAGACTATGATGATTTCGCAGCCATCGCCGCGCTCCGGAGCCACTACAATTTCTGGTGGCATATCGATGCTGCTTTTGGTGGTTTTGCCATTCTTTCCGAAACACATCAACACCTGCTGAAGGACTGGGAACAGGCCGACAGCATTACGGTTGACTGTCATAAATGGCTGAACGTTCCATATGAAAGCGCCGTATTCCTGATCCGGGAACAGCACCGGTTACTACAGGTGACTGCCTTTCAGAATTCCAATGCGCCTTACCTCGGTGATCCGCTGGAATCCTTTAACTACCTGAACCTGCTGCCGGAGAATTCAAGACGCCTCAAGGCACTCCCCGCCTGGTTTACGCTTATGGCGTATGGCCGGGATGGATACAAACAGATCATCGAAGAAAGCATCCGGCTGGCGCAGATTTTCGGCGCCTTTGTGGCCTCCCGGCCGGAACTGCAGCTGCTGGCGCCTGTAAGACTGAACACGGTCTGCTTTACACTAACAGCAGGTAATGCAGAACGCGTAGCGGCTTTTCTTTCGGCACTCAATCAGACCGGTAAGGTATTCATGACGCCTACCCTTTATAAGGATCAGCCGGGCATCCGTGCTACTTTTGTCAATTTCCGCACCACGGAAGCGGATGTGGAACTGGTAAAAGCGCTGATCCTCCGGCTGCTGCCGCATTATAAATAAGCTCTTCAATCGTCGCTTATGAAGAAACAATTTCCTTTATCCGCTGCCCTGCTGCTTTTGGGAATGGTTGCCTGTACATCTGAAAAAGACAAGCGGGCTCCGGTAGCTGCAGATACGCTGAAAACAGCAGCGCCGGCAGAAAAGGCCGCCCCATCCCTGCCGGTTGAAGGCACCCGATTTTTTGCGGTTTATACCCTTTCTTCCAAAACCACCGGGATGGTCATTGAGATCAATAGCGACGGTGAACCCGGCTGGGCGGATTCGGTCTTCTCAAAAGTGGCAAAGACGGAGCACCTCAATGTATACCCGGCCACTTCCTGTACTGCCTGTTCCGTTGCAGACAGCACGGGACCTTTCCTGCTTCTTAAAAACAACGCTCTTGAAAAAGCGATCCGGCAGCAACTGACCGGAGACCTTTATCTGTACGGCACAAAGGGCATGCGGAAAACCAGGTACCGTGAGGTGCTGTATGCGCTTGATGAATGCATTACCAACCTGATCGTTTTAACCATTCGCCCGGAAGATACCACCGGCATCGGACAGCCGCTGCTAGCGGCTTCCCGGCCACTTTCCTTATCGTATCAGTCCTCCTATGCCGCTGTGGACAACCGGATCAGGCAACAGCAGCGTGCCCAGCCGGGCGATTATACGCATATGGACACGGTAGCCACTCATACCTTCGCAAACCAGGATAACTTCTATTTCACCTATACCGATAATTTTACCATCCCCGATCTGCAGAATGAAGCGCGGTTCCGTTTTCCTTCACGTATGATCTTCAAAAGCTACCTGCCGGATTCGCTAGGTCTTTACTGGAGCAACGGGCTGGATCTCTTCGGCATTCCCTGCGACTGACGCTGCGGTTGTTGTAAGTTCTGAAAATTATTTTATTGAATTTTCAATATTTTTTGAAAATTCAATAACAACGTTTATCTTTGTGCTGTAAAACAACAGCAATGAATTTAGAAGCATCCAAACAAAAGTTCATCAACACCTGGGGCGCCCTGGGTACAGAGTGGGGTATTAACAAGTCTGTAGCGCAGGTACAGGCCCTGCTGCTGGTTTCGGACGAGCCGCTTTCCACGGATACCATTATGGAAACGCTTACCATTTCACGGGGCAATGCCAACATGAGTCTCCGTCAGCTGCTGGATTATGGCATTATTTATAAAAAAGTGATCGCCGGAGACCGGAAGGAATATTTTGTTGCTGAAAAGGATATCTGGAAATGGGCACTCAAAATAGCGTTGATGCGCAAACAGAAAGAAATCGACCCGGTGCTGAATGTACTGACGGAACTGGAAACGGAAACAAAAAAAGACAAAACCGCTGAAGGCAAAGCGCTGTACAAGACCATTCACGAGATACAAACATTTACGGAGCAGCTGAGCACCCTTGTAGAACGGGTGGCCACTTCCACCCGCGGGGAGCTGCTGCTGAAATTGCTGAAACTCATCGCATAGTTATGAACTACAATATCCTCGCCTATATCATCTACGCCGCCGTTACCATTTACATTATTTCCCGGGTCGGCCGGTTGTTTCACAAAAACGGAAGGGTATTTATTCTGAGGCTTTTTCACGATCATACGGCGCAGGCCGATGCCACCAACAATATCATCCTGATCGCCTACTACCTGTTCAACATCGGCTATGCCATTGTACAGTTCAGCAACTGGCAGACGGTACGTGACATTCAAACGCTGATCGCCTCCATCGCCAACAAAACCGGAATGCTGGTGGGTATCCTGGCAGTGACCCATTATTTCAATATGGCGCTCATCTATATCCTTTCAAAAAGAATACTCCATTATTCATCATAAAACACAATCATCATGAAAGACTTAGTCGTAATAGCATACCTGGTTTACCTGCCGGTAGTGATCCTGCTTACTTTTTATGTGGCCCACAGCCTGTTCCGCAACAGCCTGGTATACATGAAGGACATTTTTAACGGACGCGATGAAATAGCCGTTGCTACCAACACCCTTTTCAGGATCGGGTTCTACCTGCTGAACCTCGGCTTTGCCCTTTATATCCTGGAGATCACCCGGCATCTTGAAACACCGCAGGCCGCCATCGAGGCCCTGAGCGTAAAGATCGGGGGATTCAGCATCTATCTGGGCATTATGCTGTTCCTGAACATGTACCTGTTCTTCCGGGGTAAAAGAGTTGCAAAACAAAAAAGGATCAGCGCACAGTTCAACGCCGGTCCTCATCTGCCCCAGGCGTAGTACAGCACCATGAAATGTTTGCACACCGGGAGGATGACTTTATGCAGCCATCCTCCCTTAAAAAAGCCGGAATGAAACAAAAAATAATCATCGCAGGTGGCACCGGGTTTATCGGACAGTACCTTATGAAACGGTTCCGGGAAGCGGGTTACGAGGTGCTGCTGATCTCCAGGAACAGCTCCCGCATCACCTGGACGGATGCCCACAAAATAAGAACGGCCCTCGAAGGCGCCGAAGCCCTTATCAACCTGGCAGGTAAATCCGTCGATTGCCGCTACACGGAGGTGAATAAACAGATCATCCTGGGATCCCGGGTTCAGACCACCAAACAATTACAGCTGGCTGTTGACCAATGCAGCACTCCTCCAAAACTATGGATCAACTCCAGTACAGCTACCATTTACCGCCATGCGGAAGACCGCCCGATGGATGAGACGGAAGGTGAGATCGGGACCGGTTTTTCTGTGAACGTAGCCAAAGCATGGGAACAGGCTTTCTTTGAACACCCGACACCGGCGACCCGGAAAGTGGCGTTGCGCACAGCCATTGTACTGGGCAAAGGCGGTGGCGTAATGGCCCCTTACACCCGTCTTGTAAAATTTGGCCTCGGCGGTTCCCAGGGAAGCGGGCGCCAGGTATTTAGCTGGATCCATATTGAGGATGTATATCAGATCATCCGCTTTGTGATGCAACAGCCGTCTCTTGAAGGGGTCTACAACGCCGCCGCACCAGGTCCTGTATTCAACCAACAATTTATGCAGGCACTCCGGGAACGGATCCGGCCTCCCGTATACTTTTCATCACCGGAATGGCTCCTGCAACTGGGTGCCCAACTGATCGGCACCGAAACAGAACTGGTACTAAAGAGCAGATGGGTTATTCCGAAAAAATTACAGGAAGCAGGTTTTCAATTCCGGTATCCAACGGTAAACGAAGCGCTGGATGAGATCTTCGGTGAAAAATAAATGATGAAAGGCGAATAGTGCAAAGACAATATCCGGTCCCGTCTGACTGCTGATAGCTATTCACCGACCGCTTTCCGTTCAATCTACCAGCAAACTATTACTGAACTTTTCGGAAACCGTAAGCTTTTCCTTTCCCACCTGCAGGATCATTGAACCATCAAAGGAAATTTTTTCCAGCACCTTGATCTTTGTACCGATACCGATCGATAACTGTTCCAGGTATTGCAAAAAAACAGAAGAAGTATCTTTTACAGCGGCAACCGTGCACGACTGATGGACGGCTACCGACGATAACAGGGTCGTGGCCCTGGGCGGCATTTTTCCATTAGGTTTGGGGATCGGATCTCCATGCGGATCATAATCCGGGTAATTTAAAAATTTGTCCAGGCGCTCCGTCAGCTTGTCCGACTGGATGTGCTCCAGCTGTTCGGCAACCTCATGCACCTCATCCCAGCTAAACTCCAGCACCTCACACAAAAATGTTTCCCACAACCGGTGTTTGCGCATCACAAACATCGCCACCTCTTTCCCTGATCGTGTCAGTGAGATCTTGCCGTATTTCTTGTAACTCACATACTCCTTTTCCTTCAGCCGCTTCAGCATATCATTCACCGTTGCCGGTTTCAGCCCCAGGTGTGCCGCAAGATCATTCGTACCCGCCTCCTTTTTCCCGGCTTCATCAGCGGTAAGATATAACAGCGCTTTCAGGTAATTTTCTTCGGTATTGGACAACATCTGCCAAAACTAATAAAAAAAGCCAAATAATAAAGTTAGGTTAACCTAACTTTATTATTTTTGCATATAGAATTTAAAAAGTAAGAATACTATGAAATATCTGCTGTCAATATTACTGACACTGTTTTTGAGTCCGGCCCTTACAAAAGCCCAGTTTATGATCAGGGGAAGCGTGATGCACCGTTCGGGGGCCATTGCACATGCCACCATTCAGGCGCATACCGTAACTGCGGTGGCAGATGAAGCAGGTAATTTTATACTTCGGGAATTGCCGGCGGGAAAAACGGCATTGCACATTTCAGCTGCCGGATACGGGGAGAAAGACACCACGCTGGAGCTCCGGAGTGATACCCTGTTAACCATACAACTGGAACGTCTTGCGCCTGATATGCAGGAGATCGTGGTTTCAGGCACTTTAAAGGCGGTCTCCCGCCAGGACAGCCCCGTACCGGTTGAAGTATACACCGCCCGCTATTTTAAGGCCAACCCCACCCCTTCGCTCTTTGATGCGCTGCAGAACATCAACGGTGTGCGGCCGCAGCTGAATTGCAATATCTGCAATACAGGAGACATTCATATCAACGGGCTGGAAGGGCCTTATACCATGATCCTGATAGACGGAATGCCCATTGTCAGCGGGCTTTCCACCGTGTATGGCTTAAGCGGTATCCCGCAGTCGCTGACCGAGCGTGTGGAAATCGTAAAAGGTCCGGCCTCCACCCTTTACGGAAGCGAGGCCGTTGGCGGGCTCGTAAACATCATCACGCATAAACCCGGCAATACGCCTGCCCTTTCCGTGGATGTTTTTGGTACCTCCTGGAGGGAACTCAATGCAGATCTGGCCTCCGGCTTCCGGGTCGGCAAAAAGCTGCGTGGTCTGGCAGGCATTAACTATTTTAATTACAGTTCCCCTTTTGATCATAATCACGACGGGTTCACCGATGTGACCCTGCAGCACCGGGTCTCCGTTTTTAATAAATGGGAACTGGACCGGAAGAACGGGCGCCTGTTTTCCCTGGCAGGAAGGTATGTGCACGAAGACCGGTGGGGCGGGGAATTCAACTGGAATAAAAAGTTCCGCGGAGGCGACAGCGTCTATGGTGAAAGCATTTATACCCGGCGCTGGGAGCTGTTCGGTGCATATGAGCTGCCGGTAAAAGAAAAGATGCAGCTGCTCTTCAGCGCCAACGGTCATGATCAGAACAGCGCATATGGAATGATACCGTTTGATGCCCGGCAATATATCGGCTTTTTACAGCTGACCTGGAATAAAACGCTGAACCGGCATGACCTCACATCAGGAACCGCCCTGCGATATACCTACTATGATGACAACACACCGGCCACCGCAACGCAGCCGGAACGCACCTGGCTGCCGGGCGTTTTTGTACAGGACGAGATCACCCTTAACGAAAATAACAAACTGCTGGCGGGGCTGCGCTACGACTACAACTCGATCCATGGAAGTATCCTTACACCACGTCTGAACTATAAATGGAACAGTCCCGATAAAAACAATACCCTGCGTTTCAGCATCGGCAACGGCTACCGGGTGGCACAGGTATTTACAGAGGACCATGCCGCTCTCACCGGTGCCCGGGAGGTTATTTTTATGGAGGCCTTAAAGCCGGAAACCTCCTGGAACACGAATATCAATTTCGTAAAAAGGATCTATACCACTTCCGGAGGAATGATCGGCCTGGATGCCACAGCCTTCTATACCTATTTCAACAATAAGATCATTGCCGATTACGACAGCAACCCGAAGGAGATCCGCTTCCAGAACCTCAGCGGACATGCCGTTTCCCGGGGCGTATCGCTGAACCTGGACCTGGCGCTGATTTCCGGGCTGAAACTTCTTGCCGGCGCTACTTATATGGATGTGTACAGCGTGGAAGACCAGGTAAGAACACGCCAGCTGTTCACCGAAAAATTCACGGGTGTATGGAACATCGGATATCAATTCCCGAAGTGGGGACTGAGCATCGATTATACCGGTAATGTTTACAGTCCCATGCGGCTTCCGTTGCTGAGTGACACCGACCCCCGCCCGGAATTCTCGCCCTGGTGGAGCATCCAGAATATTCAGCTCACCAAAAAGATCGGACCTGAACTGGAGCTCTATGGCGGCATTAAGAACCTGCTCAACTGGACCCCCGGCAGGGGTTTGCCCTTCCTGATCGCACGTGCCAATGATCCATTCGACAAGCAAGTGCAGTTTGACGCTGATGGGAAGGCAGCGGTAACAGCAGATAATCCTTATGGCCTGACCTTCGATCCCTCCTATGTATATGCACCCAACCAGGGGATCCGGGGATTTCTCGGAATACGCTGGAACCGTACGGCATTTAAAAAATAGACAGTAATGAAGTTGCTACAGCATACGATACCATTTATCCTTACCGGCCTGCTGTGCTGCCTGCAACCGGAGGCCCAACCCATGTCCCGGTCATTCAAACAACTCGACAGCCTCCGGCAAATACATCCAAAGCCAATTATTATCTTCGTGTACACCGACTGGTGCCGGTATTGCAGGGCAATGGAAGCCGTTACATTCCGCAATAAAAAAGTTGCCACCTGCCTGGACCGGCATTTTTATTTTGCAATGCTTAATGCGGAAGAACGCCGCAGTATCCGTTTTCTGGACAGCAGTTTCCGCTACCGGCCCACAGGAATACAAAGCGGTGAACATGAACTGGCGGCCTGGCTCCGTAACGGTCAGCCTGCTGCCTATCCTGCGCTTTTTATTCTGTCGTCCCGCGGGGAACCATTACTCCGGACCAACAGTTATCTCATCCCCGAAGACCTGATCCGGCTATTGGAAGCCGTACCCAAAAACGATCCCACCATCCATAAGGCAGCCGCTGAAACAAACAGGGCCGTACCATACGGAAATCACTAAAAAAACAGCAGCAATTGAATGGAGTAGATTAAATTGCAGTTCCTTTATGCGTACATTATTCCTGTTTTGTTTTCTATTCACAGCAGCCCGCGCCGGGTGCCAAACCGATGTTCAGCAACCGTTCAAAGCCTGCCGTGTAACGGGCAGCACAACGCTATTTGACCTGAAGAATAACCGCTGGATGATCAGTGACAGTGCAGATGCTGCAAAGGGAACACAACCGGCATCTACCTTCAAGATCATCAACCTCCTCATAGCGCTTGAGACCCGTGTGATCAATGACGAGAACGCGATCGTAAAATGGCCCGGGCATACCGATACCACGCTTTATGGCTACCGGCCCGATATTTATAGAGATATGTCTGTAAAAGAAGCCTTTGAAGTATCGGCCGGATGGGTATTTATTGAACTGGCCAAACGCATCGGCCGGGAAAAATACCGCTACTACCTGGATAAATGTGATTATGGAAACGGAGACCTTACTGAGAAGGATGCCGACTTCTGGAACTTTGGACCTTTTGCCATTACCCCGAAAAACCAGGTCGCATTTCTCATAAAGGTTTATAAAGAACACCAATTACCGTTCTCGAAAAGAAACCTGGCCATTCTGAAGAAGGTGATGATCACCGAAGAAAAGGAACAGGATACCATCCGCTCAAAAACAGGATGGACCCGCATCGCAGGAAAAAACATCGGCTGGTGGACCGGATATGTGACCACAAAAGACAATGTTTATTTCTTTGCTACCCGTATCCTGAACGATCGTGCCGACAATAATCCGGACTTTGGCAATTGCAGGAAAACCATCACCCGGTATTTCCTGGAGCAGTTGGAGGCATTGCACCACTGATCTGCAGGTCATAAATTTTTGAGCCCACTGCCGGAAAAGTTTTATCATTGTGGTGCTAAAAACAGCCTTTGTATGATAGCCGAATCATTTATCTGTACCACCTGCGGTACTGCCTATGCGTCAGCAGCCCGCCCCCCGGCAGACTGCCCGGTTTGTGAAGATGAGCGCCAGTATGTAAATCCGCTGGGGCAAAGCTGGACAACGCTCCGGCAGATCAATAACACGCACAAAAACATCCTAGATAAAATAAACGATTCGCTTTACGCTATCTATACGGCTCCTGCGTTCGCCATCGGTCAAAGAGCACACCTGCTGCTGACCCCCCAGGGCAACATCCTGTGGGACTGCATTGCCAACCTCGATACCACCACCATCGGCCTGATAAATAAACTGGGTGGCATCCGCAAAATAGCCATTTCCCATCCGCATTACTATACGACCATGGCCGAATGGAGCCAAGCCTTTCAGGCGCCGGTTTATATCCACCGGCGGGACGCGCAGTGGATACCCCGCCGGGACTTCGACCTGCAGCTGTGGGACGGATTGAAACATGAGATCCTGCCCGGCGCAACATTGATTAACAGTGCCGGACATTTTGATGGCGGAGCCATCCTGCATTACGACCGGTTCTTGCTTACAGGCGATATCATACAGGTAGCACCCGATTTAAAAACTGCCGGCTTTATGTACAGCTATCCCAACTATATTCCGCTCGATAAAAAAAGTATTCTGCACATTCAGGCATCATTGAACGGGGTTGACTTTGATGCCCTGTATGGCGCCTTTGGAAGATATATCACCCGGCAGGCAAGAGCTGCCTTCGACTATTCCATCGCGCGCTATCTGAAGATCTTTGAATAAAGCTTACCTTTATAAAAACGATCTATGGCAACAACAACACAGAATTTTGCAAAAGCAGAAATGCTGATCCGCAGACCCGTTGCAACGGTTTTCGAAGCCTTCGTAGATCCGGCCATCACCACGCAGATCTGGTTTACCAGGAGTTCCGGCAGACTGGAAACGGGAAAAACAATCGAATGGGTATGGGAGATGTATAACCACACCGTTCCTGTTAAAGTGATCGATATTGAGACGAACAGGAAGATCGTGATCGAATGGGGGAACTACGAGGAGCAAACAACGGTAACCTGGACCTTTACAGCTATCGACAAAGCCAGCACTTTTGTGAGCATTATAAACAGCGGGTTTAAAGGAGCTACCGATCAGCTCATCGCGCAGGTGCGCGATTCCACAGAAGGGTTCACACTGGTACTTGCCAATCTGAAAGCCTTGCTGGAACATGGCATCCGGCTGAACCTGGTAGGCGACCGGTTTCCAAAGGAAATGCAATGATCCGCTACCATCCCCCCTGCAAAGCATCCGCCTTAAAAAAGGATGGTAAGAATCTCTTTTATTTTTTTATCGTATATTCCGGATTTACGCAATGAACATGGATATGCATACAGAACCAACGATCAACTGGTCGGATTTTACCAAGATCGAAATGCGTGTAGGAACGATCACGCATGCCGAAGTGTTTAAAGAAGCACACAAACCCGCGTATAAATTAACCATCGATTTCGGGGAATACGGGTATTATAAATCTTCCGCACAGATCACAACGCTTTACAGTGTTGAATCCCTTCCCGGGAAACAGGTGATCGCTGTCCTGAATTTTCCACCCAAGCAGATCGCTAACTTTTACAGTGAATGCCTGGTGCTGGGCACGGTAGGCGAAGCCAACACCATTACCCTCCTTTCACCGGGGCAACCGGTGCCCAACGGCCTCAGAATCGGATAGCGTTCCTTAAAAAAAAGGATCATGATACAGGTACTGGCAGGCGATATTACAAAAGTGACGGCAGATGCCATTGTAAATGCAGCTAACTCCTCCCTGATGGGCGGCGGCGGTGTGGATGGTGCCATTCATCGTGCCGGTGGTCCCGAGATCCTTGCCGAATGCAGGAAGATCGTTGCGCAGCAGGGCGGTTGCAAAACAGGTGAGGCGGTGACCACAACGGCCGGCCTGCTGCCGGCAAAATATGTGATCCATACAGTAGGTCCCGTATGGAACGGCGGACAGAAGCAGGAGGCCGAAAAACTACGTTCCTGTTATATCAACTCCCTGAAGCAGGCCGTGGAACATCATTGCAGAAGTATTGCCTTTCCCGGAATCAGTACCGGCATTTATGGTTACCCCAAAAACGAAGCGGCATCTGTTGCAGTTAATGCCGTTAAAGATTTCCTGGCACAACACTCCCTTATTGAGGAGATCTATTTCGTTTGCTTCGATCCCGGATATGAGCAGTGCATCCGGCATGAACTCGATCAATAACGCATCATTGTTTTTGCTTCTCCAGCTGCTTTACCAGGGTGTACCGTATGGAGGATGCATCAGCCGGAACCTGTTCTTTGGGAATCGCCTCCTCTTTTACCACCAGCTTATAAACATAACCCGGTTCATATTCGAATCCGGTAATCGTTCCGTAAAACAAAGTCCATGCGTCCGGCTTCAATACATCTCCTTTCTGAACCTGAAGGCATTTCATCGGACCCACGCCTGAGCAATCCACCCTGCTGCTGTTGATCCAGTAAACAGCTTCCCCTTCTTTTAAAACAGGAGCAGGTCCGTTTTTCGTATGGGTACAGCTGATGAATAGTAACGCCAGTAAAAGGACGCTGCACAAATAATTATACTTCATAAGAAATAAGTTGTTTGAAATTGCATCAAAAATGGTACCGCACTTCCTCAGGGTTTGTAATCCAGCGGGAGCATATCGCCCACCTTATCGCTCCACCACCAGTAACCCGATGTGATAATATTTTCAGGAGGGGCCCAATTGCCATGTTCATCAATCACCAGTGCGCCCTTTAATTGTATCAGGGAAAGCGGATAAAGCGGTTTGCGTTTTTCACCGATATATACCAGGTACTCCGGTGCTTCCATACTGTTAAGGTAGGTAACCGCGAGGAAATTGTTCCAGTATACCACTTTATTCTGTCCCTTTGCTCCCGCAAGTACGCTGTCGGCAGTCAGCATATATGAGGAATAATAATCGTCATAATCATTCTCACGCAGTATCCTGTCGTAATATGCGGTTGAGTCCGCCGGCTCATTCACCCGCCCTGCCCTACTTCCCCCGCGGCCCAGCTCAATCGCCCGGGCCCTTCTAAGTTCCCGCACCCGTTTCTTTTCCGCATTCCATACCCGGGTCATCCGTCTTATACGAAAGCCCTCCTCCTCTATCTGATTCTGATAAAGCGCCCTTATAAAATGCATTGCAGAGCCATAGTAGACTGTCTGCCGTTTCCTGGCAACCGCTCTTGCTGAAGCACGGCGTTTTTCCGTGAACAATGCAAAACCCGCATAGTAGGAGCTGTGTTCCGTAAAATTCATTTTAAAATCCATAAGATCGTACCGGATGGTATAACCCAGCTGTGGATTGTCGATGATCAGGGGTGCTGTGGCAACTGCTTCGAGTATATTTTGCTTTTTATAAAAACGAAACCGGATCACCTCTTTGTTCTTCAGTACACATTTGCCGGCTACGGGGGTATGCCCCAGAAAGGTCTCCAGGAATGTTTTCCCCCATTTCTCCCAGGTTTCTGAAATATATCCGCCTACCACTACATTCTCCAGCTCCTTTATCTTTGGCTTCAATACAAAACGCAGCCGCAATTCCATTGCATCCGGTTTTACTGTATACACCAATGTCTCATACCCCACACTCGACACCACCAGCTCGCCGGAAGGTGCATCTGCAAGGGTAAAACTTCCGTCCGCAGCAGTGACCGTTCCTGTTGATGTGTTATTGAGAAACACGCTTGCCCCGGCCACTGGCAGATTCGCATCGCCGTCTACCACTATCCCCGACAGCCGGTGCTGTGCAGCTGCAACCTGGATCCATAAACAATATACGAATGCAATCAGTCCTTGTTTCATTGAATAAAAATAAGATTCCATTTCCAATATTACGAACATTTCGTAGAGTATTTTTCTACAGTGCCCCCTGATGCTGGCGGGTTACGCCGGGAATGCATTAAATTGCTGTATGAAAAAAATCGTTTCCCTGTTCCTGTGTATCGGCCTCCTTACCGGGGTGAGGATTTCAGGGCAGAACAGGGCCCTCGTCATCAGCCGGCAATCGGAAGCGTTGCAAAACAAACTCATTCAATGGCGCCGGCACCTGCATCAGTATCCTGAGCTCAGCAACCGGGAGGTTAAAACGCAGCAGTATGTACTGGCCCATCTTAAAAGGCTCGGAATAGAAACGCAGCTTCTTGCCAAAACCGGTGTAGTGGGCATCCTGAAAGGCGGTAAGCCCGGTCCGGTGATCGCTTTGAGAGCCGACATGGACGCATTACCCGTCCTCGAACGCAACGGGCTACCATTCAGATCCACAGCGAAAGGCGAGTACCTGGGAAAGGAAGTTCCGGTAATGCATGCCTGCGGACATGATGCCCATGTTGCCATGCTGATGGGCGCCGCAGAAGTATTGTCCGGTATGAAAAGCGCTATCGCGGGTACTGTTAAATTCATTTTCCAGCCGGCTGAAGAAGGTGCTCCCGGAGATGAGGAAGGTGGTGCGGAACTAATGGTTAAGGAAGGGGTACTGGATGCTCCCAAAGTAGCTGCTGTATTCGGCATGCACATCGAAAGCTGGATCGAAGAAGGAAAAGTATTTTATAAACCGGGGCCCTTTATGGCCGCCAGCGACTGGTTCACAATCAAAGTAAAAGGCAGCCAGTCGCACGGCGCCCAGCCCTGGAAAGGTGTTGACCCGATTGCTGTCAGCGCGCAGATCATCAATGCCCTGCAGCAGATCGTAAGCCGGCAGCAGGATCTTACAAAAGCGCCTGTTGTGCTCACTGTGGGAAAAATAAACTCCGGTGTCCGCAACAATATCATTCCGGAGGAACTGGAAATGGCCGGCACCATCCGCACCTTTGATACCGCCATGCAGCGTGATGTACACCGGCGGATCCATAAGATCGCCACCGGTATCGCGGCAGCAAATGGTGCTACGGCCGAAGTGACCATCAAAAACAATACACCGGTAACTTTTAACAACAGGGAACTGACCCAAAAGATCATACCCACACTTGAAAAAGCCGTGGGAAGGGAAAATGTACAGGAAACGAATTGGGTAACAGGCGCGGAGGACTTTGCCTATTACGGCCTTACTACCCCTGCGGTTTTTCTTTATTACGGTGGTATGCCTAAAGGCAACGATCCGGCCAAGGCACCACCGCATCATACACCTGATTTTATGATATCAGACCGTATGCTTTATAACGGGGTAAAAATATTTTGTAACCTGGTGTTTGATTATCCCGGCATTCAATAACCGCGTAATGCATCTTTCCCAAGCCGGTCAGTTTGCAACAACCCTTCTACCAAGAGCAGTAAAACCGCAACGCCTATTGTTATCCCCAAAAACAATAGCTCTGCCTTCAGCCGTCCCCGGTTATGTTCTTTAAGGGAGGCTACAATGCCTTTGCAACGCTGAAACACAGCAAAACAGAAAAAGGCCACACCTGCCAAATCGGTCAGCTGCATAGTGACTAGAATCCAATGGTACCCGTCATACAAACCTTCCCGTTTTCATCCATTGCATACACTTCAATGGTACTTCCCTTTATCGATTTAACGATCAGATAATCCGTTCTCAGAAGATTTATAAATGCATTCGGCGCGGTTAAAAAGTATTCTGCCGGTGTTAACGCAGTAATCGGCTGCCAGTAGATCAACCCCGGCCCCACGATGGTATTTGCATACATTACATCTGTATTGATCGGATAATCCTTCTGATATTCGATAACGATAGGATTAAGCGCCGGGTTTGTCTGTGTTGCCGGCTGATATGCCTTAATCAGATTCAGGGAACCCGGATCCCAGGTATCCAGGTAAGTTCCGCTTTTTATAGAATCTGTTGAAAAAGTCGGCTTTAGCCGGATGTCCAGATTGCGGCCATAAAAGGAAGTGTGTGTAAACAAATTGGGCAATGAAGATGTATTTAAAAAATCAGCTACCCATTTATTGCGCTCTGCTGTAGCCTTATACAGTTTTATTAAAGCACCACCTTCCGATTGATAAATATTACCCTTCCGGAAGGGCTGAATTGTAATAGAATCATTTGTAACAGAAAGTACTTTAAAAAAGAAGTCCGTTACCTCTGTATTGCCACCTGTATATATCTGTGAAATAAAGGACTGCGTTGAAAAGGACAGCAGGGGCAATCCGGTGCTTGCGGAAAGCAGGAATTGCGATTCAGCTTCTTTTGTAAAAGCGCTGGTAATTTTCACGGTACCGGATAAGGTATCGAATTTCATCAATACCGGCATAGCCGTCCTTACATTCTTATTAAGGTTCTTCAACATCAGTATCCAGCCATCTTTGGTATCATGAAGTGCTGTTTTAATTTCATTCTGAAGGGTTGCAGCTCTTTCACGGGAGGCCGAACCATCCGACGACAGATCATTTTTCTGACAGGCACTCAGACAAACAGACAATATGAAAATAAAAACAGCGCCTTTAAATATATTTTTGCTCATTCTTGTAGATTAATAGTTACAGTTAAAGTGCAATGGCTGCAGAGTCCAGGTAAACTTTCATTTCGTGCAGATCCATTCCCATATCCAGGTACTTACTATAGATCATATTATACTTTTTGCGAAGTTTGTCATTCTTGGCAACGATTTTCATAATGGAATCTTTTGAAAAACGCAAACAGGCTTCCACAGTTGTGGCAAAATCTTCTTCCGGTGCGTATCCCCCGTAATTACGAAAAAAACCATCCTCCTGCGCCTGCTCATCCGTTCTGCTGGTATAGCCGGGAGTGCCATAATATTCACCCTGCGATACCCGGTCATAATCATATCCTCTTCCATATTTATGATCCATCTGATGCGCATGTTCATGAAACAGGATACACATATGTTCCCTCACTGTGGCCCTCGTAAAGCTCATATTGTCAACACCGCCCATACCCAGCCGGTAAAACTGTCCGTTTAAACCGGCACCGGCGGCGCCGCCGGAAGAAATGCTGTTGAATTTGATCGCGCTGCCCACAATCAGGAACTCAATCGGTTTCTGCTCTGCCCAGAATTTAGGAAACCGTTGCTTTAAAGGGCCCAGCCACATTTTTCTCACGACTATATCGGCATATGCCATTGCCCGGTTGTATGTAGTTGGCGTAAAAAATGTTGTCGGGTCAATCACCCGGGGAGTGAACTGGTAGTACACCTGTACACCATAGTTATTTTGAATCGTATCAATAAGGGAATCCAACCCGTTTTTAGGCCCGGAGTGAACTACTTCCAGGTAGTCAACAGGTGCTTCCCGCACCAGCGCTGTTTCTTTGTTGCAGCTGAAAAACAGGATAACCATGAAGCACAGTAAAAACAAAAATGATTTATAATATATTTTTTTCATGTCAGATAAATTATTTAATGGAATCTTCTGTTGCTATTGTTATTATCTTGGATTCAGAACGATACCCGGATTGCCCAGCTGCTCGGTCAGCGGTATCTGTAATGCCTTCCGCAGATCGGTAGCGCCGATGCTGGCAGCCACCGGCAATCCTCTTCCAAGCACATGTTCTACCGGAATTTTAAAGCGTTTTACATCAAACCAGCGCAGTCCTTCATTTAAAAACTCCTTCCGGCGCTCAGCTACAACAATGCGTATCAGGCTGTCTCTTGAAACAGCTGTCGTCAGCGGTGTATAATTGGTATACCGTGCCGCCCGCAGGGTGTTGAGATCATCCAGTGCGGATGCCACCGGGTTTGCAGTACCGCGTAAAACGGCCTCTGCCCGGTTGAGCAATACTTCATCGGTTGTAAAATAAGCGGCCCGTACAAAACTATTCGGATTATTGGGCTGGGTATTGTATTTGGTACATACCACCTGGTTATCGATTACCGTACCGACAGAGACCAGTATACTGTCCCGCCGGTCCCTTCCGTAAGGTGTGCTTTTAAACTGTGCTCTGACTTCATCTGTCGGGAAAAAGCCACACAAGGTGTAGCCTGTCGGGGTTAAAAAACCCAGGTTCAATGAATAGCAGTTCATGAGAATATTGGGATGAGTGGGAGGATCCATAAACATGGTGGCATAATATTCACGGTTGTATTTCCGGTTAACGGCTAAATCGGCGGCCAGGTCACGTACGATTCTTCCTTTTTCGGCGATCACGGCATCCGCGTATTTAACCGCAGCATCCCAATTGCCTTTATACAGCTCCATCCGGGTCATGAATGCATTGGCACTGGCGATCGAGAAATGATAGGGATTTTTTGACACATAGGCCTGCCCTTTTTTCAAAAACGCGATTCCTTCAGTGGCGTCTTTTTCCACCTGATCATATACCTCTTTTACAGAATTCCGTTTTATCAGCTTTTTGTTCTCCTGGCTCACGGCGGTCACCAGCCCGATGCCCAGGTCTTTATCTGCTGTAGCAGGATCATAATGCTGACTGAAAAGATTAACCAGCATAAAATGACAATAGGCCCTGATCAGTAATGCTTCCCCCATAACCGCGGCCTTGTATTCTTCTGTTCCCCGTTCGGAACTCATTACACCCTCAATCACAACATTCGCGCGGTAAATTTTTGCATAAAACTCTGAGTAGGCATTTTCAGGTCCGGTGGGGATATTCTGCGGATATTCGTCTTTGTATAAATACATGGGCAGGAAACGCTCATTAATACTCGCCTGCGCCAATGTTGCATAATACTGGTAATCATCTGTTAATATGTCTGTAAACATTTCATGGCGTGCGGGGTAGGCGTCCGTTAATACCTGTGCATACTGTTCCGTAAGCGTAGGTCGTACCCGGTTATCATAGGGCGTATCTAAGAATCGTTTACAACCCGCCGAAAAGAACAGTGTAAGAAGTACTATTATATAATAGCTGCGTTTCATAATTTCTTTTATTAAATAGTCTAGAATTGTGCTAGGATTCTTAAGGAATAACTTTTGGTATTGGGAAGTGCTACGCCTGTAATAAGGCTTTCAGGATCTACGCCTCTCAGTTTTCTATCGGCCCAGTAGTAGATATTGTTTGCGGAAGCCATTATGCGTAAACTTTTAATAACACGGGTACGTTCCAGTGCCTTCCGGTTCACATCATAAGAAAGCATTACTTCACTCAGACGCAGCACATCAGCTTTCGCCACCATGATATCACTGCGGTTGTAGGCAAATTCATTCTGAATTCCCGCAGATGCCAGATAAGCAGCCTGAATGCTGGAAACCAGCCCGGGTATATTGGTAAATTGCTCATCTCCTGCCGAACGCCAGCGTGCATCAATATCCTGCGCTACCGCCAGGTTATCCGCGTAGGTGCGTTGCACCATCGGATTTCTGAAGACCTTGTTGCCGTAGCTGTACGTAAAGAAAATACGCAGTTCAAACGGTCCATAGCCAAAGGTGTTTGAAAAGGAACCGGTGGTGGTGGGCTCCCTTGGTCCCATATAGGATACCAGGGAATCATTGGTGCTCGAAAGTAAAACATTGTCTATCCGGCGTCCGGTGTTACCAATTGCAAAAGTCGGCTGCCCGTTGGCATCCAGCCCTGCAAAATTATAGGCATATAGTCCGTACAGTGGTTTACCGATCTTACCAAATCCTTCCGGCCGGGTGACATTGGTTAACAACGGCGATTGCAGTACCCCGTCGATCATGGTGTTTTTTACATACCCGTAAATAATGCCGGTTCCCCAGCGAAATTTGTTCGAATTGAACCAGTTGCTGACATTAAAGGTAAAATCAAACCCTTTATTGGTCATGGAAGCCCAGTTGATTACCTTACTGGCAAATCCTTCTTCAAAAGGCATGCTTCCCGGTGCAATCAGGTTTTCGTTCTTTCTTGAATAATATTCGGCTACAATCGAGTAGCGTTTCAAAAATGCGATGTCCAGTCCGATATTGGTTATGTAGTCCTTTTCCCAGGCGAGGTTATAAAGTTCAGGAGAGAAGATCCGAAGGCCAACCTGGCTGTTTACATCATCAACCCTTACCGCATTGTAAAACTGTCCGTTCAGCATGGGCGAGGTATTATAAGCGTTTCCTCTTAAGGCATAACTGCCTCTTATTGTAAAACGATCGATAACGGAATTCAGTTTTAATGTTTCAAAGAATTGTTCACGGTCTACATTCCAGGAAACACCTACATTGTAATTGGGCAGAAACCGCGAACGGGTCAGTGTTCCAAACACATTGCTGCCATCCGATCGCGCCATCAGATCAAGATTATACCTGTTCTTAAGGGTATATTGTACATTCAGAAAACCGCCAACAGCCCTTTCGTTGATAAAGTTTTCCCTGTAATAACGTTCGTCGTTTAAAATAGCATATTTCATTGCCTGCTGGCTGGGGGAAATAATCTTTCCCCCATAATACAGATAGCCATATGCTCTTGTGCTATCGCTCTCATAGCTGTTCGACCTTATTTCAACACCTCCGAAAAATGTTAGCCGGTGTTGATTCGTTATCTGCTTCACATAGTTCAGGGTGGCCCGTCCGTATAGCTCGGTACCATTGCTGTTATAAGCATCAAGGATACCACCCCGGGGTAGTATCGTCTCCGGAATGGAATTCGGATCGGTGGGATCTTTAAACAGATAAGGATTGGCACTGCGTACCGGATCGGGATAATCGGCCCGGTAAGCGGCCGCCACATTGGAATATTCGGTCATTACGTGGCTGATTTCTGCCCTGTTTTTTCTTGCAGAAAGCAGTACTTCCAGTGTCAGGTCTTTAGTGAATTTATAGCTGGGGCGTACTGTTACAGCAATCCCCTGGGTTTTAATGCCGGTAAAATTTTCATTCAGCTCATCCAGAATATTAAACGGTGCATAGTTTCTGCGGTAGTATTTATAACTGCCGTCTTCGTTATAAGGACTCATGGCCCTGCTGGTAGTAGTGGCATAGATGGTGGGATTCAGTTCAAAAGCCCTCGATACTGTGCCGTTGGGAGTCGTACTGTTAAACGTTCCCGGGGCCATCTGGTCTCTGAAATTTGCAGTAAGATCCACATCAAGATCCATGCGCTTGGTTACATTAATAATAGTACGCAGATCAATCGTATAACGTTTCGTATTATATCCGATGGAAGCCCCGTTATCACCGGCATAACTTCCGGAAAGATAGTAAGTGGCTTTTTCACTGCCGCCGGACAAAGAAAGTGAATGCTCCTGTACCAGGTTATTCTTGAACAACACATCAAACCAGTTGGTATTTCTGTATGCCGCATTATCCACCTCTTTATTAAACTGATCCTTTGAAATAAGATTCTCTGCGTAACGGAAATAAGCGTCCGTAAATGCGCCTGTGGAAGTGGGGTAATTGAGTACAGACAGGTATCCATAATTATAAAGATCGCGTGCCAGCTCAATCTGCTGTTTTGAATTCATCAGGTTGAACCGGTCAATATCCGGCTTTAACCCCATACTCAGCGCCGAGCTAAAGTTGATATTCATATCACCCTTTCGGCCTTTTTTGGTTGTAATGGATATAATGCCATTTGCCGCGCGGGTACCATAAAGGGCTGTGGCGGAGCCGTCCTTCAGAATGGAAATATCCTCAATATCGTTGGCATTCAGCCCGGCAATTACAGAACTCAGTAAACTGGCGGGATCGCCGGAATACAACTGGTTTACCGTTACGTTTGCAGGGGCACTGATAGGGACACCATTCAAAACATATAAAGGCTCCTGGTTGGCGCTGATTGAGGCATTACCATGAATCCGTATTTTGGGTGTGGCACCAAAAGTCCCTGAAGGGCTGGAGACGCTTACCCCCGCAGCCGCTCCCTGCAGCATTTTGGAAACATCCATATACCCCGAGCGGTTGATCAGCTCCCGGTCCACCTGCACCACAGAACCTGTAAACTTCCGCCGGTCGATGCGCTGAAAACCGGTAACCACAACATCCTGCATCAGCAGGGAATCTTTTTTCAGCTTTACCACAATGGATGTGTTGCCCTGCGCGTTCAGGCTGTATCCGGTGATCGTATGCTCCTTGTAGCCTATATTGCTAAAGGTAAAACTGTACCGTCCTTCAGGGTTAACAGCACCAAAACGAAACACACCCGTACTGTCTGTAGTGGTTTGATATATCAGTTTGGCATTGGTGGTGTTGCGGGCTACAACGGTTACCTGTATCAGCGGTTCGTCCTCTTCATTTGTAACCACTCCATTTACAGAGGTGGTTGTTTGACCCGTTCCGGTCAACGGAACAAAATAGCAAAACAATATCAGCAAAGAGGCTCCAGTCAATTTACGTCTCATTAAAACAAATAGTTTTTTTGTTTTTAATAGTTCAATCACTCAAGAATACGCTTTTTAAAGAGGGCATCCCCTACTCTTGTTAAGAAAAAATTAAAAAAAAGTTACCTTTTCCTTTTAAAAAGGGAGAATCGGGTATTCCGGAGTTTTGAAAAACGCTTATCGGGATATGGAAAATGCGTCCGGAGCAGTTTTAACCAGTTTCAGCTGGTTGACCATGGCAATTTTCTTCAGCAAAGGCTCCACCGGTTCTTTCCGGGAATAATCCGCAATAATATAGATGTCTTCAAGATCCTGGCTGGAATACGCAATGCGGATATTATAGAGGGCGGCCAGTTGGTCCAAAACCGATCGGAGCGGCGCAGTTCTGAAAGAAATCGATTCGTTTGCCGGTTGGGGCTGTTTGGTATTTCGGGGTAGTGCCCGGACAGGCGCCGGTTTTGGGCGGCCAAATGCTGAAGCAGTAAACCGGTTTTGCGCAATGGTATATTCCAGCTGATGATGGGGCGTTAAATAATATCGCATACTGTCGCCCTGCGTCTTGTGCCATACCAGTACCTTGCCTTCAAAAAGCTTTACGGTGATCTGTTCAGCTGTTGCTTTTACTTTAAAGCTGGTTCCTACCGCTTTTGTGGCAATATGACCCGCTTCAACAATAAAAGGCCGGGAGGTATCTTTTTCAACATTAAAATCGGCTTCGCCTTCCAGAAGAAGGTATCGGTCCGTTTCACCAAAATTGCGCTGATAGCTGAGTCTGCTGTTACTGTAAAGCGTAACCTGCGAATGATCCGGCAGCGTGATGTGTTCCGAACGGGTAGTACGGTTGAAGTGCTCGATCCTTGCAGGTGGTACTTCAGCCACCTCGGGAACCGCAGCCGGCGTGACCCCTGAACGATAAAAAAACAAAAAGCAAAAGAGGACACATACCGTGGTGGTTATACCGGATGCCCATACAAGCCGGCGCTTTGTCCGTTTCCGGTTGATAGAATGATGAACGGCAGCCAGCATTTGTTCGGGAGCAACCGCTCCCGGAGCCGGTGTACTGCTGAGCCCGGAGCCTGCATCAGGATCCAGGTAATGGTTCAGTGCCTCGGGATGGTATTCAAAAAAAGACAGTACCTGCTCCTGCTCCTCTTCGGAACAATGTCCCGAAAAAAAACGGAAGATCAGTTGATCATTTATCAGTATATGCCGGCCTTCATTCATCGATTAAAAAGAATCATAATCATAACCGTTGTATTCCAAAGAGGTTTGATGTACTTTAATGCTTTTGTAATGTGGTTCTCCACTGTTTTTGGACTGATCTGTAATAATTCGGAGATTTCCTTATGCGAAAGCCCTGCCAGCCTGCTCAATTCAAATACCCGTTTCCGCGCGGGCGGCAGTGCATCCAGTATTTTGTCCAACCGTCTGTACGTATCTTTGTAGCTGATATTGTTTAACAAATGATTGTCCGGGTCCTGGATCATGGTACTTGCCTCAAGGTACCGGATGTCATTTTTCTTCCGGCACATTTTCCTCAGCTGATCGATCAGCACGGTTTTGGCGATCCGGAAGACCTGAATGCCGATGTCAATGTCCACAGCCACCTGCTTTCGCCGCTCCCACAATTTTATAAAAGTGAGCTGTGTAACCTCCTCCGCAAAATAACTGTTCCCTATTTTATTCAGAACATAATTATACACCTGAGGTTGAAATGCATAATAAATAGCGTTAAATGCCTGTTTGTCGCCTTCGATTAGATTCAGTACGTCAATGTTCATCCGGTAACAATTTGATGCCCTGCGCTTATACAACTCCCTGTCTGAGAACGATAGCCATGGTGCATATGTTAGACTTAAAATTTCTCAAAAAAACATGTCGGTAGTTATAAAGATATTACTATTTGACTAAAAATAAGCCTGTCCGCTGCCGCGTAACTGGTCAGACCAGGCAATCAATGCACCAATTAATACCAGGGGCACCCTTAAACGTCGCTTTTCTTATAAGGGAGCTGATTCTGTATTGCACAAGAGTTCCCTGACAGGCCTGGTTCGTAATGCCCTTTAAAGCCATCAGGGGCAGTTCCGGCCCTTTTACCAAAGGCAACCCTTCAAAGCAGGATAGTGGCGGAAGCAATGGCAGCAGGCACAGCCGCAAAATCACGACTTCAGTGTCCATATATCATAGAGTCCGGCACCCGGATATTACACACCCTGACCATCAATGGTCAGGGTGTACATCAGATCTGTTAAACAGCTGAAAATATGGATCGGCGCGTACCGGGGCTATTTTTTATCCAGCAGTTCGGCCAGTTTGTGTTCAAGGTCTTCCCCGCGCAGGTCCTTTGCAAGGATCTTTCCGTCGGGCCCCAGCAGGAAGTTGCGTGGGATAGCAGTGATCCGGTATTTCTGGGCCACTTCATTTTCCCAGCCCTTCAGGTCACTTACCTGTGTCCAGGTGAGCGCATCCTTTTTTATTGCAGCCAGCCAGGGCTCCTTTTCTTCGTCCAGGGAAACGCCCAGCACGGTAAAGTCCTTATCCTTATATTTTTTAAATGTTTTTACCAGGTTCACATTCTCCCTGCGGCAGGGACCACACCAGCTGGCCCAGAAATCCACCAGCACATATTTGCCACGGAACTGTGCCAGAGATACTTCCTTACCACTGGTATCCTTTTGCATAAAATCTGTGGCGATACTGCCTACCGCATTAAAACGTGCATCCACCAATGCCTTTTTCAGCTGTCCGCCCATCGCGGTGGCCATCGCATCCTTTCCCAGCATTGCCGCCCTTTTTTCCAGGAGTGCCACATCCTCTGTAAAGCCGATCGTGGATAAGATCACCATGGCGCTTACCGGTGAAGAGGGGTGCTTTGTAATAAAAAGATCTACCTGCTTCTGGATTTCGTCAATCTGGGTTTTCAAAGCATCATTCAGGCCCTCACCACCCGTTCCGGACTGCAGCTCCATACCCACCTGGTTGATCTTTTCGAATTTGGGTATAAAAACATCCTGAAACTCGGTGAAATCGTCCTGTGTTTTTGATCCGGTGAAATTCCAGTCATCCATTTTTGTTTTTACAGATCCGGCCACTTTCACATTCTCATTTCCCAGGAAAACAGCGGTCTTCATCGTATCCCCTACCATCAGCCCGAGGATCGTGGGAGCTTCCAGCTTTGCGGACAATACAAAACCGCCCCCTTTGGATTTGGTGGTACCAATGGTTGAAGAGGAATTCTCCAGGTCAATCAGTAACACGTCGGTATTGTCCGGCAATCCGTCTACGGTTCCTGTAAGTGTCAATTTCTGGGCCATCGTGCACAAAGGCAGCATCAATGCAAAAAAGAAAATAAGTCTGTTCATGTAGCTGTTTATTTTTTTGAAACGGGCAACAAATAATGCCGCCTCAGTAAAACAAGATTACTATTTATTTGTTGGATCGATCCGGAACACTCCCCTTTAAAAACCGCAATACCCCCAGATCTGCTGTGCCGGATATTTATAATCTCCTGATTCCTTGACGTATGGAAGCATAAGTTGGAACACCGCTATTTACTATTTAGCAAAATATTAGGAAAGTGATTCTGTCAAAAACAGGTTTCTGCTTTTGCAATACTTATCCCAATACCGTTTTAATAAATTTTCCGGTAGCACCGGGAATGTCTGTTTGCCCTTCCAATGCTTTTATAAAGGCCGAACCAATGATTGCTCCGTTGGAGAAACGGCAGGCCCTGGAAAAGGTTTCATGATCCTTTATTCCGAAACCTACCAGTACCGGATTGCTCAGGTTGTAACCGGCCAGGCGTTCCAGGTATTGTTCAACTGCAGAAAAATCTTTTTCATTGCCGGTTGTTGATGAAGAGGATACCGCATAAAGGAACCCACTGCTCAGTGCATCCAGCTTACGTACACGGGCTTCGGATGTTTCAGGTGTAACAAGGAATATAAAATCAAGTCCGTGACGATCTACAATGGACTTATAAGTTGCTTCAAATTCAAAGGGAGGCAGATCCGGGAGGATGAGTCCGTCGACACCGGCCGCTGCTGCATCTGCGCAAAATTTCTCAAAACCGTATTGCAATACCGGGTTCATATATCCCATCAGTACCACGGGTATCTGAATCCGGGTACGCATGGGCTTCAGTTGTTCAAACAGCCGGGAGATGGTCATTCCCGCTTTTAAAGCGATCGTGCTGCTGCTCTGGATCACTTCCCCATCTGCAAGCGGATCGCTGTAGGGCATCCCCAGTTCGATGATATCCGCTCCGTTCTGCTGCAGTGCTTCCATAACCGCCAGTGTGCTGTCAACCTGGGGGAAACCGGCGGTACAATATACATTCAGCACCTGCTGCTGCTTTTGTTCAAATAGTTGCTTCAGTCTTGTCATGATCGATCCTCTTCTTAAGTGCTGTTTATTTTGAATGCCTGTCCATGTAGCGCATGTAGGTTTCCATGTCCTTATCGCCGCGTCCGCTCAGACAAACGACAACATTGTCTTCTTTTGCAAACCGGATCTTATTGAGTGCCGCCAGGGCGTGCGCGCTTTCCAGCGCCGGGATGATCCCCTCCAGTTCCGCCAGTTCAAAAGCGGCCTGGAGTGCCTCTTCGTCCGTTGCATTTAAAAAATTGCCCCTGCCGGTCACAAACAGGTTGGCGTGCATGGGCCCGATGCCGGGATAGTCAAGCCCCGCAGAAATGCTATAGGGTTCTTCCACCTGTCCGTCTTCCGTCTGCATCAGGTAGCTTCTGCTGCCATGTAAAATCCCGGGTTTTCCCAGCTGCGTGGCCGCTGCGCTTTTATCGGTATCGATGCCACATCCGGCTGCTTCCACGGCGTAGATGGCAACAGCAGGTTCATCCAGGAAATGATAAAAGGTTCCTGCAGCATTGCTGCCTCCGCCTACACAGGCGATAACAGCGGCCGGCAGTTCCGATCCCGTCTTTTCCGCCAGCTGTGCCCTGATCTCTTTGCTGATCACGCTCTGGAAGCGGGCCACCATATCCGGATAAGGATGGGGTCCCACCACACTTCCGATGATGTAAAAAGTATCGTTCGGGTTATTGATCCAGTCCCGGATCGCCTCGTTGGTGGCATCCTTAAGCGTTTTGCTACCGCTTTTTGCCGGGATCACGGTGGCACCCAGCATCTTCATCCTTGCTACATTCGGTGCCTGGCGCTCGATATCTTTCTCCCCCATGTATACGATGCACTCCAGGCCCTTCAAGGCACATACGGTGGCAGTGGCCACACCATGTTGCCCGGCACCTGTTTCTGCAATAATGCGTTTTTTCCCAAGGCGCTCTGCCACCAGTATCTGACCGATAGTATTGTTTACCTTATGTGCTCCGGTATGACAAAGATCCTCCCGCTTTAAATAGACATTGGTGCCGTACTTCTGACTCAGGCGTCCTGCATAATACAGCGGGGTTTCCCGGCCGGCATAGTCGGTCAGCAACAAATGGTATTCTTTCTGAAAAGCCGGGTCGGCTATGATCTTAAGATAGTTTTCCCGCAGTTCTTCCACATTCCGATACAACATTTCCGGAATATAAGCGCCTCCAAATTCTCCATAATATCCCTGCTCATCCGGTTCCTTATATGATGCCTGCATTTTATTTACCCCTGTACTTTTTGGTGAGGCGTAAAGATACAAGAAATGGGTGTATAATCCGGTCCTGTTTGCCAATGTAATGAGACTGAACGCTGTACCCCATTGTGCAAAACAATTTTTGCAGGCCCTCCCATTCTGATGTATATTTAGGACACAGATCACAAAAAGCGGTAAACATGAGAGTGATTTTAGATGATAAAATCCACCGGCCTGAAAAGGATGCTCATCAGTCAGCTTTTTTGAGTAATATAAGTTTTACGGCAGACGCCATCGTTCATCTTGCAGAAAAAACCGCAACGTTTAATATTGCAGAATGGATATGGCATATTGAAATCATCGACGGCAGGGAATGGTACATCGTAACGGATAAAAAAGCCTGAAGAGCAACCAGCCAGCAGCGGGGAAATTTCCATACAGGGACGGGTAATGTTATGCACTGTTGTTTACTGCAGCAGTTCGTATTTTGTTTTGGGCCGTTCTGCCTCTCGCCATTTAAAATCAGGTAACCGCATTTCATCCGGTGATTTATCCTTTAGAGGATAGAGGGTTCCGCTGGCTTCGCTTCTCAACACCACCTTTTTCAGTTCTTTATTGGAAAAATAGGCATCCAGGATATCGGATTTTGTCTGGTTGACACCGATATAGGAGCTGTCCTCATCCTGAACATAGTAAATACATTCGGCAGAGCCTTTTGCCCGAACGGAGTCCATGTTACCATCCGTGAAATATCCGTCCAGTCTGGTAGCTTTTACCTGGTTGTATGCCTGATCCTCCACATGATTGATCATAAATCCCCTTTTAAAGGCTTCAAACCGGTCCATTTGCTTGTTCTTCGTATGCAGCAGGATGGTGTCTCCTGTTATCTGGCTGGCCTTTCCCCATACAACGGGATCCTGGTATAAACGGAAGGTGGAATCCTTAAAGGAGTAGAACAGGCTGTCGCATACCGCCTGGAGCGAATCGCTGAAGATCCTTACGTGGTGAAAGCCTTCAAAATAGCGGTTCGTACTGTCGTTATCCGCCGGTTTTTCCTTTACTGCATTTTTTCCCTGTGCCGGCAGTGCGGGAACTCCTGTGGTTTGCCTGGGCGGGGTTTCTCCCGGTTTGGAGAGCAGCTCCGCATGCGTTAATACCTTGGGCACTTCGGCTATTGCCCGGGCGGGAATGCTGTCCCGGGCAGTTGCCGGCTTTTCCGGCTCAAGTGCGGCCGGCAGCGGGAGCTTCTTCTCATTGCCGGATATACCGGTGGAATCCGTCCCGGGCACTATGTCAGCTGCTTTTGATACAACCGGCAGCAGGGAATCTGAAGGCACAGCTGCGGAATCCGGCGTTATCCGGATGCGGTCTCCTCCCAGCGCCGGCGACACGGCATACAGGTCGGTCAGTTTTGCGCTGAACAATGTATCGGCGGTAATATAGATCGAGTCTTCCCCCTGCTTTATGATCATCAGCGGCTTTAGCGTAGCCAGTACGGCTTCGGTCGTCCTGTTCTGGTAAATAAGGTTACCGATAAGTGTTGTTTTACGGATGGTGTCAATCACCACAGCATTTCCTTCCGCTTTGGCAAATCCATTGTCCAGGGAAACATTATCCGCCTCTACCGTTACGCCTTTCCCGTCATTGATCAGCGGACGTTGTCCGAACTGCGCATCACCACTCTTGAGGTTATAATAACCGGCCCGGGTGTCGATGGTCGCATTTGTACTGTCCTTTATATGCGTCAATGCGATAAAGCGGGCGATCTGGTTTTCGGTATTGTATTGCAGCGAGTCGGTGGTGATCCGGTATCCGGGATCATTCACCAGTACATTTTTCTTGAAAAAGACATCTTTAAGATCTGTATAGTAAAAAGCCTCCTTACTGGTGATCACCGTTTTTTTATTAACCACCTTCCCGCCATTCTTATAAATGGCGATATTGGTGCTCATATTGTATTCCAGGTCGGGGGTGGTAAGTGTAGCGTGTCCGTCGGTCAGCTTTACATCCTTATCCAGGTAAGCGATCTGCTTTTCTATAAGATACCGTAAATGACCGGAATAGATATTTGTAGTATCGGAATCGTTGATGTGGACATTGCCCCAGGCCTCAAAGGTACGGGTGCGGTCGTTTTTCACACAACGGTCGCATTTAAAAATCGTGGTCCCCTGTTTCATCACCACACTACCCACCAGTATGGTAAGTTCGGTGCTGTCGTTCGCCTTTTTTAATGAAATGCTGTCGGCATGAATGATATCTACCGGAGTGCCCGCCGGTTGCTGAGCACCTGCGATACCTGCCCCTATCAGCAGAACAAGAAACAGGCTGTATTTCAGAAAAAGGGAGTTATACATCTTATCGGGGAACCGTATCCTTTATTGCAGGTGCAGTAAGCTCACCTGCCTTATTTTTCTTGCCAAAAACAGAAATGTTCACATAGCGTTTGGGATGCACCCGGATATCATCCAGCAGGATTTCGGCACTCAGTGCCACTCCATTCAACCGGTTATACAACTGCCGGTCGTTCATCAGTGCGCCGATGCTTCCTTCAGGACTGGAGATCTTGTTCACTGCATCGCGCAGCGCCACCACCGTCGTACTAAGCGTATCCAGTGTCTGCTCCAGCTGCAGCTTTGAAAGATTACCTGTTAATGCGTTCACATTACCCAGGATCTGGTCCACCTGTCCGTTATTCCTTTTTAAGGACTCTGTAAAAACGCTCATATTATCCAGCGACGCCGCCAGCGGCTTCTGAACACTTGACAACAGGAGGTTCAGTGAGCCAACGGTATTTTTCAGGTGCGCGATGGCCTCCTGGAGGTTGCGCTGTGTAGGCACATCCAGCGTATTATTGAAATGAGACAACAGCAATGTGAGTGAGTCCGCCACGGTTCTCACCTTCCCCATCAGCGGTTTGGCCTCAGACGAAAGATCGCCCAGCAACCCTTCTTCCACCCGGGTTTTGATCTCGGCCTCATCACCAAGATACTCTTTGGAGTTCCCTTTGTCGATCACTACCTCTGATGCTCCCAGCAGACTTCCGGAAATATAGGCGACGGAATTCGCAGGAATATTCACATCCTCGGTAATACTCAGGGTAACTCTGATCGCGCTTACATTGGCATCCGCCGGCTCAATTTTATATACCGAACCGATGGCAAGACCGTTTATTTTTACGAAGTTGGACTTCTCCAGTCCGCCTACCGATCTGAATATTGCGTAAATTTTGGGATTGTGGTTAAAAATATCCTTTCCCTTTAAAAACCTGAACCCGAATATCAGGGCGGTAATAGCTATCACGGCCAATACACCCACCTTAAGTTCATTTGATATTTTCATGAAACATGGTTTAAGTTCTGTCCTCTGCCAATTGACTCAAATAATATTGCAAATAACGTCCGAAAAAATTAAAAACAAGCTTAATTATACAAAAAACTCGTTATCAGAATCTTAATTCTCCGGCCCATTCCGTCAATCCGGCATATCAGTCTGCTTTACCTGCTGCTGCAAGGGACTGCGGAGCTGTGGTGCTGTATTTTTCAATGTATGTTTTAACTGCGTCCAGTATACTGTTCACAATTTCTTCCTGACCTTGGGAGCTGACCAGGTAGGCTTCATCCTCTTTATTGCTGATAAAGCCCATTTCTACCAGAACGCTTGGCATTCCGGTAGCCTGAAGCACCCAGATACCCTTATGGTTGCGCTGCTGTACACCCCTGCTGGTACGCCCGTCAGCAATAAAATTCTTTTCCACAAGTGTGGCCAGTGAATAGCTTTTTCTGAAATAGTTCTGTGTATAGATCAGCATCCGTACCCGTTCAGCAGGATCGTTTGAATCCGGCATCGGAGGGGCATCGGCACCATCGCCGGTTTCTTCGTTGTAGTAGTCCTTGTCGTCATCATCGATATTTTTCATCGAGTTGACCTTCTGCTCATTTTTTCCAACAGCCCAGATATAGGTTTCTGTACCCCTTGCCTTGTTTTCAACCCATACATCCTCGTATTTGTTTACATAATAGGTCTTTTTTACCTTTTTTTTCTTTTTGCCCTTCCCTACGGTTACTGTTTTTGTATGCGCCTCCCTTCCCACGACCTTTTTTATATACCAGCCTCCGGGCCTTCTCCCCGCCGCGTTGCAATGGAGGGAAATAAACAGGTCGCCATTGTTCCGGTTGGCAAAATCCGCCCGGTAACGGTTGGCCGCAACAGAATTTGACAGCCCGCCCGGTAATGCAGAAGTGGTCCTTGTTTCCAGGATATTGATTCCCTTCAACTGGTTCCTCATGGCCGTTGCCAGCTTTCTGGCCACCTGCAGGGTAATCGCCGCTTCAGTGGTCTGAAGCCCTTCTGCCCCCACATCGCTTCCTCCATGTCCCGCGTCTACAATGATCGTTTTAACAGCACCCGACTTTGCCCCGGAATTACCCTGCTGGGCAGCAATAACAGAAAAACATCCTGCAGTAAGTATAAATAATAGAAACGGACTTATAAATTTTTTCATAATTTTTTTCAGGCTTCGACGTAATATCTGATTTTTAGTTTCAAGCTTCACAAAATCTTTACTATGTTATTTATACATTTGCGCCGTACTTTGGCACAAACCCTAATGCGCAAATTTAAAAGATTTTATTTTGTTGTCCTTTTTCTAACAGCTATGATATTGATGGCTGGTAAAAAAGACGTTGCTGCTGTTGCGGGTTCGGACCGGCAGGGAGTGCCCTCATTTTCCTTTCAAAAAGACACGGTTCCGCAAAAATCCATAAAAGATACGCTTCCGGGCAACGACAGCCTAAAGATAGCCGATTCTACCAAACTGACAACAGATACAGGCCGGGTAAAAACAGATACGTTCCGGTTGAAAATATCCAAAGACACCCTGTCAGGACCGGTGAACTATTTTGGCCAGGATTCCATTGTAGGCTTTCTTGACTCCAAAAAGATCAATCTTTACGGAAAAGCCAAGGCTGAATATGAAGACATGACGCTTACGGCCCCTGAGATCGGCATCGACCAGACCAACCATATTGTAACTGCCAAAGCAGGCAAGGACAGTACGGGCGAAATATCGGATTATGCCGAAATGAAGCAGGGACAGGAAGAATATAAGAGTGAGGGGATGGAATACAATATCAAGACCCAGCAGGGTATTACCAAGGGAACCATTACCCAGCAGGGAGAGATGTTCATTCATTCCGACATTGCAAAAAAGATCGATGCGCGTACGATGTACGGACAGGGTACATTTTTTACCACCTGTAACCTCGATCATCCGCATTTCGGCTTCCGGGCACGCCGCTCAAAAATCGTTAACAAAAAATTAGCGGTTACGGGAGCTGTCCGGCCGGAATTTGACTCGGTACCGGTTCCGGTGTACCTGCCATTTGGTATCTATCCGCTGTATCAGGGTCGCCATTCGGGGCTCATGACCCCCTCTTTTGAGCGGAATGATCAATGGGGGCTGGGACTCTCCCGCCTGGGTTATTACCAGGTGATCAATGATAACTGGGATGTACAGGTATATGGAAATATTTACTCCTACGGAAGCTGGATGGTGGATGTATTGCCCACCTACCGGAAAATTTACAAATACCAGGGATCGGTAAAATTCGGATTACAGCGTTACCGGCGTAATTTCAGGGGCGACCCCGATTTTTCGCTGACCAAGACCTATTCGTTTGCCTGGACCCATTCTTCCGACACCCGCTCTCGTCCGGGGGTCAGTTTTTCTGCCAATGTGAACATGAGCTCCACCCGTTACAATGAGAACATTCCGAACAGTAATCTTATGAACCTGATGAACAACACAGCAGGGTCTTCCATTACTTATTCAAAAACCTGGCAGGATAAGCCCTTTAACTTTACAGCGAGCTTTAACCATAACCAGAACAATGCCGCGCGCCTGGTGACCTTTAATTTCCCCAACATGGCGTTCACGGTGAATACGATTTATCCTTTCCAGAAAAAGAACTCCGTGGGCACCAAAAAATGGTACGAGCAATTGGGGATCGGCTACCAGGGCGGATTCCAGACAGCTATGTCATTTTATGAACTGGCGGATTCAACAAAGGATTCACTGCGTACGCGCGGGCTGTACCGCGGTACTTTCCAGCGTATGTGGGATACACTGCAGTGGAATGGTAACCAGAGCATCCCCATCACCCTTTCCCTGCCTCCGATACTGGGCGGGGCGGTGATGATTTCCCCTTCCATCTCGTACTCGCAAACCCTGGTGAACAAGAAAACCGATTATTCCTTTATCCCCGAACTGGATACAGTTATAGGGGTGGCCACTAACAAGATCGCACTGCGCCAGCAGATGAGCATGGGTATCAGTATCAATACCGCGCTTTACGGAACCTATCAGTTCCGTAACAAACGAATACAGGGCATCCGCCACGTGATCCGCCCCAATCTGTCGCTAAGTTATACACCGGATATGAACCGGAACAACTGGCAGCGGGTTCAGGTGATCTCCAAAGACAAAAAAGATACCTCCTACAGGTATTACGACAAACTGGCTGGTATCGGTTCTCCTCCTGTGGACATATTCACGGCCCGAAGGTTTGGTGGTATCAATTTTGGTATCGACAATAACCTGGAGATGAAGGTAAAGGCGAAGAAAAAGCCCAAGGCAGATTCCGATTCCACGGATGAGAGTACGACCGACGGTGCTAACGGCGTAGATGAGAACGGCTTTAAAAAGATCCGGCTGATCGATGGTTTCGGATTCAGTTCTTCCTATAATATGTTTGCAGATTCGATGCAGTTATCGCCTTTCAGTCTTTATTTCCGTACCAACCTTTTTGAAAAGATCAATATCAGCGCCAATGGTACCATAACCCCCTACAAACTGGATGCGAACGGGGTTCCCACCAAGTACTATGCCTGGCAGGACGGGCGGTTCAATATAGGCACACTGACGAACGCCAGCATTACCATGAGCACCAGCTTCCAGAGCAAGCCCAAAGACGCCAACAAAGCCAAACAGCGGGAAGAAGCCCTGAACCAGCAGATGAATGATCCCATGCTGCAGGCGGATCAGCAACGCCTGCTGGAATACATGCGGCAAAACCCTGCAGAGTTCGTGGACTTCAACACGCCCTGGTCAATAAATCTCTCCTATTCATTAATGTATACAAAGCCCAACCGTACCACGGGCCTCAGCGCGGGGAACGGGATCAATTCCAGCACGAATTTTAACGGCAGTTTCAACCTGACCCCTAAATGGAATTTCAGTGTCAACGGCGCCTATGATTTCAAGACCAAGCAGATCCAGACCGTGGGTTTCACCATTTCGCGCGACCTCCATTGCTGGCAGTTCTCCGCAAGCGTATCGCCGGTGGGTGTATACAAATATTACAATTTTACCATCAGTCCGAAATCGGGTATGCTGCAGGATCTGAAGATCAACCGGAACCGGTCGTTCTTTAACGGCGGACCCCGTTACTGATGCTGCTGAAGATAATCCTTCATAATCGTAAAAATCTCCTCCTTTAACCGAGCAGTTGTTTTTGACAGCGGCGACACCGGTTCCAGAAAATGGATCTCAAGCGTACGTGGCAAAAAGAAAAATGGTTTACTTAAAGGCACGGCCTTTTTTGTTCCCAGGATCACCGCAGGAATGATCGCATGCCCCGTATCTTCCGATAGCTTGAATGCCCCGTTATAAAAGGGTTTCAGCAGCTCCCTGGTACGGTTACGGGTGCCTTCAGGGTAAATACACATATGCATTCCCTGTTTCAGCACCGCTTTCATTTTTTCAATGCTTTTTTTCCGGCTTTTTTCACTTTTCCGGTCAACAAGCACGGAGCCTTTTGAGTAATACCAGCCAAATATCGGAATCCTGGCAAAACTATTCTTGGCGATCGTTTTATTGGGCCCGGGAATAAATGCCGACGACAGCGGGATATCCAAAAGGGAATTATGGTTGCAGGTAACTACATAGCCGGTACCCTTTTTAAAATGTTCTGTACCCCGTACCCGTATGCGGCACCCGATAAGAAAGAACCATACATGCATCCATACTTTGGAAACCCGGATAAAATAAGCAGTGGATGCCGGTTCTGGAAACAGATAGGAAATAAGGGCAAACGGTAATACAAGAAGGAAGGTGATGACAAAGGTAATCAACGCCCAGGCTGCGCAAATCCGACCCGCTATTTCTTTAAATATCTGCATTCTTTGGCTGTTATAAAAATCAAAAATAGCGGTTTTTAGTTCAGCAGCCGGGATCTTTGGAGCAACGGTTTTTGCCGGCGGCAGGAACCGCTTAAAAAAAGAACGGCGCCGCTCCCGGAAGAGCAACGCCGCATTGCTGCTGACGAAGGTGTACATTTATCGCCCGGCGCCGCCGTCCTGATCGCAGATATTTTCAATAATGGAAATAAGATCCCTGGAGATCGTATTGAAATTATCAAATTCATAGGCCTGGCCGCCGGTATTGTTGGCAATAAGCTGCAGTTTGTAATTGGCCGTATACCACGGACTTCCTTTAAAAGTGGTGAGCAGGATGCATTGAATGCCCATGCTGTTGGCAGTGGCCGCCAGTGCAGCCAGGTAGGCATCATCCGCCGCATTCGCATTATCATCATCGCCTCCTGCCGGCGCATCGGTAATGATCACTGCCAGTTTGGTGATATTTCCGCTGCGCCAGGCGCCCGCAAACTGGTTGCTCAGGATCTCATTCAGCAACAGGTCGCCGGGTTCGGGGCCGCCGATACCCGCGCCCAGCTTCAGGGCATTGCTGTTATTCAGTTTGGCCAGCTGTGCACTGAAACTGGTTTTATTCGCCGGTGAAAATTTTTCCATCATCGTCAGGTACTGGTTGGTGGTTGGTCCGGTGCTGATCACCAGTTTCTGATTGGCCGGCAGGTTCACATAATCAGGTGCATTAAGGTATTGTGGTGTGGGATATTCGGCCCCGGGCTTCGTATACTCATCAAAAATAGAAAGCGAAAGCCTGTAATCACCACCGGACTCCGCTACAATGGCGTTGGCAATATTATTCACTTCTTTTTTTACCGAATCGATGGCCGGTCCCATGCTTCCCGTATAGTCGATCAGGAATGCCACATCCATACCGGCGCTACAACCCTGTGTTGCCATTTCAGGAGCGGAATAATTACAATTTTCTGTTTTACTGCAGGACAGGAGCTGCGATGCCAGGAAAAGCAGGACCAGCAGGCCGGGAAAACCGGACGAGGTTTTCGTTAGCGGGATTATTGTTTTCATATCGTTTTTTTTAATGGAACAAATCGTTTAAAAGAAACGGGCGTTATCACCCGTTCCTCCGGTATTTTAACAGATTCGGCACTTTTACTTCGGACAAATCACTTTCATCTCCGTGCGCCGGTTGAACTGATGTTCTGCTTCCGAACAGTTAACGCCATCAGCACAACGGTTTAGCAACTGTGTTTCTCCATACCCTTTTGCGATGATCCGGTCTCCGGCAACTCCCCTGGAAACGAGGTAGGCCCTGGCAGCATTGGCCCTGTTTTGCGAAAGCCGCTGGTTATATGTATGCGAGGCCCTGGAATCGGTATGGGAAGCCAGTTCCACGCGAACCCCGGGGTTATCGGTCATGAACTGTACCAGCCGGTTCAGCTCGGGTTTGGCATCCTCACGGATAAAATATTTATCAAGATCATAGTGGATGTTCTCCAGGCGGATGGCTTTATCGCAATCGGTTTCCTCCATGCACATTTCCAGTTTTACAAACAGGGTGGTGTTACGGTCGTAGTCCGCAGCTTTTATGTGCACCATCTGGGAAAAATATTTTTCTTTTTTCCCATACAGGATCATTTCTGATTTTTGTTTCAGGTGAAACAGGAAGGCGCCTTCCTTATCCGTTTGCGTGTTTTTTTCCACGGCGCCGGCACGGTCGCGCAGCACCACGGTAGCGCCCGGCAGCGGCATAACGGAATTACATACCACGGCTTTGCCCTTAAGAATAAAATCAGCATTGGTATAGAGCAGCTCTTTCTGCAACGTTCCATTGGAAATAAATGCAGTCGTTTCCGTCTGCGCCGGTTTAAGGTCAACAGCGTACAGCTTTCCGTTTATGGTATAATTTCCGGGGGTGATATTGTTAAATACGATTACCCCAAAGGCATTGGTCACACCCGATCTTATGGTGTTGCCGGAAGCATCTTTAACGATCACATCTGTTTCAGCAAGTACCTCTTTGGTATACTGATCGCGGGCAGTAACGGCCAGGGCATACACCTCACAGGTAGTGCAGGTTTCAGGAGCTACAGGCGGAGCTGCCGGTGGTACCGGCCGGGCCTTCCTGCGGGAAGGCAGCCGGAAGCTAAGACCCGCATAGCCGCCTATGGAAGCAATAGCACAGGCACAGCTTTTATCGATCGTTCGCAGGTTTTTTTCCATAAACACAAATGCCCCTTCTTCATTCGGCTCAAAGGCACGGTATGCCGCCGAATACCCTGCCGTTCCCACAGCGTCGCCGGCATTGAAGTGACGCAGGTAATATGCGCCGATATGCACACCGATCTTTTCGTTAAAAAAGTAATGCGCACTGAGTGATCCCTTTGCGCTCAGACTGTTATTAACATGATACCCTCCGTGCTCATTGAGCACCTGCTCCGTGGCGCTGCTTTTACCGGTCAGCGTAAGTGCGCCACCTTTGATGGAAGCCAGGCCCACCCTGCCATTCAGCTCCACAGCGAACCGGCCCTGGCGATCCGTGTAATGCATCCCGGGTCCCACACCATAAAAGATCCGGGTAATGCCTGCGCGGGTTAGTGAAAAATCGCCGATCATCGTATTATTCACCGGATCAAAAACAGCATCCGCAGGGTACTTGTTGACAGGTTGATTTTTAATATAGTCAGCATCCGCACCAACGCTGAACCATTTCCAGTAATACCCCGCGGTTACACCCAGGTTCAGTCCTCCTTTATAATCGATATAAGGCGTGTTGTTTTTATAATCGGGGAACAGGTCATAACCGCCGTTCAATCCAAACCGCCAACCTTTTACAGGCAAGCCGGGTGCCGCCGCTTCATCCCGGTGCTGCTGCGCATAAAGTTGCTGCGAAACAAACAGCAGCAGTACTGCACCCAGAACCGGTAATAATCTTCCTGCGGGTCTGCACATTTTAATGCAGGTCAACTCTTTCGTTTGCATGATATTCAGTTTTAAAAGTGATGGTACCTTTTAACTGCTATATCCGCGAACGCTTTGATTTGTTACCCCTGGCAAATGTTTTTTTTATTCCTGCCCGAATCCGCTGATGATTTTCTCCAGATAAATAAGACGCAGCCCTTTATTTACCTTCGCCTCCCTGGTTTCGGAATAACCCAGTTTCCGATAGAGATACAGGTTCTTTTGGCTGTTGTGACCGGTAAATAATTCGTACCGGCGAACCGGTTGCAATTCTTTTTCAATAGAATGCATCAGCAGTTTGCCAATGCCCTGGTTCCGGTGCCCCGGTGCTACGATCAGTTTATTAATGTATCCGGTACCGTCTTTTACATACCCCCGTACAGCGCCCACCATTACCTGTTCCTCCCGGGCGATCATACAAACCACATCCTGCTTCACTTCTGCATACAGTTCTTCAAGTGTTTGCGTTAGCGGGGGGATCGTGTAATCATTATAAATTGCCGCTTCGGACTGATAACAGCATTTCTGTAATTCCAGCACTGCGGGCAGATCCTTAAACAAGGCATGTATGATGCTTATCGATTTCATTGGTTAAAGGTTTGCTTTTTACGAAGACATCATAGATATTCAATGACTGGTGCAATGATGCCCCAAAGAATGAGTCGACCTTTTCCCTGACCGCAGGTTTTATACGGGTCCGGAACGGGTCTTTAACGGCCGCTTCCTGTTTTGTTTTACAGGCAGGATAGCCGGTGGCAAGCAGCAGGAAAAATAACGACCGGGAGAAGCGCTGACTCAATTGCATTTTTTTAAATAAGACATTGACAACCGCCAAATCCATAAACCGTGTCAGGGAGTTTTAAAAAATTATCGTTCTCCGGTCCAGCAGTTATATAAGCTTTTGATCCTGTGCGGCTGGACCTGATCCTGTGGTTGATCAGCCGTGGAGGCGGTTCAAAAAATGCTCCAGCAACCGGATATCCTTTATCCCCGGTGCCGTCTCAAACTTACTGTTTACATCCAGGGCATGGACCGTATTGGCTGTAAGAAAAGCCTTCAGTTCTTCCAGGTCATCCGGACCAATACCTCCGCTTAAAAAATACGGTACACCTGGTTCTGCATGTTGCAGTCCGGACCAGTCGAATTTTTTTCCTGTACCGCCGTATTCCTTTGCTTTTGTATCAAACAGGAATGCATCGGCGACATCCGTATAGGGGGAGGTCAGTTGCTTCAGGTCTTCCTTACCGGTTATGCGGAATACTTTTACAATTTCTGCCGCGTTCTTCAGCCGGCTACAAAGCTCCGGTGTTTCATCACCATGCAGCTGTATCATATCCAGACCATAGGCCGCCACCGCATCCAATACTTCTTCCACTGTGGCATTTACAAATACCCCCGCCTTTTTAATACCGTTCAGCCGTTTCAGTGCCGCCGGATCGATGTTGCCGCCAATATATCTCGGAGAAGGCGGATAAAAAATAAACCCTGCATAGTCCACCCCCATTGCGGCCAGTTGTGCCACCTGTTGCAGCTGCGTCATACCACATACTTTGATCAGGGGACGGGTCATGCTTTTGTAGTTAAGTTGTTTACAAAACCGGCAAATGCCACAGGCGGGTTTTCCTGGCGCATAAAATATTCGCCGATCAGAAATCCTTTAAAGCCGTTCCGGCGGAACAAAAGAATGTCTTCAATTTTATCAATACCGCTCTCAGCGATTTTCAGCTTATCATCCGGTATCTTTTCCGCCATTTTCAGACTGCGCTCGAGGTCCACAGAAAACGTTTTCAGATCCCGGTTATTGATCCCCACGATCTTTGTAGCATCGCAAATATGTTCCAGCTCCGCTCCGGCATGTAATTCCAGGATCGTCTCCAGCCCGAGTGAGGCGGCAAACAAGGCCAGCCGTTCCACTTCAGCGGGGGTAAGACAGGCAGCGATCAGCAGGATCACATCCGCGCCTACCGACCGTGCTTCCACGATCTGGTATTCATCAATAATAAAATCCTTACGCAGGATCGGAATATCATTTTTGCGGGCAGCGGTAAGATCAGCAAAGGAACCACCAAAAAAAGGACCGTCAGTCAGCACGGATAATGCAGCGGCTCCGTATTTTGTATACGCTTCCGTGATTGCTGTCACATCCGCATCTTTATTGATAAATCCTTTGGAAGGCGATTTTCGTTTAAACTCGGCAATGATCCCCGTGCTCCCCGGCTGCTGCAGGGAGGCCGCCAGTGAACGTACCGACCGGCTGAATGCCTCCGTGTGCTCCAGTTGCCGGATGGAGGTTTGTGCCTTGCGCTCCGCAACTTCTATCCGTTTCTGTTCGATGATCGTATCAAGAATATTCATATCGTTTTTTGAGACTTGGGTCCCGATAGTTATCGGGATGGGATTTGGGGTTTGCGATTTGAGAATTGAGAATTGAGATGAGGACCTCTCTCCTGCTGATGACTGATAGCTGATAGCCCCTACTGCAATGCGATCAGTTTTTGCAGGCATTGGTAGGCGCGGCCCGACCGGAGGCTTTCTTTGGCTGCTTCAAAAGCCTCTGTATAATCGGGATAAACACCTGTTACCTGCAAGGCTACAGCCGCATTGGCCAGTACTACCGCCTCCTGTTGCGGGGTTCCCTTTGCCTGGATGATATCCGAAAAGATCGTTGCGGCAGCTTCGATCGTATCACCACCTTTGATGACTTCCGGTACCACCTCCATCCCACCCAGCTCTGTAGCAGCAAATACCTGTTCGCCCGTTGCTGTAATTACTTTGGAGTCGCCCGTCAGGGAAATCTCATCATAGCCATCCAGTCCATGCACAATTGCAAAGTTCTTCGACTGCTGCTGCATCAGGTAATTGTACAACCGGGCCATTTCCAGGTTGTATACGCCGATGATGCTGAATGTAGGGAACGCCGGGTTTACCAGTGGTCCCAGCATATTAAAAAACGTGCGCATACCCAGGTTCTTACGGATCGGGCCTACATTTTTTAACGCCGGGTGAAACAATGGCGCATGCAGAAAACAGATATTGGCTTCCTCCAGCTCACGCCGCAGCGCCGCATTGTCATTTTTGAATTTATAGCCCATCGACTCCACCACATTGGAAGACCCGCTGATGGTGGACGCACCATAGTTGCCGTGTTTGGTCACTTTATTCCCGGTTCCGGCCACAATAAAACAGGAAAGTGTGGAGATATTAAACGTATTCTTTCCATCGCCCCCGGTACCCACGATATCGATCGTGTCCATTCCCTCAAATTCCATGGGCAGACAAAGTTCCAGCAGTGCTTCCTGGAAACCCTGTAACTCCTGCAGGGTAATGCTGCGCATCAGGTACACCGTCATAAAGGCGGTCACCTCATGCTCGTTATAAACACCCTTGCCGATATTCACCAGCACTTCCTTTGCTGTTGCCCTGTCAAGATTTTTGTGTTCAAATAAAAGGGTTAATATCTTCTTCATTGTTTTATTTTTTGTGCCGGCTGCGGTACAAGGCCGGGCCGTCTTGCGTCGCACACTTCAACACCTGTGCTATAAATATCTCTTCGCCGCTATGCGGCTACAACTGTTGTACCGCTACGCAGTGCCTTTTGCATCAGTTCGTCAGCCAGTTCCGTATGATGGTCTCGCCCATCGGGGTCAGTACACTTTCCGGGTGAAACTGTACGCCCTGTACATCGTAGGTCTTATGCCGCAGGCCCATGATCATATCCTGGTCGTCCACTGCCGTTATTTCCAGCTCCTCCGGAAAATTTTCACGGGAGACCACCCAGGAATGATAGCGGCCGATCTCAAACTGATCCGGCATGTCCGTAAACAGGTTACCACTGCGCCGGATGATATTGCAGTTGGTGGCTACTCCGTGATACACGTTGGGAAGGTTGTACAGCGTACCGCCAAAGACCTCACCGATGGCCTGTTGTCCCAAACACACACCCAGTATGGATTTGGTGGCAGCATATTCACGGATCAGCGGCAGCAACAGCCCGGATTCCACCGGAATACCCGGTCCCGGAGACAGGATGATCTTATCATATTGTTTCACTTCTTCCAGCGGCAGCTGGTCGTTCCGGTACACATCCACTTTCTGATGCAGGATCTTTTCCACCATGTGTACCAGGTTGTAGGTAAATGAATCGTAATTATCGAAAACCAATAGTTTCATATCCGAATTTCTAATTTCTTATTTTAGTTTGCAAAAGACCCGTCCACTTTTCACTATTTACTTCTCCCGTTCTTCTTCTCCCCATCCGGCCGCCAGGAGCACTGCAGCACAAGTGTGCGACGCAACGATGCTGATGCCTGCACTGCAGCCGGGCCCCAACAGTTTTACAGTATCTTTTCAGCCTCAACGATCGCCTTTTTTAAAGCCCCGAGTTTATTGTTCACTTCCTGCAGTTCGCCTTCCGGGTTGCTGGCCGCAACAATGCCGCCACCGGCCTGGCAGGTGAGCGTATTATGGCGACTTAAAAAGCTGCGGATCATGATGGCCTGGTTACAGCTGCCGTCGAAGCCCATAAACCCGATAGCACCACCATAAAAGCTCCGTGCAGTAGGCTCCAGCTGGCTGATCAGTTCCATGGCCCTGATCTTGGGTGCGCCGCTTAATGTACCCGCAGGAAAGGTCTTTCCAAACAGGTCGAAGGGACTGGTTTCCGGATATACGGTACCGTTCACCTCGCTCACCAGGTGGATGACATGCGAGTAATAGTGCGGCTCTTTAAAATGACTCACATGCACATCGCCACAGCCGCGGCTCAGGTCATTGCGTGCCAGGTCTACCAGCATTACGTGCTCTGCATTTTCCTTGGGGTCTGCCTGCAGGGTCTTTGTCTGCTCCGCATCGGTCTTATCATCCCCCGTGCGCCGGATGGTGCCCGCAATGGGGTGTATGGTTGCCTGCCCCTGCCGGATGATCAGCTGCGACTCCGGCGAGGAGCCCATCAGTTTATAATCGCCATAATCGAAAAAGAACAGGTAGGGTGATGGGTTGATGCTTCTGAGGCTGCGGTAGACATTAAATTCGTCACCGGTGAACTGTTGTGTAAAACGGCGGCTCAGCACGATCTGGAACACATCGCCCCGGTGGCAGTGCGCGATCCCTGCCCGCACCATATCGCGGTGTGCGTCATCCGACATATTGGAAGCTTCGGCTCCTTTTTTGCGGAAGGGATATACCGGCACATCCTTACCCATGATCAGCGATTGCAGTACTTCCCGCTCGCTTTTCACCCCTTCGATCTTATTCTCAAGGATCAGCAGCTCATCCCGGAAATGATTGATCGCTATAATGTACTGGTAAAGGCGGTAACGCATCAGCGGAATATCGCTGTTGCTGTTTTTGAACCGGCTGCCCGGGATGGTCTCAAAATACTGGATGGCATCGTAGGTGGTATACCCGTAGAGCCCCTGCGCATAGCGTGCTTCTTTCGTGCTGTTCTCCGCTACTTCAAACCGGTTCATAAAATCGGCAAGGACCTCCGTAATTTTCTGAGTTCCGGCAAGCCGGATCTTTTCTGCTGTTTGTCCCGGTAATTTCAGGTCGATGGTATCCCCTGAGATCATTTCGATCCCCGCTATGGCATTCACTCCTATAAAGGACCAGCTGTTGTTGGTAGCGTTATTATCCGCGCTCTCCAGGAGGATGGTGTCCCGGAAGCGGTCGCGCAGGCGCAGGTAGATCCCCACCGGCGTAAACAGGTCTGCCAGCAACGTTTGTACTTCTGTTTGAATCCTTATTTTTTGCATAGTTTATTTAATTCGATCAATGAAAAACCCCGGTGGGTACCGGGGTTTCACTATATTATTACAACATTGAACAATAGCATCAGTGCCCCCAGAAAGAGTTACTATGCCACCACCAGTTGTTGTTATTTGTATAGTTCATGACGAGCAAATATAAATTTCAAAAACAATACCAGCAAATTTTTTCCGGTTTTGCATCAATGTTTTTCAAAAACAGGTAAATTTAGTCTATCTTTGCGCACTCATTTACGAGGAAAGCGGGAAAATCATTGGTTAGGCCAGTAATCAATGACAATAACAAACATAATTGGCCCGGTAGCTCAGCTGGATAGAGCAACTGCCTTCTAAGCAGTAGGTCATTGGTTCGAATCCAATCCGGGTCACTTAACGCCAAATGGAACCATTGGAAGACAATATGGTGCCATTATTTATATAAACCGAATATCCTCATATCATTTATTTCATCATATTCGCCAAGCTACACCGCATTGCCCCCGGATTGTAGCTACTGATTTGGCCCGGAATTTTTCAGCTTTAAATCCATTCTCTGGAATCGAAATATTTATTTTTACAATTCGACTTTGACTGCGTCTGCTATTTTCTGAAACCTTAGCAACCCTGTTCCAGCTTTTACAAAGGAAATAACAAGTTCCACTTTTCCTTCTCAGGAGAACGCCAAAGAATGTTCCTCAAAGGAAGGATCTACAGAAATTGCATCAGCTCCCAGAGCGTGAAGACACTCCAGGTTCTGCAACAGGTACACAAAATGCGCCTCCCTGTCAAACGGTGTTGTTCTAAAAATTGTGTTGTATTCCAAAATTCTGTTGTCAATAAAAAGACTTATTGCGTTAATAGCACGATTCAGAATTACCATCTTGGTTTTATCAATTAACGTTTTTTACAAATGACAAGGTGGTTCAGGAATGCATCGTACCGCTTAGGAAGAACCCGATTTACTATTTTGCACCAAAGATTAAGGCAGGCAAAGGTGCAAAATGCCACTAGATTTTTAAATGGCCTGATAAAATTCAGCTTTGATAAAACATAACTGTCCAGGTAAGACATAAACATTTGCATTTGAGCCTGCACAGAAGTACCCAGTTTTTCATAATGCACTATTTCGAACCCCTTTCGTTCCAATAAGCTCTTCAAGCCAAAAGAAGTATAGCGACTACAATCATTCGGCACTTCATGTTCTGCTATAATAAAGGGACAGGTAATAAGAATTACAGCTCCGGGTTTCATTACCCGATGTATTTCCACCAGTATTTCTTCCAGGTTAAACACGTGCTCAAACACCTCTGTAGATAAGACACTATCAAACGAATTTGATTCCAGAGGGATGGTTTTACCATCGTAAAAAACATCTATCTCTTCATTCTCGTGACTATGCCCCTGACCTTCATAATCCACTCCGATATACTCATCCACACTAATCAGGCTTTTATAGGGCTTACTACCGCATCCAAAATCCAGCATACGACCTTTCAATACACCAAAATGTTTTTTCAGGTTCGAGATTAACAGGTTCCGTCCCAAATAAACCGACCGGCCGATAGATGGATTAAAGTCTCTGTTTGCTTTTTGCTCGGACATAGTTAATGAAATTGCAACTATTAAGTGTGCGAAAATAATTATATTTTCGCACACTTATTGCTGCTTCGCGTTTAATTTGGTGTTATAGAATCTGTATAATAGTCAGATCCTCTTAAAAACCGCTTTTCAAGCGTATTCTGACATCCTGGCTACCAAAGAAGGAGCTGAAAATTTAGGATTGGTATAATATCTTTTGAACCTACAAATTCAGCAGCATGATGGCTCGCCTCCTGTTGCGATTTTGCTTTATTTCTACCTATTTGGCTTATGTATTCCTGCCTTCGGATTAATCAGCTGTTCGTAAATACTACTGTCTTTTATAAATTGCTTTTCGCCCGATCACTATAAACGACAATGTGAAAAACAGGTGTATGACCACAAATACCCAGGTTGCCGGCCGGGCCTCATGAAGAAGCCCCCAAATATCCAGTAAGGCAATAGTTCCAAAACCTACTATATTCCCGATGATAATAGCGTTCCTGGCGCTGGAAGAGGGTTCGTTTCGTGCCATCCAATCCAGGACCGCGATACCCAGCAACGGACTTCCAAAGACCCTTAAATAGGTGAGTAACTCGGGAGACGGATCGGGCGGTACGGCTCCCGTACCAAAGATCTGTGGTATCATAATAAAACCCAGGCCGGACAGCCCCAGATAAACCGAAGCAGTTATAAACAGTACTTTAAGCTTCATAATTCATTGTATTTAGTGTTGACCAATATTGCTGAACATACCCTCCGGGGAGACTACGGGCTCAACACGAACTCAATAAACACCTTTCCGGGAGGGGTCAGTTCTTCTTTACTGAACCGTTATTTCTATAAAAACAAGGATGAATGAGTAGTAACAGTAGAACAAAACACGGAGCAAAAACACGGGAGAGAAAAATCAAAATATGAGGGTCATCCTTATCGTTGTAAAATTAAAATAATTACCCAAGAATAAACAATTTCGTTCCGGTGGGAACCTGTTGTTAAAGCACCGCGTAAATCCGCAGCCATAGCGGCCCGTCATGGGAATCAAACAACACTTTTACTACAGGAAACAATGACGATCAGATCCTGTGAACCGCACACCGCATCCACACCAACCACTAGCTAGACCTTCATCTCCGGGGCCCCGGCATCTCCAGGTACAAAAAAAATTGCCTTATTAGAGGCAATTGGCACTGTAAAAGAAACATATGAACCCAATGGGAAATAATCCGGCGCTGCACAAATATTATTGATTGAAGTCCGGGTAAGGAAATCCTTTGCCGGTTTCGCAAAGGAATTTCAGGCTTCGGAAAAAAAGCGCCCAATCAAAACTGCAGGAAGCGAACTCCGGCGTATACTCCTTCCACCCATCGTGATGGAAAAGTAATACACAGCCGTCTTTGTGTGGGCTCAGCTCAAATGTGAGCGTAGTACCGATCCAGTCCTCAAATGCTTTGAGGCAACGCCATTGCACCCGGCTGTAAGGCTGAAGTTCCAGAACCTCCATCTCTTTGAAATAATCGGGACCAAAAGCAAATCGTAATACAGCACCCACTTCCGGCCGGGCCACAGTATCGGGGGTCCACCAGCCTGCCAGGCCCTCCCGGGTTGTTACGGCTTCATATACCTTCTCCACGGGAGCTTTGATCAGCAGCCGGTGACAGATACTTTTTCCTGCGGGCAAATTCAGTACAGCATTCTTCTGGGAAGCAGGGATGCCGCCCGTTTCAGTTTCCCTGGGAGTCGGTTTGCCTTTGCCCGTAATAATAAGCGCCTTCAGGCTGTCCTGGATATAGTGCGTCCAGGCATCATGGCATACATTGTAACATTCATATTCCGGCACCAGCCCCTGATGCGTAAACTGTAATATTGTTTCTCCGTTCTTTTCGGAAAGCTCAAAGATCACCTGCGTGCCTTTCCATTCCGTTTCATCCGCCGTGAATTTAAAATAATTATCCAGCACCTTCCATACCACTTTTTTATTGGGCTCCAGTCCGGTGATCCGCATCCGGGAACGATGCACATCCTGGTAGTGATACTCAAACTCGCTGTTGAGCTGGTCGGTGCTGCCTTCAATATTTTCGGACCACCAGCCGCGCACATTATTCACGGCATTGAAAACGGTTTCCGGTGTTGCGGCCACTGCAATTGTTGTTGTAAAATCCTGGCTTTTCATTTTCTGATATTTTTAAATGAGAAATATTGTTGAATACCTGCTTACTACCCCAAAGGTAGTGTGACCCACCCGTGGACAGGGGGTGTAAAACAGACTTTGTAACGGGTTGATCCGGACAGATGTTTTCTTTAATTTTGTATGTCCTGCCGAATTTGTGTGGCTGATATTTTCCGATCACTGAACTCCAAAAAACAATGTATGAAACATCTTACCATCCTCATACCCGATGCACAAGCTGCTCCCAGTACCGTTTCCTGTATTGTAGGTGCCCACCAGGTATTTACCTGTGCCAATAACTACTGGCAGGCCACTGACAGAAATCCGCTGTTCCGGATCGAAACGGCAGGCGTATCGCACGAATCAGCATTCCTTGACGGGCTGCTGACCGTAAAGCCGCAGGCCCATATCGCGTCTATCTCCAGGACCGACCTGATCCTGATCCCTTCCCTGACCATTGACTTTAAAAAAGCGGCAGCGGGCAACATACTGCTCACCGACTGGATCAGGGAGCAGTATAAAATGGGCGCTGAGGTTGCCAGTATGTGCACCGGCGCCTATATGCTGGCGAGTACCGGGCTGCTCCATAAAAAAAATTGCTCCATACACTGGAACGCCGCCGAAAATTTCAAAGACCTGTTTCCCGGGGTACACCTGAAAACCGAAAAGCTCATTACCGACGAAGAAGGTATTTATACCAACGGCGGTGGTTTTTCTTTTCTGAACCTGTTGCTTTACCTGGTTGAGAAATATTACGACCGCCCCACAGCTATTTATTGTTCCAAGATCCTGCAAGTGGAGATCGACCGGCATACCCAGTCGGCTTTTACCATTTTCACCGGGCAGAAATCGCATGGCGATGAAGTGATAAAAAAAGCACAGATTTATATCGAAGAACATTTTGAGGAAAAGATCTCTTTTGAGGAGCTTTCAAAAAAGCTGGCGGTAGGCAGGAGGAACTTCGACCGGCGCTTCATCAAGGCCACCAACAACACACCGGTTGAGTACTTGCAGCGGGTAAAGATCGAATCAGCCAAGAAAGCTTTTGAAACCACCCGCAAAACCATTAATGAGGTAATGTATGAGGTGGGTTACTCCGATACCAAGGCCTTCCGGGAAGTATTCCGGAAGATCACCGGGCTGTCGCCGATGGAGTACAAGCTGAAATACAATAAGGAAACGGTGGTATGAAGGTCCTTCTTAAGGCGTTTATGAATTAAAAGTATATCTACCAAAAATATTCACGAAATAAGGTGTGCCCAGTCACATTAAAAGATACATTCGTTATGTTTAATATATTTCATTTATCTTCCCCAGCTGCCAGCCTTGATTAACGCAGCGATAAAGAGTACAATACTGATAACAATATAAATCCACATAATTGCGTCGAATTTACTTTTATACCGTTCCGATTTAGCTTCCCATCGCATACCAATAGCGTGATAATCGAATTTTTTGATATAGAAGTAACGGATATGGGTAAAAATAATCAGAGTCAATAAAATTCCTCCTGCAACATATTTATTGATCGATTCAGTGCCATACCCTCTGAAGATTAAAATCAGAAGCACTGTGGCATTAATATTAAAAAACTGTAACACGCTCAGAATAAAAGCAGCATCTGAATTTGGATTCCCTTCTTTATCGAGCCCTATTTTCTTAGAGATATTGTAAAATAGAAAATCAAAAAAAACAATCATAAAACTATATATAATTTTAGTGTGGTTTCTATTTTTTAGTCGCTCCTCAAAGGTATTAAAAGGTACAATAACATTGTCCGCTATACCAACTTATTAAGCACATGTAACGTTTGTTTATCGCTCCCCTTCGCTTCTTTTATACGACCAGAAACTGTTCCATTCGGCAAAAGATCGCGTATTTGTCAGAAGTAAACCGGCCGCTGCAGTGTATTTCTGCTGTTTCACCTGCAAAAAATATTGGCACGCACCTGACAGCCAATACCATCAATTACAAGATGGATGATTTCGCATGCGCAGGATTATTACGCCGGAAGTGCTAAAGTTATGATAGAAAAAAAATGCCGATCCACATATATATTATTGGCGACAGCATTGATATAAAAAAATATGCCACAAAAAGTTTACCGTTATTATACGGGTATTTCTCTATTACAGCTTTATACTTTTGATTTTTAAAAATCAAAAAATAATTGGCAATTAAGCATGGAGAAAAATATAACAATACAAAACTGACAAAACTTTTCAAATAGCCTCTAAGTTGTGGAATATTAATTGTATAAAAATCTCTTTTTACTACAAATTTTTCTAAAACTAATTATAAAAACAATGAGATTAAAAGACATCGCTAAGGTCATGAATAAAATACTCATCACTTTCCAGTTTTTCTTATTATTCTCCTGTGATCTACCCCTGACGATACAATCGATCCAAATTTTATAATATAAACTTAACATTTACTTTTAAAATTAGTTGTTTATTCTTGAAAATAGTCTGTCCAGTTATAAATTCCCTGATTGAATTCCTCGACCACTTGCCGATCTGCTTCGGCATCTCCCGTTGAAGGTCGCCACTGCTGTATATCAGGTTCCGGGTTTAAGCTTAAAAAATTCTCATTCAGACATTCAACATAAACAGCGGTTTTCAGGTTGTTAAAAGAAACATCGTACGTTCCGGTACAACTAATGATCGATGATTGCCACTGGCGGGGCTTATATTCTTTTTAAGAGCACCAGATATTATAAAGTAACAGCTGAAATTGATTTCCGCCATTTAAACAGACTAAAAACATTTTTATCGCGATAAAATGAGACATTCAGATATCCCTTTAAGATCGCGTCTATTTTTCTGGACATAAGACAGGTTATAACCACATTCTCCCCATTGTTCATTACGATTTCGGCGTAATAATAATATTCCACTGCCATCATTGGAATACCGTTATCCATGTTTGCCGACTTACAGACGATGATCTTTGAAATATCTTTACCCGTGTAAACCTGCTCCCTACTCGATCGTAAAACAATGATCTGATCAGGCTTCAATTCAATCGCTTCTCCTTTATTTTTTAAATAATAGAGGATATGAAGATACACGGCAGGCAGCGTGGTTAACAAATAATAAAGAATGAATATACTCCAAAGGGTTGCGTCCGCATTAAAACAGATCCCTATCAGGAATACCAGGATCCCGGTAATTAATATAAATCCGCATGTACTAAAATGCGTTTTAGGAGTTTGTCGGAGTTTCACTTTCTGCTATCCTTTCTGTTTTTATACTGCGTTAAATTTAAAGTAAAAAAAGTACGCTGCCTAAACCAATGTCATGTGTTCAACTCCTGCCTGCTTTTTACTACTTTTGAATTCTCCAATCCATTTCTGTATGATAAAAAAATATATGCTATATGGCCTGATTTGCTGCTCAGTGCTCCGCATTCATGCCCAAACCATTATCCACAAAGACCCCGTAATCGAAAAAATGGTGCAAGAGGTTTCTGCCGACTCGTTAAAATCATACATTACCGCACTGATGCAATTCAACACCCGCCATACTTTGAGCAGGCTTTCTGAAAACAAAGAAGGCATCGGTGCAGCACAGCAATGGGTGCTTCATAAATTCCGGCAATTTGCCGGCGACGGGAAAAGGCTCTCTTCTTTTATCGATACCATCACCTACAATCCCGATGGCAAACGGGTAGACAACTCCTTTGTGTTGGGGAACGTGGTGGCGGTTTTAAAAGGGACCGATCCGCAGGACCACCGGGTATTTATGATCACCGGCCACCTCGACAGCCGGCGCAGCGATGTAATGGACCGGACGGGTAGTGCACCCGGAGCCAATGATGATGGCAGCGGGGTAGCAGCTGTAATAGAGTGCGCCAGGATCATGAGCCGGCAGCCTTTCCCGGCAACAGTGGTTTTTGTGGCTACCTCCGGTGAAGAGCAGGGACTGCTGGGTGCCAGGTTCCTGGCCAGCAGTTTGCAGGAAAAAAAGTGGCAGCTGGAAGCGTTGCTCAACAATGATATCATCGGGAGCAATAACAGCAACGAAACCCGGGTGATCAACAATACCCAGGTACGCGTTTTCAGCGAAGGCATCCCTTTGGGTACGGATCCCGCGAGATTTGCAAAGATCCGGTCTCTTGGCCTGGAAAATGATGGTGCCCCGCGGCAACTGGCGCGCTACTTCAAAGAAGTGGGTGAACGTTATGTAGACAACATGACGGTAAAGCTTGTTTACCGCAACGACCGGTTCCTCCGCAATGGCGACCACAGTCCGTTTGTTGAGAAGGGTTATACCGCCGTGCGCATCACTGAAATGAATGAGAACTTTGAACACCAGCACCAGGACCTGCGAACCGAGAACGGTACGCAATATGGCGACCTGCCGGAATTTATGGACTTTGAGTACCTGAGAAAAAATACGGCACTCAATCTGGTTACACTGGCCAACCTTGCAAAAGCACCGCTGGTGCCAAAGAACGTCATATACGTTACAAAAGGGCTGGAAAATTCCACTACGGTAAAATGGGATCCTGTTGCTAACGGCTCCGGCTACTATCTGTTGCTGCGGGAAACCAGCAGTGCCCGGTGGGAAAAAAAGATCTTTACCACCAGCACCGCCATCACTATCCCTTACTCAAAAGACAATTATTTCTTCGCCATTCAATCCGTCAGCCAGAACGGTAATGAAAGTCTGCCGGTATTGCCCGGTGTGCCTGCGGCCAAATAAAAGGGCTGTATCAAAAGCCTGTGCAATCGGCGGGACAGAAAAGAAAACACCGCTTTTTTTAATCTGTAATCCGGTCATTGCTCCTCTGCGGGATTATCCAAAAAGCAGCTGGAATTATTAATCCATATAAAGAAAATCACACCAATACATTCAGCAGCAATACACCCAGCAGTCCGGCCACTCCGATAATGGATTCCATAACAGTCCAGGTTTTAAACGTATCAGCAACGCTAAGCCCCAGGTATTCCTTGAACATCCAGAAGCCGGTGTCATTCACATGAGAACACATGAGACTGCCCGCGCCAATGGAAAGCACCATCAGCTCCGGTTTTACATGCAGCGTAGCGATCAGCGGCTGTACGATACCTGCTGCGGTAAGACCCGCAACTGTAGCGGACCCTACCGCAATACGGATAAGTGTGGCCACCAGCCAGCCCAGCAGCAGGGGCGTCATGGAGGATTGCATAAAGAACAGCGAAATGGCGTCTCCCGTTTTACTCTGGATCAGCACTTCCTTTAATGCCCCGCCTGCGGCCACGATAAGGATGATCGAAGCAACCGCCGGAACAGCACCACCTGTCCGGTCCATCAACGTTTTTACAGGGATCTTCCGGAACAGTCCTAAAAACAACAGGGCACAGATAATAGCAATGAACATGGCGATCGCCGGCTCACCGGCAAAAAGTATCAGGGCGCCCAAACGGCTTTTTTCCATATGAAGCAGGGTGCAAATAGTGGCAGCAGCCATTAACAATACCGGGATCAGCGCCGTGAAAAGACTGATACCAAAACCCGGCAGGGGAACATCCATGGCCTGCTCACTGCCTACCATACCCGCAGGCGGCGTCGCTTTTATTTTTTTTAAAAGCCCCGGGAAGCATATACCGGCGAGGATAAGGGTCGGGATTGCGATGCAGATACCGTAGACCAATGTTCTGCCAAGATCCGCCTTAAAAAGGGCCGCGATAGCCGTAGGACCGGGATGGGGCGGTAAAAAACCGTGCGTAATGGAAAGTGGTGCCGCCATTGCTATTGCCAGCGGTACCAACGGGGCGCCGGTTTGCCGGGCAATGATGAACACAAGCGGTATCAGCACCACGAAACCTGCATTATAAAACAACGCCAGCCCTACAGCAAAACCAGTGACCGCCAGTGCGATCTTCGCCCTTGCCGGGCCAAAGAAACGGAGCAGTCCGCCGCAGATCTGTTGCGTGGCACCGGTTTCCGTAAGCAGTGCCCCCAGCAACACCCCAAACCCCAGCACTAATAATACAGATCCCATCGTATCCCCTACTCCCTTGTTCAGGGCAAGGGCCAGCTGCACAGGCTCCATCCCGTTACAAAGACCGATCAAGAGCGTCACCAGGATCAGGGAGATGAATGCATTAAGTTTAACAACAGTGATCAGCAGCAACAACAACAGGATTCCAAATACGAGAATTATCAGGGCCATGGCAAGTATTTTACCGAAAATACGCTAAAATATTTTTCCCGGGATACGACACCGGTGGTACAGGATACGACAGAAGCCGGACAAGATCTCATTTTGCTGTTCAGCACCTGCAGTCAGACAGCTGCTTTGTTTTATCCAATCAAGAAAAACCGGATATATCCGTCCATCAGAACCATTTATAAAAAGCCGTTGCGGGTAAGCACTGCATTGACCTGATCAAGTTCCTCTTTAAGATCCGACAAGGGGATCGCATAACAATCAGCTTCGTCTTTCGCCGGTTCTTCCAGCGCCGCGAACTGGCTTTCCAACAGTTTTACAGGCATAAAATGCCCTTTACGTGTTGCCAATAGCTGATGTATCTGTTCAAAAGTTCCTTTAAGATAGATAAACACCATTACAGCGCTGTTGTGCCGCAATACATCCCTGTAGCGCTTTCTCAGTGCAGAACAGGCAGCTACGGCAGTAACACCTTCTTCATTGATCTCTGCCATTTCATTACCGATCCGCTCCAGCCACTCCCAGCGGTCTTCGTCTGTGAGCGGAATGCCATTCCGCATTTTCTCGATGTTACCGGGAGGATGCAGGTCATCCCCGTCTATAAAGCGGTATCCCCTTGCTGCGGCCAGCGCCTTTCCTACCGTTGTTTTACCACTCCCTGAAACACCCATTATAATGATACGCTGATCCTGCATACCGCTAAGTTACGCCACCACTCCGAAAATCCGCTTCCGGGTACATAGACGCGATCATTTAAATACGGTTCTTTTCTTCTTCAGCGCTCTGTTCTACTTTTTTATCTTTTATTTTTTTACCGGCATTCAGGATATAGTTCACCGAGATACCAACAGCACGGGTAGGCCGCTTCTGGTAAAAATCGATCCGGACACCGTTAAAAGTAGTTAGGGATTTTTCCCGGAACGTATTGAATATATCGGTAAGCATTACCCGCACACGCAGTTTGTTATCAAAGAATTTTTTGCCTGCGGACACATCGGTTATAAACAAAGAGGCATTTTTTGTATTGCCTGCCACATACGGGGAACTGTAAATAGCGGAAAGTGTAAAATCAATATTGCTTTTCAGCGTAAAAACCTGATAGGTATTCAGGTTCAGGGTCGTTTGAGCAAGCTCAAAATCATTGATGATATAGGCCGTATAAAAAACACCGGCATAAGTATTAGCGGTCCACCATTTTGTGATTTTTACCGGGGCATATAATGAAGCCCCATACGTTACCCGGTGATCAAAGTTCCGCGTCTGGTACTCGATCACTCCATTTTCCTGCGGGTTGGCAAATTCGGCAATGATATTACTGGTACGTTGGTACTGAAGGCTGGCCATATAACCTTTCCAGAAATTATACCCCAGTTTAAAATTATTCGAATATTCAGGCAGCAGGTCGGGGTTACCAACCACCACACTGTAATCGCCGATGCGCAGCCGGAAGGGATTCAGGTCGCCGAACTGTGGCCTTCGGATCCTGCGGCTATAACTAAAGGAGAGGGAAGCCGGAACAGATTTACGGTTCAGATTCTGTAATATAAATGCAGAGGGGAACAGGTTGAGGTATCTCCGGGAAAATTGCTGGCCGGATGTAACATTATTTCCTTTCATATAGGTCTCTTCTGCCCTTACACCCAGCTTGATACTGGTGCGTTGTACAGAGCGCTCTGCTGCCGCATATCCCATTAACAGATTCTCATCATAGATAAACTGATTACTTGCCGCCGGATCTGCCGTCCAGCCCTGATCGCCCGGGTATTCAGTTGTAACGGTGTTGTCCCTTCGCGTTGCTACATATTTCACTCCGGTCTGCAACTTGATACGGGAACTGAATTGTTTTACATAGTCCGCCTGGCCACTGTAAATTTCCGTACTGCTGGGGTACTGGTTCCGGTAAACGGTATCGCGAAGCGGATCTGTGTAAGCAGATGTAACATCCATGTCCTCTGTCTTCTTTCCTCTTACATAATCTGCCAGCAGTTTAAACATCGAGCCCAGCGTGTCCAGTTTATAACTATAGTTAAGGGTTGCCGTTGTTAATGCCGGGATGCGCCGCCAGTTGGTCACTGAATAACCGGTTACAGGAATGCCGGCACTGTCCTTTAAAACGATGCCGGTCTTAAAATACCGCCGCAGGTTCACCAGGGTGGAGCCTCCCTGAAAGCTCACGGATTGCTTATCGGAAATATCATATACAAGTCCTGCCAGGTAACTGCTTTGCCGGTTCCTGTTGATACGATCGGTTACGCCATCATAAGAAGAACCATCCTTATAATCATTAATGGTACGCGCATAATATACCTGTTCCTCCTTTGAAAGAAATCCGTTCCCGAAAAGGTATAACTTTTTTATTTTATACTGTGCTGTAATACCGGAAGACATGTACGGTTTTCCTTTCTGTGGCTTGTAAACCACCGAGGCCTGACCGGTAAAACCCTCGTCCCTGGCCTTTTTCAGAACAATATGTATGATCCCCCCGGTGCCGGAAGCTTCATATTCTGCGGGAGGGTTAGCGATCACTTCGATTTTTTTGATATTTTCCGACCGGATGGTACGGAGGTATTCTGCCAGATCAGCTGCGGACATCCGCTGTGTCACATCATTGATCATAACGGTTACCGTCCCGGTACCATTTATTCGGATTGCCCCGTTGGGGTCTACCCATATACCTGGTGTTTTTTGCAACACTTCCAGTGCATTATTCCCATCCGCCAGCGGTGAACCCTCCACATTGACAATGTACCGGTCGGCGCGCCGTTCCACAAAAGGCCTCGCTGCTTCCACGGTTACCATACGCATTGCTGTTTTATCGTTTTGCAGTACCAGGGGCGGTATTTGCAGGGTATCTGAAAACTGAAACGTAGTTACCGAAGGCAGGTATCCTATGGATGATGCCTGCAATTTATAAACCATCCCTTCTTCAAATGTATACCGGACACTGAAGCTGCCGTCCTTCTCCCCCGAAGTACCTGAAACATTTTTGTCCTCCTCCAGCAGCATGATAGATGCATAGGGCACGGGCCGGTCATCTGCATCCACGATCCGCCCTTTCAGTTCCCTGGTACGCGTCCGGGCTGCCCGGTTCTGTTCCCTTAACTCTGTACTTCCGATCACGATCATACCGGCATCGCGATTGGCATAGAACAATCCGTTCGGTTGCAGCAGGCTGTCCAGAATCTGCCCAACCGGTTGCTGGCTGACATCAATATTCACCTTTATTGAATCCTGGACGATTTCATCACTGTAAATGATATTATAACCGCTGCGCTGCTGAATTGCATCGAGTACGGATTTGAGTGGCTGATCGAATGCAGTGATCGAGATCTTTTTATCCTGTGGGTATGCAGTTGCCGCCAGCACAGTTATGATAACAATAAAGAGGCCCCTCCTTAACAACTTCATGAAGTTTAATTACACTTTATACGCCGGTTTTTCAGAATTGTTACAAACCACTGTTTACCGGATCTTCACTTTTTTATTTTCGATTTTATAGCTGAAGGGATATGCCAGCCGGAGCGCCTCCAGCCCTTCAGTCAGACTCTCATTGATCAGCATACCGCTGAACCGTTTCGCTTTCAGCGTTTCATTTTCTATTGCTATCGTTACTCCATATTTTTTTTCAAGCTGCAATGCGATCGCCTCCAGTTTTTCCTTTTTAAACACCAGCGAATCGTCTTTCCAGTGCATCTGCCGAACGAGGGCCTGATCAACGGAGTCGATACTAAAATGTACAGCGCCTGAACCTGTATTAGGCGCCAGCAACCACTGATTCGGCTTCAATAAAACCTTATCGGTTTGCTCACCTCTTCTTGATACTTCGATAGCACCTCTCAGCAAAACCACTTTCACGTCCGGATTGGTTTTGTAAGCATTCACATTAAACGCCGTTCCTTTTACCTCCACCACCAGGGGGCCGGCCAGCACCTGTAGCGGCACTTTCTTATTCTCGGTCACATCAAAAAAAGCCTCCCCCTGCAGGATGATCTTCCGTTTCTCATCACCAAAGTCCGTATTGTATTCCAGCAGGGAATGATAGTTCAGCGTTACCTGCGTTCCATCGGGCAACGTCGTATACAATTTTTCATTGGTGGTTTGCAATACGATCATCGGGTCATCTTTTAATGGTTTGAAATAATAACGGATCGCCAGTCCTATACCTGCTGCCAGGATCAATACAGCCGCTATCCTGAAAAAAGGCGGCTGTAAAAAAGAAGGCCGTCTGGTCTTCAGCTCCGGCGCCGTTTCGATGCGCGCCCAGATCGCCTTTAGTTTTCCTTCCATCCCTTCTACGGCGATGCGCTGCCGGCTGCTGTTTCCAATCGCTTCAGCAAGCTGGCGGTACCGGTCATTCTCTTTCACACAAATCAGAAACTGTGCTTCCTCATCCGGCGAAAGTTCATTTCTCATCTTTTTCGATAACAAGGTTAAAAATGTTTCCCTGTCCATATTATTATTGCTTCATTTAAAAGGACAAAAAATTGGTTGGTTCTACTTACCGGTTCTAAAAAAATAATGAAAAAAGTTTTTCCCGCAGATGGCCGTCGCGTTGCGGATGGTATCCCAGATAATCACTCAACGCCGCCGCGAGGCTTTTAACCGCCTTGTAAAGCTGGCTCTCAACGGTCCGCACTGAGACCGATAGGATCGCCGCCACTTCTTTTGCTTTCAGCCCCTCTTCCCGGATCAGCCGGAAGATCAGCTGCCGTTGTACGGGCAACCGGTCAATAGCATTACTGATCATCACCTCCAGTTCTTTGTACTCGGCACCGTCACTCCGGCAACCTTCCGGAAGCTCTGCGGTATCCGGACCGGTTCTTATTGTTTTTGAAGATCGCCGCAGGAAGTTCAGGCATCCATTTTTGACAGCAACAAAAAGATATACCTCCGGTGCTTTAACGGCAGCAAGCCGCTCACGCTTCTGCCAGATATTTACGAATACCGTAGAAACCACTTCTTCGGCAGGTTCGGGTTGTTTGGTGTACTGCACTGCAAACTGCACCAGCCGTTCGTAGAAGTCGTAAAACAGCCGGTTAAAAGCCTCCTTTTGTCCCAGGCTTATTTCCCGGAACAAAAGCTGAATAGATGATTGTTGCATGCGTATATACAGACACTAAAAATAGAGCATATACTTACTGGACGATAACTATTATTTCAAACCATCCGCTGACTGAGCTGTTTGTTGTTTTTTAGTACAAATGATCCGGGTGGTTATGGAGACCTGCCCTTTCCGTTCAGGGCCTCCAAATGTCAGCTGTTGAAACGCAGTTCTGTCAGGGAGCCGGCACTGGTCAGATCGGTCCTTTTTATATAATAATAGCAGACCGGCGCTGTTGTACACAATCCAGGTATCCTTCAAAATAAACAGGGATACTGTCTTCAACACCATTTTTCAACCGGTTACGCACCTGGTTAAATGCCAGGATCCCGCTTTCAAATTCCGGCTGCCCGGTAATCAGTATCGGCTGGTTCAGTTTCTGGTACCAGTAATAGGTACCACCAACATTACTGCGGGCTACTTCAAAAAGATAGGCCCCCGCTCCTTCGATGATCTTTTGCTGCTGGGAACTGGTCATTTCGCCATAAAATCCGCTCGCATCATTCAGCAGGTCTTCCAGTATGGCCAGGCTTTTGACAGAATAATCGAGCCCCGGGTACCGTGGCGCATATTTTCGGAGAAAGGCTGCAGCCTGCTCCCGGAGCTCCTTTTCCTGGCCGGTAAGGCCGGTATCTGGTGTTTTTATGGCAGGGTCCTTTTTATTTGTGCCATTAAAAAAATCAAAAAAACGCATAGGTTGAAGTTTATGCCCGCTGAATAAAGTCAGGTAATAAAAGTAGCAATAAATTTCAGAAAAACGGCTTTCCTCTGATCCGGTTTTTTCCCGTTGAACGATTTCTGGCAGAAGAAAAAACACCCTGAATCACTTTTAAAGTGACTTGTTTTTTATTGAAAAAAATAATAAAAAATACACATATTGTTAAAAAATTTCAATTTTTTTATCGATTCGGGTGGCTATTGTCTAAATAAGAAGATTTTTTATTAATTTACACAGCTCGATTGCCCACTCTGTATTGAAAAGCCAAACTTATTTATTAAAAATCGTTTGTTAAAAACATGACAGAAAAAAAAGGATTATACGACCCTTCGTTTGAACGTGATGCCTGTGGTATTGGTTTTGTTGCCAACATAAAAGGCAATAAGAACCACCAGACCATTTCGGATGCGCTTACGGTCCTGGAGAACATGGATCACAGGGGCGCCTGCGGCTACGAGCCCAATACAGGGGACGGTGCGGGGATAATGATTCAGATCCCGCATGAACTTTTTTATGACGAGTGTCTTCAGATGGGTATCTCCCTTCCGGCAGTTGAAGAGTACGCAGTAGGCATGGTCTTTTTCCCGAAAGAGGTAAAAGCCCGGGAAGAATGCCGCGATATTTTTACCCGCGCGGCGGAAAAAATGCACATGAAGGTCATCCGCTGGCGCAATGTGCCGGTGAATCCGGATGGCATTGGTTCTTCCGCACTTTCTGTAGAACCGGACATTGAGCAGGTATTCCTTCAGCGGCCGGACAATATCAAGACAGCCGAAGAGTTTGAGCGCAAGCTTTTTGTGCTGCGCAAATATGCCACACACCTGACCACCAATGCGGTAAAAAAGGATCCGATCGGTTTTTATATCAGCTCGCTTTCCTGCAGAACAGTCATTTATAAAGGACAGTTTACCAGTTTCCAGGTACGTACTTATTATAAAGATCTTACAGACAACAGGACGGTAAGTGCTTTCGGGCTGGTACACTCCCGCTTTGCTACTAATACCTTCCCATCCTGGCGACTGGCACAGCCGTTCCGCTTTATTGCCCATAATGGTGAAATCAATACCCTGCAGGGAAACCTGAACTGGTTACGCTCCAGCGAGAACAGTTTTGATTCGCCCCTGTTCACACAGGAAGAGATGGATATGCTGGTGCCTATTGTAAGCAATGACCAGAGTGACTCTGCTTGTCTGGACAATATGATCGAACTACTGGCCCTTACCGGCCGTTCCCTGCCGCATGTAATGATGATGCTGATCCCCGAAGCATGGGATGGCAATGAGGATATGGACCCTGTTAAAAAAGCTTTTTACGAGTTTCATGCCTGTCTGATGGAGCCCTGGGACGGCCCGGCTTCCATTTCCTTTACCGACGGCAAGATCATTGGTGCTACGCTCGACCGGAACGGTTTACGTCCCTCTCGCTATTGTGTTACCAGCGACGGAAGGGTGATTATGGCCTCAGAAACCGGTGCACTCCCTGTGGATCAAAGTCTTGTAATCGAAAAAGGGCGCCTGCAGCCGGGTAAGATGTTTGTGGTGGATATGGAACAGGGACGGATCATCAGCGATGAGGAACTGAAACAGGAGATCTGTTCTCAAAAACCTTATGGCGACTGGCTGAATAAGCACAAGATCCGACTGAATGAACTGCCCGAACCAAGGGTGATGTTCACCAATCTGAGCGAAGACCAGATTTTCCGGTATCAGAAATCATTCGGGTATACTTCGGAAGATGTTGAAAATATTATTGCGCCCATGGCTGTTACGGGCAAGGAGCCCATCGGTGCCATGGGTGTGGATACCCCGCTGGCGGTACTGAGCGATCAGCCCCAGCACCTGAGCTCTTATTTCAAACAGCTGTTTGCACAGGTAACCAATCCGCCCATCGACCCGATCCGGGAACGCATGGTTATGTCGCTGGCCACATTTGTTGGCGACAACGGAAGCCTGCTGGTAGAAGATGAAATGGATTGCCATGTGGTAGCGCTCAAGCAGCCGGTGCTGAATAATTTCGAATTAGAGACCTTACGGAGCATCGATACCGGCACCTTCCAGGCCAAGACCCTCCAATGTTATTTCAGGGCAGATGGGAAACCGGGCTCCCTGGAAAAAGGGCTTGACCGTATCTGCTCTTATGCAGAAGACGCGGTGAATGACGGCTTTGAGGTATTGGTGCTCCAGGACCGGGCTATCGACAGTCAGCACGCCCCGATCCCCTCACTGCTGGCTATAGCAGCGGTGCATCATCATCTTATCCGGAGAGGTCTCCGGGGCAAGGTAGGCCTGGTGGTGGAAGCCGGAGATGTTTGGGAAGTACATCATTTTGCCTGCTTGCTGGGCTTTGGTGCCACTGCCATCAACCCATACCTGGCATTCTCCACGATCCGTAATCTGAAAGAAAGCGGAAAACTGAAGACCACTCTTTCCGTTGATGAATTAAATAAGAATTATATCAAAGCGGTTAGCGACGGTTTACTAAAGGTCTTTTCCAAAATGGGGATCTCCACCCTGCAATCTTACCAGGGAGCACAGATCTTTGAGATCATTGGTCTGAACCAGGCCGTAGTAAGAAAATACTTTACGGGAACTACTTCCCGGATCGAAGGAATGGGACTGGATGAAATTGCACGCGAGGCGGTGACCAAACATCATTTTGGATTCAGCCAGAAACCTTCACCCGTAGACCAGTTGCCCACCGGTGGTTTCTACCAGTGGAAACGGAAAGGGGAAGCACATCTTTTCAATCCGCAGACGATTCACCTGTTGCAGTATTCAACAAAAATGAATGACTACAACATTTTTAAGAAATATACGAAGCTGGTAAATGATCAGACCACAAAGGCGATCACGCTCCGGGGACTGCTCGATTTCAAACGGACACGGAAACCGATCTCCATTGACGAGGTAGAGCCCGCAGCGGATATTTATAAACGCTTTGCCACAGGAGCCATGAGCTTTGGTTCCATCAGCTGGGAAGCGCATACGACGCTGGCTGTTGCCATGAACCGCCTGGGTGGTAAAAGCAATACCGGTGAAGGTGGTGAAGATGAAGCACGTTACACACCGCTTGAAAATGGCGACAGCATGCGCAGTGCCATCAAACAGGTGGCCAGTGCCCGTTTTGGGGTAACCAGTCTTTACCTGACTGAAGCCGATGAACTGCAGATCAAAATGGCCCAGGGTGCCAAGCCCGGTGAAGGCGGACAGCTTCCCGGTGATAAAGTGGATGACTGGATCGGCAAGACCCGTCATGCGACACCGGGAGTAGGGTTGATCTCACCTCCCCCGCACCATGATATTTACTCTATTGAAGACCTGGCGCAGCTGATATTCGATCTGAAGAATGCCAACCGGCATGCCCGCATCAATGTAAAGCTGGTGAGCAAGGCCGGAGTAGGTACTATTGCCGCAGGAGTTACCAAGGCCAAGGCCGATGTGGTGCTGATTGCGGGTCATGACGGAGGTACCGGTGCATCGCCGATGAGCTCGATCCGGCACGCCGGATTACCCTGGGAACTGGGTGTGGCTGAAGCACAGCAAACCCTGGTTAAAAATAAACTGAGAAGCCGCGTAGTGCTGCAGACCGACGGCCAGATGCGCACCGGGCGGGATATTGTTATTGCCGCGATGCTGGGCGCTGAGGAATGGGGTGTGGCAACTGCTGCATTGATCGTGGAAGGCTGTATCATGATGCGTAAATGCCATCTGAACACCTGTCCTGTTGGTGTGGCTACACAGGATCCCGAATTGAGAAAACGGTTTACCGGAAACCCGGATCATGTGGTAAATTTCTTTAAGTTCCTTACGGAAGACATGCGCGAGGTAATGGCAGAACTGGGCTACCGGACCGTAGAAGAAATGATCGGACAATCAAATGATCTGAAAGTACGCGAAGGAATCACCCACTGGAAATATAAAAATCTTGATTTATCACCCATCCTTTACCGGCAGAAAGAAGAAGAGGGTATTGGCCTGTATCATTCTGAGGAGCAGGATCATGGTATTAAATCGGTGCTTGACTGGAAATTTGTGGAAGCCGCAAAACCGGCAATTGAAAACGGAACCGCGATCAAAGCAGCTTTTGATATTGTAAATACAGATCGTGCAGCAGGAACCATCCTCTCGCACGAGATCACCAAAAAATACCGTTCAGAAGGTCTGCCGGAAGATACGGTACATCTTAAGCTGAAAGGAACCGCAGGACAGAGTTTTGGCGCTTTCTGCAACAAAGGTATTACACTTGAACTGGAAGGCGACGCCAATGATTATTTTGGTAAAGGGCTTAGTGGTGCAAAACTGATCACCTATCCGGATGCCAAAGCAGGCTTTGTGGCCGAGGAAAACAGCATCATTGGCAATGTGGCATTTTATGGTGCCACCAGCGGTGAAGGCTTTATCCGCGGCAAAGCCGGCGAACGTTTTGCAGTTCGGAACTCCGGTGCTACTGTAGTGGTAGAAGGCGTTGGTGATCACGGCTGTGAATACATGACAGGAGGCCGGGCAGTTATCCTCGGCAATACCGGCCGCAATTTTGCTGCTGGTATGAGCGGGGGTCTCGCATATGTATATGATGCCAGCCAGAAATTTGCGGATAATTGCAATAAAGAAATGGTGGAGCTGGACCCTGTAAATGATGTGGATGCTCAATTCCTGAACCAGTATATCACCAGGCATTACCAGTACACCAGCAGCCCGGTGGCCAAATTCATTCTGGATGATTTTGAAAACCAGCTGAAGAACTTTGTAAAGGTGTTCCCTTCGGAATACAAAAAAGTTTTACTGGCAAAAGAAGAGCAAAAACAATTGGCATAACTGTAGAAATTTTAAATCTCATCCCGATAGCTATCGGGACTCAAATATCAAATTGAATGGGTAAACCAACAGGATTTTTAGAGTTTTCGAGAGAAACTCCCCAAAAGAAAGCAGTAACAGAGCGTGTTCAGCACTATAAAGAATTTGTTGAATTATTTCCTGAAGATAAACTAAACAACCAGGCCGCAAGATGTATGGACTGTGGTGTTCCTTTTTGCCACAGTGGTTGTCCGCTGGGTAATGTGATCCCGGAATTCAATGATGCCGTTTATCGTAAAGAATACAAGGAGGCATACGATATTTTAAGTTCGACCAATAATTTTCCGGAGTTCACCGGGAGGATATGCCCCGCACCCTGTGAATCGGCCTGTGTGCTGGGCATCAATCAGCCGCCGATCGCTATTGAAGAGATCGAAAAGCACATCATTGAAATCGCGTTTGATCGCGGTTTTGTTTCCAAAAAAGGCCCCAATATCCGTACTGGTAAAAAAGTAGCGGTAGTGGGCAGCGGCCCCTCTGGTCTTGCTGCAGCTGCTCAGTTGAACTATGCAGGACATAATGTAACAGTTTTTGAGCGGGATGAGAAACCCGGTGGGCTCCTCCGGTATGGCATTCCGGATTTCAAACTGGAGAAATGGGTGATCGACCGTCGTATCGAAGTAATGCAGGAAGAAGGTATTGAGTTCCGTTGCCACTCCAACGTGGGTAAGAATGTAAGTGTTCATGACCTGCTGCGCAATTATGATGCAGTGGTCTTGTGCGGTGGTAGCACAGTTCCCCGTAATCTTCCCATTCCGGGCCGCGAATTAAAAGGGGTGCATTTCGCCATGGATTTCCTGAAACAGAATAATAAACGCGTGGACGGAAAGGATTTTCTGGCGCACAGCGACATAGAAAGCAATATTTTAACAGGGGAAGTACTGGCGACAGGAAAGAATGTTGTGGTAATCGGAGGAGGTGATACCGGAAGCGATTGTGTAGGAACCAGCAACCGGCACAGAGCGGTTTCCGTAACACAATTTGAGTTATTACCCATGCCCCCTACAGAACGGACAGATATCATGCCCTGGCCCTCCTACCCCATGCTGCTGAAAACAACTACCAGTCATGAGGAAGGTGCCAACCGTCATTGGTCCATTGCCACCAAGGAATTTAAAGGCGATGACAATGGAAATCTTAAATCACTTGTTGTTGTTGATCTGGAATGGAAGACCCCTGAACCCGGAAAGCCTGCCCAGTTTACAGAGATCCCAGGCTCGGAGCGTGAAATGCCTTGTGAACTGGCATTACTGGCAATGGGATTTGTACACCCCCAACACCAGGGGCTGCTGGAAGAACTGGATACAGAGTTGGACAACAGGGGAAATGTAAAAGCCACCGAACAGGAATACAAGACCAATATACCCAAAGTATTTACTGCCGGTGATATGAGAAGGGGCCAAAGCCTGGTTGTATGGGCGATCAGTGAAGGGCGCGAATGCGCCCGGAAAGTAGACGAATTCCTGATGGGCCATTCCATTCTGGAGTCTAAGGAACAATCCGTTTTGATGTCTTTTGAATAAAAGCAGTTTATAAATAGATAAAGCCGGCTCGATTGGGCCGGCTTTTATTTTTGCCAGATTTATTGTAAAAAGATGGGGCAACTATTGGCGCTCACCAGATATGCAGCCTGCGCCGTTATAGAGCTTTTTACCGTATATTTTGTTGCCAGACTTCTCCTGGCCCCTGAAAGGCCCTCGAGGAATGAATACGCACCATGCAGTTCAATGAACCGAAATTGTTATGCCAATAAAAGGTATTCGATCTGTTGCGTTGATGGTGTTATTCTACTTAATGTCCCATCTGCTTAAAGCACCATCAGCAGCCTTTGCAGCCTTGCTGTAACGGCTCCCAGCACCTCGAAAATCGAGGATCATTAATTTAAGGGGGAGTGGACACATAACAAAAACCCCTCCCAAGCGGGAGGGGTTTATATTTGTTATAGCAAAAAGTTACTATTTTTTGCGAAGATTCGGATGAGGAGGAGCCACAGTGTTGGGTCCATCTTCACCAGGAGCTGCTGCACGGATATCTACAGTGTCGCAGTCGCCACCTTCCTGACCAGAAGAGAAGATAAATCTGTCTCCGCTGATGCCTTCTTTTTCCTGTAAGTGAGTGATCACTTTATTTACGTGATCCCAGCTTAACTGCTGTTGACGTTTTGTAGCAGCGCAGTAGCCAACCACAACAACTTTACAGTTCGGGTTTGCTCTCAGCTTGGAAGCTACAGTAGCTAAAGTAGCAGTAGCATCGTCAGACAGTTTGTTAGAGTTTGCATTGAAATGTACGCTGGGCAGAGCACCTAATTGTGTAGCACAGTCGTCATTTTTAACAACACCACACTCAGGGCCAGGGCAGGGACATTTACCAACACCATCTGCATCAACCGGCTGACAAATAGTTGGAGTGATCAGTTCTTTATCTTTACAATCAGGAACGCCATCACCATCTGTATCGCGGCTTACACCATGTGTATCAACCGGGCAACCAGCAGGAGTTTGCTCTTGGTCGAATTGGTCAGTTACACCGTCTCCATCAGAATCAGGAAGAACGATTTCAGGTACACGACGCAGTTCACCGTAAGCATAGTTCAGCGGGTTCAACCAGTACAGGGGCTCAACTCTTTTGGATTTGTTACCCAGGTTAAAGTTCAGACCTACAGTCAGGTAGTTGAAGAAATCTTTGTCGGAAGACAACACACCTGTAGTTCCTGGGACACCTTGCTCTGTCCAGCGCTGGCCATCTAACAGGTCAGAAGCTTTCAGATTAAAGATTACGCGATCTTCAATTGCCAGGTTTACACGGGGAGAAAGTCTGAAGGCGATACCAGCACCTGCTGTTGCAGAAGGAGTGATATAACCAGCAAATGTTTTGCTCCATTTTACACTTGGATCTCTTTCAGCAGGAGACTCATAAGAATCGTCAAACAGATCTTTTAAACGATCCAGTTCATCTTTTTTGTTCGGCTGATCTTGAGTTCCACCAGAGAAGGAATAGGGACTGTTACCATTCAGCGCGTTCACAGTAGTTCTAAAAGTATTAACACCACCACCGATCAGTGCATAGATCGTAGCACCAGTCTGCGCTTTATAGAAACGAATATTGCCTAAATTAAACAGCGCCTGTAAAGAAAGATCCTGAGATTTTGTGCGATAGTTGTTATAGATACGATCAGTGTACCCTGCTGCTGCCCACGGATTTCCAGTACCAGCTCCGGGTCGATAGCTATTCGGGCTGGAAGGTCTCCAGTTCAGGCCAGCAGCGCTACCATAAACATACTCTAATCTCAAAGACATTACATGTCCCAGAGACTTACGGATATGTCCACCAAAACCATAAGATTTTAAAAAGCGTGCATCTACATCACCGTTTACAGTGAAAGATCCACCTTTAATACCGATTTCCCACATGTCTTTCGGTTTAGCGGGATAATCGCTTGTACCAACCATGAAATCATTATGCTGTTGCAGTTTTTTGCCAGAATAATAATTCGAGTCAGTAACAGAATAAGTACCGTACAGCGGATGAGGCGCTGTGTACGGATGCGAAGGGCTTACCTGGGCAAACCCTGTAGACGCAATCAGGCAGCCTAGACCTGCCAATAATGTGTACTTTTTGCTTGTCATAACTAAGGATTAAGATTTAAAAACGATTTCCTAAAATGAATAGCAAATTTAGAGCCATTTCTTAAATAAACAAATTTTTAACCAAAAAAAATAATAATTTTTTCACTGTTTCTTCTTTATTTTCAATTAAAAATGAGTGCTTTAAATCCTCCTTATTTGGCGGATTTAGCCTTATTTTGCCCCTAATTATGTGTTGACAATGAAGCTTCCCACATCCCTTATAAAAGTTGAGTTAGAAAACTTCGAAGAGCGTTTTAACCAGTCTGTCAAGAGCAATACGCCCCTTTTGGACCGGATTATGCGCTATATTGTTAAAAGGAAAGGTAAACAATTACGGCCGATGTTTGTTTTTTTGTCCGCCAAACTGTTCGGCCCTACCACTGAGGCGACCTACAGAGCCGCCTCCCTCGTGGAGATCCTGCATACAGGATCGCTCGTACATGATGATGTGGTGGACGATTCCTATGAAAGAAGGGGCTTTTTTTCGACCTACGCATTATGGAAAAACAAGGCCTCCGTGCTGGTTGGCGATTATCTTTTTGCAACCGGGCTCCTGTTATCACTGGAACATGGCGACTACCGGATGCTCCGGATCATGTCCGATGCCATCCAGAAAATGGCTGAAGGTGAATTGCTGCAGCTGGAAAAAGCCCGGTCGCTCAACCTGAAAGAAGCGATCTACTACGATATCATCAAAAATAAGACGGCCTCCCTCCTCGCTTCCGCCTGCAGCGCCGGCACCTGGTCGGTCACGGAAGATGAGGAATCCACTGAGAAAGCAAGACTTTTCGGTGAAAAAACGGGAATTGCCTTTCAGATAAAGGATGACCTCTTTGACTATGCCAGCGAAGATGTAGGAAAACCTACAGGCAATGATATTAAGGAAAAGAAAATGACACTCCCCCTGATCTATACCCTTAATAACACGGATAAGAGCACCCGGCAAAAAATCATTAATATTGTGAAAAATAATAATAATGACAAACAAAAAGTGCAGTGGATTCTAAATGTGGTAAAAGAAACCGGCGGAATTGACTATGCAACCGCTAAAATGAATGCATATAAAAATGAAGCCCTGGCCATTTTAGAGACCTGCCCTGACAATGAATACCGGAACGGTCTGATCGATCTGGTAAATTACGTAACCGAACGAAAATACTAAAGCAGATGTTGCTGCTTCGAACCCGGAGCAAACAGAAGCCTTTCTGGCATGAAGAAACGTTGGAACATACAGCAACCAAACGAAAATGAAGTCGCAGCCCTGCAGGAAGCGCTCAAAATCAATCCTGTGCTTTGTAAAATCCTGGTACAACGGAACATTAAAACCTTCAATGAGGCTAAGGATTTTTTCCGTCCGCAGCTCCAGCATATCCATAGTCCCTGGCTGATGAAGGACATGCAAAATGCCACGGACCGGATACTCCGGGCATTTGAAAATAAGGAGAGGATACTCGTTTTTGGCGACTATGATGTAGATGGCACCACCTCAGTAGCGCTCCTCTACCGCTTTCTGAAAACACAGCACAACCTGGTTGATTTCTACATCCCCCACCGGTATAGGGAGGGATATGGTGTCAGTAAAGCAGGAATCGATCATGCCAAAGAAAACGGATGTACCCTTATCATTGCACTGGATTGCGGGATAAAATCGGTTGATCTCGTGGCTTACGCTAATACCCTTCGTATCGATTTTGTGATCTGCGACCATCACCTGCCGGATGAGATCATACCCCAAGCCGTGGCAATTTTAAATCCCAAACAAAAAGATTGTCCTTATCCTTATAAAGAACTTTGCGGCTGCGGCGTGGGTTATAAGCTGGTTACAGCACTTTGCGAAAAACTGGGATTGCCTTCCGGATTTCCGTATCAATACCTGGACCTGGTAGCTACCGCTATTGCTGCCGACATCGTTCCCATAACCGGGGAAAACCGGATCCTTGCGTATTACGGTCTGGAAACCGTCAACCGTCTGCCGAATACCGGTATCAAAGCCCTGGCCTTTCTGAGTGAAACACGGTTTCCCCTATATATCCATAATCTCGTATTTATGATCGCGCCCAGGGTCAATGCAGCCGGTCGTATGGATGATGCACGTAAAGCGGTACAGCTTTTTGTGGCAGCTACTTATGAGGAAGCACTCTCCTATGCAGAGTTATTGCATAGCGATAACAGCGAGCGTAAGGAGGCCGATTCCAGCATCACCGAAGAAGCATTGAAGCTCATTGTACAGAACAGCGAATGGCGCTCGCGTAAATCTACTGTCGTATATCAGCCACACTGGCATAAAGGAGTGGTGGGCATTGTTGCTTCGCGACTCATCGAGCATCACTACCGCCCTACCGTGGTGCTGACGGAAAGCGGGGACTACGTGGCAGGAAGTGCCAGAAGTGTTCCCGGGTTCAACCTGTATGAGGCCATCCATGCCTGTCGTGAATACCTGATCGGCTACGGAGGCCACTTTGCAGCTGCGGGTCTCACCCTAAACAAAGCCAATATTGAGCTGTTTCGCGAAAAGTTTGAAGAAGTAGTTGCCTCAAGTATTCCCGAAGAACTGCTGGTACCGGAGATCCTGATCGATGCTGAAATCACCTTCCCCGAAATTACCCCGGCTTTTTATGGTATTGTCCGGCAAATGGAGCCATTCGGCCCCGGTAATATGACACCCGTTTTTATTGCCCGGAATGTAACCGACAGTGGCTTCAGCCGTATCGTCAAAGAAAACCACCTGCGCTTTGTGGTACAGCAAAAAGGCATTCAGCTCACCGGGATTGGCTTTAACATGGCGTCAAAATTCCCCCTCCTCCAAAGCCGGCAGCCTTTTGACCTCGTGTTCAAAATAGAGGAAAATGAATGGCAGGGACAGAAAAACCTGCAGCTAAAAGTAGAAGATATACGGCCATCAGAAGAATATTGAGGTGTTTAATATTTACAATTCATTAATAATCAATGATGAGAAGTGTAATAATAAGGCCCCGACAATCTTTCCAGGTTGAGAATGTCTCATCCCGCCCCGTTGACTGCTGGTAAAAACAGGTGGCCGCCTAAATAAGCCGTGATAAAATCAGAAATTTCCTATCTTTGCAGCCCCTTAGGAAAACCCTGAGGTTATTTATTTTTTATTAAAAAACAATTTGGGTAATGAACAATTATGAATTGATGGTGATTTTTACCCCGGTTTTAAGCGAAGATGAGTTCAAAGCTGCGCAGAAAAAGTTTGCCACCCTGGTAACTGAAGCAGGCGGAACCATCGTGCATGAAAATCCCTGGGGACTGAAATCACTGGCGTACCCGATCCAGAAAAAAACCACTGGTTTATACTGGGTTCTGGAATACACTGCGCCATCCGACTTCAATGAAAAGCTGAAAATCCAGCTTTTACGTGACGAGAATGTACTTCGTCACCTCTGCACTAAACTCGATAAATTCGCCGTTGAGTATAATGCAAAAAAGAATAGTGGCGTAAAAACAGGAACCGAAAAAGCAGTGGAGGCTTAATATTATGGCAAAGAATGAAATCAAATATCTGACGGCCATTAAGACCGACAAACGCGTTAAGAAGTTTTGTCGTTTTAAAAAATATGGCATCCGCTATGTGGACTACAAAGACATTGAGTTTTTGAAAAAGTTCCTGAACGAGCAAGGTAAACTGTTACCCCGCCGTTTAACCGGAAACAGCCTGAAATTCCAGCGTCGTGTTTCTGATGCGGTTAAGAAAGCCCGTCAAATGGCTTTATTACCCTACGTAACAGATCTTTTAAAATAGCCCTGACCGGATCATGTGCAATGATCCGTAAGTCAAGCAATTAGTAACCATCCCTAACTCCCGTTTTTCGGGAAGACAGTCACAATCATCGATTGGGCGCCGGGAGCTAAAAAAATAACAATGGAAGTAATTCTGATCCAGGATGTGGATAATCTGGGTGCTATCAACGAGGTAGTAACCGTAAAAAACGGGTATGCCCGTAATTATCTGATCCCCCGTAAATTAGCTGTAGAAAACAGCAACAGCAACAAAAAACAGCTGGAAGAGCGGTTGAAACAGGCCCGCAAAAAAGAAGAAGCAATGCTGGCCGAGATCAATAGCGTTATCGCTAAATTAAACGCTGCTCCTTTAAAACTGGGTGCAAAAACCGGAACCAGTGGTAAGATCTTCGGAAGTGTGACCAACCTGCAATTAAGCCGCGCCATCCGCGAGCAAAAAGGTTATGAGATCGATCGCAAGAAGATCCACATTTCTGATGATATTAAAGAACTGGGTACCTATAAAGCGACGATTGATTTCGGCGCAGGTCACAGTACAGCGGTTGAATTTGAAGTTGTAGCAGAATAATACCTGTTTTTTAAAGTTTTATAAAAAAACACACCATTTTGGTGTGTTTTTTTTGTTATTTCCCCCAAAAAAAAATTTGATGGCAAAGAAATTAGCCTATATTTGATATAGAATACAGTGTTCTTTCAGTAAAAAGCTTCAGAATATTTTTAATGTTCATTGAATTTGGTACTGTTTTAGCACTCTTTTATTTTTTTAAATTCAAATAAAATGAACATTTACGTAGGAAACCTAAGCTGGAACCTGAAAGACCAGGATCTGCAAAACTTATTCGCTCCTTATGGGGAAGTAACATCTGCAAAAATTGTAGCTGATAAGTTTACAAACAGAAGCAAAGGCTTCGGGTTTGTAGAAATGGCTTCTGATGAAGAAGCAAAAGCTGCCATCGATGCATTAAACGGCACTGAGGTTGATGGCCGGAACATTGTTGTGAACGAAAGCCGTCCGAAAGAAGGTGGCTCAAGCAGCGGTGGCTTTAAGAAAAGAAGCTTTGGCCAGGGCGGCGGCGGATACAACAAAGGCGGTGGCGGATACCGCGATCGGTACTAATTTATTTTCGTAACGATACGAAAGCCCCTTACAGGGGCTTTTTTTATTGGGATCAGTGAATGAATGGTCTTATAAAAGCAACAATCCGCTTATACAAAAGCAAACGGTGATCTTTGAGGGATCACCGTTTGTCATCTATTCAAAGGTTAATGGTTATCTAAAACCAGCTTCCGACAAAAGCTTCGTTCACTTTATCTTTTTGATTGGCCAGCTTCAATCTTCTCCGGTACACTTTTTTGCCCTGTATAAACCGGGAAATGATCATCATAATAAAGAAGATGAAGATGAATGGCGGTATTCCCATAAACGAAACCCATTTTCCACCATAAGTATTCCGCATCGGCCTCCGGAGCCTTTCGGCTATCAGATACATGCTTGGCACCAGCACCAGGGTCATAAAGAAGGCAAATGCCAGACCGAAAATGATGGTCCATGATAGTGGTTTCCAGAAAGCTGCGTTATCGCCTCCAAAGAAAATATGAGGATTGAGGCTGGAGAACAGGGTAACAAAATTGAGGTTAAACCCTACCGCCAGTGGAATCAATGCCAGGATGGCGGCCAATGCCGTCAGCAGTACCGGGATGATACGCGTTTTACCCGCCTGTATCACTGCTTCACGGGTCTTTAATCCCCGCGCCCGCAACTCGTCGGCAAACTCGATTACCAGGATCCCGTTTTTAATTACGATACCCGCAAGTCCCAGGATACCAACCCCTGTCATTACCACAGAAACGGTCATTCCTGTTAATGAGAAGCCCAGCAGCACACCGATAACGCTGAAGATGATCTCTGTAAGAATGATCACTGCCTTACTTACGGAATTGAATTGTAATACCAGGATGGCCAGGATGATGGCCAGGGCGATCACCAGGGCCTTACCCAGGAATGCTCCTGTTTCGGCCTGCTGTTCCCCCTCACCGGTCTGTTTGATCGTAACGCCGTCTTCTACCCCTTTAAAGTTAGCGATATGACGTGTCAGTTCCTGGTTAACCGCAGTGGGCGTATAGCCTTGTGTAAGCAATACATTCGACCGCAGGGTGATCATACGTTTCTGATTCTTACGCTGCACACTACCAAGCGTATTCGTATAATCCACCTTAACCAGGGAGGCGATGGGCACCTGTTTGAACTGACCGGAAGACATATCCATAAATGCCACTTTCATGTTCAGCAGATCCACGAGGTTTTTCCGTTGCAGTTCATTGTTGCGTACCTGGATCTTATATTCATCCTCCCCTTCTTTTATTTTACTCGCTTCAAAGCCAAAGAGCGCCGTACGGATCTGTTGTCCGATCTGAGCGGAGGACACCCCTTCTGTCAGGGCCCGCTGCCGGTCAACCGTAAGCGAGATCTCCGGACTCTTGAGGTCAATGTCCATTTTCAATTCCTCCACACCAGGAGTATTGATACTGTCGAGATAATTCTTCAGATTTACTGCGGTCTTTATCAGGTTATCAAAATCCTCACTGGCCACTTCTATATTCACCGGCGGATCAGTGGGCGGGCCATTGGCTTCTTTATCTACCGATATCTCTGCACCGGGAATGCCTTTCATTACCGCCCGGATGCTATCCAGGTAGGGTGCAGAGCTTTGGCCATGCCGTTTTTCAAACTCCACAAAAGATACCTGTATACGCCCCAGCTCACTCCGGGTGCTTCTGTCGCCGCTGTTCGGATCTGCTGCACCCACAGCAACGTTTGTAATTACACTCTCCACAATAGGATTGGTCTTGTTTTTGGCAGGATCCATTTCCAGTACCTTAAACACCTTCTGCTCCAGCTGCCTTGTAATACTGTCAGTATATTCCACCCTTGTACCCGTAGGCAGTTTGAGGTATACATAGATCTGGTTCGGATCCGCACCGGGAAAGAATACCGGTGATTTTCCGACAGCCCCAAACAGTACCAGTGAGAAAAAGAACATACCCACCGCACCCAGCAGCAACCATACCGGCCGCCAGCCGTGCAGGGCCCAGCGCAGCAGGGTTTCATAATGCCCCATGATCCAGGGCAGCACCCTGTTCTGAAAACTATGTATCCAGCCATCGAAGAAATAACGATTGAGTATTACAAGAATTACAATAAATAAAATGATATTTCCCAGGAAGGGCGCACCGGCTAGATCCAGCAAAATGCCTAATCCGATAGCGATCCAGAAAAAAGGCTTTTTAAATAATGCTGATTTGGGCTCTTTGTTTTCATGCTCTTCGTGGTTCATGAAATCCACAGCGAACACCGGGTTCATAATAAAGGCCACGATCAGCGAGGCCGTCAGCGTAAAGATGAGCATCAGCGGCAGGTACACCATGAACTTACCGATAATACCCGGCCAGAACAACAGCGGGAAGAAGGGCGCCAGCGTGGTAAGTGTACCCGCCAGAACGGGATACCATACTTCTCCGGCAGCCATACGGGCAGCCACAGTACTGCTGACCTTCCCTTTGCCTTCCACAAAGATCCGGTGCGTGTTCTCGATCACCACTATCGCATCATCCACAATGATCCCCAACCCAAATAACAGCGCAAAGAGTACGATAAAGTTCAGGGTGATATCCGACCCCACAACCAGACTTCCGAAAGGAAGGAAGATAAACGCCACAAACATACTCAGCGGCACACTCAATGCCACGAAAAATGCGTTGGTGACCCCCATAAAGAACATAAGGATCATTAATACGAGGATAAACCCGATGACAATAGAGTTTACCAGGTCATTAAAAGAAGTACGGGTGCTGTTACTGGAATCACCTGTTACACGTACATCCAGATCCTTCGGCAGGTAATTGGCCTTGGCTTCTTCCGCGATCTTTTTTACTGCATCACTGGTCTCGATAAGGTTCTCCCCGCTTCTTTTAATGATGTTCAGCGTGATCACATTTTTCCCGTCCAGCCGCGCATAGCTGTCCCGGTCTTTGATCGTATCTTTAATAACCGCAATATCCTTCAGATAAATGGCAGCACCTTTAGTATTCCGTACCAGCACCTGCTCAATATCTTCCTTGGTTTTGAACTGTCCTTTTAATTGAAGGTTCCGCTGCATATTACCCACATCCAGCTGTCCGCCGGATATATCCATGTTTTCATATTTGATCGCATCGGAAATATTCGTAAAAGTGATCCCGGCAGCCTGCATACGCGCATTGTCCACATTCACCTGGAACTCCCGCTCCGGTGCACCCACAAGATCTACCCGGTTGATCTGCGGCAGCTCTTCCAGCTTGTCCTGCAGGTCATCCGCAAACTTTTTCAACCGCTGCGCGTCGTAATCGCCACTCAGGTTCACATACATGATCGGCACCTCCGAGAAACTGATTTCCATTGCGGTCGGCTCCTGCGTAAGATCTGTCGGCAGATCCTGTTTGGCCTTATCCATGGCATCCTTCACCTTCTGGACCGCCACATCCACTTTTACATCGGTCCCAAATTCAACCGTGATCGCCGAATAATCCTGCACAGAGGTACTGGTAACCTTTGTTATTTTGGCCCCCGTGATCCCCTTGATCTGTTTTTCGATCGGCTGCGTCACCAGGTTCTCCATGTCCTTGGGCGAGTTTCCCACATAGATCGTGGAAATGTATACGGTAGGGATCACAATATCCGGGAACTGTTCTTTAGGTAATGTTACAAACAACATTACCCCCCAGCCGGATACCACCAATATTAATAAGTATATAAAAGTCCGGCTCCGGATCGCCCAGGACGTCGGGCCGAACTCTTTAAATTTTTCTTTAAAATTCTCTAATGCTGACATAACATTTTTTTATGCGTTATCGTATCGCGCCTGTAAAGCAATTATTTTCCGGTAGTGATCAACTGGCCTTCATACAGGCTCTGGAAGCCTTCTGTGATCAGTTGGTCGCCTGCGTTCAATCCGCTCTTCACTTCCAGGCGATCGCCATACAGCTCACCGACAACTATTGTTTTTTTCCGGGCCACCAGTTTACCTTTTTCGTTCACCGCCAACAGCACATATTTTCCTTTATCATCCGTTTGCAGTGTGTTAACAGGAATAGTAATGGCATCTGGCCGGCTGTAGTCCATGATCTGCACGCGGGCGATCTGATTTGCTTTGATGGCCGGATCACTGGGGATCGCCACTTCCATATTAAAGGTCCGCGATACCGGGTCTACCAGACGGCTGATCACTGAAGCCTTCCCTGTGATTTGTTTATTGCCGGCATCCGGCAGCGTCACCACTACCTGGGATCCGGTCTTAACGCGGTCGATGTACGATTCCGGTACTTTTACAACGATTCGCAGATTTGATGTATTTACAATGGATACCTGGGGAGATGTGCCGGCCATTCCCGCAAAGGCCTCGCCAACCCTCACATTCAGCTGATCTACCACTCCGCTTATATCTGCTGTAACATTGGTAAAGGAAAGCTGCTCCTGAGCTTGTGCAACCTGCGCTTCCGCTGCCCGCAACTGGCTGGTAAGGGCCTCTACATTGGTTTTGGCCTGAAGCACCTGCATTTCGGTACCAATATTGCTGGCCCAGAGATTTTTCTGCCGCTCATAGGTTGTCTGTGCCAGCTTCAGTTGAGCCTTTATCTGGCCGGTCTGCTGCTGTGCCGCATTTACCTGCTGGCGGTAGATAGCATCATCCAGTTTGAGCAGGGCCTGTCCTTTGCGCACCTGGTCGCCCTGTTTTACATATATTGCTCTTACAACACCGCCCTGGATCTTGGGAGCTACATAAGCACTATTTCTTGCATCAACCGATCCCTGAAGGTCGATATAATGATTGAAGGCATCTGTACCGATGGGCGCTACAGCCACCAGCTTCGATTTCAATGTTGTTGAATCCAGCTTGCCTAATTCTTCCTCTAATTTGGCCAGCTCATCATTGTTCTTTTTTTGCTCGGCTTTCAGTTTCTCGATCTTTGCCTTGAGGTCACCTATCCGCCCTTTTTCCTTCCCGCCTCCGCAAGAATAAAGCATCACTGCAAAAGCAGTTATTGTTAATGTGGTTTTTAAAACGCTGCGCATAAAATATAGTATTAAATAGTTTGGACTTTAAAATTTACCGGTTGCCTTCAGGTAATCTACCTTGGCAACTACTGCATTATAGAGGGCATTGTAATAATTGGTTTGAGCTGTCTGCAACTGCACCCTTGCATTGTCGATTTCGATCTGACTGCCGGTACCTACTTCATATTTTTTCTTGGTCTGGTTGTACACATTTTCTGCCAGTACCATATTTTGTTTTTGATAATCCATATCGGTCAGCGCCGACTTAAAGGTATTCATTGCAGAATCCCTTTGCATATCGATGCTCAGTTTGAGCGCCTCCACCTGGTTTTCTGTTTGCTGCAATTTTATTTTTGCTTGCGCAATTTTGGCATTGGTGGCAAAGCCGCTGAATATAGGAATCGATAACTTTAATGTTGCTGCACTAACCGGGAACCAGTAGGCACTTGAGCTATACATGTCCCCGAACCGGTTAGCCTGTGTCATCTGGTTCCAATATCCATTCAATGACAGCGTTGGAATTTTACTTCTCTTATAACGCTGTACATCATATTCATTCAGTTTTACTCCCAATAATGCCGCCTGATAATCTCTTCGCCGGCTGTAGTCAAACGTTCCATCTTCTAAAATATCTTCTTTCAAACTTTCATCTGTAAGCGTATCTGTAAGCACCAGCTGTTCGCGAACGGGCATTCCCATCAACACTTTTAATCCCAGGTATCCGTTATTAACAGAGTTAAGTACCTGGTTCTTCTGAGACCGGAGGTTTGCCAATTGCACATCCAGTTTATCAATATCCAGTTTTTCTGCAAACCCGTTATCATACATGATTTTCGTATCATTCCTGTTTTTCTGAACGAGGGCCAGGTTTGAATCGATCAGTGCTACCTGTGTTTTGCTCACCACCAGCTGGTAGTACACCTTGGCAATTGTCTGCCGGATTTGTTCTTCAGTAACCTCCGCCGTTTTTGCTTTATAATCGATCAGTGTCTTTCTCGCCTGCAAACCGGTAAAAACCTGACCGTCAAAAAGGATCTGGCTGATTGACACGCCGCCCATGCTGCTCCATTTTACACCAAAAGACAAACGGGTATCCTCTGTTGTGGGAGGTGTGCCGGGCATAAAAACGGTTCCCGCCGGGATAATGGAAACGGGTAATTTGAAATTATCTACAACCTCACCGCTCGCGTTGATCTGCGGATAAGCGCTGCCGGTCACCTCACGGTTTACCTGTTCCTGTAACTTGATATCCAGCAGGGCATTTTTTACCTGCACATTATGTTTCTGCCCGTAATCCAGCGCCTGCTGTAATGTAAAGTAATGGGTGCTGTCCTGTGCCCTTCCGCTGCCTGCCATCACCAGCCCAACGATGGTTAATACCATCAGCCTAATCTTTTGCATCTGAACTATTTTTTGGTTTATGTTTTTTATATTTTTCGATCAATTTCTGCCCTTTGGGGGTCGCCATTCCGTAAAGGAAAAAGTAAAATATCTCCAGCTGAACCCGGAACAAGCCTTCCTTCACCCTGCCATAAAACTCCGGCATAAAAAGAATGTCGATGCTGCCAACCCGGAACTGGGCGATGATATCGATATTCAGATCCTCCCGGTAAAGCCCCTCTTCGATCCCGCGTTTGATATTATTAACAATAATATCATAAATGAACTCGCTCTTATATTCAACAAACCGTTTATAGGCCTTGGGATGATACTTTTTCAGATCATTCATTAATACAGGGTTCATATTGCGGAACAATTCCGATGTCTGGTCAATGGCCAAAAAGCCCTCCTGTATGGCATTTTCCGACAACCGGTGAAACTTTTTGCATTGCGTACAGTTCTCAATCAATGCCACTTCGATCGCTTCCGCTACCAGATGGTCCTTGTCGGTATAGTACTGATAAATGGTTTTCTTGCTGCTGCCAACGGCCGCCGCAATATCGTCCATGCTTACACTGCGGGTACCGTACTGCATAAACAGCTGCAGGGCTTCACTCCGTATATGAACCTTATTTTCGTTTTCGGCTTCCATTTGCGATGCGAAACTATGGAAACTTTTTGAACTCTTAAAGTTTCCATAGTTTTTTTCAAAAAACTTAACCGAAGTTATTATACGACTCTTTTCCGGCGCTGTCCATACCGGCAAACGGTATTTTTTTACCGGTGAACCGCCGGAAAAAACAACTCAGACGGGCAACCTGTTGAAAAACATTCTATTTTTGCCGGAAATCATGGCCACGGCGAATTATAAAAAGGAAGACAGTATCATAAAGCGGTTGTTCCGCTATTTTCTCCAGGGACTCATTATCCTGGCTCCCATTACGATTACGATCTATATACTTTACCAGCTTTTTAACTGGGTAGACAACCTGTTGCGGCCCGTAATGGTGATACCGGGACTGGGGTTTCTGACCATCCTCCTCTTCGTGATCTTTATCGGCTGGATCAGCTCTTCCCTGATCATGGAAGCCGTCATTAACTTTTTTGACCACTGGCTGGAACGTACTCCCGGCATCAAGCTGCTCTATACCTCGATCAAGGATTTTTTCAAAGCCTTTGCGGGCGATAAAAAGAAATTTACCAAACCGGTATTGGCCAACATCTTTAATGAAGATATCTGGATCGTGGGATTTATCACCGATGAGGAAATGGAAAAATTCAACCTGGGCGTCAATATGATCGGCGTTTATGTACCCCAGGCCTATAACTTTGCCGGGCAGCTTTATATCCTTCCGAGGGAACGCGTTCGTATGATCGAGGACATTACCCCCGGCGATGCCATGAAGTATACTGTTACCGGTGGCGTGGTGGAAATGGAGAAACCGGGTACAGCTCCGCATTGATCCAAAAAAATTACACAATCGATTAAAACAAACAACTATAATCACATTATGTCAGTTATCAAACCCTTTCCGGCACTGCGCCCCGATAAAGCAGTAGCCGCCAAAGTTGCGTCCCGTCCTTATGATGTATTAAACAGTGAAGAAGCCCGGGAAGAAGTTAAAAACAATCCCGAATCTTTTCTACACATTACAAAAGCAGAAGTGGATCTTGCCCCGGATGTTCCGCTGCACAGCAGCACCGTGTATGAAAAAGCCAAGGAAAACCTCGCAGCTTTTCAACAAAAGGGCCTGCTTTTTAAAGAAGACAAACCCTGTTATTATATCTATCAGCTGATTATGGACGGAAGAAGCCAAACCGGGCTGGTAGCGGCATCTGCAGTTTCGGATTATGAAAACGGCCTGATAAAAAAGCATGAGTTCACCCGGCCGGAGAAAGAACAGGACCGCATTAACCATATGAGCACCATCGAAGCACAAACCGGCAAGGTGTTTCTTGCCTATAATAATGTAGCCGAACTGGACGCCCTGATCGATCAATGGAAAAAAGAGCATGCTCCTGAATATGATTTTACTGCTGAAGACGGCATCCGGCATACTGTCTGGGTGGTAAATGACGACGCTGTAATTGAGCAGATCACTACTTTATTCCGAGAAAAAGTTCCAGCCACCTATATTGCCGACGGTCATCACCGCGCAGCCTCTGCCGCCAAGGTTCACAAAGCGTTGCCCAACAGTGCAGAAGCGGCTTATTTCCTCACCGTTATCTTCCCGGCGGCGGAACTTGCTATATTGGATTACAACCGCGTGATCAAAGACCTTAACGGACATACTACGGAAAATTTTATAGCGGCGCTCCATGAAGACTTTGAAGTGACCGCCTCCGAAACTGCCGTAAAGCCCGGCCGGCTGCACGAGTTCGGAATGTACCTCGACGGGAAATGGTATTTGCTGAGGAGCCGGCCGGGTACCTTTACAGAAGATCCCATCGGCATCCTGGATGTATCCATACTGGCCGAAAATGTACTGGACAAGTTACTGGGAATAAAAGATCAGCGCACTGATAAGCGCATCGATTTTGTTGGCGGCATCCGGGGTATCCAGGAGCTGGAAAAACGTGTGAACAGCGGCGAAATGAACGTGGCATTCAGCCTGTACCCTGTTACCATCCAGCAGCTGTTTGACATTGCTGACAGCGGCGAAGTAATGCCTCCGAAAAGCACCTGGTTTGAGCCTAAGCTCAGGGACGGCTTACTGACGCATTTATTGTAGCAGCTGACTGCCTACACACTGATTTAAGATACCGCCCTGCATCCCGCACCGGCGGTATTTTTGTAGACACCGATAGCACAGGGATCTTTCGCAGAAAAAGGCTATGATGCCCAATTTGTTAGGAAAAATAAAAATTATGGCGCTACCACCCTTTGTTCTATTTTTACGTCCTCTATTCGGTGGTTCGGCTTATTTTTTGCTAAATAACCAGAAAGCATTTAAACAGGCTGTTAATCAGTTATTTAAAAATATAAAAAAATGAAGAAGATTTTTACCGCGGGCCTTTTTTTAATGGGAACCGTTATGGCGTTTGGTCAGGATGAGATTGCTTCCATGCGCGAAAATGCAAGAAAATTCATGTTGTCGGGTGATATGGATAACGCAGTACTGGTATTGAACAAGGCTGCCCAGACCGATAAAAACAACATCGATGTTCAAAAGGACCTGGCCCTGGCCTACTATTATAAAAAGGACTATGCCAAGGGACTGGAGATCATCAAACCGGTAATAGCTTCAGAGAATGCAGATGTAGCTGCTTACCAGCTGGCAGGAACACTTTACCGCGGCACCGATAACGGCAAAGAAGCGGAAAAGATCTATAAAACAGCTATCGAAAAATTCCCGAAACAGGGACCGCTTTACAGCGAGTACGGCGAAGTGCTGGAAATAATGAAAAACGGAACAGCGGCCATCTCCATGTGGGAAAAAGGAATGGAAATGGCCCCCTCCTACAGCGGTAACTACTATAATGCAGCTGTTTATTACTACAAACAGCCGGAAGGGAAAATATGGGCCATCCTCTACGGTGAGATCTATGCCAATATGGAAAGCCTGAACCCAAAATCCGGTAACATAAAAAAAATGGTGCTGGATGCCTATAAGGAATTGTTCTCCGGAAATCTTTCCCAAACTGCATCAAACACGAAAAATGAATTTGCCAAAGCAGTACTGGAAACCTTTGCACGCCAATCGGGCATCACCGCGCAGGGACTGACGCCGGAAACCCTCGCCATGATCCGCACCCGTTTTGTGCTGGACTGGATCAACAATTACAACAAAAAATATCCTTACCGCTTATTTGAATACCACCAGCAATTAATGAAGGATGGCATTTTTGATGCGTACAACCAGTGGATGTTCGGTCCTGTAAACAATCAGTCGGCTTTTGAAACCTGGGCCAGCAATAATAAAACGCTTTACGATAAATTTACCGAGTTTCATAAATCCCGCGTGTTTAAAATGCCGGCGGGGCAGGTTTATTCCAACCGGAAATAAGACTTTTACTTTCAACATTGAACCACTTCACTACCGGAGTGGTTTTTTATTTACCGGATTTTTCTTAAATTGTATATTAGAACTAAATGATAGCTAATGAATTTCCCTGCTTACAGATTGTTTGATGCGATTGCCCACCAATTGAAACATTTTCCCAAGCCGGATATGCTGAATGCAAAGATCAACGGCAGTTGGAAATCTTATTCAACAAAGGAGGTCCGTGCCATTGTTGACCAGCTATCGTTGGGATTGCTCCAAAAAGGGGTCCATGGGAAAAATACATCCGCCGAGGAAAGTGACAAAATCGCCATCATCAGCCAGAACCGGCCGGAATGGGTATTTACGGACCTGGCAGTACAGCAGACCGGGGCCATTCTTATCCCGATTTACCCTACCACCAATCCTCATGAACTGGAGTTTATCCTGAATGAATCGGAGGCCAAATTCATTTTTGTAAGCAACCGGGAGCTACTGGATAAAGTGCGCTCTGTTAAAAGTAATTTTTTGCGGGGCATTTATTCATTTGATGAAATTGAAGGAACACCGCATTATTCGGCATTGTTTGTCCCGGTAACGGAGGAACAGGAGGCTACCCTGACAATAGCAAGGGAGCAGTACAGTCCGCAGCATACCGCCACCATTATCTATACCTCCGGTACCACCGGTACTCCAAAGGGAGTTATGCTGAGTCATGAAAACATTGTCAGCAACATTTATTATTCAAAGGCCAGCTTTCCTTTTCCGGATCAGCCGCAGACCCGCACGCTGAGTTTTCTGCCGCTGAATCATATTTTTGAAAAGATGATCACCTACCTGTACCTGTTCAGCGGTATCAGCATCTATTATGCCGAGAGCATGGAAACCATTGCCGATAATCTAAGAGAAATCAAACCGGATGGTTTCACTACGGTACCCCGGCTGCTGGAAAAAGTGTATGAAAAGATCATGCTCAAAGGAAAGGAGCTGACCGGGATCAAAAAGAAATTATTCTACTGGAGTGTAAATCTCGGTACCCAATACGATAACCGGGCCGGTAAGGGCGCTTTTTACAAATGGCAGCTGGGGATCGCCCGCAAGCTGGTGTTCAGCAAATGGCGCGAAGCCCTGGGCGGACGCATCCGTTTTATTATCACCGGCGGTGCGGCGGCACCAGAGCGGCTGCTCCGCATTTTTAATGCGGCAGGCATTCCTGTTTATGAAGGTTACGGCCCAACAGAGCACAGTCCGGTCATTTGTGTCAACCGGGAAGAAACCGGAGGCACTTATTATGGCACAGTAGGCCCTCCCATTGAAGGCATTGAAGTAAAAATAGCGGAAGATGGAGAGATCCTTGCCAGAAGCGCCTGTGTAATGCAGGGGTACTATAAACATCCCGAACTAACAGATGAAGTTGTAAAGGACGGCTGGCTCTATACGGGTGATATCGGCGTTTGGGTGGAAGACCGTTTTTTAAAAATCACCGACCGTAAAAAGGAGTTGTTCAAAACCAGCGGCGGAAAATATGTGGCCCCGCAGCCTATCGAAAACAAAATGAAAGAAAGCAAATTCATCGAGCAGATCATGGTAGTGGGCAATGACAAAAAATTTGTAAGTGCGCTGATCGTTCCCTCGTTTCATGCGGTGAAAGACTGGATGCAGGAGCAGAAACTGGAGATCGGCAGCAATGAGGCCATTGTGAAGGATCCTAAGGTACATGAGCTCTTCCGGTCGGTCATCGATCACCACAATGTCAATTTTAATCACATCGAGCAGATCAAAAAATTTGAATTGCTGCCAAATGAGTGGAGCGTGGATACCGGTGAAATGACCCCGAAACTGAGCCTGAAGCGGAAAGTGATCCTGGAAAAGTTCAAAAAGGAAATTGAGGGCATCTACACTTAGTTTCATTATCGACCGATTACCGGCAATACCAGCATTCCTGCTGCCCCGTCTATTGCGTTATGCAGCTTCAAAACCCGAAGCAGTTCTCCCATAACTAACGATAACCGTAAGTCAATAAAATAAAAAACTCCCGGAACCTGCCGGGAGTTTTTATTTATACTGTATCCTGATTTTACAGATCCGTGATCGGCTTATATTTTGGCACCAGGGATTTCATAATGATCCAGGATAATACATACGCAATGGCACAAAATCCAAAGATGATAGCGTACCCGGTTTCTATGTGTCCCAGCGCTTTATAATAGTCAAATAATTTTCCGCTTATCAGCGAAACGACCACACCGCCGATCCCTCCGGCCATTCCACCAATACCCGTTACAGAAGCTACCGTTTTCTTGGGGAACATATCTGAAACGGTTGTAAAGATATTGGCACTCCAGGCTTGGTGAGCAGACGCACCGATACCGATCAGCAATACGGGCACCCAATAACTGATGTGTCCAAGGGGTTGTGCCAGTAACACCAGCAAGGGGAATAATGCAATCAGGATCATGGCACGCATCCGTCCGTCGTATGCATGGTATCCCTTTTTGATGAAATACATCGGGAACCAGCCGCCGCCAATGCTGCCCACCATCGTCATGCTGTATAATACAAAAAGGGGAAGAGCCAATGCCTGTCCTGTTAAGCCGTATTGTGCTTCCAGGTATTTGGGCAGCCAGAACAGATAAAACCACCATACCCCGTCTGTAAGGAATTTTCCGATAGCAAACGACCAGGTCTGCTTATAACCCAGCAATTTAAACCAGGGTACTTTTGCACCGGGAACTGCAGCGGACTGATTGGTATTTTCATCCACATCGCTTTGAATATAGGCCAGCTCCTCCTGCGACAACCGCTTCTGCTTTTCCGGGATATCATAATAATAAAACCAGAACAGGAGCCAGAGAAAGCCAATAGCACCGATGATAATAAAAGTAGATTCCCAGCCCCAGTGTCCTGCTATCCAGGGAACGGTTAACGGTGCCAGTATCGCCCCCAGATTTGTTCCTGAATTAAAGATGCCCGTTGCAAGGGAACGTTCCTTTTTGGGAAAATATTCGGCCGTGGCCTTGATCGCAGCCGGAAAGTTTCCGGCCTCACCAAAACCCAGTACCGCCCGGGCGATCATAAACCCGATAATGGACACCGGAACTGCCGCGATACCAAACCAGCTTAATACCGTGTTGGCGGCATGACCGATATTTACTGCTTCCGCATGCATGATCGCACCAACCGACCAGATGATCAACGCCCAGGCATAGCCCCATTTTGTTCCTAATTTATCTACGATACGTCCTGCAAACAGCATGGACAATGCATATACAAACTGAAATACCGCGGTTATATTTCCATAGTCACTGTTTGTCCATCCAAACTTATGTGTCAGTTCCGGTGCTAACAAACTCAGCACCTGCCGGTCCAGGTAGTTCACCGTCGTGGCAAAGAACAGCAGTCCGCAGATCGTCCATCTGTATTTTCCTATGGCTTTTTGCATCATTATTTACTTTTTATTGATTGGATCGTATTTAAAACTGCGGCTGTGGCCTGCTCAATAGCGGCGTAATCTTTATCCGCCATCAGTGATTTGCTCACCAGTTTGCTTCCCATACCTACCGCACACACACCGGCTTTAAACCAGCTTTCGATATTTTCCTTTGTGGTATCCACACCACCTGTAGGCATAAACAGTAATTTGGGGAAAATATCCCTGATCGTTCCCAGGTATTTTGGCCCCAGCATATCCCCCGGGAACAATTTTATAAACTTCACACCTGCATTCTCAGCAGCGATGATCTCGGTGGGTGTCATACAACCGGGCGCGTAGAAAATATTTTTTTCCGCCGCAAACGCCGCGATCTCCGGAACAAAACCAGGGCTTACAAAAAAATCGGCACCTGCTTCAAGATAGCTTTCTGCATCCTCCCGGTTCTTTACAGTGCCAATTCCCAGCAGTAGGCCCTGCATTTCGCTGTCGCGGATTGCAACCAGTTTTTTAAAATTATTGTATGCAGCTTCTCCACGGTTGGTGTATTCTACCGCGCGCACGCCCGCCCGGTGTAAGGCACGCAGCACTTCAATACTTACGCTTTCATCCGCGTTAAAATACAGGGGCAGCATACCCTGTTCAATAATGGTATTAATTGTTTGTTGTACGGCCATTTTCTACTTATGCTTTTATTTTTATTACTAATTTTTTAATCACCGCATCTCCGATCATCGGTGCATGCACATCCTCAGGAAAAAAGACAACAAACTGCCCGGAATTCAATGTAAAAAACAGATCCGGTGCGTCCTTATAGAATTGCACATCTTTCTCAGGATTGTAGTCACCATTCGGCGTATGGCAGTTTTGACGCGGCTTCCAGCCGATCCGTTCCACACCGCTGATCACATACTGAATATCGATAAACTGATTGTGGCATTCAAACTTTTCCAGCGATGCCTCCTGTGTTTTTCCGGGTGCTTCAGAAACGATCGCCTTCACTGCGTCCGCCTCCACGATATAAGTACCGGCGACTGCCTGTTCCAGATCCGTCTGGCGTATATAATCAAATGCTTTTTTAAATAATGAATGCAGCGTTTCATATTTTGCGGCATTCTGAATCGTATCAATAACCATACTGTTTTTTATTTAATCGTTGTTTTTCCCAGGCCGGTGCCCGATTTCAGATAGACCGTCTTTCCGCTTCTGGCTGAAGTGCGGGCGGCATCCAGGATCTCCACTACCGTAACATTTACCGGCAGTTCATACAGATCATCGGGGTCCTGTTTCAGGGTTCCCCTTATCACACCTGCAAAAACCGCAAAAGGATCTTCAAACGGCGGCGGCCGGCGCGCCAGTTTTTGCGTGGTTTCCGGCTCTTTTGCATTCAGGCGGCTCCTGACCGTTGTAGCATCTACCGCTATGGCATATCCCTTTGTTCCGTAAACTTCCATATCCTTACGGCTGAAGGTCCAGCTCCAGGAAGCCTGGATCACACACTGCAGTTCCGGGTATTGCAGGATAATGGTTGCTTCATCTTCTACTTTCGGATATCGGTCCGGCCGGTTCTGATGGGTCACTGCCGTTACAGAAACCGGACGTTGTCCTTCCATCAGCCAGGTCATGAGATTGGCGCCATAACAGCCAAAATCCGTCAGCGCCCCGCCTCCGTTCTTTACCGGGTCGGTAAGCCAGGAAACAAAATGACGGTTCATCGCCCAGGGCCCTTCATGCCCATCATTTACGATCACTTTCCGGAGCTGCCCCAGCCGGCCATCTTTATAACAATCCCTAACATACTGATTGCTTGCGTACCAGGAGGTCTCAAAATTCGTCAATACTTTTATCCCGTACTGCTTTGCCAGGCGCTCTATTTCCAGGGCATCCTTATACGTGGTAGCCAAAGGTTTTTCCACCATTACAGGTATGCGGCGCGGCGCACCTGCCCGTACTGCCGTTATATGCTCGTTAACCGGGCCAAATGCCATTACGCCTTCCGGCTTTACTTCATCAAGCATTTTTCCCAGATCGGAATAGAAGAGCGTTTCCGGCAGTTTATAACGCTCCCGGAACTCCCGGATACGGTCTGCATTGGTTTCATAAATACCAACAATTTCGATATCCGCGTTGTGCTTGCTGTTATAGATCCAGTCACTATGCCCGTGTGTGATCCCCGCTATAGCAAGCCGAACGGGCTGTTGTGCCGCAGCATTCAAAACAGACAGCATGCTCAATGCAACAAAAAGCAGTAATCGCTGTATCGTCTTAGCAGTATTCATAAACACCGGGCATCATCGCTGTACGCGGCCGCTGGCATCTCCTTTCATCAGCCCCTGAACATCGCTTAGTGTAGCATGATTCAGATCGCCGGGTATGGTATGTTTTAATGCAGAAGCCGCTACGCCGAATTCTGCTGCATCCGCCATACTCATACCGGTAATCAGGCCATAGATCAGACCACTGGCAAAACTATCGCCGCTTCCTACACGGTCTACGATGCGTACATTGTATTTTTTGGTATGATAAAAATCTGTTCCATCGGAAACCAGCGCGCTCCAGCCATTATCACTGGCGCTGTAGCTCTCCCTGAGAGAAGAGGCGATGTATTTAAAATTGAATTTCTCTTTCATCTGGCGGATCACATCTTTGTAACCTTCCAGGTTCAGTTCTCCTTTTGTAATATCGGTATCCTTCGCTTTGAAGCCCAGTGTGGTTTCGGCATCTTCCTCATTGCCGATACAAACGTCTACATATTTACACAGCTCACTCATCACTTCACGTGCCTTCTCTTTGCTCCAAAGTTTTTTGCGGTAGTTCAGGTCGATACTTGTTGTAATTCCTTTTGCCTTTGCTGCTTTGAGCGCAGCCTCCGTCAGTGCTGCAGCCTTATCGCTCAGCGCAGGTGTGATCCCTGTAGTATGGAACCAATCTGCCCCCTCCAGAAGCTTATCAAAATCAAACTCATTCACATCTGCATCGGCAATGGCCGCACCTGCCCGGTCGTAAATCACCTGGGAAGCCCGCATGGATGCGCCGGTTTCCAGGAAGTAGATCCCCAGCCGGTCGCCGCCACGTGCTACAAAATCGGTATTCACTCCATAACGGCGCAGGTGGTTGATGGCCGCCTGCCCTATAGCATTATCCGGTACTTTTGAAACAAAATACCCATTGAGTCCATAATTGGAAAGCGCCACTGCTACATTGGCCTCACCGCCGCCGTAGGTAACATCAAAAGAATCCGACTGAACAAAACGCTCAAAACCCGGTGTGGATAAGCGAAGCATGATCTCGCCGAGCGTAACAACTTTTTTAGACATAATATTATTTGAGATTTTCTGATTTGTAAGTTGAGAATTGCGTCCCGATAGTTATCGGGATGAGATTTGAGACCTACAACAATGTTTTTATCGGCGCAGGATCCATGTCCGTATACTGTTTGTTCTCACCGGCCATCCCCCAGATAAATCCATAGTTGGAAGTGCCGCAACCAAAGTGCATGCTCCAGGGAGGAGAAATAACCGCCTCCTGGTTTTTCATGATAATGTGGCGGGTCTGCTGTGGTTCACCCATCATATGAAACAGACGCTGGTCTTCCGGCAGATCGAAATAAAAATAGATCTCCGTTCTGCGGGTGTGTGTGTGCGGCGGAACAGAGTTCCATACGCTGCCCGTCTCCAAAACCGTCAGTCCCATCACCAGCTGGCAGCTTTGGATACCTTCTTCATGGATGTATTTGTAGATCGTCCGTTTGTTCGATGTAGTGATATCACCCAGTGTTACCGGAGCAGCCTGCTCCTTGGTGTATTTGGTGGTGGGATATTCCTGATGTGCCGGTGCCGACAGGAGGTAAAAAACAGCAGGATCTTTTTTTCCGTTGCTGCTGAAATTTACTTTTTTGGCACCACGGCCTACATACAGACAATCCAGTTTTTCAAGAGAAAATTTCTTTCCGTCAACAGAAACCGTACCTTTTCCACCTACATTGATGATACCCAGTTCCCGGCGTTGCAGGAAGAAATCAGCTTTCAGCTCCTCTTCATTTTTCAGCACTACTGTTTTTGCTACCGGTTTTACTCCGCCAACAATCAGGCGATCATAAAAACTATATACCAATGTTAACTTGTCTGCCTGCATCAGGTCTTCAACAAGAAAACTTTCCCTTAATTGCTCGGATGTCATTCCTTTTGTTTCCTGCGGACTGTGTTCGTATCTTATGTTCATTGTTATTGAGATTTGAGTCCCGATAATCATCGGGATGAGATTTGAGATTTGGAATTTTAACTGTTACCGGCCCATCCAGCCGCCGTCAACAGTAAGGATCGTACCCTGTACATAGCTTCCTGCTTCTGATGCCAGAAAAACAGCCGGACCGGCAAAATCTTCAGGTGTTCCCCAGCGTCCTGCGGGGATCCGGTCCAGGATGGCTTTGCTCCGGTCGGCATCTTCCCGGAGGGCCTGTGTATTATCTGTTGCAATATAACCGGGTGCAATGCCATTTACATTCACACCTTTTGAGGCCCATTCGTTGGCAAGTGCTTTTACCAGACTGCTTAAAGCGCCTTTACTTGCCGCATATCCGGGCACATTGATACCACCCTGAAAACTCAACAGTGAGCAGGTAAAAATAATCTTACCGGATCCCTGTTCGATCATGCGCTTTCCGAATTCCCTTGCAAGCACAAAAGGCGTATCCAGATTAATGGCCAGTACACTATCCCAGTATTCGTCGGGGTGTTCCGCAGCCGGCTTCCGCATGATGGTTCCGGCGTTATTGATCAGGATATCGATCCGCTCATTCTCCGACAATACCTGTTTTATGAATTCATACACATTGTTCCTGTCCGCAGCATCCAGTTTATAATGTTTAAAACTGCGGCCCAGTTTTTTTACTTCAGTTTCTATTTCCGATCCGGCTTCCACACTACGGGAAGCTACAATAATATCGGCACCTGCTTTTGCCAGGCCCAGGGCCATCCCCTTTCCGATCCCTTTATTTCCTCCGGTTACTAACGCCGTTTTACCGGTTAAATCAAAATACGAATTACTCATTTTCTTTATTTCACATTAAATCCAAAATACGCATTGGCATTATTAAAACAGATATCCTCTATGATCTTGCCGATCCAGTTGATATCCGCGGGAAGTTCGCCATTTTCGATATCGTTTCCAAACAAATTGCACAGTATTCTACGGAAGTATTCGTGCCGCGGAAAGGAGAGAAAGCTCCTGGAATCCGTCAGCATTCCAACAAAACGGCTGATCAGTCCCATGTTGGAAAGGGTATTCATCTGGTCGATCATACCGTCCTTCTGATCCAGGAACCACCATCCGGATCCCCACTGCACCTTACCGGCCACCGTACCATCGTTAAAATTTCCGGTCATGGTGGCGAACAGCTCATTATCGGAGGGATTGAGGTTATAAAGAATGGTCTTTGCCAGCCGGTCGTTTTTATCAAGGCCGTTCAGGAATTTTGACAACGACCTGCCCTGGGTGAAATCACCGATGGAGTCCCATCCCGTATCCGGTCCTAATTTTTCCAGCAGGCGGGTGTTGTTATTACGCAGCGCGCCCAAATGATATTGCTGTACCCATCCTTTTTCATGATCCCATTCTGCGAACCAAACGAGCATTGCAGAACGGAACTGTTCCTGTTCTTCCGGCGAAAGTGCTGTTCCTTTTAAGATCTTGTCAAACAGTACACGTACTGCTGCTTCGGTATAATCAGCGGCCTGGATGTATTCCAGCCCGTGATCCGATACGGAGCAGCCCATTTCAGCAAAGAAATCATGCCGGCTTTTCAACGCCTGTAAGAATGTATCCAGGTTTTTTATCTCGGTATCTGAAGCTGCTTCCAGCCGGGCAACATAGGCTGCAAACGTTTCCGGTGAAGAAACATTCATAGCATTATCCGGCCGGAACGCAGGAAGCACGGGTATTTCAAACCCGTCTGCTTTGATCGTTTTATGAAATTCCAGCGAGTCCACGGGATCATCCGTGGTACAAACCACCTTTACATTCATTTTACGCAGCAGGCTTCTTACACTATAATCGGGGCTGCTGATCTTTGACGAAGTAGTTTCATAAATGCGGGCTCCATTGCTGCCATCCAACGCTTCCTGTACATCGAAATACCGCTGCAACTCCAGGTGGGTCCAGTGATACAGGGGATTCCGCATGGTATAAGGCACTGTTTCGGCCCATTTTAAAAATTTCTCCTCATCAGATGCGCTTCCGGTAATAAAAGCTTCATTTATACCGTTGGTACGCATGGCACGCCATTTATAATGATCGCCATACAGCCATGCCTGTGTGATGTTCTTAAACCGGGCATCCTCTGCTATCTGCTGCGGCGGCAGGTGGCAATGATAATCGATGATCGGCATCTTTTTAGCGTATTCATGATACAGCTGTTCTGCCGTTTTTGTATCCAGTAAAAAATTGTCGTCTAAAAAATGTTTCACAACCTATTTGTTAATCGTTAATTACTTTTATAAGGCGCATGTGTTACCCAGGCACCGGTCCGGAGCGCTGACGTTATAGTGATACACCCCGTTTCCATGGAATAAAGTCGTCCTGGTTCAGCTGCACCGCTTTGGGTATCACTTCACCGCTCGCCGCCTTTATGCAATATTCCAGTATTTCCTCTCCCATTTGTTCGATGGTTTTTTCGCCATCAATGATGCCTCCCGCATTGATATCAATTATATCTCCCATCCTTTTCGTAAGAGCAGTATTGGTGGCGATCTTAACAGTGGGACAAACAGGATTACCCGTAGGCGTGCCCAATCCGGTGGTGAACAGGATCAAAGTGGCTCCGGATGCGGCTTTACCGGTTGTAGCTTCTACATCATTACCGGGTGTACATACCAGGCTCAGACCCGGTTTTGTGGCCGGCTCTGTATAATCCAGCACATCCACCACAGGGGAAGTACCCCCTTTTTTAGCAGCGCCGGTACTCTTGATCGCATCTGTGATCAATCCGTCCTTTATATTTCCCGGAGAAGGGTTCATAAAAAATCCGGAGCCAACGCTGAGGGCCTGGTCATTATACGTGGTCATCAGGTGAATGAATTTCCGGGCGGCCGCTTCATCGATCGTACGATCGATCAGTTGCTGTTCTGCTCCGCACAATTCCGGGAATTCAGCCAGCAGGATCTTTGCTCCCAATGCCGCCAGCAGGTCGCTGGTATATCCTACAGCAGGATTGGCGCTGATGCCGCTAAAGCCATCGCTTCCGCCGCACTTCACCCCTACCGTAAGTGCCGTCAGGGGAGCCGGACTGCGCTCCATTTTATTGGCTTCGATTAATCCTTCAAATGTTTTCCGGATGGCGTCTGACACCAGTTGTTCTTCACTTTGCGATTGTTGTTGTTCAAACACCAGGACGGGTTTATCGAAAGAAGGATTTCGTTGTTTAATATCTTCCAGTAATTGTTTTGTCTGCAGGTTCTGGCATCCCAGGCTGAGAATGGTGATCCCCGCTACATTCGGATGGTCTGCATAAGCGGCCAGCAGCTTACTTAGAACACCGGCGTCCTGCCGGGTACCCCCGCAACCACCCTGGTGGTTCAAGAATTTAATACCATCGATATTTTTAAACAACCGCGTCCCTTTGCGGTCTTCACCTTCCGGAAGTGCATTTAACGTTACACTGGAAAGATCTTCGTTATTTTTAAATGCTTCCACCAGATGATGGGCATACCTTTTGTATTTATCGGTTACCGCATAACCAAGTTCATTGTGCAGTGCTTCCCGGATCACATCCAGGTTGCGGTTCTCACAAAAAACGGTGGGCATAAACAGCCAGTAATTGGCGGTTCCCACTCTTCCGTCGCTGCGGTGATACCCGTTAAAGGTCCGGTCTTTGAATTTAGAAACATCCGGAGCCGTCCACTGGTAGTGATAGGGCCGGTATTCAAAAGGATCTGCCGCATGCTTTGTGTTCGTGGTGGTCATGCGTCCGCCCTTCGGAATAAATTCCTGTGCCTTGCCCACCAATACACCGTACATGATGATTTCATCACCCGTCTGTAGGTCATGTGTGAAAAATTTATGTTTTGCCTGAATGTCATCCTGTAATTCAAAGTCCTCGCCGCCGTATTGAACCACCTGACCTTTTTTCAGATCTTTAAGCGCTACAATAACATTATCCTTTGGATGAACCTTTAAAACGATCTCCGCCATTTTTTATCCCTTTATTAATTTTTTTAAAGCGGTTTGCGCTCCGCTTTCTGTTAAACGATTCAATTGCTCTTTTACATCTGCCGCAAAGCCCGGAATGTGTGTCAGGTCTTCATTCCACAAGCCGGTATCTTCCAAAACGCGTTGTACCAGGTCATCCGTAGTTGCTGACTCCTGCCATTTCTGCGAAAGAATACCTGCTTTGTCATCATTCAGCACATACGTTTTTCCATTGACCGTTCCGGTATACTGTGTTCCCTCTTTTTCGCTTTTCATAAAAAGCAGGTAGGCGGCAAATCCCAGCGCTATTGCAGACGGCCCCTGCTGTGCTTTGCTGTAAAAATTCTTAATCAACGGTACATCGCGCATCAGCATTTTCGATGTGTACGCAAAACTAATGCTCAACCATTTATGATCTAAAAAAGGGTTTTTAAACCGCTCGATCACCGAGTCGGCAAACCTGCAGGCTTCCTCATAAGTGATCTTAACCCCTGTAACACCGGTAGCTAATTCGTCTTTGGAAAGCTTTGTAACAAATCCATTAAACGCTGCATCGCCCATAGCTTCTTTCACCGTTTCAAAACCCGCCAGATAAGCCAGGCCGCAAGACAATGTATGCGTACCGTTCAGCAACCGTAATTTTAATTCCCGGAACTTTTCAATATCCGGTGCTATAACGACGCCGGGGTCCGCCTGTGCAAAGGACAAAACCTCCGATACCCGGGGGCTGTCGGCTTCAATGGCCCAGAGGCGGAATACTTCGCTCATGATCATCAGTTCGTCGGTATACCCCAGCCAGGCAGCCGTCTGCTCCAGATCACTGCCGCCCAGTTTACCGGGAACGATCCGGTCCACTAAAGAATTGCAGAAAGAATTCGCGTCGTTTATCCAATTGATAAAAGCAGCTTCCAGCTGATTCTGTTCTGCCAACTGCAGCACGATCTCTTTCAGTTTACGCCCGTTCTCAATAATCAGTTCTGTGGGCACAATCACCAGTCCCTTATCCGCGGCTCCCCCGAACGTCTTAAACCGCTCGTACAATACCGCCAGTAATTTTCCGGGAAAGGATGCCGGTGGTTCATCCGTAATTCTGTCCTCACTCATTACAATCCCTACTTCCGTAGTATTGGATATCACTACTTCCAGTTCCGGGCTTTTTGCAAATTCCAGGATCTGCTGCCACTGTGTTTTGGCAGACAGCACCCGGCTGATGGAGCTGTTGACGATGTATTCATTGATTTCCTTTCCATCTTCAAGCCCTCTTACACAGATCGTATACAATCCATTCTGTGTCTCAAAGGCATCGGCTCCGCCGGTATCTGTGGATTTCACCACCACGATCCTTCCGTTAAATAGCTGCTCCCTGTTTGCTTTATCAATAAAATAATCGGGCAGTCCCCGTAATAATACGCCGGTTCCAAATTGGAGGACCTTCTCCGGAAGCTCCAGCTGCGCCGGCGTGGGAACCACCAGCGCCGGGTCCTGTTTTAAAGATGTTAGTGTTGCTTTAGATAATTGCATTTGTGCTATTGCTTTTTATTTTTTTACTGCCGTTTTTAAAAGCCAGGTCACCCAATCTTCAGCCGCCTTTACATTCTCATATTGCAGCGGGAGCTTCCTGCCATCTACATACTCATTGTAAATCCAGGGATCTCCCAGGGCGAATATAGTTCCTTTGCCGTACCGGGCTACCGCCATCACAGTTACATCGTTTGATTTTAACACGGATGATGCATTTTTGTAAAGATTCAAAGAACTTATTTCTTTTAGATAAACATTTTTGGCATTTTTAAAAATTATATTACCTGCGGGTATGTTTACACGCCCCATCTCATAATTATTGTTCTTAACCATAAGCAGATTATCCTTGTTGAACCGGATACCGAACTTTTCCGCAAGGATGTTAAAGTGTTCCAGGTCGCAGTTGCCGGCATCATTGGCCAGCAGTGCCAATACGCCTCCGTTCTTTACCCATTCCGCTATCTGCGCGGCATGCTGCCCGTTGTTCATATAATTTGGGCGGGCGGTTTCTTTATCGGTATCAGGATCCACAATAATGTAAACCGATGCCTGGCGCAGGCCGGCGGCAGAAGGGGCTGCGGTCAGTGTCTGAAGTTTTGCGCCCTGGCGTTCAAACAGGTTGCCCAAAAAGGAGTAGCCGCCATTGGAACGGTCGTTCCAGGTATAGTGCCAGCGCTCCTGCTGTCCGCCGGCACCTTTACGCCATTCATTATTGAAATAGTTATCGAGCAGAATTGTTTTTCCTGCCCCCGCGGCGAGCCCGGGTATCATCTCGATTTCATTAGCCGCCAGGATAAAAGCGCCCATGCCCTTGGGATCGTTCTGTACCACTTTTTCCTTCATGTAATATTCGAAGCTCCCATCGCGGTAAGGCTTCCCTCCAAGACCGGAAACCGAAACCGTACCATCCAAACAAAGCATTCCGTCCTTCTTCGTCAACTTGTATTTTACCAGCCCGTCAAATGCTTTTTTTGCTGCCTCCCGGTACGTGTCCGCGATATAACCCTTCCGGGCGCCCTTTGCCAATGTATAGGCCAGCATAGCTGTTGCCGAGGATTCTGTATAGTTGGGCGAACGTTCCGGAAGATCCACGATATCATACCACATGCCGGTCTTTTTATCCTGCACTTTTATTACTGCTGCAGCCAGCCGGTTCAGGATGGCGATCAGTTCTTTTTTCCCGGGATGATCTTCAGGAAAATAATCCAATGCATCCACCAGTGCCATTCCGTACCAGCCCAGTGCCCGTCCCCAAAAATGCGGGGATACCCCTGTTTGACGGTTGGCCCATTGCTCTTGCCGGGTTTCGTCATACCCATGATACAGCAGTCCTGTTTTGGGATCACGTGCATTCTTTTCCATTAACACAAACTGACGGGTCACATCATTGAAAATGGAATCCACTCCAAAAACCGATGCATATTCTGCATAAAACGGCTGGCCCATATAAAGACCATCCAGCCACATCTGCCAGGGATACACTTTTTTGTGCCAAAACCCACCCTCATGCGTGCGAGGGTGGGTGTTTAATTGTTCTCTTAACTTTAGTACAGCTTTTTTATATTTTTCTTTTCCGGTCACCCGAAAAAGGGTCAATAATAATTTTCCGTTGTTGACATGGTCGATGTTATAGGTATCGGCCTGGTAATCTTTAATGCTTCCGTCCTCCTGCACATAATAATCCATACTGTGCTGGATATAACTGAACCAACGCGGATCGCCGGTAGCCAGCCAGATGCCTTCGATCCCTTTTAAGATAACCCCCTGATCATAGCTCCATCTGGCGGGCCGCCCGGGAACTACCGAAAAAGAGTCGGGCCAGATGTGCATGGCCGTAAGCGCCAATTGCTGCGAATAGGGTTGGGCGTTTACAGCAGACTGAAACACCAGCCCCATCAACGCTATTAAAAAAAATCTTTTCATTTATCCAAAACTGTTTTTATTTAAAAGAAACAACTGCCTCCGTAGCGCCCAGCGATGCTTCCAGTTTTTTTTCGGCTTCCTTGTAACTGGTATTCCGGAACTGCAGCCCATCGTTATTGCTGCCGCTTATGCGAAGCAGCAGTTCCGCTTTCCTGCCATAATCCAGCCGGTCAAATTGTATCTGCTTCCCGTTGATCACATCGATCACCGGTTGTGTAACGGCTGTATAAACTTTTACATTCTGAAACCGGATATCCGCCGCTTCCTGAATGTCTATTCCTTTTTTTGACTGGAATACGGCATTACGAATGCGGATACCGCGTACCGGCATCTCCGGAAGTCCCCGTAAAAACACCGCCTTTTCCGCCCCGTTCACATAAACATTGCTGATCTCAATATTACGGAACTGCGGGGTGGTTTCGTTTACCGGCAGCCGCTCTACTTTGGGAAGGGTCCTTTTCTCTCCTTCAAGCGGAACGGGGTCCTTCGCCATATAATACATATCAAACAGGATGGCGTCACCGGGTATATCCTTCATGTAAATATCCTTGATAAAAATATGCTCCACAACACCACCTCTTCCCCTGGTCGTTTTAAACCGCAATCCGATATCCGAACCGATAAAACTACAATTGCTTACATATACATTGTTAACGCCTCCGCTCATTTCGCTGCCTACTACAAATCCTCCGTGAGATGCATACACCGTGCAGTTGCGGATGATCACATCTTTCGTCGGCATCCCCCGCTGGCGCCCGTCGGCATCCCGGCCGCTTTTCATACAAAGCGCATCATCTCCTACATCGAACACGCTGTTTTCGATCAGCACATTGCTGCAGCTCTCCAGGTCGATGCCATCCCCGTTCTGCGCATACCAGGGGTTTTTAACAGACAGGTCCCGCACGGTAATATTCCTGCTCATCAGGGGATGCAGGCACCAGGCGGGCGAATTCTGAAAGGTTACCCCTTCCAGTAACACGCCATCACAGGAAGTGAGCACGAGCAGGTTGGGACGGAAAAAATCTTTTACCGACGCATAAAACGCGGCATCCTTATCCGGTGAAATACGTCCCGGGTCTTTTAATGCTTCCCCTTTCGCATAACTTTCCGAAGGCATCCAAAGACGTCCGTCGGTACTCAGCACACCACCGGACGCTACCCGTTTCATCCATTGCGATTCGGTCAGTTTATCTTTTTTTACCGCGCGCCAGGCATCTCCGTTGCCGTCGATGATCCCTTTTCCGGTTATCGCGATATCCGTGGCATTTTCTGCAGAGATCGGCGCCTGGTTCCGCATCTGGGGGAACCCTTCCCAATTGGCTTTTACCAGCGGATAACGGGACTTATCCTTTGTAAACAAAAGCGTTGCCCCTGCTGCAAGGTTCAGGTTTACCGCCGACTTTAATACCAGCGGACCGGTAAGCCAGAGGCCTGCCGGCACCTGTACCGTTCCCCCTCCCTTACCTGAGCAGGCATCAATGGCGTCCTGGATGCTTTTTGTATTTAAAAAAAAGCCATCGGGAACAGCTCCGAAATCAGTGATGGGATAAACAGCATTGCCAAACCGGGGCTCCCGCACCTCCGGCAACTTCCAGTCAGACTGGGCATTCGGATATGTTCCGACCAAAATCAACAAAAAGAAGATACTATATTTCAACATCCGGCAATACTGTTTCAATTGAAGGCAGGCTTCGCTGAGGCGCCAAGTTAAGTCTAAATCACTGGGGCTGGAAGTGATCGGTGCTTTTTATTTACGCAAACGTTATCAGGAAAACCCTGGGTTTCAGCCTGCAGGCACTGCTTATATGCCAGCCGTACCCGCATAAAAAAGCCCCGCAAAAAATGCGGGGCCCGATATACAAAAATGCAAAGTTTACCAGTCCTGTTTTGCCAAACCGGCTTTAATAGCAGCCAATGCCTTTTCTTCTCCAAGGAGAGAAGTTAACTTATTGCCTTTTCCGTCGTGTCCTTTCGCAATATAGCCGCCCTTAGATGTACGGGAAATTACAGCATCCTGAATCGGTACATTTTTTTCTTTTGTTTTCACGTTGTAAGCGGTAAGAGTTGCATCTGCCATAATGAATAATTTTTGATTTGAAAACTTGAAATTAAGGGTTTTTATCTAAACGGCCTCCTAATATTAGGCACCAAAAGACTTACTAAAACTAGTTTTTTAGTTATATTTATATTGTAAACGATCAAAAAACAACCAGAAAAATGCATAAACAAATCATTTTCAGCATCCTGTGTCTAATACCGGTTATTGTTCCTGCCCAGGCTTCCTATAACCGCGACCGCCTGCAACAATTTTTCCAGAACCAGGAATATGAACAATCGTTAGCGTATTTAAAGACGGTCCCTGCACCGGATAACGAGCAATACCTGTTTGACCTGGGCTATGCCTGCTATATGAACGAGGATTTTAAACAGGCCCGATCTGTTTTTACCGCCCTTTATCAAAAAAACGGCAGCCTGCCGGCACCACAGATCTATCTCGCATCCATCCATAATATGAACAGGGAGCCGGACAGCGCACTTTTCTACTATAAGAACCTGACCCGCCTGTTTCCGGAACAATACAAATACTGGCAGGCGGCAGCAGCAGCCTGGTATTTGCTGAAAAAAAACGACTCGGCCATTGCCTGCATCCGGAAAAGCTATGAACTGAAACCAACAGCCGGAAAAGTGGTATACGATTATTGCACCTACCTCAGCGGAGCAAAGCAAAAGAACCAGGCAGAGCAGCTTATCGACCAATTCCTCCGGTTTGATACCACTTATGCTCCCATCATCGGGAAAAAAGTAAACCTGAGTTTTACCGCTGGACGCTATAGCGAAGCCGTTGCCTGGGGTGAACGACTGCGGAGCCGCGATGTGGCGCCTGCTGAACTTCTGTCATCCTATATCAACCTTCTTTTCAGCTACCTGAATTTAAAACGACCGGATAGTGTGATAAGTGTGTACAACTGGCTGCTGTTACAGGATGCAAATAATGAGTCGGCTGCATATGGTGCTGCGCTTGCGTTTGCCATGAAGAAAGAATATGCCGTCAGCGATTCGCTGCTTACCGAATGCATCGGCTTCAACATCCAGGAGATGGCGGCTACCTATTACCGGGCAAAGGCCGGCAATGCCGTTGCCGTGCAAAACTATACCCGGGCTGTTGCATTGTATGATACTTCTTATTATCTCTTTAAAGATCTGCTGGACCTGTACCAGGCGGGCAGCGTATTGCACCGCTTCTTAAAAAACAATACCCGGGCTACCGCTTACTATAAAAGATTTTTGCAGGTCTGCCCTCATCCCAAAACCGATGAGGAGGCCACCATTACGCGTTACATTAAAGAATTTTTAAGCCCTCAAAAAAAATAAGTCATTCCATATAAAGCGGTTATCTTTATCGAAATTTTTAAACTATGAGAAAAATATGCTTCGCCTTTTTAAGTGTTATCGTGCTGGCTTCCTGCGGAGGCGGCCAGAAACAGGCTGTTGAATACAACAATGGTCTGGTGATGATCCAAAGAGAACTGGCTATGAAAATAAACCAGACAGAACAGCAGGTGGCCACTTCCACCGACAGCAGCAGCGCCGTTGCTGCATTGACGGATGCCGTAAACTATCTTGGCACAGAGCAAAAGAAGCTGGATGACCTTAAATTCAGCGGAGATGATTTTGGCATGAAGGCAGCACTTTCAAAAGCCTTTGCCTTTATGAAAAAGACCTACTCGGATGATTACAGAAAGATCCTTTCCCTGCGGTTCAGCCAGGATCCGGCAGCAGCCCAAAAAATAGCGGAAGCAGCAAAGACCATTCAGCAGGAAGGTGTGGGTCTCGACAAAAAATTCCTCGAGGCACAGCAGCAATTTGCGAAAAAACACAACATCATGTTATTGCAGAAATAACAGGAGCTGTTTGATTTAAATACAGTATAAAAAAGGGGCGGAAAATTCCGCCCCTTTTTTTATTTCGTTCCTGCGAACATCAGATATCCAGCTTCGCATATTTGGCGTTGCTTTCAATAAATTCCCGCCGTGGTGCTACTTCATCCCCCATCAGCATACTGAACACACGATCGGCCTCTGCGGCGCTTTCAATGGTCACCTGCTTTAAGGTCCTGCGGTCCGGATCCATCGTGGTTTCCCACAACTGTTCTGCATTCATCTCTCCCAGACCTTTATAACGCTGGATGTTTACCGAATCTTCTTTCCCGGCTCCGATTTTTTCCACCAGTGCCTTACGCTGTTCCTCGTTATAGGCATAGGCCGATTCCCTGCCCTTTTTTACCAAGTAAAGCGGAGGCTGTGCCAGGTATACATAACCCTGCTCTACCAGCTCTTTCATATACCGGTAAACGAAGGTGAGGATCAGGGTGGCGATGTGACTGCCGTCGACATCGGCATCCGTCATAATGATCAGCTTGTGATACCGGAGTTTTGCAAGATTCAGCGCTTTCGGGTCTTCAGGGGTCCCCACTGTTACCCCCAGCGCTGTATAGATATTACGGATCTCTTCATTCTCGTAGATCTTATGCTCCATCGCTTTTTCCACGTTCAGGATCTTACCCCTTAATGGCAGGATGGCCTGAAAGCTCCTGTCACGCCCCTGTTTGGCGGTACCACCTGCGGAGTCTCCCTCCACCAGGTACAGCTCACAACGCTCCGGGTCCCGGTCGGAACAATCCGCCAGCTTACCCGGCAGTCCGCCGCCGCTCAGCACCGTCTTACGCTGCACCAGATCCCGTGCCTTACGCGCGGCAATACGGGCCTGTGCGGCCAGGATCACTTTATTGATGATGTTCTTTGCATCCTTGGGGTTCTCTTCCAGATAGGTTTGCAATACGCGCGCTACGGTGGTTTGTACCACCCCGCTCACCTCACTGTTACCCAGCTTGGTCTTTGTCTGTCCCTCAAATTGCGGTTCGGGCACTTTAACCGAGATGATGGCACTGAGTCCTTCCCGGAAATCATCCCCATCGATGGTTACTTTGGCCTTTTCAAAAAGCCCTTCCTTATCACCGTAGGTCTTAAAGATACGGGTAAGCGCCTGCCGGAACCCGGTGACGTGCGTACCACCTTCGATCGTATTGATATTGTTTACGTAGGAGAAGATATGCTCACTAAAGGAATCATTATAGGTAAGCGCCACTTCCACGGCCACATGCGTGTTTTCATCATGCCCTTCCACATATAACACTTTCGGGATCAGCGGTGTCCTTCCACCATTTTTGTCCAGCATTTCCACAAACTCGGTGATTCCTCCCTCGCTGTAGAAAATCTTTGAAATGTCATTGCCCGCTTCGTCCTTTTCCCTTTTATCGGTCAGGGTGATACTGATCTTTTTATTCAGGAACGACAGCTCACGCAAACGGCCTTCAAGGATATCACGCTTGTATTCGATCGAGGTAAAAATCGTGGCATCCGGCCAGAAATGCTGGATGGTACCGTGTTTGTCGGTAGTACCGATCTCCCGTACCGGATAATCGGGCACCCCAATGTGGTATTCCTGTTCAAATATTTTTCCTTCACGATGCACTACGGAATGCATCCGGGTACTCAGTGCGTTCACACAACTTACCCCCACACCGTGCAGACCGCCGGATACCTTATAAGTATTTTTATCAAACTTACCCCCGGCATGCAGTATGGTCATAGCAACCTGCAACGCACTTACTCCCTGTTTTTGATTGATACCTGTGGGGATACCCCGCCCGTCATCTTCCACGGAAATGGAGTTGTCTTCATGAATGGTTACAATAATGTTTTTGCAATACCCTGCCAGGGCTTCATCAATCGAGTTATCCACCACTTCATAAACCAGATGGTGCAGCCCTTTTACACCAATATCGCCGATATACATGGCAGGACGTTTCCGTACCGCTTCCAGCCCCTCTAAAACCTGTATGCTGTCCGCGCCATAGGCGGGAGAGGGAACCGCTTCAACATCCTTTATTTCTTCGCTCATATAGTACTAAAATTTTTAATATCTGTTCTTTGTATAGTCTACAAATTTACGAAAAAATGGCCGTTTTAACCGCGTCAAACAAGCGAATGTTAATAGAATGTGGGCTGTATTATAAGATCGGGGGCCGCCTGATTAAAATATGATGGTAATTGTTGCATTTCAGGGGCAAAACTCGTTTTATTGAAAAAATACCATCATGAAATCTGCATTTATTTTTACCCTGCTGCTGCTGAGTCTCTCCTGTTCCAAGTCCTCTGTAGATAAAACCTCCGACGCCTTTGAATTTGGTACTTTTTACAGTATGTGTATTGGTAATGAGTGTCATACCACATATAGCATCCGCGGAAACAAGCTTTACAGAACAACGGTAAATGTCAGCTCCAAGAATAAGGTTACCGTTAAATTGAGCGACAGCAAGTACCAGACCGCCCTGGTGCTTAAAACCGGTTTTCCGGATGCCATGCTGGCAAAGCCGAATACCACATATGGCTGTCCCGACTGTGCCGATGGCGGCGGCACTTTTGTAAGGATCATAAAAAACAGCGATACCCTGTACTGGAATTATGATAATACCATCCAGAATGACCGGGATCCGGCATTTGCTTATTTCCGGTCTATCTGGCCGGTGATGGCAGAGCTGAAAAAATAATTGTGCTGTTTAGGATCTAGCTGGCCTCTGTATACTGTTTGAAGTTATCCAGGATCGCCTGCCATCCTGCCTGTTGCATTTCCACCGGATTGGTGGTCTCTGCATCGAATGTTTCGGTAACAGCGGTACTGTTGCCCTTGCCGGAAAAGAGAACTTCTACCTTGCGGCCGTCGCCCATGGTATAGGCGATCCGTTCATTGACTTTCACCTCATCATATACACCGCCAAAATCAAATCCCATGCTGCCGTCACGGGCTTCCATCCGGGAGGAGAAACTGCCGCCTGTCCACAGGTCATTTTCGGCACGCGGTGTATGCCAGTCGTCGGAAGCACTGTTCCATTTTTTGATATGCTCCGGTTCCGTCCAGTATTCCCATACTTTTTCCACCGGCATATTGATCGTTGCGGCCACTGTTATGCTTGTTGATTCCATCGTTATTTTTTTATTTTAAAGATAATGTATTTGTTGTTCTACCCGATGCTGTATTGCATTCCCGCGTTCCGTACATGCTGTGCCGCCGACCGGCGGAGCTTGTGATAATAATGATAGGAAGCTGCCAGGATACCGAGGGCCACCAGGGGAAATATCGTTTGCCCGCCAAAGCCATCTACTACGGTGTGTGAAACTGCAGCGCTTATAAAGTTAAACGTAAACCCTGCATAGGCCCATTCCTTAACACGTCCTTTAAAGAAGGGCAGGGCCAGCAGCAATGCACCGGTTACCTTGAAAACGGTCAGCAGTACCCGGAAATAATCCGGATAACCCAGGTGACTGATGCCCTGCTTTGCAAGTTCTGTATGAGAGGTCAGGGCCGGGATAACGCCGTCCAACAATACGATCAGTCCTGTAAATGTCCAGTAAAGGATTTTTGTCTTTTTCATTTTTTATCGTTTTTATTTTTTTTAAAGATCTGTTGCAATCACAATGCAAACATACCATCACACCGGAATGAATCCGCTGTATAAAAACGACATTTAAAAAGGCAATTTGCGGCAGGAAGTGCCGGGATTGGAGCATTGAGCATCGGGTTGCCGGATCAGTTTTCAGCTATCAGCCTTTAGCGATCAGTTCCGAAACTTCAGGGGAGCATCCGGTATCCAACTACTAAACGTCAAGATCCAAATATCAAAAGCCAAATACCAAGATCCAGTGCTCAGCGTACGGATCCCCGGGACATAACAAGTACAACGAAGGAACATTAAATCGGGAACGCCGAAAGCAATTAACGCTTTACGATCTGTGCCACCAGGTCTGCTTCAGTAGCTACTTTGCCGCCTACGTATACGGTACCCCGCATTTCGCAGATACCGCGGCGGATGGGAGCGGTGAGTTCCATTTTCAGGATCATGGTATCGCCCGGCCGTACCATTTGTTTAAACTTACAATTATCGATCTTCAGAAAATAGGTATCGTATTGTCCCTCGCCAGCCAGGTTGATCGCAAGTATCCCGCCGCACTGTGCCAGGGCTTCTATCTGCAATACACCAGGCATTACGGGGTTCTGGGGAAAATGTCCCTGGAAGAACCACTCATTGAAAGTAACATTCTTTACCCCTACAATGCGCTCGTCGGTCAGCTCAATGATCTTATCCACCAGCAAAAAAGGAAACCGATGGGGTAATGTTTTTTCGATATACTGAAGATCGTACACCGGAGGTACAGCGGGATCGTAATGGGGTACTCCCTTCAGGTGTTTGTTGGCCTTGATGTGTTTTTTGATCAGGCGGGCAAATTGCACATTGGAACTGTGTCCCGGGCGGTTGGCGATCACTCTTCCCTTTACCGGGTACCCGATCAGCGCCAGGTCACCCACGATGTCCAGGAGCTTATGCCGGGCCGGCTCATTGGGAAAACGCAGTTCCAGGTTATTTAAATAGCCTTCGCTTTTAACTTCGATATCGTCTTTGTTGAATATTTTTTTCAGGCGGCTCAGTTCTTCATCCCCTATCGGTTTATCTACCACCACGATCGCGTTGTTCACATCCCCCCCTTTGATCAGGTTGTGCTGCAGCAGCATCTCCAGCTCATGCAAAAAGCAGAAAGTACGGGAACTGGAGATCTTCTCTTTAAAATTCCGCATGGTCTTTAACTCCGCATGCTGGGTGCCCAGTACCGGTGAATTAAAATCGATCAGTGTGGTGATCTGGTATTCCCGTGCTGGCATGATCACCATTTCCACACGTTTTTCCTCATCGGTGAGGTATAGGTTTTCATCAATAGAATACCACAATTTGGCTGCGTCCTGCTCTTCCACCCCTGCTTCCTCAATAATATCGATAAATGCCATGGCGCTGCCGTCCTTGATCGGGATCTCCGGCCCGTTGATCTCGAGCAGCACATTATCCACCCCCATCCCTACCAGTGCGGCTAACAGGTGTTCTACAGTGCTCACTTTTGCACCGTTTGCCTCCAGGGTCGTACCCCGGCTGGTATCGGTCACCAGGTCGCAATCCGCCTTAATAATGGGTTTATTCGGCAGATCAACCCGTTGAAACTGAATGCCAAAGCCCGCATTTGCCGGCTTCAGTGTAAGATCTGCCAGCACACCGGTATGCAAGCCGGTTCCGCTGATGCTAACAGATTGTTTCAGCGTATGTTGTTTGTCGGGGTTGAACTGATTATCCATGTATCTGATTTTGTGGGCGCAAATATATCTATAAAATCAATGGGCTGCAATAATGAACGCTAGTAATCCCGGAAAGGTCCGGAAGCGGATCAGCTTTCATTTTTCAGACGGGCAAGCGCTTCCTCCAGCTCTTTCATCCGTTTTTCAAGGTCCGGAAGCCTGCGGTTCAGTGCCTGGCTCCTCAGCGCAGATGTATAGTCATAGGCCGGTGAGCCGGTCACCGCTTTACCGGGTTCGATATTTTTACTTACACCGCTTTGCGCGTTGATCTTGGCTCCGTCGCCAATGTGCAGGTGGCCTACGATGCCCACCTGACCGCCGATCATTACCCCTTTGCCCACCTTGGTGCTGCCGCTGATCCCCGCCTGTGCCGCCACCACCGTGCTGTTCCCGATCTCTACATTGTGGGCGATCTGGATCAGGTTGTCCAGTTTGGCACCGGACCGGATGATGGTGGAGCCGATGGTAGCCCGGTCGATCGTGGCATTTGCCCCGATCTCTACCTGGTCTTCGATCACTACATTGCCGATCTGCGGCACTTTTGCAAAAGTACCATCCGCCTGCGGCGCAAACCCGAAGCCGTCGCTGCCGATAACTGTTCCGGCATGTACCGTAACCTGGTTGCCGATAACACAATTGTGCAGCACCTTAACCCCTGCATGGATAATGGAATCATTCCCGATAGTAACATTATCCCCGATATAGGAATTGGGATGGATCTTTGTACGGTCACCAATGGTCACATTTTCGCCCAGGTAGGCAAAAGCCCCTATAAAAACATCAGCACCATAGCGGGCGGTCTTTGAAATATAGGCGGGTTCCTGTATACCTTTTAATTGCTGCTGTACAATTTCTTGGTATTTCCCAAGCAATGCCGCAAAGGCTGAATAGGCATCCGCTACACGGATCAGGGTGGCAGCCACCTGTTTTTTCAGCTCCAGCGTCTCATTAACGATAATGATGGAGGCCTTGGTTTCGTACAAGTATTCTTCATATTTGGGGTTTGCCAGAAAACTCAGCTGGCCCTCCCGGGCTTCTTCTATTTTTCCAAAGTTGCCAACGGCCACTTCCGGGTCTCCTTCCACACGGCCATTGATCAATGCAGCAATCTGCGCAGCAGTAAATGTCATATTTCTAAACGAATGATTTTTTAATGAATCCTAAAGGAACAAATGTAATATTTTTTAACAGGCATCGTTGTTTTTACGTTGATCAGCGCATTGTCCACCTCTGAAATATCCTTTAAACTTCCCTCTTTATAAAGGATCGTAATGGCTTCGTTCTTAGGATTGTACAAACTGTTGCTGGCTTCTCCCCAAAAAACGAAATAGGCGGCTTCTTCTTCGCTTACCTCCATTTTAGCAGCCATCTCCCTCCGGGTCTGCAGCAGGAACGCTTCATCAAAGGGCTGCGCCTGCAGGCGGATCTGCATGATCCTGCGTTCCACCAGGGCCTGGCACAGGTAGGACAGCACTTTATCCGGATGCCGGCTCCAGTTCTTGATAGTGGCGGCCATATCATGATCGTCCATACTGCAAAAATCAAGCAGGAGACGGTCCCGGTCCTCCGCATTGGCGGCACCATGATGTAAAAAATGCTCCAGCGACTCTGTGGCCGCCGTTATCGGTACCCCACGGGCGATCAGCTCCTTTGCCCTTCGGATGATCATTACCAGCATTTTTTCTGCAGCCACTACCGTTTTATGCAGGTACACCTGCCAGTACATCAGCCTTCTGCTCAACAAGAACTTTTCGATGGAATAGATCGCTTTTTCCTCTACCACCAGGTTTCCTTCGTGCACGGCCAGCATCTTCAGAATGCGGTCGTAGCCGATGACACCTTCCGCCACACCCGTAAAAAAGCTATCCCGGTTCAGGTAATCCATCCGGTCCACATCCAGCTGCCCCGAAACCAGCTGGTGCAGGAACCGCTTGGGGTGCGTGTCTGTAAAAATAGCCAAAGCAGTTTCTAATTGATTGTTAAACTGCTGATTGAGCTCCTGCATAATGGCAAGAGATAGCTTTTCGTGATGGACGCCCGGGATCAGCTCATGCTCCAGCGCATGGGAAAAAGGCCCGTGGCCGATATCGTGCAGCAGTATCGCGATCTTTGCGCCCAGCTCTTCCTCCGGGGTAATGACAACCCCTTTTCCTTTTAGTTCCTGAAGCGCGGTACACATCAGGTGGTAGGCGCCTAGAGAGTGTAGCAACCGGGTATGAACCGCGCCCGGGTACACCAGGTGGGCAAATGCCATCTGATGAATGCTACGTAAACGCTGATAAAAAGGATGAGAAATGATGGCCAGTAACAGCGGGTGATCAATGGTTATAAACCCGTAAACCGGATCGTTGATGATTTTGCGAACGTTTGCCATTTTTTAAGTTGCGCTCAAAGTTAGGAAAAGGTTTCAGGTTTCGGGTTCCAAGTTTCAGGTTTAACGTTCCGGGTGGGTATTGAGATTTGAGGTTTCAGAATTGGGAATTGAGATTTCAGAAAGGTTATCTTTGTCCTTATTGATAAGCAGCTATGATCAAGTATACACAAAATTCCCTGAATAAACTGGAGACCATCCCGGAGCAGTGCGGCTATGTGCTGCGCTATGAGCGGGGTACCTTTCAAAGCGGGTACTGCATCCTGGACAACAAGAAAGTGGTGGTGCTCAATAAATTTTTGCAAACGGAAGGACGGATCAACGCACTCCTGGAGATCATCCCGCAGCTGGATATTGATCCGGCACTGCTAGATGAAAGCTCTAAGAAACTATATGCGGAAGTAATAGAAAGTGCAACAGCAGACGACACAGAGCCTTAGAAAACGAACAGATCCTTCTGCTCCATGAGCTTTTTCCTATTTTGCATCAAACATGTCTTACCCACCTCTTCATATTACTTTTTTGGGTACCGGAACCAGCTCCGGTGTGCCGATGGTTGCCTGCGACTGCCCGGTTTGTCAATCCGGAGACCCGAAGGATAACCGCCTGCGATCCAGCATCCTCATCCAGTCTCCTGAAACCACGCTGGTGGTGGATACCGGTCCGGATTTCCGCACCCAGCTGTTGCGCCAGTCAGTGAAGAAACTGGATGCTGTTGTTCTTACCCATTCGCATAAGGATCATATTGCCGGACTGGATGAAGTGCGGGCCTTTAACTATTTTCAGCAAAAGCCCATGGAGCTTTTTGCAACCTGCGCCACGCTCGACCGGGTAAAAATGGAATTTGATTATGCCTTCAGTGAGCACCGCATCGCGGGAGTACCTTCCATCAACCTGAACTATATTGATGAGCAAACGATTTTTGAAACCGGCGATCTGCAGATCGAACCCATTCCCGTATGGCATATGCGGATGCCGGTATTGGGCTTCCGGTTTGGCCCCTTCACCTATATCACCGATGCCAACCGGATCGATGAAGCCTCCCGGGAAAAGATACGTGGCTCAAAAGTGCTGGTGCTGAACGCGCTGCGTCATGAGCCCCATGTTTCTCATTTTACCTTAAAAGAAGCCATCGCGCTGGCTGATGAACTAGAGATCCCGCAGACCTATTTTACCCATATCTCCCACCAGATGGGCTTCCACGAGGAAGTAACCGCCCTATTGCCGGCGGGCAGGAATCTGGCCTTTGACGGCTTACAGATCGATTTATTGAACAGCTGATCCTATCATCCGGTTCCGGCGGCTAATTGCCCCGAACACCGTTTGATGGTGTGACATGCGCTTTCTTCTGTCGGTCGGGAGCACCTGCAGGGTATGCCCGGCCTGTTCCCGAGAATTTATTTTCAAATCCGTAAATTAAATTTTATTGAATATTATTTTAATTTTATTAAAATTAATATTACTTTTATTTAATGAAACTTCCAGTTAATTGTCCAAGCTGCGAAAATCCATTAAAGGTCAGCCAGCTAAAATGTGAAACCTGTCTGACGGAAGTGACCGGTAATTATGAACTGCCGTTCTACCTGAAACTGAGTCGCGAGGAACAGGATTTTATCATGAACTTTTTCCTGGCCAGCGGCAGCATCAAGGAAATGGCCCGGCAGGCGGATACCAGCTACCCCACCATGCGGAACAGGATGGATGATATGATCGCAAAAATCAAAAAAATGACCGGCAATGACTAAACGACCGAATGCTTTTATAAATCCTTTTGAACGGTTCACTGAAAAAAAACTGGCAATAGCGGGAACGCTGTGCTTACTGGCCGGAGCCATCTTATTCCGGTGGTGCCGGCAAACCAACGACGGAGTTTATCATATAGCACCCAAGCCGGATCTTACCCTTACAGGGGCATTGACAGAAGCGATTTGCTGCACTGTTCTGCTCACCGCCCTGTTATGGGTCCTTGGAAAGTTCATCAATATAAAAACGAGAGTCATTGATCTCGCAAATGCCACCCTCATCCACCGGATACCGTTGATCCTGGGCATTCTTATGATACAGCTTCCTGTTGTAAAGACCACTACGGAGAGGATCCTTCATGCCACGCGGAACAATACCATACAGGAAATAACCAGCAGGGACCTGTCCATCGCTTCCCTGACAGGGCTTTTGATGCTGGGATTGCTGGTTTATTCCATCGTATTGCTGGTAAATGGTTTCCGCACAGCAGTGCATGCAAAAAAAGCCGTTCATTACATCGGTTTTGCTTTCGCATTGATCCTTGCAGAAGTTATTTACCGGTCCTTTATTTACCCGGTCCTTTCCAGGTTGTAAACAGGATCGTATATCTCAAATTCATTATTATGGAATTCAGCGCATCATACGACAAAACCACAAAGCTTATCACCGCACTTATTGGGGTGCTGATGCTGGCGATAATGGCATTCATATGGACCGGCCTGAAAACCGCCGGCAGCATGCTTCCCGTTTTATTCATGGTTCTTGCGGTTGTTTTCTCGCTGTTTCTTCCCTATGGGTTGTCTGTAAAAAAATACCGGATCGACGGCGAGGCCCTGATCATCTGCCGGCCCTTTGGCGAAAAACAATTCCCGCTTGCAACGCTTGCTGCTGCAACCATTATCGGTCCGGAACAGCTGCGCTGGTCGTGGCGGGTATTCGGAAGCGGAGGGCTGTTTGGGTATTTTGGCACTTTCCGTAATAAACAGCTGGGCACCATGACCTGGTACCTTACCCGGCGCGATCGCCTTGTTCTGGTAACCACCGTAAAAAACCGGAAACTGGTTTTAAGTCCGGATGATCCGGAAAGATTTATAAAAACCTATCAGCAATTGAAAGGAGGGTTTATCTGATGCTGCCATTTTGGATACCCGCGTGAGGGATACGAAGGGCGGTCCGCCGGAGGCGGGACGGTACGCGCCCGGTACGGCGCGTACGGCACCCCGGATGTAGCCCGGCCCCGGCAGGGATCATCTGCACAACAGCTACCGGAGCCGTACAGCAGCGGATCACGGATATATAGATCCGGAATACCGGGGACACGCCCAATAAAAACACAAAAAAGTAACCCTCCTGAAGCCAGGAGGTCATATACAGGAGCTCCAAGACCTATCAGGTGGCCAGCTGCTGCAAGGCCGGTACATTGCACAACAGAAGCTGTCTGCCGGTTGCGGCAATCCAGCCCTGTTCTGAAAACTCCAGCAGGAACCGGTACACGGTTTCGTAGGTAGCGCCGGTATAAGCGGCCAGGTCCTGCCGGCTGATGTTTATCGCCGGACCGGCATCCGTTACAGTGCCTATTTTCTTATGAATTTCCAGGATCGCTCTTGCCACTCTTTTTTTAACTGGCACATGTGCCAGCTCCTGCATGCGTTGTTCGGACAACTGCAATTCATCTGCAAAAAACAGCATGAAGGCATACAGGAGCCGTTGATTTACCGCAAGGGTCTTATGAAAAAAAGCCAGTTCCAAAAAACATAAAGTGCCGGACGCAATGGCGGTTGCCCCAACCGGGTACACGGCTGAATGCGTGGAGAGGCCCCGGTGCCCCAGGATATCATCGGGACCGGCAAAGCGGATGATAAGGTCTTTTTCCTGCTCCCAGCGTTTGTGCACTTTAACAACCCCGTCTATCACAAAATAAATACCCTTCACTTCTTCACCGGCACTAAAAAGAACCGCCCCTTTTTTAAACTTCCATATCCGGCAATGGACATCCAGCGCCGGCCACCATTCCGGCATACACATGCGATACAAAAAGCTGTCTGTAACAGCGGTACCTTCTTTTGCTTTCTTCATTGTTTGTTATTAAAATGCCAGCGATTTCTGGTGAACGCGGCAGGTGGCAGAAGCGTCCCGATCAGGATTCGTGCCGGCGATGTTCAGTATCGCTATGTCCCAGGCTTTTGTCCGGACAGACGCGGTCGCGTACCCGTTGTTTCAGTTCCTTTATTTCCGGGAAGCCGCCATCGCGTTTCCGGTCGAAGATACACTCACCATCCAGCAGTATCTGAAAACGGCCGCTGACCGTATCAGGCTGCAGGCTTACGCCTTTCAGTTCTTCCTCAAAGGTGGTCAGCAGCTCCTGTGCGATATAGGCAGCACGCAGCAGCCATTTACATTTCGGGCAATACTCTATTGTTATTTCCGGTTTCATACTGTAAAGTTAGAAAAATAGCCCTGACTTGTCCGGCTCATCAATTGCCCAGCCGGGATATTGCGGAACGGCGCACGCCAGGATATGATCCGTTGGGCAGGTGCTTCCAAAAGAACGATAAGTATAAATGTGCTGTGGTTTTTATACAGCGTTCCTCATTGCCATCGCAGCCCCGCTACCGGTAACCGCAGGATCTGCCAGTGCACGGTTCAGGTTCACCACGTCGCCGATAATGATGACCGCCGGGTTGCCCAGTCCGCGGTGTTGCGCACGGAATGCAATGTCTTTTACTTTACCCGTCACCATCCGGGCGTCAGGCCGTGTACCGTTCTGAATAATGGCAGCAGCGGTCTCTCCTTTTCCGGCCTCGATAAAGATATCCATGATCGTTTCCAGCTTACTCATCGCCATCAGTAATACCACGGTTGCCGTTGAACGCGCAGCCAGTGCAATATCGTCCGATACCGCACCAGATCGTGTGGTACCGGTGATCACCCAGAAACTTTCGTTGATCCCCCGGCATGTCAGCGGCAGCATTTCCGATGCCGGAACAGCAAAGGCACTGGAAATTCCGGGAATTACTGCTACCTCCATTCCGGCGGCCACGGCGGCGTCGATCTCTTCCTGTGCCCGTCCGAACACAAAAGGATCACCTCCCTTTAGCCGCACGATATACTCATATTGCTGTCCATATTCCGTTATCAGGTCATTGATCGCCTGCTGGCTTAAGGCATGACAGCCGAAACGCTTGCCCACAAACCGCCGGACAGCTGCCGGTTGCGCATGATCCAGTAATGTTTCATTTGCCAGGGCATCATATAATATTACGTCTGCTTTTTCCAGCGCTTTTATTGCTTTCAGGGTGATCAGCTCCGGATCACCGGGTCCGGCTCCCACAAGGATTAATTTCGCCATAATAATATATTATAAATATATTTATATAATATTTTTTTAAGTAAATATAATATTTTTTATTGTTTTTTGTTGTTTAAAATACATTTTACTATATTTGAAATGAAATATAATTATAAAAAACATTAAATAATTTATATTTTATTTTTTATAATTTATAATAATTGCCTGCCGTTCTTATTTCATAAAATAAAGCAACATGAAAATTATTGTCATTGGCAATGGCATGGTAGGCCAAAAATTCTGCGAGAAACTGATCGCCCGTGCGCCGGAAGATCTCGAACTGACCGTTTTCGGGGAAGAAACCCTGCCAGCCTACGATCGTGTACATCTGAGTGAATATTTTGCCGGCAAGACCGTGCAGGATCTGTGTATGAAGCCCATGAGCTGGTACACCGAAAATAACATCGACCTGCATCTCGGGGATCCAGTCATCCAGGTTGACCGCGACGGGAAAACAGTTACTTCCTTTGATGGAAAACAGTTCTCCTACGACCACCTGGTATTTGCAACGGGGTCTGCAGCTTTTGTACCGCCGATCTCCGGCGTGGATAAGCATGGTGTTTTTGTTTACCGTACCATTGAGGACCTGAACCTGATATGGCGGCATGCAACGGTGGCCAGGTCTGCCGTGGTTATCGGCGGCGGGCTGCTGGGCCTTGAAGCAGCCAAGGCTATGCTGGATCTGGGCATTACGGATACGCATGTGATCGAATTCGCTCCCCGCCTGATGCCCCGGCAGATCGATGAGGGCGGTTCCCACGTCCTTACCGGGAAACTCAGGGAATTAGGCATCACCACGCATACGCAAAAAAATACCGCCGTGATCCTTGGGAATGAAACCATCACCGGGCTGATGTTTACCGACGGCAGTATCCTCAGCACCGATATGCTGGTAATCTCTGCGGGTATCAAACCCCGCGACGAGCTGGCCCGCAAATGTGGCCTGGCACTGGGCCACCGGGGTGGTATTGCTGTTAATGACCAGATGCAAACCAGCGACCCCTTCATCTTTGCCATTGGCGAGTGCGCAGTACACGAAGGCGCTGTTTACGGGCTGGTGGCCCCGGGGTATGAAATGGCTGAGGTGGTGGCGGAGCAGCTCACCGGCGGCGCCAGAGACTTTAAAGGATTTGACATGAGCACCAAGCTGAAGCTGATCGGCATTGATGTGGCCAGCTTTGGTGATCCGTTTATCGGTGGTGATGAAGCCCGTTCCATTATTTACCACGACGATCATAAGGGCATTTATAAGCGCATCAATGTTTCCAATGACGGCAGCGAGCTGCTGGGAGGGATCCTGGTTGGCGATGCGGAAACCTATAATAAATTACAACAGATCTGCTCGAACAGACTGGCAGTGCCGGCTTCCCCTGTCGATCTTATTGTAACAGGAGGCGGATCCACCCCTGGTGCAGCTGATTTTGAGCTCCCCGCCGAGGCGCTGATCTGCAGTTGCGAGGGCGTAAAGAAGCAAACCATCGAAGACGCAGTTGTGCAGAACAGCTGCGAATCATTCGATGCTGTAAAGAAATGCACGGGTGCCGGATCCGGCTGCGGCGGATGCACACCGATGGTAAAAGACATCATCACAGCCACATTAAAAAAACAGGGTAAAGCGGTACGCAATGTGATCTGCGAACATTTTGCCTATTCCCGTCAGGAGCTCTACGACCTTGCAAAAATAAAGGACCTGCATTCTTTTGATGAAGTACTGGACACCCTGGGCACGGGCGATGGCTGTGAAGTATGCCGGCCCGCCGTCAGCTCCATACTGGCCAGTCTCTGGAACGACCTGATCATAAAAAAAGAAAGCGCTACCTCACAGGACACGAATGACCGGTTCCTGGCCAACATTCAAAAGGGAGGTACGTATTCGGTAGTGCCGCGGATCCCCGGTGGAGAGATCACACCGGAGAAACTCATCGTCATTGGCGAGGTTGCAAAAAAATACAACCTGTATACCAAGATCACGGGCGGACAGCGGATCGATCTTTTCGGGGCGCACCTCAATGACCTGCCCCTGATCTGGGAAGCACTTATCGCCGCAGGGTTTGAAAGCGGTCATGCATATGGAAAGGCCCTGCGCACCGTTAAAAGTTGTGTCGGTTCCACCTGGTGCCGTTTTGGATTGCACGACAGTGTAAGCTTTGCCGTACGTGTGGAAAACCGGTATAAAGGTTTAAGGGCGCCGCATAAGATCAAATCAGCGGTTTCCGGCTGTATCCGGGAATGTGCCGAAGCACAATCCAAAGACTTTGGCATTATTGCCACCGAAAAAGGCTGGAACCTGTATGTATGCGGTAACGGCGGCTCCAAGCCCCAGCATGCCCTGCTGCTGGCCGCCGATATCGATTCCGAAACCTGCATCCGGTATATCGACCGGTTCCTGATGTTCTACATCAAAACAGCCGATCCCCTTACCCGTACCGCCACCTGGCTGAATAAAATGGAAGGAGGCATCGACTACCTGAGAAATGTAGTCGTGCATGACAGTCTGGGTATCGCCGCCGAACTGGAGGCACAAATGCAAACACTTGCAGATCACTACGAGTGTGAATGGAAAAAAGCGGTGGAAACACCGGAGCTGCGGAAACGGTTTACGCATTTTATCAATGCGCCCGAGACCAAGGACCCTACCGTAGCATTTGAAACAATGCGGGGGCAAAAGAAAGCCGCCGCCTGGTAATCTCTTTTCAAACAAAATACACAGTATGGAAAAAAGCAACTGGATCTATGCCTGTAAGGCAGCAGACATGCCGCACAATGGAGGTGTGTGCGTGCAGTACGGAACAGAGCAGATCGCTCTTTACTATTTCACCCACCGGGATGAATGGTATGCCACTCAAAATCTTTGTCCGCACAAAAAACAAATGGCACTAAGCCGGGGCATGCTCGGTTCACAGCAGGGCGAACCCAAGGTGGCCTGCCCCTTCCACAAAAAAACCTTCTCACTGGCCACCGGGGATTGTCTTAATGATGAAACCTGCAGCGCCATTAAAACCTACCCTGTTAAAGTACAGGAGGGCAATATCTTTATTAATGTCGCATCCATCTTCACTCCCAACCCTTCAGCACATTCAGCATATGAACCACAATAAATACAAACTACTGACACTGGCAGCGATCCTGCTGCTGACAAAAGTCACTACCGCACAAACCGTATCCCTCTCCAAAACCAGTGCCTCCCTGTGGGACGGCATGGTGGTAGCGGGTTACGTGGACGACGGTGCCTTTATCAACTTTGGAGGGCCTGCCGTTAAATGGACGCACAAGCCTTTTTGTATCAGTCTCGGCATGCTGCCCTCACTGCGCATCAAGGAAGATAAGGTTACGGGCAACGCCCCTAAAAACAACACGGTCACTCCATCGCTTGGCTGTGGTCTTACTGCCTCTTACAAACACCTGGCCCTCCAGTTGCCGTTGTACTACAACGCCAAGACCGCTGCCGCAGACGGAAAATGGCATGTGGGAGTAGGCCTGGGTTACAAATTTTAAACCGTATTATCATCAAACTAAACCCCCAATTATGGATTATAAAAAACCCGCAGAAGTAATTGCCTTAATGATCCAGGCCGGTACTGATAAAGGCCGGCTGGGCACCACTGATCTTTTTATAAGAGGCGCTTTATCCGGCATGCTGCTGGGCATTGGCACCACTCTTGCCGTTACCGGCAGCGTTCAGACCGGTATTCCCATTGTGGGCGCACTGTTATTTCCCATCTGTTTTGTGGTGGTGGTACTGATGGGGCTGGAGCTGGTTACGGGGAGCTTTGCCCTGCTGCCGGCGGCTTATTTTCATAAGAACCTGCCAATGCCCGTGCTCCTGCGTAACCTGGCCGTTGTTTATGGCGCCAATTTATTCGGCTCGCTGCTGTATGCCTTCCTTTTCTGGGCTTCGGTTACAGGCTTCGGGCAAACCCATGCCTCACCCCTGATACCCGCTATCATCAAAATTGCGGAAGCAAAGACGACCGGCTATGCTCAGCTCGGAGGTGCGGGTATTGCCACGGCTTTTACCAAAGGTATTTTATGCAACTGGATGGTAAGCATGGGTGTGGTGCTGGCACTTACTTCCTCCTCCACGATCGGCAAGATACTGGCCGCCTGGATCCCGGTATTCATGTTCTTTGCCCAGGGCTTTGAGCACGCTGTTGTAAACATGTTCTTAATACCCGAAGGCATATTGCTGGGTGCCCCTGTAACGGTTAACGACTGGTGGCTGTACAACCAGATCCCTGTTACACTCGGAAATATTGTGGGCGCTTTATTATTTACCGCCGGAGCCCTGTACCTCACTTATGGCAGAAAAAAACAGGCAACGGCCGCGCCGGAAAATGCTCACGCTACGGCCGTTCCCGAACTGCAGAACCAGATGGTCTGAGTAAAAACCAAAATTGATCCCTGTTCCGCTGAACTTGTTTCAGCATCTCATCAACATACACAGCTGCAGCATCGTCCGCAGCCCGCTTCAGATGCAGGAACAGGCCCGGCATGGCATAGTATTTTTACTATTATGACGCCGCAATGCAGCGCTGATCTTTGAAGTAGCAGGCAATGAAGGAGCAGCACACTGGTGACACATGAAGTTTATACCACCGGTATATGAAATTACCGCCGCGCTGCGGCTGGCGATCTCATTTGTCACTCCGGATTACAAACATTACCGGCGCGCTGCGCCTTATCTATTTGTCCTTACTGAAAAAGTATGTCAGAAAATGCCGGCTTCAGGATATTTCTGCACCTCGTCAACATACACAAATGCCCCATTATCTGTTGCCGGCAATCCCCGATGCAGGAACAGGCCCGGCTTGACATAACAGGTTATTTATCCGTTATCACGTATCAAATACAGCACCTGTCAATGTCATGCCGGTTCTTTTCCCTTATTTTATAAGCCCTTTGCTTTGCAGCAAAGCCATTGCTTCTATTGTAGTGGCACCGCTTATTGCAGCCCGCAGATCACCCCAGGCCTCCGTATCAGGAGGAATCTTCCACCAGGTATAACTCATCTTTATATCGGGTGCTTTCTGTGTTCCTTTGATCCAGAGATAGGATGCATTGTTTTTCAGAAATGCCAGATAGCGCGTCCGGTCTGCTTCCGGGAGGTCCGGATGCTGGATCAGGATCGTAAAATACCGTACAAAGATACCCTTGAAGAGGTTCACATCATTGCCGCCGCCATTGCCGGACTGTTCGCCGTAATCTTTCATTACGCCGTAAGACTTATCAATATTATGCGTGATATGGTAGTTGGTGATCCTGACCGCATCATCAAAATAGGTTTTATCCTTTGTAATACCATACAGCTCCAGGGCCGCACCCAGATAGGTACCCACATCATAAGAGTAATCATTGTTGGTATTCTTGATATTCTCGAAGATCCGGCCGGAAGATAATATGGTGCGATTGTATTTCATCCAGTTGTAGATCCGCTTTGCCCATTCCAGGTTATTCAGTCCGCCATTCATCTCCTCCGGATACAGTTTGTACCGTCTTGCCGCAATGATCGCAGCCGGGCCGTTTGCCGGGATACCTTTCCCTTCTTTCAGCTCATCGGATTGTTTACGCCATTTGATGCCGCCACCGTCATAGTCGGTCCATCCTTCTGTGATCCATCGCCACAGGTCCTTTGATGATTGAGCATAGCGCTGATCACCGGTAGCTTCCAGTGCACGCATGTGCGCCAGTCCATGCCATCCCATATCGTCATAAAATTCATTCTCCCAGTTGTCGCTGTACCAGTTCTTTTTCCGGACCCCTTCATAAAAATCATAAATCGCCTGTTTAAACCGGTTGTCCTTCGTTCTTAAATACGCATCCACGAGCACATCCAGGCCGTGCGCTTCCGGCCAGTAGTCGTTCCATTGGATATCGCCGGTATACGTATTATTGAATACATGCTGGGTGGTATTCCAGTACCTGCCTACAAATGAATTGGTACTGCTGTCTGCGGCTGCAATCCAGTTTACCTGGTAGAAGCTGTCACGGGCCGTGTCGCTTCCCAGGTATACATCATCATATTTCTGACAGGATGCAAACATTACTATAATAAGGCTATAAATTATAGCGATCTTCTTCATCTGTTTGTTTTTTTAATGTTTTTAATTGCCGGGCGAATGCCCCGCGGTTGTTATAGCCGGCCCCGACAGGGTCGCGGGCCTTCCATAACAACATTTCAGGCCAAGCGCCTTTGTCGCTTCGTTCTTTAATTCACTTTTACCGTATGGGTATAGGGTGCTCCACCTTTCATCGTTACGGTAACCGTGGTGTTGGCACCATCCACCTGTGTGGCAAATTTCCATTTATCATCCCATTGTGAATTCTGATCCAGCAATCTGACATAGTAGTAAGAAGCTGGCGCATCTGCGGCCGGGCGGCTGTCCGTGGCGTTCACCGTTCCCAGTTGTTTTGTACCAGCGGACGTTTCCATCTGGAATTTATACCGTTCATCCTTACCCCAGCTTTCCTGCCTGAAATTGATCACGCCTGTTCCGGACCAAACACCCAGTCCCTGGTAATCCAGGTTAAGGATGACCTTATTTTCAGGACAGAAGAACACGCCCATCGTTGTTATTTTTGTTGATGTGGTACCCTTATTGGTAAAGTCGATCGTGATCCTGTAAACGGCGGTTTCACTAACGCCGGAGGTTTCATTGTTATCGGCATCAGCCAGTTTTCCGGAAGTATTAATATAATATTCTTCAGGAGTACCCGAAGTGCGGTCCACAAATTTATATCCGCCCTGGGATTTGAGTTGTGTGTATATTTCAAATTTACCTTCACCTGTTTTTTGCAGCTTCATTGCATTGGCGATATCATCTCCCGTTTCAGAAGCCGCTCCAGTGAGGTATACATTATCCGGGATCACTTCAAATCCCTCCAGCCGTTTTACTGTAAGCTTTTTTTTCTGGCTGCAAACAGCGGAGCTCAGTCCGCGCCAGGAAGTAACCGACCAGTAAACGGTTCCTGTTTCTCCCGTAGGAATGCCCGCAGCAGCGCAGGCCCGGTTGATATCAAGATGGGAGATATTGGCGTACAGTTCTTTGCCGGTATTATCGGAGGTGATCCTGTAAACCGGGTTTTCCTTGTCCGACTCTTTATAAAAGACTACTTCATAAGAAACCAGCTGCCCGTCCTGTGCATGACTGGGCGCCCACTGGAACAATAAACGGGCATCTGATTGCGTGCTTAAGGTAACCTGCTGATTTTCCAGCGGAGCATACAATTCATCCACCGCGCTCACTTTCGGGTCCTTATATTCCATATCACTTTTCTTGCATCCCGTAATAAAAACAAAAAGGGAACATGCAATAAAAATTTTGGCGATTATCGTTTTCATATTATTCTATTTGAATTTTATCATTTGCTTATTTTAAAGACCGCATTTAATATCCCGGGTTATTCGGCTTCAGGTTCTGGTTCAGATCCATCTGGGTCAGCGGAACCGACCACAGGTAATCCCGGTTGTCGTTAAACTTATATTGATTCACCCGCACATAGCCTCCGTCGGTATCACCACCTGCCCCGGAAAATCTGAAGCCATGCATGGTTCCGTTAAGGACTTCCTGCCCGATTTTCCAGCGTTTGACATCGTACCAGCGCAGCCCTTCCAGTGCCAGCTCCACGCGCCGCTCATTCCGGATCACATCCCGGATCTCTCCCTGTGATTTGGCAGCCGGGTAATCCAGTGCAGCAGCCACTTTAAATCCCGCCCTTTCGCGGATCGGCCGGATGGTGGTATCCCATTCCTGCTGTGTTATTTTTCCCAGCTCATTACAGGCTTCGGCATACATCAGTAATACATCCGCAAAACGGAACATGATAATGTTCAACCCCGACTGGTTATTGGGGGTCATCGTCCAGTCGTAATACTTATGCACATAGTATCCGGTCTTGGTCTGCCGTTCTACCGGGCCTTTGTAGGAATCACTGGTATTGGTGCCCGCCGCCGTCCGGATCACATCCACGGAACCATTTTTATTCTGCCATTTGTAATTATCATATACGACCGTAGCCGATAAGCGGGGATCCCGGTTCACATATGGATCGTTTTCATTGTAGGCGGGGTCCTTACCCGTTCCTTTTACCGGAAGGCCGTTCATTGTGAGGTAGCAATCCACCAGTTCCTGGGTGGGATTATCCGCCGATATTTCTGCGTTTTTAGATATCGGGGCCATCTGGCTCATATTGGTCCAGTATTTCAGGTTGGGCACATAGGTGATATCCAGGATCACTTCATTGTTGTATTCATTCTCAGGAGTAAAAAGCATAAAATAGCTTTCTTCTTTTTTGGCCGGATACTGAAACAACTGGTAGGCGCCGTATTTTGACGGATCGTTGATAAGGTAACCGGCATACTCCTTTACTTTCTGATAATTGCCTTCATATAAATAGGCCCTTGCCTGGAACGCGCAGGCGGCGCCAATTGTAATGCGGCCCTTCTCTTCCGCAACCAGGTTTTCCGCCCTGGGAAGATTTCCCCTGTTCATGATATCATCCAGCTCGGAATGAATAAAGGCGAGGATCTCATTTTTTGGAGTGCGTTTTATTTTGTATGCATCATCCAGTGAGATCTCCGTTGTAAAGAAAGGCACATCGCCGTAGTAATTGACAAGACGGAAATAGAGATAGGCTCTTATAAAACGGATCTCATCGATCATCCTGTTTTTTGTCGCCTCCGGCATGCCCGGTACCCGGTCTACATTTGCCAGAAAAACCAGGCAGGTCTTTATGCCGCCGTAAGCGTCCTTCCATTCATTCGCGAACAGATTCAGCGAGGCCGTAGCTTCTCCCCTGCGGATCGAATTCTGATCGCTTGTTCCGTAAGTATGTACCATGTTATCACTCAGGAATTCATCCCGCCACATGATACCGGCACTGTACATCTGGTTATAGCCCATATTCAACATCAGTTTTGCCTTATCAATATCGGTCCAGTAATTGGCCTCTGTAAATTTGCTGATGGGTGCTATATCCAGTTTCTGGCAGGAATAAAACTGTATTACTGCCGTTATAACAGCTATGCTATATATTAATTTTTTCATTTTCAGCTTTTAAAATTCTATGTTGATACCTCCGCCATAAAACTTAAGCGTAGGATAATTCCTGCCACTGTTTCCACCGGACGCACCCAGAATATTACTAAACTCTGTAGATTCCGGGTCAATGAAAGAATTCTTTGAGAAGGTGAACGGATTCTGTGCGTTTACAAATGCGCGTATCTTACCCAGTCCCCACCTGCTGACCAGTTTTTCAGGGAACGTATATCCCAGCTGGATGTTCTTTACACGGATATACCGGGCATTCAGCAGATAAAGGTCGGAAGCATGTCCCCAGTTATTGGCAAAGGAGGCTGAGTTGTCCGTGGTCAGCCGCGGGTATTTTGCATCCGTGTTGGTCACCGTCCAGGTATCCAGCTCATGCTTAAAGATCACCGGGTACCAGGCCCCGTTATGGAAGGGCGTATAAATATCTCCCCGGAGTGATTGCAGCCGCTTGCCCACGCCCTGGATCAGCAGCGACAGGTCGAAGCCCTTATAATTGACATTGTAGGTAAAACCGAAATTATAATGCGGGAACCCGTCACCCAGGTAAAAGCGGTCATCATCATTAATGATGCCGTCATTATTGCGATCCACATATTTTACATCTCCCGGCTGCGGGGCAGCACCAACCGGAACCGCTGAAGCCGCTATTTCATCATAGCTTTGGAACAGGCCATCCGTTTTAAGCCCGTAATAAGCCCCAAGCGGCAGGCCATTGCGCCGGATGAATCCGATATTATCCACGGTGCGGATCTCCGGGTTGCCCAGGGCAACTGCCTTGTTCTGCGTATTCCCGATATTAAAGGAAAAGACATGGTTCACCGGACCTGTCCGGAGGTTATAGCCGATGTTCAGCTCCCAGCCTCTGTTTTCCATAGAGCCGATATTGATATCTCCCAGTTCGGTTCCAATCACGGTTGGGGTTATAGGTACCAGCAGGATACCGGTTGTTTTATTAAAAAAGTAATCCACGCTTACAGACAGGCTGTTCTTCAGGAAGGACAGATCGGCCCCGATATTCCTGGTGTTCACTTTTTCCCAGGTCAGATCGGGACTTCCGATCTTGAACCCGGTGCCGGAAGCGATCTGGTTGTTGAAACCGGTAGTATTGGCATACACGGTGTAGGTGGTAAAATACTGGTAGTCGTCTATTTCCTGGTTCCCCAAAATACCCCATGAGCCGCGCAGCTTCAGGTCGCCTACATGATCCTTGTAACTGCTCATGAATGATTCTTCGGAAAGTGTCCACCCGACGGAAGCCGAAGGAAAAGTTCCCCAGCGGTTCTCCCTGGGAAAACGGCTGGACCCGTCTGCACGGATGGTGAACTCTGCGGAATACCGGTTGTCGTAACTATAGTTTAACCGGCCGAATCCGGACTGAATCACCCGTTTCAGTGTATTGCTTACTTCTGTGCGGGTATCCTCAAAGGTCGTTTGCCCCGATACAGGCGTACCCAGATCCGGATCGGTAAATTTGGTTTTTGCATCAACACCCCGGTTATTCAGCACCTCCTGCGACACACCCCCCATTGCTGCGATGGTGTGCTTGCCTATTTTTTTGTTATAATCGAGTAATACCTGTGCATTGATAAAAATACCTTTCATCGTATAATTTTCCGTCTCCCGGTTGGTACCGTTCATTACAGAATCCGGGCTGTCCGGACTGTTATAGACGGGGTACTGAAGTCTGCGGATAAACCGCCAGTCGGAGGTCATATCATAACCGAAAACGCCTCTTGCCTTCAGGTCCTTTGTTATTTTAAGTTCCAGCGTGGTACCGATGTTGAGCCAGTCGTTGTTATGCCGGTTATAACCCGCCCGCTCCAGCTGCGCTGCCACGTTGGTACCTACAGAACTGTTGATATACCTGCCATCCGCCGTTTTGGGCGCATTGTAATAGTACTTGGGCGTACGGCTGGCATCGGCTATTTTGAAACCCTGATTGGCTTCATCGCCTTTGATATCATTCCGTACGTACCCCATTACCACATTTACTTTGAGCCGTTTATATTCGGTAGTGAATTTCGAGCGCAGGTTGTACCGTTTTACTCCATAACCCGGGCCGATAAAATTGCTGCCCTGACTGAAATAACCGCCGGATACCATATAGGTGCTGTTGGCGGCTCCGCCGGAAATATTTACATCATAGGATTGCAGGGGGGCGTCCTTAAAAATATAGTCCATCATCCACTCCGCATCCCCATGATCCTTCAGGTCCTGTATCTGTGCCGGTGTATATGCCGGGTTATTACCTCCGTTGGCCAATGCCACGTTAAGCAGGGTGGCATTCTGCCAGCCATCAACCGGCTCGTATAAGATATCCGGTGTCTGAACCCCGTAGGAAGCACTGAGCCCGATCCGGGGCTTGGAATTTTTTGCACCCTGCTTGGTGGTGATCAGGATCACCCCGCTTGCCGAACGGGAGCCGTATATAGCGGCAGTACCGGCATCTTTCAGGATGGAAATATTGTCCACATCATTGGGATTCAGTTTATTCATATTCTCAATGCTCGAGATCATCCCGTCGATCACCACCAGGGGCGAAGCATTCGTCAGGGTATTGATCCCGCGGATATTGATATTTATGTCATTATTATTGGGATCCATGTTCTTCTGCTGTATCAGCAGACTGGGCGCTGCCCCCTGCAATGCCTGTGTAAGGTTCCCTACGGGCCGGTTCGCAATATTCCTGGAAGAGATCTGATCCACAGCCCCGGTGATCCGTTTTCGCGTGGTTGTTCCGTAGCCGATCACGATCACATCTTCCAGGCGCTGATCCAGCGCGGTTAATTCAATGTCACCCAGCTCTTCGCCCGTTACCAGAAATTCCCGGGCTTCGTATCCTACAGCAGAGACCACCAGAACAGCCGTGTTGCTGCTCAGCTTCAGATTAAATACCCCATCGGTCCCGGATATGGTTCCGTTACTGGTCCCTTTTTCCAGCACACTGGCACCCTGCAGGGGATGCCCGAGCGAATCCACTACCCTTCCTTTTACGGTCAGCAGCGCTCTTTTTCTTTCTGCCGGCACGATCGCCAGCAGGTCCTTTCTCATTTTTTTATACGTAAAACGGGTATTGACCAGCAACTGGCGCATCACATCGTCGATGGAAGCATCGGAAACATCCAGGTTGATCTTCTGATTTACAAGCGTTAAGCTGTCACTGTACACAAAACGGTAGCTGTAACCCGCCTCTATCTTTTTTAAAGCGGCGGAAAGGGAGGTCCCTTTAAGATGCAAACTGATCCGTTCCTGCGTATTACCTGTAAAAGCTATGGACTGAAATGCTGTAAGGAATAAAAAGATGAATGACAATTTCATTAGCAGCAGAAATTTAATGAGCCAATACCTTCCCCGTCGCATGGCAAGGCAATCCGATTTTTTCATATTTTCGTTATGATTTAATGTGATGGAATATTGCAGTTCTGCAATTATTTCTGTCAATTTTTCCGGCGAAAGATGTTGCAGCATTTTTCGCCTTTTTTTATTTTCTATGCTGTCATAGTTTCTTTTTAGGGTTAATAATGTTATTTCAGGATCGTTACCGTATTTCCGGATATCTTATAATTAAAGCCCAGCACCAGTTTGAACGATTCCAATACTTCCGTCAGACTTTCATTTTCATAAATACCGCTTATTTTTCTGCTCAGCAGGGAGGAATCGCTGGTCTGCATCGTAACGCCATACCATCGTTCCAGTTCGGGGAGCACATCTTCCAGCCTTGACTGGTCGAATACCAGCCGGTTCTTTGTCCACTGCGCTTCTTTGACTGTGGAATCATTCTCCATTGCTTTTACCGTCATAATAGCGATATCCGGCAAGCTATTACCGGCCGGCTTTTTCAGCTGGCCTCCTTCTGTAATATTCCGCACCACCAGCTTTTCATTGGGTTTCAAGACCAGTATCTTCCGGTCTCCTTTTTTCTTCAGTGTTACCTCCACCGATCCCCTTAACAAGGTGGTCTGCATATCTTCCTCGCTGGCATAGGCCCTTACATTGAAAACGGTACCCAATACCTTGATGTTCATTAAGGCGGTGTGTACAATAAATGGGTGCGCGGCATCTTTTACCACATCAAAATAAGCTTCACCTTCCAGTGTCACCTCACGGGTACCATTGCCAAACGACTGATCATAAAATAATCGGGTATCGGCGTTCAGCAATACCTTTGTTCCGTCAGGAAGTTCAACTGTTGATTTAGAACCCGGCCGGGTAGCCAGGACATTTTTCGGTACCGATGCCTTTTTCTTATCGCTGAAAAGAACATACCAGGCAGCCCCCGCCAGCAGGATGAAAATGGCAGCAGCCGAAAGTGCAACGGTCATCTTGCGCAGGGGACGCTTTTTTTGTGAGAGCCGCTGTAGCTGATCATCCTTAAAGATCTTCTGGTTCAGACGTGCCACTCTTTCATTCAGCATCGGCTCTGTATAACCGTCGAAATACAGGCTTCCTTTAAAAAAATCATCCAGTAAAGTGATCAGCTGCTGATCATCGGGATTGTTTTCCAGGTATTCGGCTAATTCTCTTGCCTCAGGAAGCGTAAGCATCCCCGAAGCCTTTTTTGCAAGCAATTCCGTAAGTCTTTCTTTATTCATCAAACTGACCTGTATGTATATGTCAGTTTTTTTTAGCTGCTACCCCCAAAAGGAACAAAACTTTTTTTACGCTTTTTTTGTGCTAAAACGTTTTTTCAATTCGGGCAAAAAAAACTCAAGAGACTCCCGGATCTTACCCATTGCAATAATCATTTGGTTCTCAACGGTTTTTACCGAGAGTTGGAGCAATTGCGCCACTTCCTGGTATTTCATCCCCTCTTCCTTTACCAACCGGAAGATCAGCCGGCATCTCGGGGGAAGCTGGTTGATGGCCCGCAGGATCTCTTTAATATTTTCATTACTGATCAGATCTGCTTCGGGACCATTATAGGTATAGCTCAGCAGGAACTCATCCCCGGTTATTTCTTCAATGGTCTTTTTCCGGGCCTTTAATGCATTAATGGCCGCGTATTTACTGGCGGTATAAATATAGTGTGAGAAATTATTGATTGAAACCAGCGTATTCCTGTTCTCCCATAATTTCAGGAAAACATCCTCCACCACTTCTTCTGCAAGCTGCCGGTCATTAAGGATACCTGCGGCAAAGGATACCAGGCCGGGATAGTAAAAGACGAACAGCTCTTCAAAAGCGGACTGATCATTGTTTTCGGCAACGGAACAAACAAGATATTTCTTACGCTTCTCAGTCATCGTACCGGTGAAAATACAAAGAATCTTACAAATGTTATCCATACCGGTAAGCGGAGGCCCTCCAAATATCAGCAGGCAGGGCAAAGACATTCCTGAGCCTGTTGCCTCCCCGTATGATCCTGCCGCCCTGGCAATGTTCATTTTTTGTCCTTGTCAAAACAGGCCGTAACCATTGCCCTGGCCGCTGCCTGGGTAAGTGCCGCAAAATCCTTATAACGGTTATGTACATCAATGATCTCTTTCAGTGCATCCTGTACCAGTGTGGAATTCTCCCAGGTCTTCAGATCAGTCAGCACTGTTTGCAAACAGCCTTTTTTATAGGCAATCTGTCCCAGCACATGCACCAGCGTATTACGAACCCGCGCGGTTTTATCAAACTGCAGTTCTTTTAACAGGGGAAGAATATCTTCCGGATGTGTGCGTCCCCGCAATTCTATGCCATGGCAGATCTCGCGGCGTATTTCCTTGTCTTCATGATGCAGATAGCGTTTTGCCCATTTAAGAACAGGTACCGGGTTTACTTCTCCCATCTTTTTTACGGATCCTATGACGGCATTTCGCACCGTATGATGTGCATCGGACAATCCGCGATCAAAGAACAGCTGAACCGTTTTAAAATCCTTCTTCCCGATCTCTCCCGCGGCATTTACTGCAGTCTGCCGGACATGATATTCCTTATGTGTTGCCAGCTGTTGCAGTGCTTTTAAAACAGAACCCTGTAATGCAGGTTTTTCAAAGTAGATCCGACCTGTTGCCAGATAAGCGGTTTTGCGGATATAGGTATCAGCATCTTTAAAATACCGGAGACAGGCCCTGCCTTTACCTTCTCTGAACGCTGCTTCGAGAGCTGCACTGATCTTTTGAACCAGCCGGGTCCGGTCTGCCTTCGACAGGTCATAGAACGCCATCGTCTTGAAATTTTATTCCCGTCCGGAAAATGCGCTTACTGTTGTTTTCTTCAGTAATGCTTTCCTGATTTATTTTAAATACCCTGCCAGAAACCCCAGCATGGTCTTATAGAATCCGATGCGGTTCTCTTCCCGTTGAAAGCCGTGTCCTTCGTTGTATTTTACCATATAAGGTACATCAAACCCCTTTACGCGCAGGGCTTTTACGATCTGGTCGGACTCGTTAATATTTACCCGTGGATCGTTGGCTCCCTGTACTACGAGTAATGGTTTTCTGATCTTATCCAGCTGGTAAAAAGGTGAAACCTCTTTCGCTATTTTAGCCTCCTGCGGATCATCCAGGTCATACCAGATCTGTTTTACCATTTCTTTATATGGCTTCCAGTATTCCGGAAAGGATGCAAAGAAGGTCTCAATATTAGAAACCCCTACATAGTCGACACCGCAGGTATAGAGGTCCGGGGTCTTCACCAGGCCCATAAGGGTGGCATAACCGCCATGACTTCCGCCATAGATGGCCTTCTTATCCGGATCGGCCCATCCCTTTTCAATTACATAGTTTACGCCATCTTCTATATCGTCCATCAGTTTGCGGCCGATCTGTTTAAACCCTGCTCTTAAAAAGTCCTTGCCGTAACCGCCACTGATCCTGAAATTCACCTGTAATGTGGCATAGCCCCTGCTGGCAAACAATTGTGTTTCGGGGTTAAAGCCCCAGCTGTCGCGGACGCCCTGCGGCCCACCATGCGGGTTCACTACCAGGGGCACTTTTTTACCGTTCAGTGCCGCTTCCGGCAGGGTGATATACCCATGAATTGTTTTACCATCGCGGCTTTTGAAGGCAATGGGCTTCATTACTGCCATATTCGCCTCTTTCAGCTGCGGCATCAGGTCATACAGAAAAGTGGTCTTAGCCGAGGCCACATCATAGATATAATACCTGCCCACCAGCCGGTCGCTGGTCACATATACCAGGTATTTGCTTTCATCATCTGTTTTGCCGGTGATAATAAACTGGTAGTCCTTGAATTCCTTTTTCAGATCTGCGCTCATTTTTTTAAACAGTCCGCTTACCGGGATCACTTCTTCCTTTTCGCCCTCATAGGAGTAGTAATCCACCTCATAGTTACGCTTACGCGAGAGCCCCAGGCCACCGGCATCATAATCTTTGTTGGAAAATACTTCCTTGATTTTTTCCTTCTTTTTAAAATCATACAGGATAATACGTGCCCGGTCAGAATCCAGGTTGGTTAAAACATAAGCCTCGTCTGGATTGGATGGGTTATAGCTGAAAGAAAGGATATTAAAATTATCATCCCAGTTATTGGTAAAATAAAGCTCGTAGTCGTTAGCGCCGGCCGGTTTATAAAAATACTGTGTTTTAATCCCCTGGAACATTTTCGAAAATCCCCGGAGGTTACCGTCCTTATCAAAATCATAACCGGCAATGGGATTGCTCACATCTTTATTTTCATACAGTTTCTCCAGCTGGCCCGTAACCACATTCACTTTATACGGCTCAAAGATCTGTTTGTTATCCCGGTTCATCGAAATGATCATATAATTTTTCTGATCTTTCAGGATCCGTTCTATACCGGCCTGCACATCATCAAAAGGCGTCAGATCCAGTACATTGCTGCCATCCACATTGGCCGCGTAGATATGATAATTCTCATTGCCGCCTTTGTCCATGGCGTACACCAGCCGTTCATCATTGATCCAGCCATAGCCCTTTATCAGCTCTTCTTTTTCTTCGATAGCGCGGTTTATCTTTCCGGTGGCTATTTCCTTTACATATACATGACGTTTCCCCGCATCGTCCTTTTCCATATAAGAAAGGTATTTACCTCCGGGCGACAATTGAAACTGGGAAGATTTTGGCCGGGCAAAATAATCTTCTACTTTATATTTATAATCGCCTTTATCCTGGGCCATGATCTTTTGCAGCTCCACTTCCCCGGATGGCAGGGTCGTGTCCCCCGGTTTGGTCACCACCGTTTTTGTCAGTGTTAAGGGAAGCTGCATGCCACCCTGTTTAAACTCCCCGGTGATAGTACTGCCGCTGAGCGTTCCGTTATAACTGATCCCTGCGGCTTTTACAGCGAGATAGAGCTTGTTGTCTGCAAAGCTGGTACTGTCTACCGGGATACCGCTGGCGCCCTGATCTGGGCTGTCCATAGTGGTTGCCCATCCGCCGGCGCTATCCTTTATATGAAAAATCAGAGAGATCTTTGTTCCCTGTACATCCAGTGCGCCCTTCCAGGAGCCGTTAATTGATTGTGCATTCATTGTCATTATAGTAAAAAGTGCAGCTGCCAGGCTAAATAAAGCTCTTTTCATAAATTGCTTTTTTGCAAAGTAATAAAACTATCCTTATAAAAATAACACACCCGGAATACCAGATGTGTTATTTTTCCTTTATTCCCAGCTGAATATTATTTTATGGCATTACCCACGACGGAACCGATCTGGTCGATGTGGATCCGCTCCTGCTCCATACTGTCGCGGTGACGGATGGTAACCGTGTTGTCTTCTTTTGTCTGGTGATCGATCGTAACACAGAACGGAACACCCAGTGCGTCCATCCGGCGGTACCGCTTACCGATGGCATCCTTTTCTTCATAGAAGCATTTAAAGTCTCCCCGGTATCTGGCCATGATATCTTTTGCGATCTCGGGCAGCCCGTCTTTTTTTAATAAGGGGAACACCGCCAGCTTTATCGGTGCCAGCTTCGCCGGGAACTTCAATACCACACGGCTATCGGACTTTTCCGCAGTGCTCAGGTCCTCTTCCGTATAAGCGGCGCAGACCATTGAAAGGAACATCCTGTCCAGACCAATAGAGGTCTCGATCACATAGGGAATATAATTACCGATCGGCTTTCCGGTTTCCGGATCGATATCATTATCGAAATACTGCATTTTCTTTTTGCTGTACTCCTGGTGGTTCCTCAGGTCAAAATCGGTACGGCTGTGGATCCCTTCCAGTTCTTTAAAGCCGATCGGGAAATTGTACTCGATATCGCAGGCCGCATCGGCGTAGTGCGCCAGCTTTACGTGATCGTGAAAACGGTATTCTGTATCGGGAACACCCAGCTCCAGGTGCCATTTCAGGCGTTCCTGCTTCCAGTACTCATACCACTCTTTTTGTGTACCGGGCTTGATAAAGAACTGCATTTCCATCTGCTCAAATTCCCGCATACGGAAAATGAACTGACGGGCAACGATCTCATTCCGGAATGCCTTACCGATCTGGGCGATACCAAACGGGATCTTCATTCTTCCGGTCTTCTGCACATTCAGGAAATTTACAAAGATCCCCTGGGCCGTTTCCGGGCGCAGGTACACTTTATTATTTTCATCTTCGGCAGAAACGGTGGATCCGAATTCGGTAGAGAACATCAGGTTGAACTGGCGGATATCCGTCCAGTTGGCCGTTCCACTCACAGGGCATTTGATCTTGTTATCATCAATGATCTTTTTCAGTGCCACGAGGTCTCCTGCCGCATCGGCCTTTTCCATTTCACCCGTAATGGCTGCGGCTTCCGCCTCTTTTCCTTCTGCCTTCAGCTGATCGGTATATGATTCGATCAGGTGGTCTACCCGGTAACGTTTTTTGCTGTCCTTATTATCGATCATCGGGTCGTTAAACCCATCCACGTGCCCGCTGGCCTTCCAGGTAGTGGGATGCATAAAGATCGCTGCATCAATACCTACGATGTTGTCCTGAAGCTGCGTCATGGATTTCCACCAGTAATCCTTAATATTCTTTTTCAGTTCGGCTCCCCACTGACCGTAATCGTAAACAGCCTGTAGACCGTCATAGATCTCGCTGCTGGGGAAAATAAACCCGTATTCCTTACAATGCGATATAATCGCCTGAAACTTATTTGAATCTGTTGCCATAGGCTGCAAAAGTAAGTTGAAAGGTTGATATGTATAAAAGATACGGCGGAGATTTCAGCTGAAGGCGGTTAGCTATCAGCTGTTAGCTTTTATATGCTGTTGCCCTGCTTCAGCTCTGAGATTTGAGAACCGGGACTTCAGACCTCAGCCGGGAGACTGATTTCCTGAAAAACAGCTGCCTGATGATCTGTTGTGATCCCCCAGTTAGACAAAGCTCAGCCAGCCAGTGACCGGGTCTCAAATCCGACGGCTGATCACTGATAGCTTATAGCTAATCGCTAAATAGCATACCTTTACTTTTTAAAGCAGCAAATACATGGGCATCTGGGATCAAATAGCCGAATATTTATTTTTAAAAAAGAAAGACCCGGCCCGCCCGAAAAGTAAATGGGTGGGCTATATGCACGGCATCAACCGGCTGAGTCTTTTATTGTTTCTTATCGCTATTATTATTATCATTATAAAATTATTGCGCCGTTAAAATCCCCCACAGATCGTTTCGAATAAAATGCTGATGAAAAAACCAATCCTTTTACTGCTTCTTATCTGCCTTTATGTATCCGGGAGGAGTCAGAAACCTTTTATACAAGAGCTGCTGAACACAGGCTCCATCGAATTTCCGGAAAAACCGGAAGCAGATTCGGTTGAAGGTGTGCTGACCTACTCGCAGCTTACAGACAGTGCCAATTATATTGTTGCAATGACTGATTTTGCAAAATCAATCCCGGATCAGCGCCCGGTAACCAATGTAAAAGCCTATTACAACAGCCTGATCCAGGCACTTAGAAAAAAGAACCTGGGAAAAATCTCATTGGTGCAGCACTGTACTGTAAACGGCTTTCCCGGCATCGACTATGAAATAACCTCCAAAAAATACTCGGATGTTCCCGTTACTTCAATAAGCAGGACCGTGTTGGTCAACAATGTATTGATCGCTGTTGCATTAAATGTACGTGCCGATCAGAAGTCCGCCTATACCGCCCGGAAGGACCGCTTCTTCCGCTCCCTGACCATAACCGCTCCCAAGCCGCCATCAGCCGCGGAAAGGATCGGGTACAAATTGGGATGGATCATTGGCAAATTCGGAAGTATTGCGTTGCTACTGGCAATTGGCGCCGGTATTGTTCTTCTTTTTAAAAAGAAAAAAGCTAAGTCTTTACCAATTGAGTGATAATTTCTGCTGCTTTTCGGGATGCATTGCCTTCTGCTGCCAGGATCCGGTGCAAGGCTTCATAATCCTTCTTTAACGCCGCTTTCCGCTGCTCATCGAATAACAAAGCAGTCAGTTCGGTAATGATATTTGCTGTGTTCATTTCTCCCTGTATCAGTTCTTTTACTACCGGTTTGTCCATGATCAGGTTCACCAGGGAGATATACTTGATACTGATCACGCGTTTTGCGATCTGGTAACTGATCTCGGAGCCTTTGTAACAAACCACTTCCGGAACCCCGAACAGGGCGGTTTCCAGCGTGGCTGTGCCGGAGGTCACCAGTGCAGCGGTGGACTGCAACAATACATCGTAGGTACGATTATTAACAATACTTACATTGGGATACTCCCGGGTGAATTGCTGGTAAAAACTATTCTCCACCGCCGGTGCCTGCGCCACCACAAACTGGTAATCCGGAAATTCCCTGCTTACAGCCAGCATTACAGGCAGTTTTTTTTCAATCTCCTGTTTGCGGCTGCCGGGCAGCAATGCGATCACCGGTTTGGTTACCGGCGCGCCATCGGCGTCTTTTATTACAAGATCTGTTCCGGCTTTCTTTTTCCGTTCGATCTCCTCGATCAGCGGATGTCCTACATAGTCCACTTCCCAGTTCCACTTTTGCCGGTAATAGGCTTTTTCAAAAGGCAGGATCACCAGCATTTTGTCGATACAGCGTTTCATCATTTTTACACGCCCCTCTTTCCATGCCCACACCTGGGGCGAAATGTAATATACCACGCGGATGCCCTGCTCCTTTGCCCATTTGGCGATGCGGAGGTTAAAGCCCGGATAGTCCACCAGGATCAGCAGATCCGGTTTAAAGGCCAGCACATCTTCCTTACAGAAACGGAGGTTGTTCAAAATGGTTTTGAGGTTCATCACTACTTCCACAAAGCCCATAAATGCCAGCTCCCGGTAATGCTTTACCAGCTTCATTCCTGCGGCCTCCATCTTATCGCCGCCCCAGCCGCGGATCTCGCAGCCGGGCACCTGTTGTTTTAATGCTGCAACAAGATTACTCCCATGAAGATCGCCGGAGGCTTCTCCCGCAATAATATAATACCTGGGATGACTGCTCATTATTTCGACTCCTCCCAGTCCTTTTCCAGTTTCTGTTTCAGACTATAATCGGTAAGATCAAATTGTACCGGTACCACGCTTACATAGTTGTTCGCCAGCGCCCAGACATCCGTATCCTTTGATTTATCGAAATTTACAAACTCCCCCGTGAGCCAGTAATAGTTGCGCCCATGGGGATCTTTCCGCTCGATAAATTTTTCCTGGTATTTGGCGTAGGCCTGTTTGCAGATCTTGTAGCCCTTCAACTGCTCAGGCAACGCTTTGGGGATGTTCACATTCAGGAGGAAATGTTGCGGCAGTTTTTTACGGAGCATTTTCTCTACGATGAGCCGGGCATAGTGCCGGGAAGCCGTGAAATCCGGTTCCGCTCCATAATCCAGCAATGAGAATCCCACGGCGGGAATACTTTCGATCGCCGCTTCCATTGCGGCAGACATGGTACCGGAATAAATTACATTGATGCTGTGATTGGCACCGTGATTGATTCCACTGATACAAATGTCTGGTTTGCGGTGCAGGATCTTATCCACGGCCAGCTTTACACAATCAACCGGGGTTCCGGAACAGGAAAAGGCCCTTATTCCTTCAAACAACTCCACTTCATACAGGCGCAGCGGATGACCGATGGTAATGGCGTGTCCCATTCCCGACTGCGGCTTGTCCGGCGCCACCACAACAATTTTCCCCAGCCCCCGTACGGCTTCCACCAGGTTACGGATACCGGCGGCGGCAATACCGTCGTCGTTGGTTACCAGGATGATGGGCTCTTCTTTTTTTACTGTTTGCTTTTTGTTTGCCATAGAGTGCAAAAATAACTGAAAACGGGCAGCGATCAGCGATCAGCATTTGGCAACCAGCGGTCAGCTGGTAAAATAAATTTGGTGGTTTAAAAACCAAAGCTTTAACTTTGTATTTCAAAGCACTTTTAAAATGAATGATCCAAAAGATGATCTGCAGCACATCCGTCAGATGATGGAACGGTCGTCGCGGTTTATCTCGCTGAACGGCTTATCCGGCGTGGCGGCGGGACTGATTGCACTGGCCGGTGCCGCCATCGCTTACTGGCTGTTCCGCCAACATGATATTGATTATTTTGGCGAAAGCCGGTATGAGTACAGTTATTCGCTGGAATTGAAACTCCTGGTGCTGGCAATTGTGATCCTGGTGGCTGCCATAGGTGCCGGCATCCTTTTCACCATTCAGAAAAGCAAACGGAACGGACTAAAGATCTGGAACAATACCACAAAGCTTTTACTGGGTCAGCTGCTGATACCACTCGTTGCCGGGGGCCTGTTCTGCCTGGCATTGTTCTACCATGGGTTGTTCGGACTGATCGCGCCGGCAACGCTGCTCTTTTACGGACTGGCACTTATCAATGCTTCGCGCTATACGTTTTCCGACATACAATACCTGGGCTATTGCGAAGCGCTGCTGGGAATCATAGCCTCCTTCATTCCGGGATACGGACTGGTATTCTGGGCGTTGGGTTTTGGGGTGTTGCACATCATCTATGGACTGCTGATGTACAAAAAATATAAATAAGCAGCTTTGCGGAGGATATCATGAGTATTATTGAAAAACTGAATAAAGATTTTGAAAGCAGGGTCCGCCTCGGGATCATGTCGGTCCTTGTGGTGAACAGCTGGGTGGATTTTCTTGAAATGAAGGAACACCTGGGTGTCACCGACGGTAATCTCGCCAGTCATATCACCGCATTGGAGGCCAAAAAATACATAGAAGTAAAAAAAGAATTTGTTGGCAAAAAAACCCGCACGTCCTACAAGGTAACAAAGAGCGGTAAAGAATCATTTGTACAGCACATCAACGCACTGGAGCGTTTATTAAAATAAATTTTTTTATCCATTTACTTTGAAATACAAAGCACTTTTAAAATGAAAAAGAATCTTTTTTTGCTCGCCGGAACCGTCCTGTTCGCTTTTCTTTTCTACAACCAGGAGATGGGCCTCAACTTCAGCCTGTTTGCCATTTTCATTTATACCGCCATCCGGTCCTCCGCTCCGGCTATCCGCCGCGCCCCTTTTTCCGGGTGGCTTACCGCCGCATTAGCAGTAACTGTAGGCACCTTCACCTGGTATGGCGGGCCGCTGCCGTTCCTGACACTGTTTGCCACCCTGGTTCTTATTGCCTGCAGGGCCTATGCGCCATCCATGCACATGCTGCTGGTACCTTTCTCCGGAGCTCTGAATTTTGCCAGCTTTATTTTCCGGGCGCCCCTGTTAGCTACCTGGCTGCCGCTTAAAACGCTTTCGCTCGGGCAATTCTATAAGAAAGTGATTTATTATTTCCTGATCCCCGGTACGCTTGCGGTAGTATTTCTCATCGTTTACAGTTCAAGCAGCTCACTGTTCCTTTCCTTTTTCCGTCTCAACTGGAATCCCGACCTGTTCCAGATCTTCATATTGAGTGGCGTCGGGTTTTTTATTACATTCAGCCTGCTGCATTACTGGGTACCCGATATGCTGCTGGAGTACAACAACCGTATACAGGATCATTTTTCAGATACCGCTGCTGAAACCGGCACCGATCCCAAATCCGCCGATGCCGCCTTCTACCGTAAGAGCGCAGAAATATCGCTGATCGTACTCAATGTGCTGATCACCGGCTTTATCGTTACCTACTGTATTGAACAGTTTGAAAAAAGTCCATCCGGCAACCTGAGCAAGGAATTACACGAGCGCGTCTACCTGCTCATTTTTTCTATCCTCATGGCCATTGCCGTTATTATGGTCTTCTTTCAGGGCAAGCTGAACTTTGATAAAAAGAACCGGGCACTGAAGGACTATGCGTTTCTCTGGATCGGCCTGAACGCGGTACTGATCCTTGTGGTGGTATTAAAGAACAACCAGTATGTAACCGCCTACGGACTAACCTTTAAAAGGATCGGGGTTTATATATTCCTGCTGCTTACGGCCCTCGGCCTGTGGTTCACCATGCTGAAAATAAAGCACCGCAAAACCAACAGCTATCTGCTGAGCCGTATGGTATGGACGGGCTATACCGCCCTGGTAATAGGCTGCGCCGTCAATTGGAGCTGGATCGTCACAAAATATAACCATTCAAAACAAAGCACCTGGGACATCGATTATGTAAAAGACCTGCCTTACAATAAACAACTCCTCTATGATATTTATATGAAAGATGCGGCACCGGAGGAAAAACAGCAATTTCTCCAGACCATCGAAACCGAAAAAAACAGGCCGTTGCTATCCCGTCATTTATATTATCAATTTATACAGTTACAGCCATGAAAGCGTATAATCTTTTAATTCTTATCACCCTGCTGGCTACCATCGTTATCCTTACAGTTATTGTACTAAGTAAATAGCAGCAGCGGTCTTGTTTCACGTCCACCGGTGTGATACCATTTTAAAAACACAGTAACTATTCATTCATCATGCAAACCAGAGAAAAAATTATTTTCACCGTATTGGGAGGTCTGCTCCTTGCCGGTTTAAAATTGCTGCTCCGGTCGACTGATATACAGCAGCAGCTCTTTCTTCTTGCACCGGTCAGCACCATTGTTGAAATTGCCAGCGCTCACAAGGCACAGTTCATACCCGGCGAAGGTTTCTTTTTCCCCGATCTAAATGTGCTGATCAACAAATCCTGTTCGGGCGCTTCTTTTATGCTTACAGCCCTGCTGCCGGCAGGCTACCTGTTGCTGAAGTATGCCGGCTCTATTAAACAGCTTTTAAAAATGCTGCCATTAGCGCTGCTGACCGTATACCTGACTACGATCCTGGCCAACACCTCCCGCATTTTGACCGCAATCGGGTTAAAACAAACAGGACTCATACTTAATAACACGACATCTCTGCACGAATTACAGGGTGCGGCCATTTACCTGTTTTACCTGACAACCGCCTGCCTGCTGGCAGAAAAATGGTTTCATTCAAAATTCAAGACCTATGAAAACGCTGCTTAGTCCTAAATGGATACTGTTGCTCCACACACTTCCCGTTATTGTATTATCCATCCTTTACCGGCGGGACTATCTTGTGATCAAAAGCCTGCTGAGTGAAGAACAGAAAGCATTCTGGCTGGATTACGGTATATTGTTGTCCTGTCTTACTATTGCAGACGCCGCATATGCTATCATTGCCGTCCGGCGCAGGAAACTAATACTGCTTTCTTACAGTTTCATTTCTTTCCTGCTGCACCTGTCCTTTGTTTATTTCAGTTTATACAATACCGAGTCTCTGTTTCCCTCTGGACTTCCCCAATGGATGGTCAGCAGTACCGCTTCATTGTATACCGGAACCTTCCTGATGCCTGCAATGGTTCATACACTCCTGCTCATCGTTATTTACTGCACCCGTCATGTCCAGAAAAGGAACCCCTGGTTGAATTTTGGTGCGGCGATCCTGATCCCGGTCATTGCATATATTTTCATCCAAGTTATTTTACCAACCTGGAACTATGAAACAGCCCGCAACCATTTCGCAGTGCATGTGTTAAATATTATCTATATCGCGCTGGTTATACTGCTGCTTTTTTTTCTTTTTCGTTTCCTGTATATTTTACTGAACAAAAAAGGGAAATGGTTCCTGACCACCCGACTGATCTGGATCATTCTTATCGGCATAGTGCTGCCTGTTACCGGACTTTCTGTTAACGAAAAAAATGGCAATTTCTTCGGAGACTTTACACATCCCTGGTTCTATATACTTGCGATCTTCAATGGGCTGCTGCTCTGTTTACCTGAAAAACGAAACCGGTATTGCCAGCTGCTTCTATTCTCCGGCCGTTGTTTAACCCTATGCTACACCATCTATTTCTTCTTTGTTTTTCTTCCCCTGCTGCCACTTTCCGTAGCCGCTATTGTATTATATGGAGCAGGATTTTTAATGCTTACCCCCGTTGCACTTTTCTGTATTCACATTCATAAACTGACAGTGTCCTATCAGCAGCTAAGGAAGCAGTTTGCCTGCCTGACCTACCCGGGCCTGGCAGCAGGTCTGATCATTCCCGTGCTGCTCTTCAGCTCTTATGTTTCCGACAGGATCAACCTTCATCAAGCATTGGAATATGTTTATACCCCGGATGCTTCAAAAAAATATTCCATCAACAGGAAAGCATTGTCAACAACACTGGATGTGATCCGGCAAAGCAGTTCCCGGACAGGGCGCTCCATAACCAATGAACGGCAACCCTACCTGTCTGCTATTTATACCTGGGCGGTGTTAGACAATCTTTCCCTGTCAGAGGACAAAAGCAAGCGGCTCCGGCAGGTCTTTAACGGCGACAGCATAACTGTCACCACCCCGGTGATCGCCGGCGACTCAACGGTAAAGCTGACCAGCCTGGATGCCACGTCCCGCTATTCCCCGGATGCAGCGGCCTGGCTGAGCACCGTAACAATTGAGCTCACCAATACATCCGCGGCCACCGGGGAATATGGGACCAGCTTCCGTCTGCCTGCCGGGTGTTTTGTAAGTGACTATTTCCTGTATATCGGCAACAGGAAAGAACAGGGTACCCTAGCGGAAAAGCGAACAGCACAATGGATCTTTAATCAGATCCGGAACGAGAAAAGGGATCCTGGCATCCTCTACTATAAGAATCCGGAAGAACTTTCCCTGAAGGTTTTTCCTTTCGCCGCAAAAGAGATCCGGAAAACAGGTATACAATTTTTACACAAGGACCCCGTAACCATCCGTATCGACGGGCGTACCGTTCGGCTGGGTCGTCCCATCAAAAGCACAGACACATCGCCTGCAACAGGCCCCGTCTATCTTTCTCCAGCAGAAAAAAAGAAACTGCCAACGGTATACCGCAAGCCCTATTACCATTTCCTGGTTGATGCGTCGGCAGCTGCCGTTTCCAATGCAGCACAGCAGGAAGCAGTTCTTGACCATCTTATAAAAACACTGGGTACCCAAACCTCTGAAGGACAGATCAGCTTTGTAAGCAGCCAGGTACATACCGTAAGGGTCAGCGATCAGTGGCAGCAGGCCTTTCACAGGGTCCGGAAAGAAGGTGGTTTTTTTCTGGAACGGGCACTTCAGGAAAATCTGATCCGGTCGTATCTCTATGACAAAGGCCGCTACCCTGTCTTCGTTGTGGTTACCAACCATTTTGAGCAGGCGGTTTTAGACTCCGAACGCAAAGGGCTTTCCTTTACCTTCCCGGAAGGCGGCAGTTATTTTGTTGCATCCGGTTCCGGAAACATCCGGTCCTTTACCTTATCTGACAACCGTCCGGATACAACGGTTACCGGCATTCACTGTAATCCCGTTGCGGTGTTTGCATACCCCGATGCCATAAAGCCTGCAGCTTATTTAAACACCGACAGTGCCGCGGCGATCCTGATAAAGGAGGACTATCCGACGCCCCGCACTCAATATAAAAGGGACTGGACTTCTGCGCTGGCGCTCTACGCAAATGCTCAGGCTGCTCTGCTGCATCAGGCTTTAAAAAAGGAGGGCTGGAAAACGGATCTTAAAAACAGTTTCCAGTCGGGTATCCTTACTGCTAATACCGCCTATATGGTAGTGGAAAATGAAGCGCAGAAGGCGATGCTTTACCGCAAACAAAAAGAGGTAATGGACGGCAACAGGAATCTGGATGTGGACAATGAAACAACATCCATGAGCGAGCCCGGATACCTTTTGTGGATCATATTGCTGTTATTGCTTATAAAGAACGGGAACTGCCTGCGGAGGGCAGCAGCAGTTCAAGCACTAAAAATAAAAAGATGGTTATGAAAAGATATCGTCTGCTGATCCTTTTACCCAGCTGGCAACAACCGTGATCTTAATGTTCTTGTTACTGAAGCCAGGTGAACCACTAAGATTAAGGATACAGTAAATACCTGCTTCTGGTCTTCCTGTAGGCCGTCAACCCTTCCTCCCAGGAAGCACGGATGGCATCGGCAGACATACCGGCCATGATCTGCTTTTTAAAATCGTATACACCCGCCAGTCCGTCGATGCTCCCTATCTGGTTGCTCTGGCTGCGGTCAAAGAAGCGTTCCTTATCAGGATACGCATTGTATAGTTCGATCATCCAATCCAGGTTGATACGGCGCGTGTCCCGCAACTTTTGCACATTATAATTCCGGAGGTCAAGCCCGTAACATACCTTGTTCATATACAACGGTGTTTCGCTCATGCCGGGAATGCTTACGGGTGTAAAGGAAAAGGTATACTTCCCCTTCAGCAGCGGACTGCCAAAAACAGTAAAGGGATATTGCGTGCCCCTTCCGTGGTTCAAAATAGTCCCTTCAAACAAACAGGTAGCCGGATACAACAGGATGCTTTGCTGTGTATTCAGGTTGGGGGAAGGTTTCACCGGCAACGTGTATTCCATATCATGGTTATAGTTGGCAACAGGAATGATCCTGAGCCGGCATTTCTTTTTATTATAGGTCCATCCCTCTCCGTTGATCATCTGCGCGAACTCTGCAATGGTCATCCCATGCGCGATGGGAACCGGGAACTGCCCGATCCCTGATTTCAGGCGCATGTCCAGGATCGGACCATCCACCAGGTAGCCGTTGGGGTTGGGACGGTCCAGGATCATTAGTTCCTTATCATTGTCGGCACAGGCTTCCATCAGATCCCGGAGGGTGTTAATATTCGTGTAAAAGCGGCACCCCACATCCTGCACATCATAGATCATCAGATCCACATCTGCCAGGTCCGCCGCCGTTGGCTTTCGTTTGGCACCATAAAGCGAAATGATATTGATACCGGTAACCGGGTCCTTTTCGTCACCCACCCGGGCCCCGTTGCTGGCATTGCCGCGAAAACCATGTTCCGGTCCGAACACCTTTACGATATTGACACCCCGTTTCAGCAGACTATCCACCAGATGTTTGTTTCCAATGATCGTGGTGGGATTGGCTAAAACCGCCACCCGCTTGCCTTTGAGGTAGCTGATATATTGGTCGGTCTGATCGGCACCTGTAATAATCCCCGCGGCCGGTGCGTCTTTCTTTTTCTGATAAAGCGGCGCAGCATAGAGGCCCGCAGCAGCGCAGAGTAATCCAAAAAGCAATCCTTTCATATTTTCTCATTTGATTTAAAGCAATTCCGGCATTACCAGGTACCGTTCTTGTTATTTGACAGCGATCTCGGGTTGATGAAGTACGGGAAAATTCACCGAACTGGCAATAAAACAAAGGCCGTTGGCCGCCCTATGCAATTCCAGCGCTTTTGTTTTTTGAGAAACATCGGTTATCGTCACCACCGGGTGAAGCACCACCTCTTCAAACCTGCCACCTCCGTCTTTATTGATCTTCATACGACCTGAAGAGCGGTCTTCGTATTCTGTTACAACAATACCTGCTGCTGCACAAAGATGCAGGTACCAGAGCATATGACAGGAAGCAAGGGAGGCCAGCAGCAGTTCTTCCGGATTGTAGCGTTGTGCATCGCCCCGGAATGCGGGATCAGACGAACCGTACAACTCCGGTTTACCCGTTATGTGGATTGTATAATCCCGGCTGTATGCCTCGTATGAAGCAGTTCCTGTACCGCGGTTTCCGGTCCATGTTGTTATGATATTATAATGATGTGCGTTCCCGCTCATATCCCGTATCAACTGTTATGTGATAATAAATTTATGGTGGCGCCGTTGGGATCCTTCACAAAAAAACGGCGTACGCCCCAGGGTTCATTGGCGATGGGATAGGTAATCTCCAGTCCCAGTTCTTTTGCCTTCCGGTACATACCGTTCACATCAGACACTTCCACGGAAAGAAAGATCCGTTCGTTATTCAATACTTCCTTTTTCTGGTTTTCCAGCACATTTACCTGTGCCAGCGGATTTTTTTTTGAAGCGAACGTCAGCACCCACCCGTGGTCCATGATAATGTCCATATGGAGAAAACCCCGGTAAAAATCTTTACTTTTTTCAAGATCATCCGAATAAATATTAGGCACAATTCTGTTTATCGACATTTCCTCTTTCATGTAAAAAATTTATCCTTCCGGTTTAGCGCTTATCGCAATAATGAATTACCCAAAGATACTTCTTTTAAAATGAATCCCTGTCAGCTGTGTGCTTTCTTTTCATTACATAACTGGTGTTATAAGATTCGTTTCCCCGTGTATAGGTTGCAACCAGTTCCCATCCCTGTTTTGCCATGTAATTCAATACCTGAGCAGGGCTGCTGAAAAGACGGTTGGACCCATCGGTGTTTTTTATTTTCTTTTCCGGCACCTCCTCCATGCCATAGTCGACGGTGGCGGTAACTTTTCCGCTCATAACACGCCGGTTTACCGTTACTTCACAATAGATCGTCGTTTGTGCAGCGTCCCGGGCAGCAACAGCGGATACGGATATCATACAACAGAGGAACAGCAGGTATTTCATGTTTCAGCATTTTCACCCAATGTAATGACAAAAACATCAATGCCTGTTTTACAAATTGTTAAATTACAAATCCAGCTTATACAACCAGTAACGTTTACCGAGCCGGGGCCCGATCTCCCGCTCGATCTTAAAACCCAGGCTTTCATACAAATGGCACGCAGGACGCATCATTTCGGAAGTATGCAATGCTATCGTTGTTTCATTGCTGCTTCGCGCCAGCGCAATGCAGTCCGCTGTCAGCCGGCGACCGATACCCTTGCCGGAATGGTCCGGATGCACGGTCAGAAACCGGATATAAGACCAGTTTGCCGGATAAAGCACTGTAGGATTACCACTTGGGATCAGAAAGGTCATACCAGCCAGCTGTCCTGTGGATGTTTCACAAAGGATACTCTTGCCCGTAACCAGCAATTCCTCGTAGGTTTGTTCGTTATGGAGGGTTGCGGAAAGTTGTTCCCAGTGCTCCACACTCAGTTCACCCCGGAACTGACTCCAGGTTATAATACCCAGCTCCTTCAGCCGGGGAAGATCTGCAATATTTCCTTTTCTGTAATACACGTGGTGTCAGGGTTTCAGCGCTTCCGGTCAGGAGTTGTCCGCCTTGCAGTATTCCATTTCTTCGCGGATAAAGTAACCGATCATTGCGGTATATATTTCCGCTGCCAGTTCCGGTGCCACACCATTTTTAACGGCCAGCTGCTTTTTGGAATCGATCACTGCCGCCACTCGTTTTTCATCTCTTACGGCGTCCGGGTTGGTTTTAAATGTTGCGGCTTTTTTTACAAAGCGGCCCCGTTCGCCGATCAGGCGGATGATCTCCTCATCGATCCTGTCAATGCCCTGCCGTACCTCCTCCAGGCTATTACAATGTTCCGGAATGATTCTGTTCATGGTTTAAAAAATGAATACTAAAGATATTTCATAAATTACTCACCGGCTGTTAAACTTTTTGGCCCGTCAACTGTTTCACTTGAAAAAATATTCCCGGATGAACCGCCCGCTTAAGAATTTACGGACATTTATGCAGATCGCTTTCCTGGAAGGCATTTCCTATCTGCTTTTATTATTGGTTGCCATGCCCCTGAAGTACTTTGCCAATCTGCCTGAAGGCGTGAAATACATTGGCTGGGCGCACGGAGTCCTCTTTGTGCTTTTCTGTATTTACCTGTTAAAGGTATGGACCGAGCTGAAATGGAGCTTTGGCAAAGCAGCCCTTGCTTTTATAGCGTCCCTGCTCCCATTTGGTACATTTGTGCTGGATGCAAAACTAAAACGGGAATACCCGCAGGTAAAAACCGGTTCCTCCGTTTAGCGTTTGCTGTTATTCCGGATGACCGGGCGTTAATGTTCAGGGCCGGAATACTTTTCTATCTTATAAAAAAACACCCCGCTATGCTGCGGGGTGTGCTATAACTATAAAATCGTCATTACTGTTTATGCTTCCTGGGGGTTTTCCTTTGGATCTTTAACCGTAAAGAACAGTTTTTCTTTTTCCTTGTCAAAGTCTACCAGCAGCACATCCCCGGGCTTTACGTGCATATTGAGGATCTCTTCTGCCAGCGGATCTTCCAGGTATTTCTGGATCGCCCGGTGCAACGGACGTGCTCCAAATTGCTGATCGTATCCTTTATCAGCCAGGAAGGTTTTTGCTTCTTCGCTCAGCTCCAGGCCATAACCCAGGTTCTCTACGCGTTTCAGCACCCCTTTCATTGAAATATCAATGATACTGAAGATATTTTCTTTTGTCAGACTGTTAAAGATGATCACATCATCGATACGGTTCAGGAATTCCGGGGAGAAGGTACGCTTCAGTGCTTTTTCTATCACTGCTTTGTTTTCTTCATCCTCATTTTCAATCCTGGATGATGTGGCAAAGCCCACGCCGGCGCCAAAATCCTTCAACTGACGCACACCGATATTGGAGGTCATGATGATGATGGTATTCTTAAAATCCACTTTGCGTCCCAGTCCGTCTGTGAGCACCCCGTCATCCAGCACCTGCAATAAGATATTGTAAATATCAGGGTGCGCTTTCTCGATCTCATCCAGCAGGATCACACTGTAGGGTTTGCGGCGGACCTTTTCGGTCAGCTGTCCGCCTTCTTCGTATCCCACATATCCCGGAGGTGCACCGATCAAACGGCTTACGGTAAATTTCTCCATGTATTCGCTCATATCGATCCGGATCAGCGAATCTTCTGAGTCGAACAGGTACCGGGCGAGGGAACGCGCCAGCTCTGTTTTACCCACACCGGTAGGTCCGAGGAAGATAAAGGTACCGATGGGTTTCTTCGGATCTTTCAGTCCCACACGGTTCCGCTGGATGGCTTTCACTACTTTTGAGATCGCTTCATCCTGCCCGATCACCATTCCTTTCATGTCCTCCGACATCTTGCGCAATTTCTCGGTCTCGGCTTCCACCATCTTGCGTACGGGGATACCGGTCATAATATTGATCACTTCGGCAATGGCTTCCTCATCAATGGGATAGCGTTTGTGCTTGCTTTCCTCTTCCCATGCGGCTTTTGCCCGTTCAAGATCTTCGGCCAGTTTCTTTTCCGTATCGCGCAGCGAAGCGGCTTCTTCAAATTTCTGGCTCTTGACTACTTTATTCTTTTCTTCCTTAACATCCTCGATCTTCTTTTCCAGCTCCACGATATTCGGCGGTACATTGATGTTCTTCAGGTGTACTCTTGCACCCACTTCATCCATAACATCGATCGCCTTGTCCGGCAGCAGCCGGTCCGTAATATAGCGGTCACTCAGCTTTACGCAGGCATCGATGGCCTCATCACTGTAAGTGACACTGTGGAAGTCCTCGTATTTGGATTTAATATTATTAAGGATCTGGATGGTCTCATCCACACTCGGAGGATCTACCATCACTTTCTGGAACCGGCGATCCAGGGCACCGTCTTTTTCAATATACATACGGTACTCATCCAGTGTGGAGGCACCAATGCACTGGAGTTCACCACGGGCCAGGGCCGGTTTAAAGATATTGCTGGCATCCAGCGAACCACTGGCACCACCGGCGCCAACAATGGTATGCATTTCATCGATAAACAGGATCACATCCCGGTTCTTTTCCAGCTCATTCATGATCGCCTTCATGCGCTCTTCAAACTGGCCACGGTATTTTGTTCCGGCTACAAGAGATGCGAGATCCAGGGAGATCACACGTTTGTCAAACAGCACACGGCTCACTTTACGTTGTACGATACGCAATGCCAGCCCCTCCACGATGGCGGTTTTACCCACACCGGGTTCACCGATAAGTATCGGGTTGTTCTTTTTACGGCGGCTCAGGATCTGGGAAACGCGTTCAATTTCTTTTTCACGGCCTACAATGGGATCCAGGTTACCACTCTCTGCCAGTTTGGTCACATCCCGGCCGAAATTATCCAGCACCGGGGTTTTACTTTTGGTGGCCGCCTTGGAGCCGCCGGCTCGGGACTGCGTGTATTTTTTTTCTTCCTCGAACTCCTCTTCCCCTTCTTCGCCAAATTCGGCGCGGGTCTCTCCGGACTTTACAATACCCAGCTCCTGACGAAACAGATCATAGTCCACATCAAACTGATTTAAAATTTGTGTTGCAATATTTTCCTTGTTCTTCAAAATAGAAAGCATCAGGTGTTCGGTTTCCACCAGGCTGCTCTTCAGCGCCTTGGCTTCCAGCACGGTAACACGGATCACTTTTTCTGCCTGTTTTGTCAGCGGCAGGCTGTTGATGTTTGCGATGTTCTTACCGGTCTTGTCCTTTATCGCCAGCTCTATTTCTTTCCGCAATTCAAAAATGTCAACATTAAAGCTTTTCAGGATCCGGATAGCAGTGTTATCCCCTTCCCGGATCAGGCCCAGCAGCAGGTGCTCTGTGCCGATAAAATCATTTCCCAGGCGCAAGGCCTCCTCCCGGCTGTAGGAGATGATTTCTTTTACCTGAGATGAAAAATTATTATCCATATTTAGATAAAATGTTTATTTACAATATTAACAAATATATTTGGTACTAAATTTACTTGTAATTTAAGCATATTTATTCCAAATTCACTTTATATGCAAGTCAAAATAGATACCAAAGAGAAATTTCACGTCATCACGCCAAATGAGCCTGTTCTTTCTGCTACTATGACAGACGGAATGGATACGGCGTTGCTCCCTTTTCTGCAAAATGATGTGAAAAATGTGGTCCTGAACTTGCAGCAGGTGGAAGCTATTGATGCCGCTGCAGCGGCGAAACTCCTGCAAATACAGCAAAACTTCTATGAAAATAATGCTTCATTTGTTTCCTGTAACCTCCAGAAAAATGTAAACGCATTTTTGGCAGAAAATGAACTCGACGACCTGCTGAACACGGCCCCTACCGAAAGCGAGGCCTGGGATATTGTGCAGATGGAGGAGATCGAGCGGGAACTGCTGGATACCGAAGACATCGAGTTCCCCGACACGGGAAATGAATAACAAATAATTACGGAAAAAGTTCAGTCAGCATGTTAGGTGTAACCATCCTGGGAAATAATTCGGCTGTGCCGGCCTTCGACCGGCATCCGACTAGCCAGGTGCTCACTATGACCAACCGCAAGTTCCTGATCGATTGCGGGGAGGGCACACAGATACAGCTGATCCGTTATAAGATCCGCCGCAGCCGTATCTCGCACATCTTTATCTCGCACCTGCACGGCGATCATTATTTCGGACTTGTGGGATTATTAAACTCCTTTGCACTGCTGGGGCGCCAGCAGGAGCTGCACCTCATTGGCCCGCCGGCCCTGCAGGAAATACTGGAGCTGCAGTTCCGCCTGGCAGACACCCGCTTATCCTATCCCTTCCATTTTCACCCCCTGCAACAGCCGGGATACCTGATGACAGTGGATGATATCGAGATCAGCTGCTTCAGGACCGATCACCGTATTGAATGTTTTGGCTTTGTTTTCAGAGAACGGAAAAATCCACGTCGCATTGATCCGGATGCGGCAGCCGCCCACAACCTGCATTACAGCTGGTTTGAAAAACTGCAGCAGGGAATGGATTATACAGCACCCGACGGCACTATTATAAACAATGAACTGCTTACACAGCCAGGGCCAAAAGGCAGGACCTATGCCTACTGCGCCGACACCAAGTATGATGAATCGTTTATACCGGTATTAAAAGATGCCGACATGATCTATCATGAGGCTACTTATCTTGAGAACTTTGCCGAACAGGCCCGTGTCCGGTTCCATTCAACCTCAAAACAGGCGGCGCTGATCGCAAAAAAAGCCAACGTAAAAAAATTACTGGTCGGGCATTTCAGCAGCCGTTATGATGTGCTGGATGAATTTGAAAAAGAAACACGGGAGGTCTTTCCCAATACCGACCTGGCACTGGAAGGTGTCTGCTACCGCATGCCCTGACCGGTTAAACGTCGAATCCCAAACTTCATCCCGATAGCTACCAGAACTCAAAACTCAATTCTAATCCCGATAGTTATCGGGACTCAATTTCTCAAATCCCCATTCTTCCGTTGTTATTTTTGAATTTTAAGATCAATGGTGATGTATCCTTTATTGGAATTCTGTGATCTTGATTTTACCAATGCGATCCCGTAATTGCCCGCTGCGGTTCTGAAGGCAAATACATTTCCATCTTTTAATGCTGTTGAGGTTTCTTTTTCATCACCCGCAGCTTCATACAGCGCCTCTATCTCTTCATAATTGCTGATACCTGTAAACGTAGCGGCAGTAGCTGCTGTAAGCATTTTTATCCGTGTCGGATTCCGTACCGGCCAGCCAGCCATTGCATCAGCGCCCGATTTATAAATATTTGCCGCAACCGACTCCAGGGTTGGAGCAGTGATGTTAAACGCAAAGCTTGCACCGCTATAAAAGGTGACCAGGTCGATTTTATTGCTCGCCGCCGCCGATCCGGTTACCGGGTATACCGCTCCGGTAGCAGCGTTTAAAAAGGGGCCTGCTTCCGTACAAAGCTGTGCGCCCAGGTTTACATTATAATACTCATTTAAATTCCCGGCAATGGCTCTTTTTACCGCAAGTTTATACGGCTGCGAACGCACCAGGTTCCCGTTACCGTCCATCACCTCAAAAACAAACTCCAGCGGTGCGCCTGCTTCAGCTTCTGTAGTTTTATATGCAAACGTATACCGGTCGTGATAGGGATCTGCAAAACTGGTTTTGACATGGTCCGTCAGCTCGGTATTATCCCGGTATACCCGGATACTACGCAGCGCTATGGCAGAAGTCACGGCCACCTCAAACACCACGCTGTCACCTGCCAAAACGGTATCCGGCGCGTCATCCGGGATCGTAACAGTCATATCGGCTTTTGAAGCCTGTATGTAAACAGTATATTCTTTTACGGTTGCACGGGTGCCTGCTGCATCGTAAGCCACCACTGTAAGCAACAGGGAATTGCCTATGGTACTGTCTGTTATTTTATATGCGTACGTATACGCCACCGGCGCCGTACTTCCGGTAACCTGTAATTCACTGCCTGGCAGCGCTGCATTGTTCAGCTGCGTTACCAGTTTGCTGATGGCAAAACCGGAAGGGGGTGTTATATTCAGTTTCAGACTGATCACATCGCCGGGATGCAGGGCAGCCGGAATCGCATTCAGTGATTGAACTCCGAATGCCGGTCTTGAAAATTTTTCCACCTGAAGTCCCTCACTCTTGTTACAAGCCAGGAAGAGGAGCACTGGCAGCACAAAAGCAGTTAAATTTTTAAATCGTTTCATTGTATCCGTTTTCCTAATTAACTAAAAAGGGAATGACCGCGCTCGCCACTTTTTTATGCGTATCATCCCGAACAAAAACATACAACCGGTAAGCACCGCCTTCCGCCGGTGCTTTAAAACTGATCTGAGCCTTCTTGTTATCAGCGATCAGTCCTTCCATACCCTCCGGCAGACTTCCATCGGACGCGGCCGCTTTTTCTTTTACGATCAGCCATTCATAGGTAAGCGGATCGCCTTCCGGATCAGCGGCCGTTACCATGGCCGTATTGTTTTGTCCGTTAACCGGCAAGGTCACTGCAGCCTCCGCCTTCTTTCCGTTCAGCAGCAGATCATTACGCGAAGCAATAACCGGGGCCCTGTTTGCCGGATATTGCCCCGTCCAGGCATACTGCATGGCATCTGCAGCTTCGAAGCTGTTCTTTTTTTTATCAAACAACCCATACCAGGTCAGCACTTCGCCATGGCGCTGATATCCCCATAAAAACACAAAGGAGCCGAGGCAACCTTTATCACGGTTCGGAAGGATCTCCTGCTGATAGGCATGGAGATAGTCGGCTGCTTTTTCCGTACTTGTTTGTTCCACCAATCCGCCCCAGGGCAGTATCCGCTGTGGTTCCGGCGCCATCTGCCAGGTGCCTCTTGGTCCGAATTCTGTAATCATATACGGCTTGTTCCATCCCGCCGCCTGAAGATTGGCCGGTACGCCGGGCAAATTGGGGGCATAGCAATTGACCGACAGGATATCAATTTCCGGCGCCAGCTGCATGATATTCCGGATATGATCCACATTGGAGGTAGCCAGTGTTACTGTAGTCGGATGATTCTTATCTATTTCATGAATCATTTTTGCAATATCATTGATGGCCGTCCAAAGCCTGCGGTTGGTATAAGAGGCCTCCGCTTCGTTTCCGATGGACCAGACCAGCAATGCCGGGTGATCTTTAAAGCGGTTCACCGCTGCTTTCGTGCTTTCAAACTGTGCTTTCACCGCCGCTTCATCGTTATAATCAAATCCATCGACCTCTCTTTTGATATAAATACCAAAATTCACAAACAGCCCTACTTTATAAACACTGTCCATGATCGACTTCGTGCTTTTGGACACGCCATAAGTCCGCACGGCATTGGCACCGTAGCGGATCGCATCCTGCCAGTAGTCATTTGCAGCAACACCTTTTATATAAAAGTCGGTATCGTTTACCAGCAACCGCCATTTGTCGTTTACCCGTACGGTTTTTACAACGGAAGGCGGGCCCGGAGGACCATCATCGAATGAGGCGGCCGGGATCTGATAATGATCCTGTTTACAGCCCGCCGCAACAACAAAAAGAATATTCAGCAGAATAATACAATACTTCATAGCCTGTTAGTTTAATGAAGAGGAGGGCACATTAAGTAACTGACCGTCTTTGAGCAATTGCGCTTTCAGCCGGTCATAAGAGATCTGCTGCACCGGGCAGCGTGCATCAATTGCCAATGCTGCTGCGGTTGCCGCAGACTGGCCCAGTATCATGTATACCGGTTCCATACGTATGGTACTGTACGCCACATGTGATGCGGAAAGACAAACAGTCGACAAGAGGTTTGAACATTCGGCCTCCCGGGGTGTGATGGAATAATAACTGATGGTATAAGGTGTTGTAGGGTAAAAAATTGTTCCCTCATTTTTTAACCGCCCCGTTTCATCTACCACCCTCGACACAAAATGACAGTCGAGTGCATAGGAGCCCAAACCAATGGAATGCGTTGCAGGCTCGCGTTCTTCTTTACGTACGTTTTTTTCAGTCATTACAAATGCGCCGATCATCCGTCTTGCCTCCCGTACATAAAGTTGGAAAGGGAAATTACCGGTATCCCTGAATTCATCTTTTGGCAAACCCCATTCCCCCATCTCCTCGCGGATATGACGTGGCACCCGCTTATCATTAGCCAGGAACCAGAGCATGCCCAGGGCATAGTCTTTATGCAACTGTTCTATTTTTAACCGGGTAGCATCATCTGCTTCTGCATAATCATAACTGGCACCAAAAAAATCCAGGTGATTGGTATCTGTTTTTTTATTGGGCATGGGGGTAAGTGTAATGATCTGTTGCAATTTCTTTCCCGGATTTACCGCCAGCTCCCGCGCCAGCAGTTCGTACCATAAGGGGTTGTAGTTCTTCGGCCGGGAGATGGGCACACGGTTTCCGGCAACATTGGTAAGTGTCATCCGGTAACAATACGCCTGTACCCTTTTATCGGCTTCACCCTGTTTTCCCCAGGGAGCACCGGCAATGTACGGTAACAATCCCGACGTTGGTTTACCGGGTTTCCGGTAAGGACTGATCGGTGTGCTGTCTGATCCCAGTGTATAATTGATCCGGATGCCATTATAGTTTTCACCATATTGCTGATTCGATTCCCTCCCTACTGTATAAGAAACACCTGCTTTGGCCAGCAGGTCTCCTTCATAGCTGGCATCAATATACATGGCAGCCTGTATCACCATTCCTCCTTTCACGACGATATTCTTAATTGTGTTCCCCTGCTTCACTACCTTTTCAGACCGGTCGAGACGGTGATTGAACAACACTTCAACGCCGGCTGTCTTCAACATTTCCCGCATGATCCTTTCAGCAACGGAAGACTCATAGACCCATTGGATTTTCCGTTCCTCATTTTTACCCTTGTAGGTCCGTTTTAATGTAGATTGCATGAACGAGTCTCTCGACTGGTATTTCCAGACAGGGGGTTCCAGGTAATAATCGTAAATGCGGCTGTAAAACTCCTTTGTCACTCCGCCAACAAGGTCATTACGGTTCATGTCGGTAGCTGTAAGTCCGGAGGTGGCCAGTCCGCCCACATGCCCGTCCTTTGCGATCAGTATCACTTTTTTCCCCATACGGGCTGCCTGTATCGCGGCAATCACTCCCGAAGCCGAAGCACCGTATACACAAACATCATAGGTTGGCGGCGCTGCAGCCGCCCACCTCAGGCAACACAAAAAGAAACATGCGGTCAGTTGAAAAAATTTTAAATTCATCAGTAGCTGTATATTTTAATGTCAATAAAAGAAACTGTTTAAAGTAGCCGGAACGGAAGACAGGCACTGGCGATATGATTGTGATCATCTTTGGCAAACCCGTACAACCGGTACTTTCCCGCAGTTGCAGGCGCTGTTACTGTTACCGTATTCGTAGCGGGGTTATAGGACACGGTACCCGGAAGCCCGGGATAGGTACCCGGCACCGACAGATCAGGATTAATGGCTGCCTTTTCCTTCACTACTGTCCATTCATAGGCTATGGGATCGCCTTCCGGGTCCGTTGCGATCATATTGCCGGTATAATTCTGCCCGGCAGTGAGCGTTACATTGTCATCTTCGGTCTTGCCTCCTAATGTAATGTGATTGCGGCTTCCGGCGATCTGCGGGGCACGGTTGGAGGGAAAGGCTCCCGTCCATTGATACTGCAATGCTTCCAGCGCACCAAATGCGCGGTTCTCCCTTGAACGCATTCCATACCACATAGGAACAGCACCCTGCCGCTGATATCCCAGCACAAACGCATATCCGCCCAAACAGGCATGGCCCATGTTTACATCGATATAAGCACCCCACTTGCTCTTATAATCATTGGCCTTGGAGGTACTGCTTTTTTCATGCAGGGTTCCGAATGAAGTAGTATCATGAGACTCCCATGTGCCGGCAGGACCAAACTCCCCGATATAGTAAGGCTTGTTGATATTAGAGGTCAGTACATTATTATGAACATTGCCAAGCGCACTGTAAGCATTGATGCCCACACAATCCAGATCGGGCGCACGCAGCGCCACATTGTTCAGTGTAGTGATGCTGGAACCGGAAAGAATGGTGCTGGTAGGATGATTAGGGTCCTCCGCATGTATCATCCGGGAAATAGCATCTACCGCATCCCAGCATTTAAGATTCGAATATCCGCTGTTAAGCTCATTACCAATGGCCCACATTAATAAAGCAGGATGGTTACGGTATTGCTGTACCCAATATTTAAAATCCTGCAACTGTAAATTCACAGCAGCCGTATCGTTATAATCAAAGCCGTCGCTTTCGTGTTTTGCATAAAGACAAAGAATAACGGTCAGTCCCTTCAGTTGTGCCGAGTCCAGCAGCCCCTGCGTATCAGCATCCACACTATATTGCCGGATGGAGTTGGCGCCGTATGCATTTATATTGAACCAGTACCGGTTCGGAAGCTTATTGCTCACTGCAGCTCCTTTTATAAAATAAGAAGATCCGTCCACCAGCATCTTCCAGGTGCCGCTTTGGTTCACGATCTGAACATTGCGTGGTACATTAGCCAGCGAACCGGCAGCCGGCATGGACAAGGCGGTGTCCTTTGGATCAACCAGAACGTTTTTCTTTTGACATGCAAAAAGAAAAAGAGTAGCCAGCGAGGCGGTGATGATTGCGTTTCCTTTTTTCATGATATTTTTTATTTGTTAATGGATTTCAGAAACACTGATTGTTTATGACAATAGTTACCCTGCCGCTTTTCGCAGCGTTGTTATAACTACCTGTTGTAATCGTTTTATCCGGTCATATCCGGGTTGTCAATAGCCCGGGTTCTGCGGAAAATTATCCGCGCCCATATTGATCACTTCCGACTCCGGTATCGGCCAGCGGATAAAGTGAGGGTTTGCCGGCAGGTTCTTTCTTCCCGCAACAGATGCTGATATGCCGGGGTCGCCTGCATAATTTTTTACCTGATCGATCAAAAAGCCCAATCGTTTTAAGAAATACCACCGGTCTCCTTCAAAAGACAACTCCCTGGCCTGTTCATCCATGATATCCTTAATGGTAAGTGTGCCGGCGAAAGCCGGGTTGCCCGCCCGCTCCCATGTTTTATTGTAATAATATTTTGCCAGTGCCTGATCGCCTTTTTGCAATGCGGCTTCTGCTCCCATGATGTAGGTTTCTGCCAGCCGGTATACGATCACATCTTTATAGCTTCTCGGCTCAAAAGCGGCCCGGGTCCATACATCGCCCCATTTCACACAACCGGGATAGATGAACCGGTTGACCTTACCATCCTTTAAAGCTGGAAAATACTCACCGGGTGCCACATTTACCGCGCCATAGGCAATGGTTTTATCAGTGGTATTCCGGTAGCGCTGAATATAATAAGTTGTATAGCGTTTATCTACCTCTTTATCATAAAGCGAGAACAGATAGGGACTGGGAAGGCAGCGGCCATAGGTATACCCGCCATTCTCATAAGAACAGGCATACTCGGCCGTACCTCCTATTTCCGTGCGATAAGATGCGATAAAATAGGCTGCAAAGTAATTGCCCTGAGGCGTGGTATTCGACAGGTTACCACCCGGGTTCTTGCTCCATTGCTGTACCAGCAGGGCCTCGGGATGATTGAGATCGGCTGCGTTAAATACCGTGTTCAGCGGTACCAGGTGATAATAGCCGGATTGGTCGATAGAATCTACCTGGATGAGCGCTTCGGACCAGTCCTTCAGCCATAGAGCCGCCTTGGCTTTGAGATGGCGGGCCGCCGCCTGGTTGAACCGTCCCGGTTGATAGGAGGTCCAGTCAAGATTTTCAATCGCATAGTCCAGATCATCGTACAACAGGTCAAACACTTCTTTTTGTGTGGCAGCATGATAATCCTTGGCGGTATTGATGTTCTCCGGAGTGGTGGGCCCGGTGTTCAGCCAGATCCGGTCGAAGGTGCGGTACAATAAAAAATACGACTGTGCCCGGAAACATTTTGCCTCGGCAATGGTTTGCCGTAAGGCGCGTGTATCCTCCATTGCAGTCCCTGCAGCTATGATCTCATTGGCTTTACCGATAATATTATACATGGTGCTCCACATAAATTGCACCTGTGTGGAGGAGGGTTTCAGAAAATTCGGGTCATAGATCCCGAAATAGTTGCCGGTGCCGCCGTTGGTAACCGCCAGGTCTGTGGCCCGTTCCAGCGCAAACACAGTGGCATTTTCGGCGTCATCTGCATAGTAGCGCTGTAACGTATAGAGCGCCGCAGCCGCCAGCTTTAATCCTTCCGGTGTACTGTAAATATATTCCGATGAATACTGTGTGGTATTTTTTTCCTCCAGCATCCTGGAACAGGACAGAAAGAAGAGTGTAAAAACGCATATGGCTGATAAAGCTCTTTTCATCTGCTTGTTTTTATAATTTAAATAATCTGCCGTCACCTGCAGCAGCGGCGGTACTCTTGTTCCCTTTTTAAAAAGTGACGTTCAATCCGAATAATATGGTTTTGGGTTCGGGGTAATCGCCTGTATCCTGCTCCGGTCCGTAAGCCTGAACCTTTGTGCGTGTCCAGTAATTGGTCAGCGATAGGTATACCCGCAGGTTCTGAACCGCCAGGTTGCGGAGCAGCTTTTTGTCTGCCAGGTTGTACGCCAGTACCACATTACGCAGCCGCATATACGATGCGTCTTCATAGGCCAGTGAATTGAGATATGCCGGGGCCTGCACCATATTGGGTGCGGGGGCTTCGTTGGACGGGTTGTTCTGTGTCCAGTAATTACGTCTCAAACCATTTCTTTTGCCGGTGAGATCACCCCCGGTTGAAAAAGTAGCAAGATAGGCATTGTACAATACGCCCCCTTCTGAGATATAGAGATCAGCCGACAGTGTAAAATTCTTGTAGGAGAAAGAAGTACCAAGGCTTCCCAGCCATTTGGGGTCCCGGAGCAGGATCACCCGGTCATCAGCTGTGATCGTGCTGTCGCCGTTCGTATTCTTCACCCGGATGCTTCCCGGCTTAGCCGCAGGCATGTAGGAATGGGCGATATCATCCCCATTCTGCCATATGCCGTCAAAAGCATAATCATAATATACATTCATGGGATAGCCGATAAACCACTTATTGTTGACATCATCATTGGGTTTCCCGTTCGCATCAACAGTACCGTCTATTTGTTTGATCTTGTTTCTGTTCTTTGTAAACGTGATATTCAGATCCCAGGAAAAGTCTTTTGTTTTCACCGCCTGTGCATTCAGCGCTATTTCAAGTCCGCTGTTCTGGACACGCCCGAGGTTCACCAGCTGACTTACATAACCGGAGGTGCGCGGCAGCGACCGGCTTACCAGGAGATCGGTTGTTTCTGTATGATACCAATCAATGGTTCCGGACAGACGTTCTTTCAGCAGGGAAAAATCAAGCCCGATATTTGCCGATGTCGAAGTTTCCCATTTCAGATCCGGGTTCCTCAAGCTGGAGCCGGGGAGATAACCCGTTACCGGGATGTTGCCAAACTCACTCAGGTATTTATCCGTAAGTCCCAGCGTAGTGTAGGGATTCACCCCCTGGTTGCCCACCTGTCCGTAACTCAGGCGGAGCTTGAGGTCCGAAAGCCAGTCCTTATCGATCAAAAAGCGTTCGTTCTTCGCGCGCCAGGCAAATGCAGCAGAAGGAAAGTATCCGTATTTATTATTTTTACCGAATACCGAGGAGCCGTCGATGCGCATTGCCAGCGTAAGCAGGTACCGGCTCATAAAATTGTACCGTACCCTTCCCATGTAAGAAAGCAATGTTCTGTCCGACATCGTCCACGAAGGCAGTCCGTACTGATTGGCCTGACCGATCCCGTTGTAGAACAGGTCATCATTTGGAAAACCGGTACCGCTAACGCCCATCTGTTTACTCCTGATCTGGTTGATACTCTGCATCAGGGTACCTTCCAGCTGATGCTTCGGATGAAGTGAAGCCGTAAGATTAAGGATATTTTCAACCAGGTAGTCCTTTGCTGTGGTCGTACTTACATAAGCGCTGCCCTGCGTATTTTTTCCGGTGGAGTGCCGGGTCCCTTTATAAATATTGTCGTCATCGGTCCGGTTATTCATACTCAAATTGGCGCGGTAAGAGATCCATTTTGCAATCTTCCAATCGGCAAACAGGTTGATCAGCAATCGTTCCGCATTATTGGTATTTTTCGAATTGCGGATATCCCAAAGCGGGTTATAATGCGATTCGCCGGCTTCGGTGACGTCTTCCCGGAGGGATCCGTCGTCATTATAGATTTTTGCCAGTGGCGGCATGGTGATGAAACTATTGAACGAGCCGTCTGCAATAGTACGCCAGGATTTGGTGAACAGGATATTAGATCCGATGGTAAAGTTTTTGGCGATCTTCTGATCGATATTCAACCGTCCGGTCATTCGTTTAAAATCAGAGCTGGGCACCATCCCGTCCTGGTAGAAATAGCCCAGTCCCAGCGCGTATTTTGTTTTGTCGTTGCCTGATTGTATCAGTACATCGTGTTTATGCTGCAATGCCGGGTCGATCATCACATCCTCCCAATTCACCTCGTTGCCTGAATACAATGCATCCAGCATCAGTTCGCTGAACGCTTCACTTTCGTCGTAATATCCGTTGGCATTATAAAACGCTTCCTTGCGGTAGGCCGCCCATTCCTTTCCGTTATAAAACTCAAAATTGCGGTCGAGACGTTGTGAGGCCAGATAACCATTATAATTTACGCGCAGTTTTCCGTTGATGCCGCGCTTGGTGGTTACCAGTATCACACCGTTTGCGGCACGTGCCCCGTAGATCGATTGTGCTGAAGCATCTTTCAGGATCTGTACCGATTCGATATCATTGGCGTTGATGTCATCGATACTGGTCATCGGCACTCCGTCTACTACAAAGAGCGGTGTGTTTCCTGCCGACAAGGAGCGTCTTCCCCGGATAAGGATCGTAGAACTTCCGCCCGGTGCAGCGCTCCCCATCGTTACCTGTACTCCCGGTGCCTTACCCCTCAGCATTTCCGCAATGCTAGTAGAAGGGGTCTTATTCATCTCCTCGCTGCTGACGCTCGACACCGCACCCGTTATATCTTTTTTCCGTTGTGTGCCATATCCCACAACGATCACTTCGTTCATTTTGGTGTCTGTGGCTTGCATTGTAACAGCAATCCTTCCCGAGGCGCTTACCTGTACTTCCTGCGTTTCATAGCCAACATTCGAAACGGTCAATACCGCGCTTTCATCTTTTACGGACAATGAAAACGTACCATCCTCTTTTGTGGCCGTACCATTATTGGTGCCTTTTTCGATAATACTTACCCCGCCGAGTGGTTTTCCGTTGCTGTCGGTCACTTTTCCCGTAACCGATAAAGCGGCTCTTGCTCCCTTTTCGCCAACGATCACCACAAGACGTTCATTCATTTTTTTATACGAGAAAGCCGTATTCCGAAGCAATTGCTGCATTACATTGTCGATGGTGGCATTGGTAACGGACAGATCCACATGATGCCGGTTCAGCGCCACGCTGTCGCCGTAAAAGAACTTATAGTCATATCCCGATTCGATCACCTTCAGCACATAGGAGATCGTCTTGTTTTTCAGATTGAGATTGATGCGCTCCTGCGATTCACTTTTTAGCGCCAGTGCCTGAAGAGAAGTTATAAAAATTATTGAAATAGCAAGTTTCATCAAAAGAAGATATTTGACAATCAATCTCCCGCGCAGGAACACGGCGGGGTAATCAAATTTTTTCATAAATTTGGTATTCAATTTTAATGATAGTGATATTGCCTTCCGGCAATGAGCTGTCTTCTTCAGCGGGAAATGCTTCCATCATTTTCCGCTGTTTTTTTATAGCAACCGCCTCACATGGCTATCCGTTTTCGTTAACTATTATTTATATATTGTTATATGATCTCCGTTCATTTTATGTTTTACCCCTAGCGTTAAGCCCAGGGATTCCAGCACCTCGTAAATGGTTTCGTTCTCGATCCTGCCTGTAAACCGCCTGCCGAGCAGCCCGGGGTCTTTCACGTCGATTGTAACCCCATAGCGCCCTTCCAGAATGGGAACAATGTCCCCCAGCCGGTCCTGACTGAACACCAGCTGATCCTTCATCCATTTTGTTTCAACTGTACTCGAATCGGCAGTATTTATTTTTACAGATGTAAGCACTACATCGGGAAGATTTTCTTCCAGGCCCTCCGGTGTTTTGCCGGATGGTTTGTTCTTTACCACAATCTTTTCGCTGGGCTTCAGCAAGATCTTCTGATTCTGTTTATTCTTGAGAAACACTTCCACCGCTCCCCGCAACAATGTTGTTTGCGTATTGACTTCGCCTTCATAAGCCCGCACATTAAACGCAGTGCCCAGTACCCGGACATCAATATTTTTTGTGTGCACGATGAACGGCTGCGAAGGATCTTTTACCACATCAAAATAGGCTTCTCCTGTTAATAGTACTTCCCGGCTGCCTTTCCCGTAATTCTTATCATACGTGAGTTCGGAAGCCGAATTGATCCAGACCTTGGTCCCATCAGGCAATACAACGCTCGATTTGGATCCCTTCTTGGTGGTTACGATATTCGGAGACCGGTTTTGTCCTGTTCTTGTAGCCCGGTAAATACCCGTACCCAACACCACAAGCACCACAGCCGCCGCGGCATAGCGCAGCCAGTACACCGGGCGCCTCTTTAATCCCGGCGATGCTTCAGGCGCTCCGATCTTGGTCCGGATATTCCGCGTCCACTGATCCAGTTCCTGACCGGTTACATGGTCCTCAAAACTTATGGAGGTTTCAAATAACTCCCTCATCAGCTGATCCATGGCAGCATGTCCCGGATCAGCAGCCAGCAGCTCATTTAACTCTTTCAGCTCTTCGAGTGTGATCTGCCGGCCGTTTTTTTTTGCGAGTAATTCTATCAACCGGTCGCTCATCATAATAAAGGCCCTCAATTATAAAGACAGGAAACCTGTCCGTTTATACGTACAAGAAATTATTTTTTTTGAAAATTTTTTATTCCGCCTTTTTCCCACGCCGGGAAGCCACTTCCGGGAACAGTTCAGCCAGGGTTTCTGCAATCCGGCTGACGGCCCGGGTCATTTGCGTGCCGACGGTGCGGGGCGACAGGTTCAATAACTGGGCTACCTCATTGTATTTCAGCCCTTCTTCTTTTACCAGCCTGAATATCAGCCGGCATTGAGCCGGCAGGGTATTGATGACGGCAGCAATGGCAGCCAGGTTTTCGGCAGAGATCAGTCTGGTTTCGGGGGTTTTTAATGAAAAAAAGTAGTCATCACCCAGGTTATCCAGTACTTCTTTTCGTTGTATCATAGTGAAATCCCTGCTCTGCAAATAATTAATACCGGCATATTTGACGGCAATGTACAGATAGTTGGACAGGTTCTTAATCGCAGGCAGCATGTTACGGGTTTTCCAGAGCTTTACGAATACATCTTCCACAATTTCTTCCGACACCCATTTGTCTTTTACGATCGTATTGGCAAATGAAAGCAATCCCGGGAAATAAAAACGAAGTAATTCGTCAAATGCCCGTTCATCGCTGTCATTGGCAATGCAATCGACCAGGTATTGAAGCCTGTTGGAGTTCATAAAAAATACTGAAGGCAGCTGCTTTCTGAAGGGCAATATACAGATTCATTTGTTTCCGGACCAAAACCCGCGGAAAAATACCCTTCCGCATCTGCGGTGCAACGGGGTACGAACCGTTATTTTTTTCAGTGCTAACGTATAAAACCGGCAAGCGTTGATGCACGGTTATAACCACCCGACAACAATAATGAAATAACGGTCCCGGTACGGATCAGCTGCTTTTTTTTAATGCCTGTTTGAGGAACGACTGATCCTGCTGATCGGAATCCCCGTATTGTTTTCTGAGCTGTTCCAGCTTTTTGTGCAGTGTTTTCCGTACAGAAATATAGGCCGGATCATTGTACACATTTTTCATTTCGTGGGGATCCTTTTGAAGATCATACAGCTCCCATTCATCCACATCATAATAAAAATGGATCAGCTTATAGCGGTCGGTGCGAACACCATAATGCCGCTTCACCATGTGAATGGAAGGGTACTCATAATAGGTGTAGTATACCGCATCCCTCCACGAAGTATCGGTGCCGTTTAACAACTTTCTGAACGACCGGCCCTGCATGTCTTCCGGTACCGGCACACCGGCATAATCCAGCAGGGTCGGCGCAAAATCCAGGTTCTGAACCAATGCGCCGGAACGCTTCCCGCCGGCTATCTCTGCAGGATACCGTATGAGCAGCGGGGTACGGAGCGATTCTTCATACATAAAACGTTTGTCAAACCAGCCATGCTCTCCCAGATAAAAGCCCTGGTCCGATGTGTAGATCACGATCGTGTTCTCTTCGAGCCCGTTCGTTTTTAAAAAATCCAGCAGCCTTCCCACACCGTCATCCACGGCGGCCACTGTTCCCAGGTAGTCCTGCATATACCGCTGATACCGCCAGCGCATCAGTTCTGTTCTTGACATTGCGGGATAACGTTTTTTAAAATCCGCCATGATCGGGTTGTATACGGTATCCCAGGCCCTGCGCTCTTCCGGTGTCATGCGCCCCAGGTTGTTATTATAAGCGGCTTTATCCCAGGTAAGGGTTTGCTTTAGCCCCAGCTCATCCATCATTGCCGGAGGAACCTTGCTGTCGCCCGCCCAGTTCATGTCTTTCAGTATATTCATTTCGGCGGTGCGGGCGGCGGTGCCGCGGCCCTTATAATCGTCAAATAATGTGGCCGGTTCTTTTACATTCAGTTTTGTATACGCAGCGATATGGCGCAGTGCAGGTAACCATTCGCGATGAGGTGCTTTTTGATGAAAAAGTACGCAAAACGGTTTGCTCGTGTCACGCTTTGCCATCCAGTCCAATGTCATATCTGTTGTAAGATCGGTCACATATCCGGGCACCTGTTGTTTTTTGCCATTGATAATAAAATTGGGGTTATAGTACTCTCCCTGATCGATCAATACTGCAGAATAGTCAAATCCCTGTGGAAGCCCATCCATATGAATCTTGCCGATCAGGGCGGTCTGGTAGCCATGCTGCTGCAATTGTTTGGCGAAATTGTCCTGGTTCCAGTTAAAGCGGGCTTCATTATCGACCTTACCATTAATAAAGCTGTGCTTGCCGGTAAGCAGCACTGCGCGGCTTGGAGCGCAGAGTGAATTGGTAACCGTGGCCCGGGTGAACAACACCCCTTCTTCTGCCAGCCGGTCGATATTAGGTGTATGATTAAGACCATAGCCATAAGCGCTGACGGCCTGGTAACCGTGATCATCACTCATGATGTACACGATATTGGGCCGTTTTTTTATCCCCGCATCTGCCTGGGCGGTTGCCATCAACGGTAATAACATTGTCAGCATCCCTCCGGTTATTAGCAGCCACTTCATTGCTTTATTTTTTATTTATTGCTGATCCACTTCCACCACCCACTGGTCATAAAGTGCTTTTAATTCGTTCACGATCCCGGGTTGTTGTTTTGAAAGATTGCTCTTTTCAGCCGGGTCTGCTTTGATATTGGCGAGAAAAAAACCATCCTGGTCCAGCTCTTCTTTCCGGGCCTGCACAGGGTTGTGCAGCAGCTTCCAGTCGCCCCGGCGCACCGCCCATTGCGGTTTCTCTTTGGTGCCCCCCTGTTTCCAAAAAAAAGTTTTATGCCGTGTAGGCGTCCTGTCATCCCTGATAATGTGCACCAGGCTTTTCCCATCCAGCTTTCTGCCGGGCAAAGAAAGATTGCAATAAGCTGCCAAGGTAGGGAGCCAGTCGATATTGGCTGCAAACTGATCTCTTACCTGGTTGGACGCGATGTGCTTTGACCAGCTAATGATGGCCGGAACCCGGGTACCGCCTTCAAACAGGCTGAATTTGGAGCCGCGGAGGATACCTGCAGATCCGCCGCCGCCAAACGTACGCTCTTCCTCTGAAAACCCCTGGTCCGGCTGAAAGATCACGATCGTGTTGTCCGTCAGACCCAACGCCTTCAGGCGGTTCAGCAACATTCCGATCTTTTCATCCATCGTTGATACAAAGGCCGCATATTGAGCGCGGGGCGAAGCCAGCCCCTTTTCCCGGTAATAATCCAGCCACTTTTTTTCACCCTGTAACGGGTAATGCGGCACGTTGATGGCAAAATAAATAAAGAAGGGGTCATTCCGGTTCTTTTCCATAAATGCACCGGCCTCGCGGACCATCAGATCCGGGAAATAAGCCCCATCCTCATGGATCTCCGTTCCATTGCGCCAGAGGTCGTGCCGGTTAGGACCGTTCCAGTAAAAAAAATGAGAATAATTATCGATGCAGCCTCCCATAAAACCAAAGGAATAATCAAAGCCCTGTGCGTTGGGCATCGTTTCAGGGGTGTAGCCTACATGCCATTTACCAATATGAGCCGTTTTATACCCCGCATCCCGGAATAATTCGCCCATGGTATACTGATTACCCGGCATGCCCTCCACTCCCTTTAAGGAGGAAGCCATCTCCGGCAGTCCTGCCCGCTGCGGATACCGGCCCGTAAGCAATGAAGCCCGGGAAGGGGAACAGATGGGGGATGCAGCATAAAACTGTGTAAACCGCACACCACTGGCTCCCAGGCTGTCCAGCACCGGGGTATATAAGTCGTTGGAGCCGAAAGAATGCAGATCAGCCCAACCCTGATCATCGGAGTAGATCAGGATCACATTGGGACGCTGCTCCGTGGATTGCGCCCAAACACGGATGGTGAGCAGCACGCAACCGACGAACGGCCAGAAACGTTTTAATTTCATGCAGGGATATCTGTTATAATTTTGTTCTAAATTAGGATTTATTTGAATTCAGGAGCAACAGTAACCTAATGAAACCCACCGGCAGAAGCCCCCATGGAACAAATAGAAAAACCGATGAGTATGGAGACCACTACAATGAGAAGACCGATAAGGGCCGTCCGGCGTCCCTTTGCGGCTGTTTCGCTGCTTCCGAAAAGCTGGATGATCCCCACCAGCAGTACAATACCTCCCACAATAGGACCAGCGATCAGTAAGAACAAACCCAATTCCGCCATACGGTTGTTTTATTTTTTTAAGGATCTATCGGAATCCCCCTGTGCAGATGGAGAAACCCACCAGTGCCGAAACTACGAGGAAGATGAATCCGATGAGTACCAGTTTCCGCCCTTCGATCGCTTTTTCACTTTGCCCGAACAGCCTTATGATACCCCCCAGGATAAGGATCAGCCCGATAACCGGCCCGCCGATTAAGATCATTATACCCATCTCTTCCATTGTTTTTTATTATTTATAGCCTGGCCTAAAAAATACCGAAGCAAAGCGAAAAGCCAATTAAAAAGATCACTGCAATGATAATGCCATCCGTAAGCAGTAACCGTGATCCGGATTTCCGCATTTTATCTTTCCGGGAAAACAACATTACAAAGCCGGCGATCATCAGGGTCGGACAGGTAATGGGAATCCCAAATAAAAGAAAACCAAAAAATCCATCCATTTATCAAACTGTCGTCTCCATCTTTTCCTGCAATTCTTTTACATACGCTTCCTTCTCATCCCGGTAAAATAAATTCATGGTCTCAAAGGGGATCAGCCGCCCGTCTTTATGTACAATATGCACACAGCTTTTTTTTATGGCGCGCACATCAAAATCATAGGCGTCGATAAATCGCATAATGATGATGCGGAACAGGTTGTTGTAAGTAAGCCCCGGTGCCTGTATCTGCGGAAGACAACAAAGCAGCTGGTTCATATTCTCCTCCACACGGTCTACTGAAATACCGGTGCTGAAGATATCGATCATCTTTTCTTTCAGCGCGTCGTCCTGCTCGTACACAATCGTATTCTTCGAATTGTCCAGCAGCAACGCCGGATCAATATAACGCGTCAGCGGGAATACCTGGTTATTCAGCTTCAGGGCATAGCCCATTACCAGCGCATCGGGGTTGCAGGGTACCGGGATCAGGTCATGGGCGTTGAACACAGTGGTCTGGTGGAGGATCTTCTGCCGCACATCCGTCATGGTGATCCGGTTCACGGCCGGATCAAAATTTTCCGTACGGCCCGCGATCTGAACCGGCTGAAAGGTAACACCCCTTACACAGGGCTGCTGAAGAGCATAGTCGATAATTGCCCCGATCTCATCATCGTTCACCCCCTGTTGCAATGTCACCACCAGCGTGGTGGAAAGATTCAGCTCATTCAGGTGCTGCAGGGCTTTCATCCTTGTTTCCAGCAGGTCTTTTCCGCGCAGCCGGATCAATGCTTCCGGTTTAAAGGAATCAAATTGCAGATAGATCTCAAAGTCGGGCATATAAGATGCCATTTGTTTTGCAAATTCTTTATCCTTTGCGATGCGGATGCCGTTTGTATTTACCATCAGGTGCTTGATGGGCTTGGTTTTGGCAATGTCCAGTATTTTAAAGAAATCGGGATGAAGTGTCGGTTCTCCCCCGCTGATCTGCACCACATCCGGTTCACCTTCATTGGCCACGATGATGTCCAGCATGCGCTCCACCTCTTCCACCGTGCGGTGCCGGCCATAATGCGGGCTGCTCATCGCATAGCAGGTAGGACAGGTAAGGTTGCAGCGGTCCGTAATTTCCACTACCGTCAGGCAACTATGCTGTTCATGATCCGTGCAAAGGCCGCAGTCGTACGGACAACCGTAATGTGTTTTTGTATTGAACTGTAGCGGTGTTTCGGAGGGTTTGTTGTAGTTGCGGATATTTTTGTAGTATTCCACGTCCGTGGCGATCAGCACTTTTTCAAACCCGTGCTCCGCACAGTTTTTGAGCATGTATACCTTATTGTTCTCGAAAACAATTTTGGCATCGACCCTTTTCAGACAGGTGCTGCAGAGGCTGATGGTGAAATCATAGTAAGTGTATGGACGGACCGGCATGACGGATCAGTAATTTTTTAGGTTGAATGATATATCTAAAATAATACAATAATCCCAGTAAGCAAGCGATCTGGATGGACGACAATCCCACCGGCCAGGTGTAATGCGGTTTTATAAAATCCAGCAAAAACCGGAACAGCAGGTACCCGATCATAAAGATCTTGAACCGCGCGCCGCTGTCCAGCTGTACTGCCCGTCCGGTGCGTCTCAGGAACAGTGCCAGCAGCAGCAGGAAAACGATCTCATACAGGGCAACCGGATGCCGCAACAGACCATCGCCCAGATCCATTCCTGTGAAAAGCCGGGTAGGTAATCCGTAGGTTTCCTCCTGCACGCCCATGCTGAAGCAGCCGATACGACCGATGATCAGTCCCAGGAGGATCGGGTAAGTGTACAGATCACCACTGCGTTGCTTTTCACCAATGATCTTTTTCGTTATTTCCACACCGGTCAGTCCGCCCAGAAAACCACCGACAACGGTCTTATTCATATAGAAGTATTGAAGCGGTGAAGCACTGGCAGCCAGCGCCGCCGGGTCTTCCAGTCCGCCCAGCAGGCGTGAGCCCAGCAACGCACCGATAGTGGCACCCAGTAAAATATACAACCGGTTCATTCCTGATATGGTATCCCCCTGCTTTTTTTTAAGATAGACGTAGACCCGGAAAGCAATAAAAAAACTGGCTAATTCCGTTACCATATGTAACAGGATCCTGTGTGTTCCAAAATGCAGGTATACCGGAAATTCCAGACTCATAATCGTTATGGAAAGATAGGTGATTTTGCGCAACGGCAGGCGGTGCAGATCATTTACAAAAAACCGGTTGCCGCCTGTGTCATCCCGCTTCCTCCATGAACCGGCTGAGAATGTTTAAAAACCGGTAACTTTAATGACCGTATGAAGCATCTTTTTTTATCCGCTTTGCTTTGTTGCTCCTGCATATGTTATGGCCAGCAACAGACGGCTCTTATAAAAGGCCGGCTGCTGAATGTAAAGGAATTCATACCTTATATTTATTACAGCTATGAAACAGAGAACGGACCGGTATCGGACAGCGTGCCTGTGACCCATGACCGTTATACCATTCCGATCAAAGAAGAACTGCCGTTGCTGATCCATCTGCGCAGCAGGCCGCTTGACGATCGTTCCCGGCCACGAAGACTGATCACCGCTTCCGTTTATATCCAGCCGGGGATCAATGAAATCTTTTCAAAAGATTCTTTTCCCAATACCTCCATTCCTCATAATACGGCCAATAAAGAATATATTAAGTTAGAAACAGCGTCAAAGATCTACTCCCAAAAAGAAGATTCATTGGGAATGCAGTTAAGGGCCGCCCGGTCGACCAATGACACGGCAACCATGTTTGCCGTACAGGCCCGGCTCACCAAAGTTCAACGTGCTGCCAATGGTATTTACGAAACCTATGCCCGGCAACATCCGCAATCGCCCATTGCCTTATATGCATTGACCCGCTGCTGCGGAGCAATTATTGATGCAGAAAAAGCAGGGCCGCTTTTTGACAGCCTGCCTGTCGCTGTTAAACACTCGACCGCAGGCCGGAATTTTGAAAAAAGATTATTGGTGGCAAAAAAAGTTTCCGGAGGTGCTGCTGCGCCCGGATTTTCTCAGGCAGACACATCGGGGAAACAGGTGGCACTGGCTGATTTTAAAGGCAACTACCTGCTGCTGGAGTTCTGGGCCAGCTGGTGCATCCCCTGCCGGTTGTCTAACCCCTCACTGGTAGCGCTTTTTAACCGGTTCCGCGAAAAGGGTTTTACCATACTCAGTGTATCGCTCGACAAACAGGAAGGTAAACAAAAATGGATCGATGCCATCCGGAAGGATGGGCTGAACTGGACCCATATATCGAGCCTGGATGGATTTGACAATCCTGTTGCGAAGCTGTACGATGTACACGAGATCCCCCAGAATTTTCTGATCGGTCCGGATGGGAAGATCATTGCCCGCAATCTTGACGTGGACGGCCTTGAAAACCGGCTTGCTCCGTTATTAAAATAGCCTGTTAGTTGCCGGGTCGGTGCCCGCACGAACCATTACCCGGCCATGAGCGGTTTTTCCCGGAGATAAACACAGTCGCAACAGCAGCTCTCCTTACGGATCACTTTTCTACAGAAGGACCTGATGCCGCTCGCCGCAAATCAATACGGTATGTCAGCCCTTCGTATAAAAGACGGACGTATTTTACTTCAGCGCGGCCCACAATACTTCCACGGGATGCAGGCTCTGCCGCTTTGCACCATCCTTTATCTGGTGGCGGCAGCTGGTACCGGATGCGGCAATAAGGGTATCAGCGGCTGCCGACCGTACTGCCGGCAATAGTACCAGCTCCCCTACTTTCATCGATACGTCGTAATGTTCCTTTTCATACCCAAAGGAGCCGGCCATACCGCAACAACCCGAAGGGATCAGCTCCACATAATAGTTAACAGGGATACTGAGTGCTTTTTGCACGGAAGGCACAATTCCGAAAGATTTCTGATAACAGTGGCCGTGCAGTTTTACCGTTTGTTTCGCTTCCGTGAACCGGCCGGATGTGATATGTCCTTTTTCATATTCACCGGCCAGAAATTCTTCGATCAGAAAGCTCTGCGCAGCCAGTTGCCGTGCGTTGGTTTTAAGTGCCGCGGGCACCAGGTCCGGCGCTTCATCCCTGAAAGTAAGCAGGGCACTGGGTTCGATACCGATCAATGGCTGATCTGCCGTGACCACTTTTGAAAGTGCTGCTACATTTTCTGTAATGATCTTTTGTGCCTGCCGCACCAGTCCTTTGGAAAGCCAGGTGCGCCCGCTTTCCTTATGTACGGGAATTGTCACTCCGTAACCCAGGGCATTGAGTAGTTTGATGGTGGTTTTGCCGATCTCCACATCGTTGTAATTGGTGAACTCATCACAGAACAAATGTACTTTCCTATTGTATTGCTGTGCCGTTGTTTTTTTATATTTTTCAAACCAGCTGCGCAATGTTGTTTTACCTACCGCAGGTAACGAGCGGTCGGGTGCAAAGCCTGCTATTTTTTTGATCAGGCCCGAGGTAAATTTATTACCGGCCATCGCATTATAAATTCCAGGCACCATAATACCCAGCCGCTGCGATCTTGTAAAACCTGCTATGAGCTTTGAGCGGAACGGAATCCCGTTGGCATCATAATAATGTTGTAAGAATTCAGCTTTAAGTTTGGCGATATCCACACTGGAAGGGCATTCCGACTTACAGGCCTTACAGCTCAGGCAAAGGTCCATCACTTCCTTTATCTCAGGATGATCAAAAGGATTCTCCGCTGAAGTATTGGTAAGGAACTGCCGCAAAATATTTGCCCGTGCACGCGTGGTGTCTTTTTCCTGCAAAGTTGCCATATAAGAAGGGCACATGGTACCCCCTGTGATATGCGATTTCCGGCAATCACCCGAGCCGGAGCATTTTTCGGTAAGCCGCAGGATATTTTCCTGGGCGGTAAAGTCAAACACCGTAGCTATATTACGCGGCGTTTTTTGCGGGTCATAGCGCAGCTGTTCATTCATTTGGGGGGTATTCACGATCTTGCCTGCGTTAAAAACACCCGCCGGATCAAAAAACTGTTTCACCTGCTGCAACAGCCCATATACTGCATCACCCATAGCGCTGGCAATAAATTCGCCTCTTAACCGGCCATCGCCGTGCTCTCCACTTAATGAACCATTGTATTTTTTAACCAATCCTACCGTATCGCGCAGCACATCACGGAACACCTGTCTTCCTTCTTCTGTTTTCAGGTTGATCATCGGCTCCACATGCAATTCACCCGCACCCGCATGGGCATAATAAGAAGCGGTAAGACCATATCCGTCCAGCAGTTGTTGCAGGTCTTCGATATAGGCCGGCAGGTCTTCGGGAGAAACGGCACAGTCTTCGATCAGGTTCACCGGCTGCCGGTCCCCGGGCATGTTGCGGATCAGCCCCAGACCGGCCTTCCGGATATCCCATACCAGTTTTGTCTGCGGGCCTTTTATCACCGGCCAGGCATAGCCCAGTCCGTCCCGTTTCAGATCTTCGATCAAAGCAGCGGTCCGTTCGTCCAGCTTTTCATCCGTATCCTCCATAAATTCCACCATCAGCAGCGCCTCGGGAGCACCTTCAATAAAAAAACGGTTCTGCTGATATACGGGATGTCCCTTTGTAAAATCCATGATGTACCGGTCTACCAGCTCCGAAGCCATGGGATGGTGCCGCAGCACCACATTATTAGCATGAAGCGCATCTGCAAGTGATGCACAATGAATGCAGACCAGCGCATCTTTCGCCGGCGGCAGCGGCAGCAGGTTCAGTTTGACTTCCGTTACAAAGGCCAGTGTGCCTTCGGATCCCGCAAGGAGCCGGCAGCAATTAAAACCACCCGTTCCGGCTTCCATCTCCTCCAGCAGCGCATCCAGCGCATATCCGGTGTTGCGCCGTTTCAGCGAGCGTTTGGGATAATTTTTGCGGATGACGGTCTGGTTGACCGGATCGTTTAACAGCGTCAAAAGTTCTTTGTAGATCTTTCCTTCCAGGGTAGCCGCCCGGGCCTTTGCCTCCATATCTGCTGCCGTCCTGTATTTCAGCACTACTTCTTCCCCGTTGCTCAGCAACACGGTAGCTTCCAGCAAATGCTGCCGGGTATCGCCCCATACAATGGAATGCAGACCGCAGGAATTATTGCCGATCATTCCGCCGATCATGGCCCTGCTGGCGGTGGAGGTTTCCGGGGCAAACAATAATCCATAGGGTTTTAGTGCCGCATTCAGGTCGTCCCGGATAATACCCGGTTCCAGCCGCACCCATTTTTCCTCCTTATTCACTTCCAGGATCTGTTTAAAGTGCCGGGATATATCCACCACGATGCCGTTCCCTACTACCTGCCCTGCCAGCGATGTGCCCGCAGCACGGGGGATCAGTGAAATGTTATTCTGATTGGCAAAGCGTATGAGCGTTTTCAGATCGTTCCTGTCTTTGGGATGTGCCACTGCCAGCGGCTGCTCCTGGTAAACGGAAGCGTCGGTGGCATACACCATTTTCTGTGCCCGGTGCAGGCTGCTGTCGTCATAAAACAGTTCCCCGGAAAATTCCGTTTCCAAATGCTTAAAGTCCATGATCCTGTGTTCTATCCGCTAAAGATAACTGATCCCCCGTAAAACAACGGCCGGTTCATATAATAATAGGAGTTTCCGGTGAAAGCGGATCAGCCGGTTACGCACACGCAAAAATCACTCAAGCAATCCGGCAATGGTTTCTATGCGGATGGGCTTTACAATATAGCCTTTTATCAGCGGATAGCTTTTCACCCGTTCCTGATCTTCATCCGAAAAAGAAGAGGACACCATATAAACCGTTACCGGATCACGCAACGCAGGATCCAGCTGCTCAAAGGCTTCGATGAACTGCCAGCCGTTCATCACCGGCATTTCGATATCCAGCAGAATGAGGTCCGGGGTTCCCGTATCAGGATCTTTTAACGCATCCAGCCCTTTCTGGCCGTTCTCAAAAAAACGGAGGTGGTATTCTTGGGATTGCTTGGCAAACAATTTATCCATCAGCAGCCGGTGAATCGGATCATCATCAATTATAAAAATCTTTTTGCCTTCCTTCATATACAGTTGAAGTTATTTGAACGGTTTACATCATTTTACACTGTGGTGTTCAAATAAAATAGCAATCATACGGTCGTTGTCTCAGGAATGCAAAACAATTCATTATCCAACAGCATTCATGATCAATTATCCGGTAACAGGGGCATTCAAATTTATGATATTTTTCTTGATATCCTTTCCGAAATCTGATAAATAAAAATGGCTGCATCCAAAATCGTTGCAACAGGGAGCCGTATCAAAAGTCTCCATCCTGTTACCATGCTGAATCCTGACCGGGATTGTTCCTGCATCTAAAGTTCAGTCAGCCAATTAACAGATACTGATCTTCCACGGCGGGCAAAACAATGCGCTATTCACAGTATCTTAATACAATCACATCTAAAAACACTCTTTATCAACAGATTCGGAAATACCATTACGCCACATTCCCTCAGGAACCGGTATTTGATGCGGTACAGCAAAAAGCCCCGGTTAACGGGGCTCTGTAAAATAAATGCGTTCAGATTATTTTTTGATGAGTTCGGCCATTGTTTTACCGATATCGGCCGGGCTGCTTACTACTGCAATACCACACTCGCTCATGATCTTCATTTTTGCTGCCGCCGTATCATCAGCGCCACCCACGATCGCTCCTGCATGGCCCATACGGCGTCCGGGAGGGGCGGTTTGTCCGGCAATAAATCCCACTACCGGTTTTTTATTTCCGTTTTCTTTGATCCAGCGGGCCGCTTCGGCTTCCATACCTCCGCCGATCTCACCGATCATTACGATGGCATCGGTATCATCATCCTGCATAAACAGTTCGATGGCTTCACGGGTAGTAGTGCCAATGATCGGATCTCCGCCGATGCCGATGGCGGTACTGATGCCCAGACCGGCTTTAGCTACCTGGTCGGCCGCTTCGTAAGTAAGCGTACCGGATTTGGAAACGATCCCTATACGCCCTTTTTTAAACACGAAGCCAGGCATGATACCTACTTTGCACTCATCTGCAGTGATCACACCCGGGCAGTTCGGTCCGATCAGTCTTGTTTTTGAACTTTGGAGGAAATTCTTTACGGTCACCATATCCTGTACCGGGATCCCTTCAGTGATACATACCACCAGTTCGATACCGGCATCCGCCGCTTCCATAATTGCATCCGCCGCAAAAGCCGGCGGCACAAAGATAATGCTCACATTAGCGCCGGTTTGCTTTACGCAATCCGCTACTGTATTAAACACCGGACGTTCCAGGTGTGTTGTTCCGCCTTTACCCGGCGTAACACCCCCCACTACGTTCGTTCCGTATTCGATCATTTGTGTGGCGTGGAAGGTACCTTCCGTGCCTGTAAAACCCTGAACCAATATCTTTGAACTCTTATTAACCAAAACTGCCATATCGTATAGATTATATATTTAAAAAAGCAAGTGCAAAATTAAGGGTTTGCGTTGTACGCGCTAGTTTTCTTTTGACGGAGGTGTTTTTTTTGTTCCGTCTCCGATAACGCCGTCCTTATCCAGGTCGATGTTCAGATTTTCCTCGATCTTATTCTTTACATCGTCGGACACTCCCTGGGGCAGTTCCCCCGTTTCCTGGATGGTGCGCATCTTTTTTGCATCCTGTAAGAATTCGGATGCAAAAATGAATTCATTGAGTTTTTTATTATCGCTGAGGATGATCTCTTTACTGTTGCCTTCCCATTCCTTCTCCCCCTGGTGCATATAAACAATATGGTCACCGATCTCCATCACACTGTTCATATCATGTGTGTTCACGATAGTTGTGATATTGTATTCCTGCGTGATCTCATGGATCAGTTTGTCGATCACCATCGAGGTCTGGGGGTCCAGTCCGGAATTGGGCTCATCACAAAAAAGATATTTGGGGTTCAGCACGATGGCCCTGGCCAGCGCTACCCTTTTCTGCATGCCCCCGCTGATCTCCGACGGAAATTTCCGGTAGGCATCCTCTTTCAGCTGTACCCGTTCCAGTACCTGTTTTACCCGTTCCTTCTTTTTGGAGTATTTGTCATTGGTGAACATATCCAGCGGGAACATTACATTTTGTTCCACCGTCTGACTGTCGAACAACGCACCGCCCTGGAACAGCATCCCGATCTTTTCACGCACGGTCTTTTGTTCAATATCACTCATGTTCACAAAATCATCTTCATCATACAGCACATTCCCGGAGGTCGGTTTTATCAGCCCTACCATGCATTTCATCAGCACCGTTTTACCGCTGCCGCTGCTGCCGATGATCAGGTTACATTTGCCGTCATCAAAAACCACATCCACCCCTTTCAGGACCGCCTTGTCGTCAAAACTTTTCTTCAGGTCTTTTATTTCAATCATGTTATTGAGCGTTTTTACAGAAGCAGTGCAGATAAGATGTAATCAGCCAGCAGCAGCAATACACAGGAAACCACCACCGCACGGGTACTGCTGTGCCCGATCTCCAGCGCACCACCCTTTACATTATAGCCGTAGAATGCCGGCACTGCGGTGATAATAAATGCGAACACCACCGATTTGATCAGGGCGAAATAAACGTTATATGCCTTAAAGGCCATCACCAGCCCCGTATCAAAAATAGTAGGATCAATAATACCCGCAGCGGTACCGGCAAGCCGTCCGCCCCAGATGCCCAGGATCATCGCCAGCATAATCAGCAGCGGGATGGTCACCAGACCGGCCAGTATCTTTGGCAATACCAGGTATCCTTTTGTATTGATGCCCATAATTTCCAACGCATCGATCTGCTCACTCACCCGCATATTTCCCAGTTCACTCGCGATCTTACTGCCTACCACACCGCAGAGCACGATACAACTCAGCGTGGGCGCAAATTCCAGGATCACGGTATCCCGCACGATCTGGGCAATGGTGGTTTTGGGAATGATGGGTGATACCAGCTGATAGGCGGTCTGCAAGGTAGATACCGCCCCGATAAAAACAGAAATAATGCAGATAATACCCAGGGAACCGATGCCGATATCGTTACACTGAAGCATGAACTGCTTCCAGTACATCTTGGTATTCTCCGGTTTGCGGAACATGCCACCGGCCATTTTAATAAATTCCCCGAGCTCTTTTAATATTCTCAATGGATCGTTTTTAAAAAATGGATCAATCAGTTTTTCTTTTCAACAGTCTTCTTCCGCGTTTTTCGCTTTCAGCCGTAGTTTTTGTCTTCAGCTGTGCGTCGATCACCGCGATCATTGCCATATTCACGATACTGCTTACCGTACTGCCCAGCTGCAGCAGGTGCACCGGCTTTTTGAGCCCCATTACGATCGGACCTACCGCATCCGAGGAACCGATCTCCAGCAGGATGTTATAGGCAATATTTCCGGACGCTAAGTTAGGGAAGATCAGCGTGTTTACCTGCTGTCCTACCAAATCACTGAACGGATATATTTCCTGGAGCAATCCGTTGTTCAGTGCTACATTGGCCTGCATTTCCCCGTCGATGATCAGGTCCGGCATTTTTTCTTTAACGATCTCCCGGGTACGGGACATCAGCTGTGCCTCCGGCGATTTGCTGCTGCCGAAGTTGGAATAACTCAGCAGTGCGATGCGCGGCGTGAGGTTAAACGCCCGTACTTCTTTTGCGGTCAGCAACACGATCTCCGCCAGCTCTTCTGCCGTAGGGTTAAAGTTGACCGTGGTATCTGCAAGGAACAACGGGCCTTTTTTTGTCATTACCAGGTACATACCGGCCACCCGGTTCACGCCGGATTCGGTACCGATGATCTGCAGTGCCGGGCGGATGGCCTCATCGTATTTTTTGGTAAGACCCGCCAGCATGCAGTCTGCATCTCCCTGTTCCACCATCATACATCCGAAGTGATTCCGTTCCTTCATGAGTTTATAGGCCTCATCCTTTGTATACCCTTTACGCGCCCTCATTTTAAAGAAAAGCTCTCCGTACTCCTTTCGCTTCCCGATCATTTCCTCGCTGCGTGGATCAAAGATCTCCATCCCTGAGATGTCGATGCTGTTCTCGGCCGCAATCGCTTCAATTTCTTTCTTATCGCCGATCAGCTGGGGGAACCCGATCCCCTCATCCAGCACGATCTGAGCGGCTTTCAGGATCTTTACATTTTCGCCCTCAGCAAATACGATCCGTTTGGGCGCAGAGCGGGCCTTGGCACCCATGGCGCGCAGTACCTGATTGTCAACACCCAGCCGTTTATCCAGTTCGCGGCTGTAGGCCTCCCAGTCTTCAATATGGTGGTGTGCCACCCCGGATTCCATTGCCGCCCGTGCCACGGCCGGCGCCACGGTGGTGAGCAGCCGCGGATCCAGTGGTTTGGGAATGATATAATCCGGTCCGAAGGCCATTTTTTCCTGGTTATAGGCAAGGTTCACGATATCCGGTACCGGCATTTTTGTCAGTGATGCCAGGGCTTTTACCGCCGCCAGCTTCATCTCGGTATTGATCACCCTTGCCCTTACATCCAGCGCCCCCCTGAATATATAAGGGAAGCCCAGCACATTATTTACCTGGTTCGGATAATCGCTGCGGCCGGTGGCCATGATCACATCCTTGCGGGCACCGGTGGCGTCCTCCCAGGAGATCTCCGGGGTAGGGTTGGCCATTGCGAATACGATCGGGTTTTTCGCCATGCTTTTGACCATCTCTGCCGTAACGGTGTTACCGGCGCTCAGACCGATGAACACATCCGTTCCCTTCATGGCCTCCGCCAGTGAAATTTCACGCGTGGCATTGGCAAAGGGCAGTTTCATCTCCTCCAGGTCGGTCCGGTTCCTGCCCAGCACGCCATTCTTATCAAACATCAGGAAATTGGATGGCCGGGCACCCAACTCCTGGTACAACAGCACGCAGGCCATGGCAGCGGCACCCGCACCATTTATTACAAATTTTACTTTATCGATCTTCTTTTTCTGGATCTCCAGGGCATTGATCAGCGCCGCCGCGCTGATAATAGCGGTGCCGTGCTGATCATCATGCATCACGGGAATGTTCATCTGCTTCCGCAGTTCATTCTCGATATAAAAACATTCCGGTGCCTTGATGTCTTCCAGGTTGATACCACCAAACGTGGGCTCCAGGGCCTTTACGATCTCAACAAATTTCTGCGGGTCTTTTTCATTGATCTCTATATCAAATACATCAATATCCGCAAATATTTTAAACAATACTCCTTTACCTTCCATTACCGGCTTGCTGGCTTCGGGGCCGATATCTCCCAGCCCCAGCACTGCCGTACCATTGCTGATCACGGCCACCAGGTTTCCTTTTGCCGTGTATTTAAAAACGTTCTCTGTATTCTTTGCGATCTCCAGGCAGGGTTCTGCCACACCGGGCGAATAGGCCAGTGCAAGATCTCTTTGGGTTTTGGCTTTTTTAGTAGGGACCACCTCTATTTTTCCCGGCCTTCCTTTTGCGTGGTAGGCCAGTGCCTGCTCTTTTCGTAGATCATTCTTTGTCATATGATTTATTTCGTAATATCAGCCGGTCTTAGACGCCCGAAAAGTAAATCAATCTGCCAAATGTGCAAAATATTGTTTGGCCGTAACCGGCGTACAGCGGCCGTTTCAGCGGCCGCTTCCATGTTGTTTTACAAATAGTTAACCTCGTTCCGTATGAAAACAAACAGGATCCGGCACAAAGCCGCCGGTTGTCATGCAATCCTGATGAATCACATATGTGCGCCAGGTTAATATTTGCCATTAGAACGCTGCAGCGCAGCGCTGCTATTACAGGTATTGACAACAACAGCGTAAGGCGGTACAGGGCCGTACAGAAGGTGATCGCCGCGCTGCGGCTTTAAGGGTCGTCAGGTACCCCGGGGGTTACAAAGAGAAACGGCGCGCTGCGCCTGTTTTTATTTGATAGATTATAAGGGATATGCCGACGTTTCAGCCGGGGCATTTTTATCCTGACGCATATGTTAACGAATCGGGATGTTTTGGAGGCCTGTGCTGAAACAAGCACCGGAAAGAATTTTCCGGTTGATATGAAACGACCGTCGACCTTATCAGTAACGGATGGTCACTTTTCTTCCGGAGATCGCGGTCAGTGAGTCCCGCACCCTGGCAGTGTCTGTAGCGGGTGTGTTCAGCCGCATAATGATCGCATAGCGCAGGGAATCCAATTGTTCCAGCTCCACCGGCCATTCTATTTTTTTCAGCTGATTGTAACGTTTGGAGGCACGTGGTTCTTTTGTGGTTTCCAGCACATAGGTGGTGGTGCCGGGAGTTGCCGTGGAAACAGGCACAGCAGTGCGCGCCGATGATGTATCACCACTGGCACCGGGTTTACCGGCGGTTCCTGTTGAGGGTTCGCCCGCGGTACTGTTTGATGTGCCCGTAGTATCACCAGCCTGCTGCCGTTCAGCAGGCTCGCCTGTTTTTGAATAGAACCATACTGTGGCTGCAATGGCAATAATGGCAAGGACGATAATGATAATCGCCGGCTTTTTTGATCTGACATTAACCGGTTTCTCTTCGATATAGGATTGCGGCACCGTGTTCCGCTCCGTGAACGGAACATCCTTTTTCTTCGGAGGCGGGGCCATTACAGTATTGGGGACAAAGTCATAGGTACCGTCTGTTTTTTTCAGCAGGGTACCGATTCCGTTAAACAGATAGGGCTTACCGGTATTTAAAAACCGCACAGCTTCATACAATTGCGAATTCAGGTCGGATACCGCCAGTACCTTCATCTTACCGGTTTCTGCTGAAATAAAATCCACCACCGAAGGCTCAAAATCCTCCACGGGCTGTTGTTCAAACCGGACAATTGTATTTTCTGGTCCGCCGCTGGTATCGGCATGAAAAACTCCGAGCCCAGGCAAGCTTAACTGCTTATGGGCGAACAGGTATTGGGCTAATAATGACGCTAGTTTCACAAACAATTAATTGAACTGCAATATAGGCAACATTTGTTACACTTACAAAACTGCCTGTTTTTCATGTACCTTTGGGTTGCCATGTATACGAAAGAAGAAGAGGCCTTTATCAAATACTGGGAAGCGAACCGGCTGAGGAAAAAGAGGTCATTAAAAAATTTTTTAATCAGTACGCCCCTGGGAATCTTGCTGATGGTAGGTATTTTTATAAATTTCTTCAGCGGATGGTACAAAAAAGCTGCCATGCAGGCCAATGCAGATCCGTCGCTTTTTTTAATTTTATTAATTGCCGGGATCATTATTGTTGCGTTTATCGGTATCTTTTCGTCTTATCACAAGTGGGATATCAATGAAAACCACTACAAAGCGTTGCTGGCCCGTAAAGACAAAAAATAACTACTTGATAGTCAATATTTATTAATTTAATTATTAAATCGAAAGAATGAAAAAAACGTTATTCGTCCCCATGATTGCTGTTGTTGCTGTTGTAACGGTACTTGCCTCGTGTATGAAAGATAAAGGACCTTCCTGTGTTCCGCTGACTACAGAACAAGACAAGCATGTCATTGATTCTTTTATTGCAGATAATGGGCTTAATTTAACCTATAAAGCCGATGCCGATTATGGTACCTTCTATTATATCGGTGTTACCGATCCCGGAACAGGAAGCACACCTACTTCAGATTCGCTGATCAGTTTCAAATATACATTGAGCCTAATGAATGGTACGGAGATCGGAACATCAGATACCATCAAACAAAAAAGTGACGGAAGTCCGATCAAATTAAGCGATCTGAAAAGTTATGAACTGGCAGCGCTTTCTTCTGTAAGAGAGAGTGGTAAAGCAAAGGTGATCCTTCCTTCCTCGCTTTATTTCTCCTGCACACCGCAGACCATCAACGGAAAGAATGTGCCGGGCAACTCCCAGCTGATCTACGAATATACCCTTACGGACGTAAAAAAGCCCAACTGATCCGGAACAGGATATGAAAAAAGGAATTTCAATTCTCTTTTTTATTGCAGCCCTGGCAGCCGGTTGTTCCAAATCGGGGGATAAATCGCCCTGTACCAACAAGCTGACGCTTGCCCAGGACCGGAAGATCATTGACTCCTTTCTCCTGGCGAATCAGCAGCAGAGGCAGTACACATTCGACAACCAGGCACAGGTGTATTATTTTGTTGAAGATGCGGGCAGCGGTACCACCCACCCCACCATCGATTCGCTGGTATCCTTTCGATATAAAGGCCGGCTGATGAACGGCACACTGGTGGATTCCCTCACCGTAAAAGATCCGCCAACGGCACCATTGAGGAATTTCAGTTCCGGCGTTTATGTGGTATATGCGCTCAGCAAAATTTCAAAAGGAGGAAAGATCCGCCTGGTCATACCGTCCTCCATCCAGTTTGGCTGTACCCCGGTGCAGGGCCTTAATAGGATACCGCCCAACTCCCAGCTGGTGTACGAATATGAACTGACGGATATGACACGCAATTATTAAAGTTCAAATAAAACAGTTCCCAAAATCTTAATATGAAAAAAATCATTGGCCTGGCTGCGATACTGGGCATACTTGTAACCGGCTGTCTGAAAAATGATGATGTAAAACCCTGCACACCTAAATCCGTGGAAAGCGAAAAAACTGCCATGGAAAAATATGCAACCGATAGCTCCATCAACGTTACCACGGATGCCACTGGCGTGATGTATGAAATCATCACGCCCGGAACCGGTGCCACACCTGCGGCCACCAGCAAGGTAACCGCCAAATATGTGGGCCGCTTTTTAAACGGCCAGCAGTTTGATGCATCGGCCCAGGGTGTGGAATTTCCGCTAAACGGGGTGATCTCCGGCTGGCAGATCGGCATTCCCAAGATCAAAGAAGGCGGCGTCATCAAGCTCATCGTGCCTTCCTCGCTGGCTTACGGATGTACCGGTTATTTAAGCATTCCGCCAGACCAGCCCCTTTATTTTTACGTAGAGCTGGTAAAAGTGACCAACTAAGGTCATTGATCCCGGCCCTTCAAAAGGAGGTCGCAAAAGTTATTAATGTCATGCTGTTCCGGCAGGATCCGGTAAGCATGACATTTTAATTTAAAACAACGCTGATACGGCCTCATTTATATTAACAACCGGCATTCAGCAGTTTACTGTAAATTGCAGCGTTTCCCGAAAGCGTTATCCCGGTTGGGATGGCGCATTAACACCTGATTGAATGAATAAAAAAGCATACGCGGGCATTGCCGTAATTCTTGGTCTGCTGCTGATCGGCTGCCTTAAAGAAGAAGAAGTTACCAGCTGTGAACCCAGGGATGTGATCAGTGATACGGCACAAATGAAAAAATATGCACGGGATAGTGCCATCACTATCGATACGAATACCAGCAACTGGATGATGTGGGAGATCATTGACCCCGGAGCCGGTCCGAAGCCGGAAGCATCCAGCCTGGTTACAGTTAAATATATGGGGCGCCTGCTGACCGGCAAGGGCTTCGATTCTACTTATGCCGCACATCCCGATGGCACAGAGCTGCGGCTCAGCCAGATCATTCCCGGCTGGCAGGAAGGCCTTGCCAAGATCAGGGAGGGTGGCCGCATCAAGCTGCTGCTTCCGTCAGCCCTGGCTTACGGCTGCGATCCGCGATACGGGGCACTCACCAATCAGCCCTTGTTTTTTGATATCGAATTGATCAAAGTGGCGCAGTAACGCACTGATAAATAATACCGGAGCGTAAAGGTCTTACGGCAGGCGAAAGAAAAGTCCTTGCAGCACAGTCCCGCTCTGACCGGTTCGTTACCATTAGCCTCCCCGTACCACTGCTTTTATTTTCTTAAACTTACAATCACCGGCTTTGTTGTAATTTCGATCATTAAAGATTGTTATATGCAATACGAGCCGATTTCGGTTTTTGATATGTTGAAGATCGGTGTAGGGCCCTCCAGCTCCCACACCCTTGGTCCCTGGCGGGCTGCAGAGCGGTTCCTGGCATTTTTAAAACAGCAGGGGCAGCTGGACCAGGTGGTGCGGCTGAAGGTGCTGCTCTATGGTTCCCTTGCCAAAACGGGTGTTGGCCACGGCACTGATATTGCTGTACAGCTTGGTCTCTGTGGCTATGACCCTGTGACCTTTGATGTGGAAAAGATCGACAGCACTATTGCAGACATAAGGGAAGCAAAACAACTGGTTCTTGGTGGCAGTCATCCTGTTGCCTTTGATCCCGAACAGGATATTGAATTCCTTTTTTCGGAAACCCTCCCCTATCACTCCAATGGGCTTACCTTCCTGGCAACGCTCGAAAACGGCAATAATATTGCAAAAACCTATTACTCCATCGGCGGCGGATTTGTAAAGGAAGAGGGAGAAGAAACAGTGCTCAACAATAATGTGCTGCTGCCTTTTCCGATTGATGATGCCGATGATCTCCTGCGCTGGTGCATCAAGACCGGGCTTCCCATCAGCGATATTGTAGCGGAGAATGAACAGGCCTGGCGCGGTGAAAAAGAGACCAGTGAGGGGCTTACCAAAATATGGGAGGCCATGCGCGACTGTATCTACCGCGGCTGTCATAAAACCGGTGTGCTGCCCGGCGGCTTAAATGTGCGGCGGCGTGCTGCTGCACTCAATAAAAAACTCATCGGCAATGCGTCCTATAACAGCTATGAAGAATGGATCGCGCTGATCCGCAACGGGGGCAGCAGCTTCCGTTATACGCTGGACTGGGTCAGCTGTTTTGCGCTGGCCGTCAACGAAGAAAATGCATCCTTCGGACGTGTGGTTACGGCCCCTACAAACGGGTCGGCCGGTGTAATACCTGCGGTGCTGCACTATTTTATCATTTTTTGTGCCGACGACCCGGAAGCCGGCAACCGCGAACGCATCCATAAATTTTTAATGACAGCAGCAGAGATCGGGAGCATCTTTAAAAAAGAATCCACCATATCGGCCGCCATGGGTGGTTGCCAGGCGGAGATCGGTGTTTCTTCTTCCATGGCTGCTGCGGCATTGACCGAAGGACTGGGCGGCTCACAAAAGCAGGCCATGATGGCTGCGGAAATTGCCATGGAACATCACCTGGGCATGACCTGCGATCCGATCGGCGGACTGGTGCAGGTACCCTGTATCGAGCGGAATACCATGGGAGCCATCAAGGCCATCACTGCTTCCCAGCTGGCATTGCAGAGTACACCCGACTTTGCCCGGGTATCGCTGGACGATGTGATCAAGACCATGTGGGACACGGCCCAGGATATGAACTTTAAATACAAGGAAACAGCTGACGGCGGGTTGGCAGTGCATGTACCGCTGAGTTTGCCGGAATGCTGAGATCAGAATTGAGACGTCAGATTTGAGATTTCAGCAGTCAGCTTTCAGCCACCCGTCCCGTTTCTCAAATCTCAATTCTCACCCCTCGTACCCTACGTCTTCCGCCAGGTTGCGCCCATCAGCCGCAGCAGTGGCCAGTTCATCGCAGCGATTGTTATAGGGGTTGTCTGCATGTCCCTTTACCCATACAAAACGGATCTGGTATTTCTTTGACAGCTGGTGGTATTGCATCCAGAGGTCTTTATTCTTCTTACCGCCTTTAAAATCGGTACGTACCCAGTTATTCAGCCAGCCTTTGGTAACGGAGTTCACTACATACTGACTGTCGGAATAAATGGTTACCGGCAGCTCGCTTGTTTTTAGTGTCTTTATCCCTTCAATTACGGCCATCAGTTCCATACGGTTATTGGTAGTGCGCTTAAAGCCGCCGGATAATTCCTTCACGTGTTTGCCGTACATCAGCAGCACACCATAACCACCGGGGCCGGGATTGCCGCGCGCCGCACCGTCTGTATAGATCGTAATTCCCTGGGATTGCATCGCGGACAAAGATAATGGTTGCCCTTTAATCTGTTTATGGAATTTAGCGCTGCACTACTCCTATCTCTAAAACATTTTCCTTATTTAAATGCACCATGCGCATGAAAATCACACCCCTGCTTCTGATCCTCGGCAGCTGGCTTTTTCCGGCCTGCGAATATGCAGCACCGGATGCCGCCGCAATAACAACAGTACCGTCTGCATTACCGGAGGAGGTCCTGCCCGCCACCATTTCGCGGATCCGTGTTCCGGAAGGTTTTACCCGCCATCAGCAACCGGCTGCTGCTTTTGCTACTTACCTGCAACAGCTGCCGCTAAAAAAAGACAAACAGGTACACCTTTTTAATGGCACATTAAAAGAGAACCAGCAGGCACAATACGCCGTACTGGATGTAAGCGTGGGCACGAAAGACCTGCAGCAATGCGCCGATGCGGTAATGCGGCTGCGTGCGGAATACCTGTTTGCTGCAAAACGGTTCAGTGAGATCCGGTTCAATGCCGGCGATGGCACCTGGATCCGGTACGACCGCTGGCTGAAAGGCACCCGTTACCGGCTCTCCGGGAGAAAGCTCATAGAAGTATCCGGCAGCCCCGTTACCAGTACCCATGCCACACTGCTGCAATACCTGGAAACCGTTTTTGCCTATTGTGGCACCGCCACACTACCCTCATCGCTTTATTCAAAGCCGCTGAAGGAGCTGCAACCCGGCGATGTGTTCTTAAAACCCGGCGCCCCCGGTCATGCTGTGATCGTTGTGGACATGGCCGAAAATAAAAAAGGTAAAAAAAGCTACCTGCTGGCACAGAGTTATATGCCGGCACAGGACATTCATATTCTTAAAAACCCAACTGATGAAGAAGGCGGTCCCTGGTATGCATTAACGGACGCCGCCGTTATCCAAACACCGGAATGGACCTTTTACAGCAACCAGTTATATGGATGGAAGTAGGTAAAATCAGCACCGGCTCATCATGGCATATCCAAAGCTCTCAGTTGCCACAACCTGTACCCCGCAAGACCATCCTGTGCAGCCACTTGCAGGTTGTATCAAATCTGCTCCCCGAAAAATCAAAACCGTTTTATACATTTGAGTCTCATACCCGCAATGAAAAAAGACCTGTCTCCCGTTAGTTGCGCATCCGCACATAGGTAACCACGCGGCCGTCGTATAAGCAGGGCGGCGTATAAATTGTAAGCGTATCCTTATCTACTTTAATAGCCTCATGGCTACCGCTTTCATATTCCAGCGCCCAATATTTTTGTCCCTTCGGCTCGCTGCAGTCAGCGGTTCGTCTTTCTATCTTGATTTTTTCTGTAGCAGTCATCTTGCCGTCAGTATACTGGCTAAGCACCCCCGTGCTCTTCAGTTCGATGTAGGTACCACTCCCCAGGTAGGTTTCTGGTAAGGATGAAGCTCCATGAGTTACAAAAGCCAGCAATCTCCAGCTGCCATAGAACCTTTCTGTACTCAGCTCCTCCTTTGTACAGGAAATAACAGCCAATGCCATCAGGCTTATAAACAGGAAATATATCTTTTTCATAAAGGCAGTTTCTTACATAAACGAGATAAGCGGGGCAAGCGCAACAGGTAACATGCCGGCAGGCAAACAAAGCGGCACTCTTTCATCCCGGTTATGCATTTATTTCCCCCGCCTGCTCCGCACTACTTTACCCCACCTCCCGGGTACCCCCGCGTACCTAAAACCCAAACGCACCAGGCTTTTACCTTAGCTTGCAAAGCAATTTGTTAAACTGTTGAAGCTTTTGCCTAAACGCACCCACCTGTGCAGGTGGGGGTACCCACCTTCTCTCTCTGGTCAGTTTAGGTTTTGTATACCCTTAACATAGAAAAAAGCTTCGCGCGCGAAGCTTTTAGGTGGGCCGGTTTAGCTTTTTGCTTCAACGGCTTAGGATTTTGATAAATTAGTTTAGGTATTAGGCACCTCCCCCCTGCTTTCAGGTGGGGGTACCTGGGTTTTACCCTGCCCGCTAAACCGTTGCTTTTATGCACCGTGCCCATGGCACTCCTGCGCTCCGTAGCATGTGGGTCCCCCCGGAATAAATTCCGGGAGTTAAAAAATCAATCAGGCCTATGGCCTTTACAAAAAATCCATTGCCCGGTCGCTGCCCTCAGCGAAGCGGTTCTATAGTTACCGGAACAAGATGAAAAAAATTGTTCCTCTCCCTGGCAGACGAAAGGCCTGTGTCGCGCAGGTCGCGCCCGGTTCCACATAACAGGGCATGCCCATAAAAAAACTGAGCCTATGGATAAATAACTTTCTGGCGCAGGCCTCCCGACCGGTAACCAGCAGAAAGCATAGTTACCTGGAAATACTGTTCACTTTTGCATTTTTCACTATCTCTCATACGCATTGACTATTTTTACTGAAACCTTATTTAAATTAAACAGCTATGCGATATTTCATCCTATTATTCTTTCTTTTAGTCTTTTGCAAAGCGTTTTCACAAGAAGCAAAAATTGAAAAAGAAAAATGGCATTGGAACAATAAGGCAAAACAAGATACAGTTGCTGGCTATACTCAAGTTCTAAAAGTTGACAATGTTCTCTACATTTCAGGTGCAGTAACAAATGATATAACGCCTGAAGGCATCACTTCTGTTTATAAGGCTTTAAAAGCTTCGCTATCCAGCTATGGAGCGACATTTGAAAATGTGGTAAAAGAGAATTTATATACAACAGACATTGAGGCAATGAAAAAATATAATAATATAAGAAAGGAATTTTACAAGGGCGACTTCCCGGCAGCAACTTGGGTACAAATCGAGCGACTATATATGCCGAAAGCAAAATTAGAAGTTGAACTGATCGCACATTTGCCAAAATAATTTGAAAAATTATCGCAATAAATAATTCTCTTGCGCAGGCCTCCCGGCCGGCGCAGCAGCATTACTGAGCTTCTCACTAATTGCAGCAAGAGTATAATTGTATAGCAGTAATAAATAATTCCGGCTTAATAAATGGCCCAGGTAACAGGCACAACCTAAAACATATGAACAAGCTAATCTATGCAGTGCATCGTATGGCTGCGCTGCCTGGAGTTCCCAATACCTCCTGAAAAGCAAAAAACCGCCCGGAGGCGGTTTTGACAATTTTAGTATTGGTAGTTGCATTAAAAGATATAACGGATACCCAGCTGCATGTTCCAGGTGCTGCCAAAGTTATTGGCCTTGCTGTATACCGTTTTAGGACTGGTTGGATTATAAGTATACTTACCGCTGCTTACCCCAAGGATACCCTGGTCGGAGAAACCTCCATAGTTATAAGTATACCTGTTACCCCATCCATCGTTGAACATGTTCAACAGGTTCTGAATATCCACGCTGATCTGGAAGGTATGCTTGCGATTGCCGATGGTAGGCCGGATGTCTTGAAGGAACCGCAGATCCAGCTGGTTTACCCATGGTAATAATGCATCAAAACGATCCACATATTCTCCCTTACGGTTTTTCAGTTGTTTATCATTTTCAACAAAAGACCAGAAAGCGTCTGCCTGTTCTTCAGGAGTATAAGTGGCAGTTACATCTCCAGCAGCATTCTTAACCTGCAGTGTTGTAAACTGCTGTTCCAGTCCGTTTCTTGATTCAGGTATAAAGAACAGGTCGTTGGTGGCACCATCTCCATTGATATCGCCGCCATACCGGTACAGGTAGCGTTGCTGGGAAGCACCAGAGTAAAACAGGGTAATCGTGCTGGCCAGGTTTTTATTGGCATACTCAAACCGGTAAGATGCATAGGCGTTTACCCGATGCGGAATATTGTAGGCGGAATAACCCAGCTCCGGTGCATTGGGATTGGCAATGATCGCGTTCTGGGTCCAGGAGCTCTGGGAGCGGTCCCCATTGTTGGGAGAAATATCCTTTGCATTGGCGTAGGTATAAGCCACAGAAGCCTGCCAGTTTTTAGAGAACCTGCGCGCCAGTGCTGCCGTAAGCGCAAATGAAGAGCCTTTGGAAGTATTGTCCATTACAAACACCTGATCTACTTTGGTAGTATAGTACTTGTTATAGGTATTCCGGTCATCACCGCCAAAACCGGTACGCGGTCCTTTTACATCACCCAGGTTGGCATTGTAATGATAAACAGCATTAATGGTTTTAGAGAAAATCCCTTCGATAGAAGCGGTATATCCATCGCCAAAGCTTTTATCAATGGCCAGGTTGCTTCTCCATACCTGGGGTATTTTAAAATCAGGAGAAGTTACACTGTAATAAGCACCCTGGACGATCCCCAAATTGGAGGGCAGGGTCTGAGGCACATGCGCTGTACGGTTGGGATCAAATAGATAGTCGTTCATATTGGCATTGGAAGGGGTATATGTTGCCGTAGTATTCAGCACCCCATTGTCAGACGACTGGTTTACCAGCCATACAAACGGGATCCTTCCGGTAAAGATGCCGGTTCCGCCTCTAACCACCCAGCTCCGGTCGTCTCCGGCAGTATAGGTAAAGCCTACACGGGGAGATACCAACAGCCTTGCTTTGGGCCAGACACCCACATCTGCGCGGAATTCCTGGCCCGAAGGATCACGCAGTGGAATGGCATATAAAGAGTCGTTAGACACTTTGTCGCCGGGATAGAACGGAAGATCAAACCGCACCCCGTAGGTCAGTTTCAGACGATCGTTCACGGTATAATTATCCTGTAAATACAGGCCCAACTGACCAAATTTGGCCTTAGCTGCCTCTACAGCTGCACGGTCTGTATTGCTGTAGGTAATAGCAAAAACGGTGGGCGCTTTATTATCCATAAAATCCTGCATGGAAGCATAGCGGTAATAGCTTTGTCCGCCGAAGTTGGCAAACGAGTTTTCGAACGACATATAATCAAAGCTGGCGCCCGCCAGGATGTTGTGCTGCCCCAGGTTCCAGGTAAGGTTATCCGCAATGTTTATGGTATTGTTCTTTACATAGTTCTGATAGGAATAGATCTCAGAACCAAAACTCATCAGCACATTGTTGGCATCCCGCATAATGTCCACAAAAGGAAACTGTGAGCCAGGTGTGGCGCGGAAATCGTGGATCTTGGTAAAGGAAGCCAGGAACTGGTTGGAAACCGAACTGCTGAATTTGCTGTTCAGCTCACCTACCAGTGAGTATACATTATTATTTTGTGTGTAATTGGCATTGGAGAAGTTTAAACCACCCGATGGTCCCCCGACACGGCCGTTGGAGATACGCGGGTTGGGTCCGCTGCTGGTATTGGTCAATACATCATCAGAGGTTTCTGCCTGGTTATACCGGATCGAGAACCGGTGATAGTCGTTAATATTCCAGTCGATGCGACCCAGGAATTTGGTATTCTTGGTATTAAAATCGTAACCGGAGAACCCGCCGGGGTCGTAACCGTATTTCGATTTAAGAAAATCGCTCATCTTCACCATATCCGATTCCAGTACATTGGGTACAGCATTTGGACTCTTGTCACCTGCTTGCTTTGAAGGTACCCAGCTTTGGCCGGGGTTGAGTTTCTTTTCATATTCCCCGTTCACAAAGAAGAATAGTTTGTTCTTAATAATAGGACCACCCACGCTGGCGCCGAAAACATTTGAAGAAGATTTCAGCACAGAAGGCATTTCAAAACCATCGATCTTTTTCCCGTTAAAACTCTGGTTTCTGTAAAAATCGTAAACCGTTGCATAAAATTCATTGGTACCGCGACGGGTCACCGCGTTCACACCGGCTCCGGTAAAGCCCGCCTGGCGTACATCATACGGCGCCAGGTTTACCTGTACCTGGTCGATCGCGTCGATAGAGATCGGCTGCGAAGCACCACCGGGAAGCGGGTTGCTACCCAATCCAAAGTTATTATTGAATACAGAGCCATCCACAGTAATATTGTTAAACCGGTTACTCATTCCCAAAAAGCTTCCGCCATTCGCCTGGGGAGAGAGCTTGGTCACATCCATCAGGCTCCGGTTGATATTGGGAAGATTGGTGATCTGTGTTCTGGAAATATTGGTGGCGGCACCAATACGCTGGTTGCGTGCGGCGCCGGATACAATTATTTCAGACAGCTGCTGTGCCACAGTGCTCATGTTCACCGTTGCCTGGTAAACATCGCCGAGGGGGATGGAGATATCAGATAAGGTATAGGTTTCATAGCCCACATTGGACACTTCAAGGGTATAAGGTCCGCCGGGGTTGATATTCTGAATATTGAATACACCGCCAGTTTTGGATGTAGTGCTGTATACAGTACCCGTTGGTGTATGGGTTAATACCACCGTTGCGCCAGCGAGGGCTTCCCCGTTCTGTCCTTTTACAGTTCCGGAGGCTCCACTCGTTGTTACCTGCGCATGCAGACCGGCCACGGAAAGCAATACCACAGCCAAAACAAGATAAATTTTCTTAAACATAAATTTTGGGATTAAGTGATTTCAAGGGGCAAAGAAACATAATAAACTTTAACATTTGGACCCCAAATGTTAACAAATTGTAACCAGTCTCTTAACAAATCAGGATATTGATCCGCGTCAACAACCACCCGCCATACATCCCGGATGCCAGCCGTTCTTCCTGATAACCCTACTGCTATACTGAACCAAACCCGCTTACAATCGTTATCTTTGTATAAATTTCAGCAAAAAATATGTTTGATACAATAGAAAGCGCCATTGAGGCCGTTAAAAACGGCCAACTGGTAATTGTTGTAGATGATGAAGACCGTGAGAATGAAGGCGATTTTATTACCGCTGCTGCTACCATCACACCGGAGATCGTAAATTTTATGGCCAAGAACGGGCGCGGCCTTATCTGCACCCCGCTGCCGGAAGAGCGATGCGATGAGCTGAACCTGCCTCCCATGGTTACCAACAACACCGCTTTGCATGAAACGGCATTTACCATTTCTGTGGACCTGCTGGGCAATGGCTGTGGTACGGGTATCTCCGCTTCCGACAGGGCCAAGACCATCGAAGCGCTCAATAACCCCTTCACCAACCCTTCCGACCTGGGCCGTCCCGGGCATATTTTCCCGCTGCGCTCCAAAAAAGGCGGGGTACTGCGCCGGGTAGGACATACCGAAGCAGCTACCGACCTGGCCCGGCTGGCCGGGTTCCCTTACCCGCATGGGGCCGTGCTGGTGGAGATCATGAATGACGACGGCACTATGGCCCGCCTGCCGGACCTGATCGAAGTGGCGAAGAAATTTGATCTGAAGCTGATTTGTATCAAAGACCTGATCGAATACCGCCTCAAACGCGATTCGCTGATCGAAGAAATTGTACGGGTGAACATGCCTACCCGATATGGCAATTTTACCCTGGTGGCTTTCAGAGATAAGAACAGCAACAACGAACACCTGGCGCTGATCAAAGGTGAATGGGAAAAAGGCGAACCGGTGCTGACAAGAGTACACTCCTCCTGTTTTACCGGAGACATCCTGGGCTCCCTGCGCTGCGACTGTGGCGACCAGCTGCACAAAGCCATGCAGATGGTGGAGCAGGAAGGAAAAGGAATTATTCTTTACATGAACCAGGAAGGCCGCGGCATCGGGCTGATGAATAAACTGAAGGCCTACAAACTGCAGGAAAATGGCATGGACACCGTGGAAGCCAACCTGCACCTGGGCTTTAAAATGGATGAGCGGGATTATGGTGTCGGCGCACAGATCCTCCGCCACCTGAACGTTACAAAGCTCCGCCTGATGAGCAATAATCCCCGGAAACGGATCGGCCTTATCGGTTATGGCCTGGAGATCGTGGAAAGCGTACCCATTGTGATCACTCCCAACGAGCACAATGAAAAATACCTGCGTACCAAAAAAGAAAAACTGGGTCACGAGTTTTAGCAATACCCGGATACCATAAATAGTTATCCCGGCAGCATTAGTGGTGCCGGGATTTTTTTTGCTCAAAGTCTTTATGGAAATCCGGCGCCTCCGCATCTCCCTGAAAAGCTTTTTATGAACAAACTCCTGGTGGCATTCAGCCTGCTGCTGCTTGCCGGCGGCTTCCTCTATTATTATAATACACATGCTGAATCGTTCAGGATGACCCCAATTCCGGGCCGGGTTAAGGCAGTCCCGGAAACCAACACTGTTTACAAACCCGCAGCAGCACAACTGGCTGCCGCTAAAGCCGTCATCCGCGCCAATCGTTTCAATTCCGGCATTGCCTTCCTGATCGATATGAAGCGTGCCGCTTCCCAAAACCGTTTTTTTGTTTATGACCTGAACAGGGACTCGATTATTGCTGCCGGGCTGGTGACACATGGTCGCTGTGGTGAAAAATGGCTGGAAGGCCGGCGCTACAGCAATACAGTGGGCAGTATGTGTACCTCTTTGGGCAATTACCGTATCGGCAACCCTTACCAGGGAAGGTTCGGACTGGCCTATAAGCTTTACGGCCTGGACAGCAGCAACAGTAATGCCTTTGAACGTTACGTGGTACTGCACTCCCACGCCTGTGTGCCCGAAGCGGAAACGGATTACGAGATCTGCCAGAGCGATGGCTGTCCTACGGTAAGTCCCGGTTTTCTGAAACAGCTGCAGGCCATTATTGACGCTTCTCCCCGGCCCATCCTGCTTTCCATTTATGAAAGCCAATAAATAAAAAGCAGTGCTACGACTTAAATGAGCCCCAGGCCGAACCGCTCCTGTTTATTTAATAATGTATATTCCCCATTGGCGAGGCACGGACCAGGGCATTTGAATTTCAGCAATCCTTAACGACCAGCTGCCGGTTTGGATGCTGAACTATTTCCAAGCTATCGGGACAAATTGTATAATGTGTCAGGATAAGAAAGACTTCATATGGCTGAAACACCCAGAATATCGGTACCTCCCATACAATTGTCAAATAAAAACAGGCGCAGCGCGCCGTCCATCTTTGTAACCCCGGGTAGCTGACAACCCTCCCAGCCGCAGCGCGGCGATAACCTGACGCATACGCAATAGACCAGGAGCATCTGATTGCCCGCGATAACAGTAAAATATTGGTCATTGATTTTACAACGCGGTAATCAGCATGAGATAAATGCAGCATTTTAAACAATCTCAGCCTTGCCTGGCAATGGCTTTGTTGTTATATACCGGTTAGAAAAATATCCGCCGGCCCGCCTCCTGCCTTGAGCTTAAAACCTCAAACATTAGTTATCTTTGCGCCCTATGAGTAAAAAAAGTGAAATTGTATTAAGCGGGATACGGCCTACGGGGCAGCTGCACCTGGGAAATTATTTTGGCGCATTAAGCAATTATGTAAAAATGCAGGACGAATACGATTGTTATTTCTTTATAGCCGACCTGCATTCACTTACTACTCATCCGGATACCAAAGAGCTCCGGGACCACATTCTTTCGGTTACCTCCTATTATCTGGCCAGCGGCCTCAACCCGGATAAATGTGTGTTGTACTGCCAGAGCGAGTTGCCCCAGACCACCGAGTTGTATCTTTATTTGAATATGCTGGCCTATAAAGGCGAGCTGGAAAAAACCACTACCTTTAAAGACAAGGTAAAACTGCAGCCGGAAAATGTGAATGCCGGTCTGCTTACCTACCCCGTACTGATGGCATCCGATATCCTGATCCACCGTGCACACTATGTACCGGTAGGCAAGGACCAGGAGCAGCACCTGGAGATGACACGCACTTTTGGCAATCGTTTTAACCACCGGTACGGTGAAGTGTTCCCGGAGCCAAAGGCATTCAATTACGGAGAACAATTGCTTAAAGTGCCCAGCCTGGATGGTGCCGGTAAAATGAGCAAAAGCGAGAACCAGTATGCCACCATCTACCTGTCGGATGAAGATGACCTGATACGGAAAAAAGTAATGAAAGCCAAGACGGATGCCGGTCCTACAGAGCTTAATTCAGAAAAGCCGGATTATATTGTCAATATTTTTGACCTGATGAAACTGGTGAGTGATCCGTCCGTGATTGAAAAATACGAAGCAGATTTCAATGCCTGTACCATCCGCTATGGTGATCTTAAAAAACAACTGGCAGAAGATATGGTCCGTTTTATCAGTCCTATCCGCGAAAAGGCAAAAGCCATCCGGGAAGATGAGCGGTCCCTGAGTATTGTTTTAAAAGTAGGTGCACAGAAAGCAGCAGAAAACGCAGAAAAGACGATGCAGCTGGTACGCCAGTCGATGGGACTTAAATACTTTTAAGAAAAATAAAATCATTTAAAAAAGAATGGTTATTTTTCACCACAAAACCATTCTTTTCTCATCTTCGTACTATGGCTAAATCGAAATCCAAACCCAAACATATTGCCATTGCCGGAAATATCGGTGCCGGAAAAACCACCCTCACCGAAATGCTGAGCAAGCATTATAAATGGATTCCCAATTTTGAGGATGTGGATCACAATCCTTATCTGATGGATTTTTATGATGATATGCCGCGATGGAGTTTTAACCTGCAGATCTTTTTCCTCAACAGCCGGTTAAAACAGCTTATCGATATACAGAACGGGACGGAAACCGTGATCCAGGACCGGACGATCTATGAAGATGCCAACATCTTTGCACCCAACCTCCACGAAATGGGACTGATGAGCAAACGTGACTTTGATAACTATTATCAGTTTTTCCAGACATTGAAATCGATGGTGCGCCCTCCCGACCTGATGATCTACCTGAATGCATCGGTGCCAACACTGGTGGGTCAGATCCAGAAGCGTGGCCGCGAATATGAGGAAAACATCCGTCTCGACTACCTGAAACGCCTGAATGAATACTACAACAAATGGATCGCCGGTTATAAGGAAGGCAAACTCCTTATTATCGATGTAGACAAGAACAACTTTGCGGACAACAGCGAGGATTTTGGAAAGATCATCTCCAAGATCGACTCCCAGCTCTACGGTCTGTTTTAATTTTCTTATAGTTTACCCCCGACTTTCGTATTTGCCTGAAAACTGATCTTTTCCGGCAAATAATTAATTGTCAACAAGAAGCATTTTTTGTTTAAAATATTGCTTTCCTATACTTATGCATATAGTTTAATTTTATTTCTTTTTCTTATTTTTTAAATTTAAAATACTTTTTTTATTTTAAATTTGATAATATTTACTTAACGATTTGTTATTGTTTGCCCGATAGATTTGCCACTTTCTAAACAAAAACGCTATGCACTTATCACCTCGAACCCTTTACAGGTATGCCCTTGCCATAATGCTGATGGGGCTTTTTAATTGCTGGGCCCTCTGCGCCCACCAAAAAACGGCTGCTGCCCAAAGTATGGACAGCGAGCTGACGGGAATCGTTACCGATTCCGCCCATAACCCTGTAACCGGTGCCACTATTACCGTACAGGACCAATCCATTACCGCCCTCAGCGGGGTGGACGGCTATTTTAAGCTGCGGTTAAAGCCCGGCACCTATACCCTTTCCATCACCCATGTCTCCTACCTCCCAAAAGAACTGAAGTTATCGGTAACATCGGGTCAGAATGAGCCCCGCACCATCGAGCTGCAGACAAAACCCGGAAGCAGCATGGAAGAAGTAGTGGTAGTAGGATATGGAACGCAGAAAAAGATCAACCTTACCGGCGCCGTTGCACAGATCGGCTCCGAAGCATTGGAAGACCGGCCCTCTCCCAACCTTACCCGCATGCTGCAGGGGGCATTGCCCAACCTGAATATTAAAATGGTAGACGGCAGCCCCACCCGAAGCGCTACTTATAACCTGCGCGGGGCTACCTCCATCGGCGCCGGCGGAAGCGCCCTGGTGCTGATCGATGGTGTGGAAGGCGATCCCAACCTGGTAAACCCGAACGATGTGGAAAGTGTCTCCATTTTAAAAGATGCCTCTTCAGCCGCCATCTACGGTTCAAGGGCCGCTTTCGGGGTGGTACTGATCACTACAAAGTCGGCCAAAAAAGGGCGGGTGAAGGTAGACGTCAACAGCAGTTATACCATCAACAAACGGATCATAACCCCGAAGCTGGTCACCAACGGCTACCAGTGGGCCAAAAACTTTGATGAAGCGTTCAACGCCTGGTATGACTATAAATCGCATCCCATATCTGTAAACAACATCTATCCGTTCTCACTGGAGTACCTGGATGAATTGAAAAAACATGATGAAGATCCCAGTCTGCCCCAGGTGGTATACAACGAACAAAAAGAACGGTACGAATATTTCGGTAATACCGACTGGTACAACCTGGTGTATAAAAACAGTATGCCGGCAGTGGAAGAGGCCGTAAGCATTTCCGGTGGATCTGAAAAAGCCGACTACTATATCTCCGGAAGGTATTATTACCAGGATGGTATTTTTAATTATCTCAGTGACAAATTCAATAAGTACAACCTGCGTGCAAAAGGGACCGTCCGCATCGCACCCTGGATCAGCATCCAGAATAATACCGATATCAGCAGTTTTAATTACCGGTATCCCATGTTTGCCGATGGCGATGGCAATATCTGGCGGCAGTTCGAGCATCAGGGCTATCCCATGGCCGTGATCTATAATCCCGATGGCAGCTATACCCATTCCGGCGTATATACCGGCGTAGCCTCCTATATTGAAGGGAACAACAAATCCGATCTCAACAATTTCTTTGTCCGTAATACCGCGGGCGTTACCCTGATCCCCATCAAGAACCGGCTGACCTTTAAAGCGGATATCACCTTTTCAAAAAAGATCGAGGACGAAACACGTACCAATAACTTTATCAACTACAGCATCGCCCCCGGTCGCACCGACCGCTTTGGCAGAAGCCTACTGCGTCAGCTCAATACCAATGAAAGCTATCTCGGGTCCAACATCACGGGGGAATATACCAAGAGCTTCGGGTCGCACAACCTTAAACTCCTGGGCGGCTATAACGTGGAATCCTTTACCAGCAAACTGCTCAATGCCAGTCGTGACGGGATCCTTGTAGAAGACAAACCGGACTTTAACCTGATGGATGGCCTCAACTATGGCATCAACGGCGGCGGGCTGGAATGGAGCTATATCGGCTGGTTCTACCGGCTGAACTATGACTTTAAGAACCGGTACCTGCTGGAACTGAACGGCCGCTATGACGGATCCTCCAAGTTCCCCAGTACGCAGCGTTTTGGGTTCTTCCCTTCTGTTTCTGCCGGATGGCGCGTATCGGAAGAATCCTTCTTCCAGCCATTGAAATCGTTTATCAATGAATTTAAGCTGCGCGGCTCCTATGGCTCACTCGGGAACGGAAATGTTGCCGCGTACCGGTACCTGGAGATCATGTCGGTTGCCAAGACCAGCGTGATCCTGAACGGGGTACAAACCAGCTATACGCAATTACCCAATGTAATACCCAATGGACTTACCTGGGAACGCTCCACCACTTTTGACCTGGGAGCCGACCTGACCCTGCTGGACCGCCGGCTGGACGTGGTCTTCGATTGGTACGACCGTAAAACAACCGGTATGTTTACCCAGGCACAACCCCTGCCTGCAGTTTTCGGGGCAGCATTGCCTTTTGGAAATTATGCCGACCTGTCTACCAAAGGATGGGAACTGTCGCTTTCATGGAAAGACAACACCACTGTTTTCGGAAAGCCCTTCCAGTACAGCTTCAGCGGATCATTGTGGGACAGCCGTTCCTTTATCACCAAATTCAATAACCCTACCAAAACCCTGACCTCCACTTATTATGAGGGGCATGAGATCGGGGAACTGTGGGGCTATACCACGCTTGGCTTCTTTACTTCAGAACAGGACATTGCGCAACATGCCAACCAGGACTTTTTGCAGAACTCCAACAACCGGGAATGGCTGCCGGGCGATCTGAAATTCGCCGATCTGAACGGCGATAACGTGATCGACCAGGGCAAGAATACGGTTGACGAGCCCGGCGACCGCCGTATCATCGGAAACACTTCCCCGCGTTATCAATACGGCTTTAATGTGGCCCTGCAATGGAACGGGATCGGCCTCTCGGCCTTCTTCCAGGGTATCGGCAAAAGGGACTGGTATTTTGCTCCGGAAGCCGGACTGTTCTGGGGACCGTACAACCGCCCTTACGGATACCAGCCTGCTAAAATGATGAACGATTTCTGGACGGAGGAGCATCCGGATGCCTACTTCCCGCGCTTCCGCGGATACACGGCACTGAACACCAACCGTTCACTGGGTGCGCCGCAAACACGCTACCTGCAGGATGCCAGCTACATGCGGATAAAGAATATCTCGCTGGATTATGCGCTGCCCACCCGCCTGCTCAGCAGACTGAGAATAGCACAGGCAAAAATTTATGTAACCGGTCAGAACCTGTTCACCTTCTCCGGCCTGTTCAAACATACGGACAATTTCGACCCGGAAGTGCTGGAAAATCCCGTTGGTGAGCTTACCAATGGCAGCGGTCAGGGATATGCATATCCTATGCTTAAATCCATCACATTCGGTTTAAATCTTTCATTTTAATCTACGATACCATGAAAAAAATATTCCACCCCTTACATATCGCTGCAGCACTGATTTTCCTTACCTCCTGCAGCAAAAGCTTTCTTGACAAAGAGCCTTTTGATCAATTGGTTCCCCAGTCCTTTTTCAATACTGAAAAAGACCTGAACCTGTATACCACTTCCTTTTACCAGCGCATGCTTCCGTCGGCGCTCACCGTTACCACCGACGATGAATGGGGAGAGTACACATCGAAGAACCAGTCCCCGCAATTCATTGCCGGTTCCTATACCTCTGTAAATGAGCCCTCCTGGAACTGGACCAACCTGCGTAACATCAATTATTTCCTCGAAAATGCCGACAAAGCCGGTACCGCGCAGGAGGTAAAGGACCACTATATCGGTATCGCCCGCTTTTTCAGAGCCTGGTTCTATTTTGATATGGTGCAGCGTTTTGGCGATGTCCCCTGGTATTCCAAAACCCTGTCCATTTCAGATCCCGACCTTTATAAAACCCAGAACAGCAGGGCGGATGTAATGGATTCCGTACTGGCCGATCTTAATTTTGCGTCAGAAAAAATAAATGACACAAAGGACAACACCGCTTCTACCGTTACCCGGCAGGTGGCGCTGGCATTCAAATCGCGGGTCTGTCTTTTTGAAGGCACGTTCAGAAAATACCACACCGAGCTGAAACTGGAAGGCACCGCCGGTCAATGGCTGGAAGCCGCAGCCGATGCAGCAAAAAAAATAATGGATGCCGGGCAGTATAAACTCTACTCCACCAATAAACCCGCCTCCGATTACCGCACCCTGTTCACATCAGAAAACCCGGTTGCGGATGAAGTATTGTTCGCCGTTGTTTATAACAATGCGCTGCGGCGCTGGCATGAGGTGACCTGGAAGTTCAACAGTGCCACTTATGGTTCCCGCTGGGGGCTGATCAAACAATTTGTAAATACCTACCTTAATACGGACGGTACCCGTTTTACCGACAAACCGGGTTTTGATACCATTCAGTTTGTACGGGAAATGGCACAGCGCGATAACCGGCTGGCACAAACCGTAAGATCGCTGGGTTATAAGCGGAGCGACGGAAGCGCGGCACCTCCTAATTTCGGATACACATTCACCGGCTATCATCTTTTAAAGTTCAGCCTGGATGATAAACGGCTCGACGGCGTTGGGGAATCATACAATTCCATTCCGCTGATCCGCTATGCAGAAGTACTGCTGAACTATGCCGAGGCCATGGCCGAACTTGGAAAAATGGACAATACGGTGTGGAGCAAGACCATCGCCCCCCTCCGGTCCCGCGCAGGTGTTACCCCCATTGAACCGCAGACCGCCGACACCTACCTGCAGACCACTTACTTCCCTGAGATCACGGATAAATACCTGCTGGAAGTACGGCGGGAACGTGGCATAGAACTGGTGTATGAGGGGCTGCGTTATGCCGACCTCCTGCGCTGGAAAAAGGGAAAACTGCTGGAAATGCAATGGCGGGGTATCTATGTACCGGCAAAGAACCTGCCCATGGATCTCGATGGCAATGGCAGTCCCGATGTGGCGTTTGTAGACAAGGTACCCGAAACCAAAGTGCCCGGGGTGATCTATTATGTGCTGGACGGCACTGCTTCCAAATTATCGGAGGGCAGCAAGGGTTATGTGTTGTGGAGAGACGATGAGGATCGTGAATTCAGTGATAAAAAATACTATCATCCCATCTCCAACACGGATATGGTGCTGAATCCGGATCTGAAACAAAATCCGGGCTGGGATTAAACCGGCTTTTAATGACCAGGAAACGGCTGCGGTTTACGACCGGCAGCCGTTTTGTCTTTAAAAACGGCATTGTGTCCCGGATACACCTTTTTGGTAATTTTGGTTTAACGATTCGTTAACACGTCGTAAATACATTTGCCCTCACCTTAAAATCGATCATCATGCATTTATTGTCTAGGTATCGCTGTAAGCGATTGTGCAGCTACTGTATGCTGCTGTTATCCTGTATGCTTTGCATGTTCTCCGCTATGGCTGCGCCACCGGAAACAAAAAAGATACAGACCTCCGTTGAAGGAGTAGTGACCAACACAGAAAACAAACCGGTGGAAGGTGCCACGGTCACCATCGAAGGCCGGAATTCCACCACACTTACCGATGCAAACGGAAGCTTCAGTTTAAACGTTGAACCCGGTGATTATACCCTGACGGTGTCCCATGTTTCGTACACCACGGAGCAGCAAACGATCCATGTCAGGGCCGGTGAAACGCTCCGTCTTGCAATCAAAATGAAACTATCGCAGGCGGCCGATATGAATGAGGTGGTCGTTGTGGGTTATGGCACCCAGAAAAAAGTAAACCTCACAGGCGCGGTGGACCAGGTCACTTCCAAAGTACTGGAGAACCGGTCGGTCCCCAACCTGGCACAGGGGCTTCAGGGACAGATTCCCAACCTGAACCTGGTACCGCGCGACGGAAAACCCATCAACTCTCCCGCTTATAATATCAGGGGTACCACTTCTATTGGACAGGGCGGCAATGCACTGGTGCTGATCGACGGGGTGGAGGGCGATCCGAGTAAGATCAATCCCAACGATGTGGCCAGCGTATCTGTTTTGAAAGATGCCTCTTCAGCAGCCATTTATGGTGCACGTGCTGCATTTGGTGTTGTACTCATCACTACAAAAAATCCGGTGAAAGGCAAAACAATGATTAACTATTCATTCAATCAGTCGGTCAAATCGCCTACTACCGTTCCCGATTTTGTAACAGACGGTTACACATTTGCCAAAATGTTTAATGAAGCCTGGACCGCCTGGAATGATTATTCGCAAACACCTAAAAATGTAAATAAAACCGTAAAGTTCTCTCCTGCATATTTGGAAGAGTTGGAAAGACGATCAAAAGATCCGTCACTACCGAAAGTAGATATAAATTCAGATGGTGAATATGTTTACTATGACAATACCGACTGGTACAAGCTGCTGTACAAGGATCACCTGCCTGCCTCCGAGCATAACCTCACGATATCCGGTGGCAGCGAAAAATCCGACTTCCTGGTAACGGGTCGTTATTTTAAACAAGCCGGGCTATTCCGTTATAATTCGGATGACTACAGTGTTTATAATGTCCGGGCCAAGGGTTCGCTCCAGGTATTCAACTGGCTGAATATTTACACCAACAATGATTTTTCCCAAATGAAGTATCATAACCCGATAAACGTTGGTGAAGGTGGCGGTATCTGGCAGAACATTGCGGACGAGGGTCATACGATGGTGCCGATGCTGAATCCCGATGGGACACTTACCTATTCAGGAGCCTACACTGTTGGGGATTTCTATCTTGGGCAAAACGGTATTGACATGGATCAGCGCGTTTTGAGAAGTACTGTTGGATTCAACAGCAAGTTCTTTAATAATCGGCTTCGTGTAAAAGGAGATTATACCTTAACCAATACAAACAATGATCAGGTAACTAAAAGGGTTCCTGTTCCTTACAGCACCAAACCCGGTGTGATACAATATGTGGGCACCAACTATAATGATTACCAGAATCAAAACCAGACCACCCAATACTTTGCTTCCAACACTTATGTGGAATATGAACCCCAGCTCGGCAACGGGCATTACTTCAAAGGCCTTGTCGGTTACAACTATGAACAATCTACCTACAAGCAGATTGCAATAGGCAGAAATGGCCTGATGTATCCCGGCGCGGAAGATCTGTCGCTTGCACTTGGCCAGTCGGCTACCACCAGTGGCGGATGGAGGAAATGGGTTACCAATGGTGGTTTTTACCGTTTAAACTATTCGTATAAAGACCGCTACCTTGTTGAGTTCAACGGCCGGTATGACGGCTCTTCCCGCTTCCCCGAGAACCAGCGCTACGCCTTCTTTCCTTCGGTATCTGCGGGATGGCGCATTTCTAATGAGTCTTTCTGGGAAGGTTTAAAAAATGCGGTCAATGATTTTAAGATCAGAGGATCTTACGGATCACTGGGTAACGGAGCCATTGCACCCTATCGGTTTATGGAATTATTTACCATACGCCAGTCGGATCGCGTCCTTAACGGTGTACGCCCCCAGTATACGGATCAGCCCAATGTATTGCCCGATGGGCTTACCTGGGAAGCATCCCGTACGGTAGATCTGGGAATTGATCTCGGTCTGTTCAGAAACAAATTGACACTGGTAGCGGACGCTTATATCCGCAAAACCATCGGGATGTTCACCAATGCCATGACCCAGCCTGCAGTATATGGCGTAGACCCTGCTGCAGGCGCCAATAAATTCCCCAAAGGCAACTATGCCGATCTTACCACCCGAGGCTGGGAGGCCAGTCTCAGCTGGAGGGATGATCTACAGGTAGGCGGTAAACCATTCAATTACGGCGTCCGGTTTACGATGAGCGATTATATAGCCAAGGTGGATAAATTTAATAACCCCACCAAGCTCCTGACAGATTATTATGAGGGACAACGGGTAGGTGAGATATGGGGCTATGTAAATGAACGCTATTTTACAGCGAGTGATTTTAACACCGACGGAAGTTTAAAGACCGGAATCCCGACACAAATCGGATTAAAGGCCTCTACAAGCGGCAAGTTTCTTCCCGGCGATATAAAGTTTGCAGATCTGAATGGCGACGGGGCTATCAATAACGGTGATAATACTGTTGACAAACCCGGTGACCGTCGTATTATTGGCAATTCGCTCCCCCGGTATACCTATGGTATTTCACTGGATGCCACCTGGAACAATATTTCTTTCTCCGTGTTCTTCCAGGGCGTGGGTCATCAGGACTGGTATCCCGGTGCCGAAGCCAAGAATTTCTGGGGGCAGTACAACCGGCCTTATAACAAGGTACCTACTTATCAGCTGGGCAGGATCTGGTCGGAGGAAAATCCCGATGCCTATTTTCCCAGGTACCGTGGTTATTCGGCGCAGAACGGATCTGCAGAGTTGACACCTCCGCAAACAAAGTACCTGCAAAATGTGGCTTACCTGCGGATGAAAAACATTCAGCTTGGCTATAACCTGCCTGCTAACTGGATTAGCCGTATACGGATGACCAATGCACGTATCTATGTTTCCGGAGAGAACCTGCTTACCTTCTCGCCTCTGTATAAACTCACCAAAAACATCGATCCTGAAAATGCATCCCAGCCGGTAGACCAGGTGGCAGCCAGCGGCAGCGGTGCACTGGGCATGAATTATCCGATGTTAAAAGGAATCACTTTTGGCTTATCCGTTAACTTTTAAACCCGTCAACAATGAAACATATTTTAATAGCACTATTAATCACCTGCACTCTCTGGGGATGCAGTAAACTCGATCAGTTGCCAAGAGAAAGCGCAACCAAAGAGGCCGTATTTAATAATCAGGGAGGACTGGAAACCTATTCCCTGTCGTTCTATAATATGCTACCCAAAGGCAGCGATATTCACTCCGGTGATAATATGAGCGATTATTTCGCCCGTACGCAGGTTCCGGATTTTCTGGTTCCCGGCAATTACAACTCCAGAACCACCAATGGCTGGAACTGGGTGGACCTCCGGAATATTAACTATTTCCTGGAAGGGCTGAACGAATCGATACTCGATCCGGCTATGATCAATCATTACAGGGGTCTTGCACGCTTTTTCCGCGGCTGGTTCTACTTTGAAAAGGTAAAACGATATGGCGATGTACCCTGGATCAACCGGACGATTCTCCTGAACGATCCGGCACTCAAAAACAAAAGAGATCCACGCACACTGATCATCGACTCCATCATTGCCGATCTTGATTTTGCGGCGGCCAATATTACCACTACCGATATCACACGCAGCCTGATTACAAAATATACCGCATACGGTTTAATATCCCGGGTATGTTTATTTGAAGGGACATTCAGAAAATATCACCTTGATTATAAGCTTGAAGGCACAGCAAATGCACTGCTGCAAAAGGCAGTTGCTGCTGCAGAAAAAGTGATCGGGGAAGGAAATTTTTCTGTTTTTAACAGTGCAGGAAGCGATAAATCCTACAGACAGTTATTTACAGACCTCAAGCCGATATCACAGGAGATCATGCTCTCTTACGTAGTGGATCCAGCCTATGGGGTCTTTCATGACGCCAACTGGTCGCTCACGAGTGCCACTTACGGGTCCCGGCTGAACTTTATTCGGACCTTTATCAATACCTACCTTAATATAGACGGCACTCCTTTTACTGGAAATCCAGCCTACAGAACAATGACCTTTATGCAGGAAACCAAAAAACGCGACATGCGGTTACAGCAAACCATCCGTACACCGGGTTATAAAAGATTGGTAAGCGGTACCCCAAAATCAGCACCACCTGTTTTTTCCTACACGTATACCGGTTATCAACCCATCAAGTTTACACAGGATGATGAAAGTTTAGACGGAGGCACAAGAAACACCAACTCCCTGCCTATTATGCGTTATGCAGAGATCCTCTTGAACTATGCTGAAGCAAAAGCAGAGTTGGGTACGCTTACAGACGCCGACTGGAACATGACGGTAGGCGCATTGCGGCGCAGGGCCGGTATTACCGGAAATACCGGCAGCAAACCCGTCACCATTGACACTTACCTGCAGCAAAACTATTTCCCCGCAATTGCAGATGCTTCATTACTGGAGATCCGTAGGGAAAGGAGCATTGAGCTGGCCATGGAAGGGTTCCGCTTTTATGACCTCGTACGATGGAACCGGGGCAAATTACTGGAAATGCCCTGGACCGGCTTCTATGTCCCCGCGCTGGATACACCGATGGATCTGGATGAGGACGGCAATAATGATGTACGCTTTTATATTACCAAACCGGCTGGCGCGCTTCCTGGTGTTACAGATATCAATGTAGGTCCTACTATCAGCGGGGGCACCAACCCTCAGCAGCTCAACAATGGCAGCAGTGGAGAGCTCACCTGGCTTAAAAACGCAAAACGTGAATTTGCGGAACCTAAGAATTATTTATACCCCATTCCTGAAACGGATTTACAACAAAATCCTAACTTAGGCCAAAACCCCGGCTGGGATTAAATTTTATAAACAATGAAACGTTATTTACTTGCACTCATCATTACCGGTATTTCTTTTTACAAAACACAGGCACAACAATTAAAGGTAGCTACTTTCAACATCCGGATGGAGACCACTGCCGATCAGGGCAACCTCTGGAAAGACCGGGCAACACCGGTGGCCAGCCTGATCCGGTATCATGATTTTGATGTGTTTGGTACCCAGGAAGGTTTTAAAAATCAGCTGGACGATATCAGTGAGCGCCTTCCGGCCTATGCGCGTTACGGCAAAGGCCGCGACGACGGAGGCGATAAAGGCGAACACTCTGCGATCTTTTATAAAAAAGACAAATTCACCCTGCTGCGGTCCGGCGATTTCTGGTTATCGGAGACCCCGGATAAACCCGGCAAAGGATGGGATGCAAAATGCTGTAACCGCATCTGCTCCTGGGTGGCATTGAAGGATAAAAAGACCGGGAAGCCATTCTATTTTTTTAGTGTGCACTTTGATCATGAAGGAAAAATAGCGCGCGTGGAAAGCGCTAAACTCATGCTCAAAAAAATAGCAGCCATAGCGGGCCGCGGTAATGCCGTACTCGTGGGCGACTTTAATGGTGATCGCAATTCCGAATGGTACCAGACCCTGGCCAATGCCCCCTTGCTGAGGGACGCCTATCGCGACGTAAAGGACCCCTACGAGAACAACGGGTCTTTTAACGCGTTTGGAAAATCGGTGGAGCATACCGCGGTGATCGATCATATTTTTATTACCAGGAACGGGCAAGCCTCCGGCTGGGGTATCCTAACGGATACCTACCGCGGAAAATTCCCATCGGATCATTTCCCGGTAACGGCGACCCTTAGCTTTAAATGATCGGTCCGGCATTTTAAAGCGCCTGTTTTAAAAGCCGGCTGACAGCATCTCATATCATCATCGCATATGCCTCAAGATAAGCAAAGCTGTTTTAGAGTAAAAACCCGGGAAACCGATGTTTCCCGGCACATTTTGTCAATAAAAATACTTGAACAAAGGCGCGGCGCGCCGGTAATCTTTATAATCCGGTGTAACAAATAAGCATCACAGCCGCAGCGCGGCGGTAATTTAGTAAACCCGGCCAGTATAAGACCTGTGCTATGACCGGTGCGCTGCACCTCCATTGTCTGTCACTGTCGCCTACTTCAAAGATCAACGCTGCATTGCAGCTTTTTAACAATAAAAATTAACTTGACGCATATGCGATGATGATCGGGATAACATGACAATACGGCTTTTGGAACAGCAGCTTTTTTAGCCTTGCGCAAACGATTTTTATTTTGAGAACTGCCCTTTCCCAGGGCAGTCCTTTTTTTTAAGATCGTCCGCGCCGGCATCAACCCGGAGCCGCTCAAAAATACGTGCGGCCATTCAACAGGTTCCGGTTCCGTGTGGTTTAGACTTTTGCGTATATTTGAACCCCCTGAACAACATCCCCCAGGGACTGTTGTCAGTTTAAATACGGACACATGAAATATTTACCACTGGATCCTCAGATCTTTATCAAGAACCGGAAGCGGTTCACCGAAAAAATGGAACGCAATACCATTGCGCTGTTTGTAGCTAATGATGAAGTTCCCGAAAACGGCGATGCGCTTTACCGTTATAAACCCAACAGTAACCTGTTCTGGCTGTCCGGAATCCAACAGGAAGACAGCATGGTGCTCCTTTACCCGGACAATCCCGATCCCAAATACCGCGAAGTGCTGGTATTGGTGCGCCCGAATGAACTGAAAGAAAAATGGGACGGGAAACGGCTGCGCGAAAATGAAGCCACTGCCATCAGCGGCATGAAGACCATTGTTTGGCTGGACAGCCTGGCACCCCTGCTAACCTCCTGGATCCACGCTGCTGAATCCATTTACCTCGACACCAATGAGAACGACCGGAAGAGCTCCTGGATCGAGACCCGTCAGTACCGTTATATAAAAGAGCTGAAAGAAAAATTCCCGTTGCATCAGTACAAACGTGCGGCACCGCTGCTGAAAGAACTGCGGGCCATAAAAACACCGGAAGAGGTGGAAGTGATCAGACAGGCGATCAGCATTACCGAAAAAACCTTTCGCCGCTTATTGCAGTTCATCAAACCCGGCGTCTGGGAATTTGAAATTGAAGCAGAGATCCTGCATTCCTTTCTCAGCAACCGTGCCACAAGGGAAGGTTATGGCAGCATCATTGCCAGTGGCGACCGCGCCCGCACCCTGCATTATGTAAGCAATAACCAGCAATGCCTGGACGGTGAGCTGATCCTGATGGATTTTGGTGCCGAATACGGCGGATACAATGCCGACCTTACCCGTACCGTTCCTGTAAACGGAAGGTTTACCAAACGCCAGAAAGAAGTATACAATGCCTGTTTGCGGCTACACCGCTATGCAGCCTCCATACTGAAGCCCGGCATCACCATTGTGGACTATCATGAAAAAATGGGCCATGAGGCTACCAAGGAATTTATAAAGCTGGGGCTGCTGACCAAAACGGATATTAAGAACGAGGACCAGGAGAACCGGGCCTACCGAAAATACCTCTACCATGGCATCAGCCATCATCTGGGTATTGATGTGCACGATCTCGGACCCTTCCGCACTCCGCTGAAAGCCGGCATGGTGCTCACCATCGAACCCGGCATTTACATCGAGGACGAACAGCTGGGCATCCGCATCGAAAATAATTTCCTGCTTACCCGCAATGGCAATATCGATCTGATGAAGACGATGCCCATAGAAGCAGATGATATAGAAAGCCTGATGAACAGTTAAATACAGCAGCAGTATTAAAAACGAACAGCGGACCGATTGTACCGGTCCGCTGTTTTTATTATATTCCTCTGACAGAATTTATTGGAAAAACAAGTATGGTAACAGCAGGTTGCTACAGTTCCGTTGTATAGATAGTGCTGCCAGCTGTGACACCGGCGACCAGATGACGAATACTGCTACTTACACCCCTGCAATAACACCAACAAATACCCTTCAGATAATCGCGTCCAGTTGCTTCATAAAATTATTGTTCCCGTTGCGCCGGTCAAACAATCCGGCTATATCACGGGCTACCTGTTCAAAATAGCCCAGCAGCTCATCGCGCGTATATTCCGTCTTCCCGGACCGGAACAGGGCATGATCTTCTTTCAGCAACAGGCTGAACGGCGTGGCTTCCGGAAACTGCCGCAGGATCTCAATCAGGTAAAGCGCCATCTGGAATACTTTCCGTCCCTGGTTTCCCGTTATCCGCGGCAACAGCTGCTCCACCCGCTCTTTTCCGGCAACGGGGTCTTCAGCGGTCCGGAACACCAGCAGTTTTACTTCCGACAATAATGCCGAAGCATCATGTGTTAATGCCTCCAGTTCCGTTTCTGCTTTTGAGCAGAATTCCTTCGCCAGTTCCGGCTGGTTATTTTTAAAGGCCTCGTAGCTCAGGTTCACCAGGGTACGCATCGGCACATGTACACAGGTGTATTGTTTTTCCAGTAATGGCAATGCCTGTTCATGTCCCTGCTCAAAACCCTGCAGCTCAAAAGTAGCGCTCACTTCGGCATCCATTTCACAGGCTTCACAATCGCTCATCGAATCGCGGGTCACCATCTTCAGTTTTTCGCCATATTCCTGTATCATCGCGGTATCCTTTTGCACCAGGGCATCATTATACAGCTCATTATAATAGGCCCGTAACCCATATCCATTCCGCTGCAGTCTGATTTTAAAATCTTCCAGCGCTGCATGCACCTGTTCTTTTGAAACCTGCGGATTGTCATACAGATCAGCCATCATCCATTTGTACTGCCATAAAAAGTCCGTTTCTGCAAACAGGTCGGGATGACCGTCACAGGCATTCAGGATCCAGGCAAAAGCCGGTATCGATTCCTTTGTAAACGTTACATCCCGCTCTGTTTCGATCAGCATCAGCCGCAGGTCATACCCCCATTCGATATCCTCATTCTCGTCGGCAATCTTTATTGCCTGCAGCAGCAGTTTTACTTTTTCCTCCGGCAGGGAAAGCTCCTCCCCCTGGTTTAATAATTTCTGAATTTTTAACGTATACAACATGTGTATTGATTTTAGATCTGAATAAAATTTTTCATGCCCATTACCAGCAGCGAATGCAGGGCACTGTTAAAAAGGTTCATCTGCTTTTCATTCACCGGATGCTTGCCCATCAGCAATGCCTGCACATACAGCACTTCTGTAATGGCCTGCAACATATACGCGTCATCCAGTGTAAGCATGTTCTGAACCAGATCGTTGTTCATGTTGAGACAGAACTGGTTCGACAGCTCCGGTTTTTGCTGCAGGCTGCCCAGTGCACTGGCAAAGGGATTATCGCTGGCCTTTAACTTTTTAATGGTGGCTTCTGCAAAATCTTCATCCGCCCGGGTAAAAATAGAAGGTGTGTCCTTCGGTTCAAAATATTTTAAACTTACCGTGCAATGAAGCGGCCGTGTAAAGTCGGCCAGCCGATCCAGGAAGGGACGGTAACGTTCCTCCTCTTCTGCACTGATGTTTACGAAAGTGTCCAGCAGTCTGGCAGAGGACATCTCCTGTATGTTGAGCTCCTTCCGGATGCTTTTTACCTTCTTCAGCAGTTCTTCTTCAAATGTATAGGCCACGTTCAGCACCAGCACACCCTGGAATTCTGCAATACGCTGTACCTGTTTGAACGCTTCATAATCGGCACAATAATAAATTACAGGGAATTGTTCGCTGATGTTCTTAAAACTCCGCAACCCCTTATTGGTCTCAAAGGGAAGATCATCCAGTATCAGCCGGAGGAACTCATCATCCTCCGCCGCCATGGCCTTTAAATGCAGGAAATGCGTTTGTATGATCTTCAGGTATACCTGGGGGTCAATATCCCGGATGCTCCTGAGATAGGTCTTTAGCGTTTCCCCGATCTCTTTGCGTGTGGCACGCAGCAGATCGTTCTGCATCAGCGATTCCCGCGATGCAGTGGCGCTGAGCCCGTTGCTGTTCACCACCATTTTTACAAAAAACGCCCAGGAGGGTAATAAGCCGTTATCCGCTTCGCCCAGGAACATACGCTTTAAATAAAGACGGTGGTGCTGCTTTACGGAAAACTGGGCTTTATAAGGCAGGATGTATAATACACCTTCACACTCGCCGGAGTCCGTATGCAGTTTTACCGCATCCAGGAAGGACAATTGAAAGATCTCCTTGCCTGCCTGTAACAGGGCATCCCTTGTGGCATCGGGGTTCAGCCATACCGGGGGCTCCGGATTGATCAGCTTTTCTTCCCCGTTGGAAACAACGGTTATCTTTTCCGGAAGCGCATCCCCGTAGAACCGGATCTGGGGAATAAAATTCTCCGGCCGGAACAGGTGTGCATAATTCTTCTTGGGCGTCAGATATACCCTGGTGCCAATGGGAAGGTTGTCAACCGGATCGATCTGGTAACGCCCGTCATTAAAAGCCGACCAGCGGAATCCTTTCTGATCAAATGCCGAACGGGTTTCAATGGTAATGGCCTCGCTTACCACAAAGCAGGACAACAGACCGATACCAAATTTACCAATGAAGAGCCGCGCGTCCTCCGCATTCTTCCGTTTGGAGCTTTCTCCGATCACGGAAAGGAATTCGTGTATCTCATTTTCTTTCAGTCCGATGCCGTTATCCTGAAAACTAAAGGAAGGTTTATCCGCCGCCGGCAATTCAATACGTACCACGCCCTCCAGCGCTTCATCCAGCTGGCGCAACGCCGCTATGGCATCCACCGCGTTCTGGAGCAGCTCTCTTATAAATGTATTGGGATTGCTGTACAGGTGTTCCGACAGCAGACTGATCATTCCCTGAAGGTTTACCTGGAAGGAATAGTATTCGTTGTTTGATGCTTCCATTTTATTTTCTTCTTCTTCCTGTTAATTTTTTGGCGCCTTCATGGCCGTTGTCTGCCGCCCGTTCAAACCAGTACATTGCTTTTTGTTCGTCCTCATCCACTCCTTCTCCCATCAGGTAGCAATTGGCCAGTTCGTATTGCGCATTAGCGGATTCGTTCTCTGCCGCTTCTGTAAATAATGGTATCGCCTTTTCCGGCTGACGCGGAATACCTTCTCCTTTCAGGTACTGCCGGCCCAGGTACAGTTTTGCATGATCATTCCCTTCATTGGCGCTTTCGCCAAACCAGCGGAAGGCAGTCTCCAGGTTTTTGTCGGTACCAAACCCATCATAATAACAACGGCCCAGCCGGTACTTGGCATTGCTGTTACCGTATTCTGCTGCAAGTGTGTATTCATTAAAAGCCGTGGCGGGCGCGGTTTCCACACCGATACCATATTCATAGCAAAGCCCCAGTCCATCCGAATACACCTGCTGCTCTTTGGCCCTCCGGTAGTAGTCAAAGGCTTTATCATACTGTTCCACCCGATCGTAATCAAACATATAATAATCGCCCAGCTCCAGTAATGCATACGGATACTCATACGCCGCTGCCTTCTCCAGCCACTCCAGCCCCTTTGCGCTGTTTACCTGCACATACCCATGCAGGTAATACCGGCCGGTGGCATACTGTGCATATACATAGTTAAAACCTGCGGCCCGCTCCATATATTCAACCGCCTTGTCCCGGTCTTCTGTCACGCCTTCTGCGCGTTCATAACTCAGCGCCAGTTCCGTAAGCGCTTTTGGATTGTTGGCATCTGCCGCTTTTCTCAGGTACCCGATCGCTTTGTCAAAGTCCTGCTGTGTTCCCGTCCCGAACTTATAACAACGGCCCAGTTCATACGCAGCATTCATCTCATTGTAACCGGCTGCATATTCGTAGCATTGTACGGCCGCTCCCGGATCGGTCTTGCCGGATTGGTGATAATCATATTCCAGGTACAATCCTTTTATATAATTGGCATAGGGATATCCCAGTTCGGCCGCCTTGCTGAAGTGCTCAAATGCCTGCCGGTAATCCGGTTGTCCGGAGGTCTCGGCGATCAGCCCCAGTTCAGTACACGCCTGTGCATTGTTTGCTTCCGCTGCTTTTGTAAAATAGGGTATGGAAGCTTCCACATCCGGCTCATTGTTATCAAACCCGTATTTAAGAAACCGTCCCACATTATACTGGGCAACAGGCAGTTGCTGGTCTGCAGCCTCTTTATAATAATTAAATGCCCTGGTCAGATCGGCGGTAATACCAAGATCGGGATCACCATATTCATAAAAGTGCCCCAGGCGGTAAGTAGCGTAGGGTACCTGTTTGGTATGTAGCTCATTAAAGCTGTCGAGCGTAACCGTTTTATTTATTTCGGTAAACCTGCCTTCGATATGTACCTCGGCCCATTCGATCGCAGCGTCTATATTTCCGGCATCTTTGGCAGCCTCCAGGAGTTGCAGTCCTGCCGGCACATCGGCCACCAGTTCATTGTACAGGTACAGGTAGGCCAGGCGGTAGGCCGCATATGCATTGTCGTACAACCAGCTTTGCTTCAGCCAGAAAATGGATCGTTCATAGTCCTGGGCCGTTTTAGGTTCCTGGGGCAGGTATTTCAAACCCAGACTGGTAGCAGCATCCATCGAACCGTCGTTATACGCTTTTTCCAGTTCCTTTAGTATTGCTGTTTTTTCTTCTTCGGTTTGAGCCTCCGGCCAGGAGATCTCTGCCAGCACATAACGCGGGTAGGCCGCGTCATAATGGCTGATGGACTCCTTTAATAACCCCACCTGTTTTTCCTTATCTCCTTTTTTACCATAATATCCCTGGAGCACATCATAATAATTCTTTTGTAATTTCCGGTCGGAGTGGTTTTTTAACTGGTCAATTGCAGGAGTGAGTTCAAAACCGGTGCTGAACCATATCTGGTAAAACGCATCATACACCAGCGCCCAGGGATTGCCAGCAGCTGCCAGTTTTTTCAGCTCTTCCAGCGCAACTTCCTTATCCCCTCCGGGCATCAGCCCCACATACTGGTAGTAATAATAGACGGGAGCCGCAGCTTCCACGCCGGCTGCCAGCGCCTGTTGAAAAGCCTTTTCCGCTTCCGTATAATCCCGGTAGCCGCGGCGTGCCATTAACAGCGCCACTGCTTTTTCCAGCAGGGCTTCCGGATACACTGCTCCCACCCTTGTAAGCACTTCCAGCATTTTTTTAAAGAACCAGTCGTATGTTTCTGCTGAAAAATAAACGCTCACCGTATGATCTGCACTGGATTTGAACAACAGATCGAAAAGAAATGCCAGTTCTTCCTTTGGAGCACCGGCGCCTGCTTTTTGCTGCAGGAGGGCCAGGGCCGGGAACCAGGTGTCCGGGTTCTTGATACTGGTGTTATTCAATGTTTGTGTAAAATCCGCTGAAAGGGAAAGCGGGTCTTCAAAGTACTTTTCATAAACCGCGATGTTGCTCATACTTAAACTTTTAATTGGTGAGGGTACTAAAATAGCGTTTTCTTAAATATCTTCTTTCCCGGCATCCGGAAACATCCGGAAAGCACATCACCGGCAGGTAACTTGTCATTTTTTTGTCACCAAATTAACCATGATGCGTTAACTTTGCCTGCAATTTATTCACCTTCTATAAGAAAATATGAACTGGTCTCAATTTTTTACTTCATCTGTTGGTAAGAAAATTACCATGGCGCTGTCGGGTATCTTTTTAATCCTTTTCTTAATTGTTCATGCGGGGCTGAACGCCTGTATCTGGGCAAACGACGGTGGAGTAATGTTCAATAAGGCCGCTCATTTTATGGGGTCCATGGTGGTGCCCCGTGTACTGGAAATCGGTCTGTTTTTATTCTTTCTGCTTCATATCATCCAGGGTATTGTGCTGGAAATCCAGAACCGCAGCAAACGGGGTGTAGGCTATGCAGTAAAAATGGGCAATAAAGGCAGTGCCTGGAACAGCCGGGCTATGGGCATCCTTGGCGCACTGATCCTGATCTTTTTGGTGATCCACATCAGCGATTTCTGGATCCCCAGCCGTTTTGGAGGTCTGCAGCCGGTATTCATCGACAATGCTACAGGCCAGATCGTGCCTGAAGGCACACCCGGAGCTAAAGAATACCACGACTTATATGGAGAAATGAAGCACCAGTTCACCACCTACCCCTGGATCATTATCGTGTACGAGCTGGGGGTGATCGCGCTGTTCTGGCACCTGGTGCACGGGTTTCAGAGCTCTTTCCGCACATTGGGGCTTACCAATCACAAATATATCAGCCTTATCAAAGCCACCGGCATTGCATTTTCCATCATCGTTTGCCTGGCATTTATGCTGATGCCGATCAGCTTTTATTTAGGGTGGATACAGTAATACAAAAGCGTGCCGGAAAGGCATCCGATTGTTGAAATCTCAAATCAGAAATCTCAAATCTCAAATCAGTTATGCTTGATTCAAAAATACCAGCCGGAAAGTTAGAAGATAAATGGACCGAATACAAAGGCCATTGTAAGTTGGTGAACCCGGCCAATAAACGGAAACTGGAAGTGATCGTTATCGGCACCGGGCTTGCCGGGGCATCTGCAGCGGCCGCATTGGGCGAGCAGGGTTACCAGGTAAAGGCTTTCTGCTTCCAGGACTCTCCGCGCCGGGCGCACTCCATTGCCGCACAGGGCGGGATCAATGCTGCAAAGAATTACCAGAATGACGGGGACTCAATCTTCCGTCTTTTTTATGATACCATTAAAGGCGGCGATTACCGCGCACGCGAGGCCAATGTGCACCGCCTGGCAGAGGTAAGCGTAAATATTATTGACCAGTGCGTGGCACAGGGGGTTCCTTTTGCACGCGAATATGGCGGCCTGCTCAACAACCGTTCTTTCGGCGGGGTGCAGGTAAAACGTACTTTTTATGCTGCCGGACAAACCGGTCAGCAATTGTTAATCGGTGCATACCAGGCCCTGGAGCGCCAGGTGGCACTGGGTAACGTAAAAATGTACAACCGCCACGAAATGCAGGATGTGGTGATGATCGATGGCAAAGCCCGCGGCATCATTGCCCGCAACCTGATCAACGGTCAGCTGGAACGATTTTTCGGTCATGCCGTGCTACTGGCCTCCGGTGGTTATGGAAACGTATTCTACCTGTCTACCAATGCCATGGGCAGCAATGTTACCGCAGCCTGGAGGGCCCATAAAAAAGGTGCGCATTTTGCCAATCCCTGTTTTACGCAGATACACCCCACCTGTATCCCGGTTTCCGGCGATCACCAGAGCAAGCTGACGCTGATGTCGGAGTCCCTGCGGAATGACGGACGGATCTGGGTACCCAAAAAGGAGAATGATACCCGCAAAGCAAACGAGATACCGGAAGACGAAAGGGATTACTACCTGGAGAGAAGGTACCCCGCCTTCGGGAACCTGGTACCTCGTGATGTGGCGTCCCGCGCAGCAAAAGAACGCTGCGATGCAGGGTTTGGCGTAGGTACTACTAGGCAGGCGGTATATCTTGATTTCAAATACAACCTTATTAATAAATACGGAAAGGCAGAAGCCAATAAACATGGCATCCAGAACCCCGATACGGAAACACTGATACGCCTGGGTAAGGAGGTAGTGAAGGAAGAATACGGGAACCTGTTTGATATGTATGAGAAGATCACGGGAGAGAATCCCTATGAGGTTCCGATGCGGATCTACCCGGCAGTACACTATACGATGGGCGGGCTTTGGGTAGACTATGACCTGATGACCTCTGTAAAAGGTTTGTTCTGCCTGGGTGAAGCCAACTTCAGCGACCACGGCGCCAATCGCCTGGGAGCTTCTGCACTGATGCAGGGTCTGGCGGATGGTTACTTCGTGATCCCTTATACGCTGGGTAACTACCTGGCCGATGAGATCGGGGTAAAACCCATCCCCACTACCGACCGTTCTTTTGTTGATGCTGAGACCAAAGTGAATGAGCGGATCAACCGGCTCATGAGCATCCAGGGTACGCAGACCGTTGAAAGCTTTCACAAGCGCCTGGGTAAGATCATGTGGGAAAAATGCGGCATGGCCCGTAACGAACAGGGACTGAAAGAAGCCATTGAAGAAATAAAGGCATTGAGAGAAGATTTCTGGAAAAATGTACGGATCCCCGGGGGTATTCATGAAATGAACCCCGAACTGGACAAAGCCAGCCGCGTTGCCGATTTCCTGGAGCTGGGCGAACTGATGTGCCGGGACGCGCTGGAGCGCAATGAAAGCTGCGGCGGTCATTTCAGGGAGGAAAGTCAGACCCCCGACGGAGAGGCATTACGCCACGACGACCAGTACATGTACGTTTCTGCATGGAAACTGAATGGCGAAAACTCATGGGAACTGGAAAAAGAACCGCTGAACTACGAGGTGATCAAACCCACCCAGCGGAACTATAAATAATCAGATCATGAAAAAACATCCCCTGTTACTGAAATGCCTAGTAGGGATGTTGCCGGTGTTGTTTTTGTTGCAGGCAACTGCACAGACAAAAGTTCTTTTAAAAATTCCTGCGAATGGCGCAACTACCACAGCATTCATCCCCGAGGGATACGATACCATTAGCGTGGTGTATGGCGACCTGAACAAGGATGGCCAGGATGATGTGGCAATGGCACTGAACGCCTTTGATGAAGGACGGTATGATACAGATGAAGGGCTCCCCCGCCTGTTGATCATCCTGTTAAAAACCCCTGCCGGTTATCAGCTCGCAGGAAGGTCGCAGGAAGTGCTGATGTGTCGTGCCTGTGGCGGGGTGATGGGTGATCCGTTCGCATCCATTTCCATCACCAACGGAATATTGAGTGTAGATCACTATGGAGGCAGTGCCTGGCGCTGGGCGGAAACGGAAAAATTCCGGTACCAGAACAATGCCTTCTATCAGATCGGAAGCACCTACGATAATTTTTTTATCGGACGGGAATGTGAGGACGGGATCGGCGATGCCGGAAGAAAAATGAAAGATATCAACTGGGTAACCGGCGACCAGCACATCATTGAACGGAACGATGATTGCAGCCTGGTAAAAGACAAGAGAGAAAAAATTAAGAAAAAGCCGCTTGTAAAACTGGAGGCTTATAAACGCTGATATAAATAAAAGAAGCATGGAACATTACAATATGAACCTCACTTTGAAGGTATGGAAACAGAAAAACGCCGAATCCGGCGGGAAGTTCGAGACCTACAAAGTATCCAATATCTCATCGGAAATGTCTTTCCTGGAGCTATTTGATGTATTGAACGAGCAACTGATCCGTGAAGGAAAAGAACCCATCGCCTTTGACCATGATTGTCGCGAAGGTATCTGTGGCATGTGCTCCATGTACATCAACGGCCGCCCGCATGGTCCCTGGCACGGCACCACTACCTGTCAGCTGCATATGCGCGCTTTTAAAGATGGTGACACCATTGTGGTTGAACCCTGGAGGGCAAAAGCATTCCCTGTGGTAAAAGACCTGATCGTGGACCGCGGCGCCTTTGACCGTATCATCCAGGCCGGGGGTTATATCTCCGTAAATACGGGCAACGCCCAGGATGGTAACGCCATTCCCATTCCGAAAGAAAATGCGGATAAGGCGTTTGCCGCCGCTGCCTGCATCGGTTGCGGTGCCTGCGTGGCCGCCTGCAAAAATTCATCAGCACTCCTGTTCCTTTCCGCCAAGGTATCGCACCTGGCGCTGTTGCCGCAGGGCGAAGCAGAAAAAAAGGACCGTGCACTGAACATGATCGCCCAGATGGACAAGGAAGGATTTGGCGCCTGTACCAATACCGGTGCCTGCGAAGCTGTTTGTCCAAAAGAGATCGAGATCACCAATATCGCCCGCCTGAACCGGGAATACCTGGCCGCCGGATGGGCCTCCGACACAAAAAAGCATTAGCACCTTCTTTACAGTTGAGCAGCCCCGGTAATGCCGGGGCTTTTTTATTGGGCCAAAAGAATTATTTTAGCAGGAACACAGATGACACCAAATGAAGACCGCTGAACAAAAACTGGGGCATCCCCTTTTCCTTACGGCTGTATGGCTGCTGCTGCTGAACGACTGGCTACTGAAACCCGCATGGCACAACGCCTTAACCGGTAAGCTTTCGGATATTGCCGGTTTATTTGCCCTTCCGTTTTTCCTGAGTGCTCTATTTCCTGCCTGGCGCAAACCGTTACACCTGGCGGTTGCCGGCCTGTTTATCTGGTGGAAGTCTTCGTGGGCACAACCGCTGATCGACCAACTGAATGCCTGGCAGATCCCGGTGGCCCGGGTCGTGGACCCCACAGACCTGCCGGCCTTGATCAGTGTTCTGTTCTCCTATCTGGTTTTCAACAACAGTGCCGTTTACCGGTTAAAACGGCTGGCATTGAATTCGATCCTGGTGATCAGCTCCTTTGCCTTTATGGCCACGTCTATGGCGTACCGCCAGTATAACTTTAATAAAACCTACGACTTCAACTGCTCCAAACAAAAGCTGGTAGCCGCTTTCAACACCTTACAACTTCAATACCTGACCAGGTTTAAAAGCAATCTCGATTTTGACAGCGAAAAAAATGTGTTCCATTATAAGGATCATTCGGATACAGTGGCCTATCTGCTGGACTACAGGAAACTAAAAGATACGGATACCATTCGCTATCGGACGAGTTATTGTAAGATACTCATTACTGGTGACAGCCTGAAAGCAAGGCTCCAATTGATCAGCGCCATTAATTATGCGCCGCCACCTCCTTTCCCCTGGAAACCATCTCCTGAAAAAACCATCCGGCAGTTTGAAAAACGGGTGGTTCAAAAACTGAAACAATATATAAAAAACGATTACTGACCCCTCCTATTACTGCATGAGCGCACAACAGCTATTAAAGAATAATAAAAAAACCATCAATGCCTGGTGCTGGTACGACTGGGCCAATTCGAGCTATTCCCTGGTCATTACCTCCGCCCTGTTTCCTGCTTATTTTCTCAGTCTTTCGTTATTGAGTGATAAAAAGCTGTGGTGGCAGCAAATGGGCAATTCTGTATTGTATGCATATATCTATTCCTTTTCTTCTTTACTGATCATGCTGCTGAGCCCCTTACTGGGAGCGCTTGCAGACAATTCCGGCCGCAAACGCTTTTTTATGAGTGGCTGTTCTTTTATTGGCGCCGTCAGTTGTATGCTGTTGTTCTTTTCCTCCGCCGAACAGATGGCACTTACCTGCATTTTATTTATGGTGTCCAGTATTTGTTACAGTCTGGGTGTGGTGTTTTATAATGCCTTTATCCCCGAAATTGCCACGCCTGATCGTTATGATGCCATTAGTGCCAGGGGATTTGCCTGGGGATATGCCGGTGGAATGCTTGCCCTGATCCTCAATTTGCTCGTGATCCGTTTTGCCGGCCCGCTCGGTTTCAATGCCGAACAGATAAGGCAGCAGGTGCCGGTACGGCTCTCATTTGTAATTATAGGGCTGTGGTGGCTCGTATTTGCAGCTTATTCTATAAACCGGTTGCCGCGGGACCAGAGGCGCAGTAACCGCGGCAATGAGGTGCTGGTGCATGCCTATAAACAGATCATTGAAGCCCTGCGGCTTGCCGGAAGAAATAAGCGGATCTCGATATTTCTTCTCGCTTTCTTTTTTTATGATATGGGCGTAACCACCATCATGGGCATGTCCAGTGTTTTTGCAGTCAAAACCCTGCATATCGGCACCACGGAGCTCATTGGCGTCATACTTACGCTCCAATTCCTGGCCATACTGGGCTCCTACCTGTTCGTACTCCTTTCAAAAAAGGCAGGTACCATCACGGCCATAAAAACGGGTGTTCTGCTCTGGATCCTGATCTGTTTTATCGCCTGCGGGGTGCGGAATACCGGGCAGTTCTATATTATGGCCGTGTTAACAGGACTGGTAATGGGCGGTACCCAGGCCCTGTCGCGCTCCACATTTGCGGGATTGATACAGGACGAACAGGATAAATACGCTACGTATTTCAGTCTGTATGACGTACTGGACAAGCTGGGCGTTGTTATTGGCACCTTCCTCTTTGGATGGATGGAATGGGCCACCGGCTCCATGCGCGCCAGCGTAGCCCTGCTGAGTATTTTTTTTGCAATCGGTTTTATTTTTTTACAGTTAATGACCCGATCATGGAAAAAATAAAAAAGTCGATCCCCTTTGCGTTGATCCTGTTCCGGCTGCTGCTGGCGCCCGTAATGCTTTTATGGACCCTGCAAACCCATAAAAGCGGCTGGTTCCTGGTGGTCTGTCTTTGGGCAGGCCTGCTTTCCGATATTTTTGACGGCATCATTGCCCGGCACCTGGGCGTTGCCGACAACCGGTTACGAAAATGGGACGCCTGGGTGGATATCGTTTTCTGGCTGACGGCCGGATGCTGTATCTGGATCCTCAACGGGGGTCTGTTTCAGGATCATGTTGCCTGGATCGTGCTGCTTTTCATTCTGGAACCCGTCTCCGATCTTATCAATTATTTTAAGTTCCGGAAAAGCGGCTGTGCCCACAACTGGCTTTCCAAATTATGGGGACTGGTGCTGCTGGTAACCTTTACGCTTTTCCTGGCGGGAAAAACGCCCCTCGTCTGGTTCCGGGTTTGCCTGGTGCTGGGTGTGGTTTCGCAGCTGGACCGGATCATTATTTCCTCCCTGCTTCCCCGTCCGGAATGTGATATCCCTTCCTGCTACCATGCATGGCTGCGAAAAAAAGGAAAGCCCTTTAAGCGCTACAAACTCTTCAATTAGTACCGGGCTGAACAACTATTTTCCGGTCTTTGCACCCGGCCGACGCGGTATCAGTAGCGCATCCGCGGGAAGGACAGGCGGTGCTGTACCACAATGATCCTGGTGGCAACAATGATTGCTATTACGATAAACTTACTGATATCCGTATTTACATTAAAGTGCAGCAACAGTAGGTAAACAACCCCGCCAAAGATGCAGACCGTAGCGTAGATCTCTCTCCGGAAGATCAGCGGGATCGTGTTTAAAAGTATGTCCCGGATAATACCTCCAAAGCAGCCGGTAATAGTGCCCAGTGCAATACAGATGCCCGGGTTCAGCCCGAAGTTGATCCCTTTTTGCAAGCCTACTACTGTAAACAATCCAAGGCCCAGGCTGTCGAACAGGAAAAGGGTCACTTTCAGCTTGCGGATATAGGTCTTAAAAATAATGGCAGCAATGGATGTCACCAGGATCACCAGGCATACCTGTACGTCCCGCATCCAGGCCACCGGCGTATCCCCGATCAGCAGGTCGCGGATGGTGCCACCCCCTACCGATGTTACAAAAGCAATGATCAGCACCCCGAATACATCCAGCTTTCGCTGCATCGCAGAAAAAGTTCCGGATATGGCAAAAGCAATGGTTCCCAGTATTTCTATGACTTCCGAGGTATTGGAGAACATATTGTAAAGTACGAAATTCTACATCTTAAATTCTAAGTACTAAACTCTAAATACTAAATATCAAATCTCAAGATACAAATTCCACCATCAAAAGACCGGTCTGAAAGCTGATGGCTGATAGCTGACACTCAATCACCAATTATTCCCCTGTTCCTCATTCATGCGTTCTGAAACATCATCAGGTTTTGTGTGGCGCCAGTCGGGATCATATTTCACGAACCACGACAGCCACAGGCTTCGGGAAAAGCGCATCAGCCAGGGTTGCAGGCAAATAAGGGCAACAGAATTAAATATAAGCCAGTAAATAAACCGGTTGTCACTGGTGGAAAAACCGATGATCAGCCACCAGAGTACCGCGCTGAACACCGTAAGGAAAACCGCTATAAAATAACTCACATAGCCTGTTCCGTAATAAAAGCCCACTTCTATTTCTGTCGCCTGGCCGCATACAGGACAATACCTGTTCATCTTCAGCACGCCCTTTAACCGGAGGGCAAAAGGCTTTTCAAACAACTTCCCCTCCCGGCAGCGCGGACAATAGCACCCGAATACTGTTGCCAGGTAGCCCCTGCTGCTTTTTTCCGGCTCCATAACTAGATCATTTTGCTGCAAAGGTACGACGATCAGCAGTAAGCTTTCAGCCGGCAGCAGTCAGCTGGAAGCTATCAGATTAACAACAGAGCGGATGTAACAGCTTTCCCGTTTTTCCAAAGCTGATCGCTGATCGCTAACGGCTGAAATCCCATCTCAGGCCTCATTTCTCCCCTCCCAAATCTCACCTTTACTCACATCCCTTCCACCACCTTCTCCATCTGTGAGCTCCGGCTTCCCTTAACCAGCAGCAAAGCATTTTCTGGTTTATGTTCCCGTACCCACTCGGCCGCTTCACCGGAAGTTTCAAAATAACGGAACTGCTCCTTATAGCGTTCAAAGGGTTTCCCCACCAGGATCACATCATTCCAGGCGTGTTGTTCGATCAGCTGCACAATATGCCGGTGCTCTGTCTCCGTGGCGGCTCCCATTTCCGCCATGGCACCCAGCATCAGTATTTTTTTCTCCCCTTCCATTTTGGCGAGGTTCTCAATGGCCAGCTTCATACTGCTGGGGTTAGCATTGTAAGCATCCAGTATGATCTTATTGCTGCCTTTTTCCATCAGCTGGCTGCGACTGTTGGAAGGCGTATAGTGTTCAATCGCTTTTCTGATCTTGTCCGGCGGTACATCAAAATGCGCTCCTACTGCTACCGCTGCCAGAACATTGGGCAGGTTGTAATCACCCACCAGCTGGGTGTTAATAGGGGCAGTGAACGGTTGCTCCAGTTCAACCGTAAGAAAACCACCATTGCCTGTGGCATTACCTTTTATATCTGCATCCGTAGTGCCATAACGCACGATCCGGGGAATACCGCGGCTCATTTCCCGGAGATAATCATAATCCCACATCACAAAAGCCGTCCCGTCGCCGCGCTCTCTTAAAAAATCATACAGCTCACCCTTCCCTTTCTTTACGCCTTCTACGCTGCCAAAACCCTCCAGGTGGGCCTTACCTGCATTGGTGATCAGGCCATGCGTGGGCCGGGCCACCGCACAGTATCCTTTTATCTCCTCCAGGTGGTTGGCGCCCATTTCGATCACGGCCAGCTGCACATCATTTTTAATCTTCAGCAGGGTGAGCGGCACCCCGATATGGTTATTGAGATTCCCTGTTGTGGTATAGGTCTTATAGGTAGTACTCAGCACTGCATGGATCAGCTCTTTGGTGGTGGTCTTTCCATTACTGCCGGTTATGGCAATTACGGGGAACGGAAACTGCGCGCGATGGTGAGCCGCCAGCTGCTGCAATGCATGCAATACATCCGGAACCAGGATCGTTTTTCCCGGTATCTCATATGCGGCTTCATCAATGATCACTTTTGCGGCACCGGCATCCACGGCCTGCTGCGCAAACCGGTTGCCGTTAAAATTCGGGCCCTTCAGTGCGAAAAACAATTCCCCCTCCTGTATCCTGCGCGTATCGGTCTGCACATGGGGATGGCTCAGGTATACCTGGTATAAAGCTGCCGTATTCATCAAACAAAAATAAGAAAACCCCTACGGGTTGCTGCTTCTGAAAAACAATTATTTTTATTGCTCAAATACCTGTTTCAATGTATTTCTTACGAAAAGCATTCCTGCTGTCAGCCGTACTGAGTATTGGTATCCTCCTTTTTGCCCAGGCAAAAACGCCGGAAGATTTTGGATACCGTTATATACAAACAACCTTCCGGGGCGACCCGGTCGATCTGCTGATCAAATCAAAGAAGGGGGAAGAAAAAATAAAAAAGCCGTTGTTCCTGTTTTTCCAGGGAAGCCAGCCCCAGCCGCTGATCAAAACAGATGGTGCTGCCAGCTATAGTGTTTTCCCCTTCCATACGGACAGCCTTGCTGTATTTTATCATCTGGTCATTATAGGCAAGCCGTATATTCCGGTTATTGCTGATAAAAAAGAGCTGGGAGCAAATATGATGTACCTGGACAGTGCCGGTAATATACCTTTAAACTATGCGGAAAGAAACTTGCTCAGCTATTATACACAAAGAGCGAATCATATCATCCGCTACTTGCAATCCCTGCCTTTTATTGATCCCCGGGAACTCATTGTTGCTGGACATTCCGAAGGCAGTACCATCAGCGCTGAAGTGGCCTTTACCAATAAAAGAGTAACGCATCTGATCTATTCCGGTGGAAATCCCATTGGAAGGATCATGAATATGATCGGCCCTGCCCGTTTTTTTGAAAAGGATAGCAGTGCTCAGGCAGAGAACGTCTTTCAGCTTTGGGAGCAGGCGACCCGCGAACCGGAAAAAATAAATTATGGCAAAGGCGATACCAATAAATCATTGGTTGAATTTTCAGCTCCGTTGCTCCCGCGTTTACTCACGCTGAAGATCCCGGTGCTGGTATCTTATGGCAGCAGGGACTGGTGTACGCCTTTCAACGATTATTTCCGGGTGGAATGCATCCGGTTAAAAAAGAAGAATATTGTATTTAATACTTATATTGGCACCGAACACAATTATTTTCCCGTTGACCGTGAAGGGAATATAAATTATGAGGCATTCAACTGGAACAAGGTTGCCGGTGACTGGCTCAAATGGTTAAAAAAATAAATATATGTCATTCAGAATCGGATCAGGGATCGATTTCCACCAGTTTGCGGAAGGACGCGCATTATGGATCGGCGGTATTCAGATACCGCATCATAAAGGTGCATTGGGCCACAGCGACGCGGACGTATTGCTGCATGCCATCTGCGATGCATTGCTGGGCGCATTAAGTCTGGGCGATATAGGCGTGCACTTTCCCAATAATGATCCCCGGTATAAGGACATCGACAGTAAGATCCTTTTAACGGAAACAATGCGGCTCATTACAGAAAAAGGGTACCAGGTGGTGAATGTGGACAGCACCCTCTGCCTGCAGGAGCCCAAGATAAAAAAATACGTCCCTACCATGCAGGAAACGATCGCCGGTATACTGGCCGTCTCCGTTGCCGATATCTCCGTAAAAGCCACTACCACCGAGGAAATGGGCGCTATCGGCCGTGAAGAAGGGCTGATGGCGATGGCCACCGTTTTGTTACAAAAAATATAAATTTTCATCCGGCTGCCGGCGAATGTTAAAGTAGTAAGATATTCGTAGGAAGCTTTTAACTTTGCCGCAATGGCCTCAATTGAAATAAAGATCATCAATCAGTCATCCAATCCGTTACCCGGTTATGCAACAACCGGCGCCTCCGGTATGGATATCAGAGCACATCTGGAAGCCCCCGTTACCTTAAAATCCCTGGAACGGGCATTGATCCCCACTGGCATTTTTATGGAGATACCTGAAGGATATGAAGTACAGGTACGACCCCGCAGCGGCCTGGCCATCAAGCAGGGGCTTACCTGTTTGAACACGCCGGGGACCATCGATGCCGATTACCGGGGAGAGGTAAAAGTAATATTGATCAATCTTTCCAACGAAGAGCAGGTAATTCAGCACGGAGACCGCGTTGCCCAGCTGGTAGTGCAAAAAGTGGAAAAGGCAGGATGGGTGGAAACCGCCTCCCTGAGTGAAACCGTAAGGGCGGCAGGAGGATTTGGCCATACCGGCAAGCAATAATCGCATTCTAAACAATAAACAGCGCCGACCGGCTATTGTAATAAATAGCTGCCAGGCCGGGTTTTCTTTTCAACACACAAGAAACAATAACAGATGAAATACTTTACCCTGTTTTTAGCCACCGCTCTTATCCTGGCCTCCTGTAATTCGGCAAAAAAGGCACAGCGCACTGCCCCCCCGGTTGCGGATTCTTCCGTAAAGGTGGAAACCGCTTCCACAGAGGATACTGATGAGAAAAAGGATACCGCGGCGGCTATGGAAAGCATTTCGGTTGTTCTCGAAAAGCTCAATCATATCGAATACAACACGTTTTCCGGCCGGGCGGGTGTTACCTATAAGGCAAAGGGCGACACAAAGAACTTTGATATCAAGCTTCAGATCCATAAGGACAGCCTCATCTGGGCATCCGTGATCGGACCGCTGGGCATCGAAGTGGCCAGGGGGATCATCACACAGGATTCTGTTCGTATAATTAATAAGCTGAACAAACAATATATTTCCTCCAGCTACGTTTATTTACAGGAGCAACTGGGACTGCCGCTTGATTTGGGTACCCTCCAGGACCTTCTGGTAGGAAATCCGGTCTTTATCGACAAAACCAACAGCAGTTACACCAAACTGGATGATACCCTCCAGGTTACCAGCCGCACAAAATTTTTCAGGAACCTGCTCAATGCCATGTTGCCCGATTATTTGCCGGCGGTAAGCAAACTGGAAGACGTGGATGCCGGCAGGAACCGTTCTGCGGAACTGACTTATGGCAGCTATGAGAAAGTGGCCAATGCCCAGTTCCCGAAATCAAGAACCATAAATGTAAAATATAAAACAGATATAGAAATTCAACTGGACTATAAATCATACACCTTTGATGAAGCGTTAAATACGCCATTCTCGGTACCAAAGGGTTACAAGGTAAAAAAGTAGCCTGCTAAAAAACTTCGAATGCTTTATGTTTAAGATAAAAAATTGGCTTTGGGTGGGCTTTGTATTGATAAGCGGAACCGGATTTGCCCAGGACGACATCAAAACTACCTTGCGCAAAGAGCGGGCAACGATCCTGAATGAGGTGAACGAGATACAACGGACCTATAACAGTACCAGGACGGTTTCAAGGGAGGCGATGGTCCAGCTGACAACACTCAACCGCAAGATCGAAGGACAGGAGCGCTATATCGTCAGCATGTCGCGTCAGCCGGGCTTCTTTAATCTGGAAGAGAGCCAGGACAATGACCGGGAGGTCGGCCGCATCAAAAAAGCCATTGAGACCTTAAGGGATCATTATTACCACCCCGAAACCGATGCCCCCCCGGTAGCCAAACAAACAAACGAGCCGCCACCGGAACCGGCACCCCAGCGGCAATACCCCACACTTCCCCCGCAGCACCATGCCGCTTTCCCGGTAAGCAATGCTGCTCTGACCGGCGATTTCGGATTGTACCGCGGGCAGATCCCCTACCCGCTTGAAAAAGGCACGGTTACACAGGGTTTCGGGCGGTTTAAAATTGAAGGCTCCGGACCGGATATTGTGGGTGATAATCCCGGCTGTACGTTCTCCGCCCCGGTGAATACACCGGTAAAAGCCGTTTTTGAAGGGGATGTGATCAGTGTTTCCAAGCTCGGCGGGATGTTTTATGTGGTGGTACGTCACGGACGGTATGTTACCGCCTACAGCAACCTTGCAAGTTCTGCCGTTGTAAAGGGATCAAAAGTAAAGACCGGCCAGATGATCGGCACCGTGGGGCGTGATGATGAAACCGGTTACGGGAAACTGGATTTTATCCTGATGTTTGACGACAGGAACCTGGACCCCAAAACCTGGTTTGTTCCGATGACACAATAATAAAAGCAGGAATAATAAAAGGAAAGGCAGGCCCGGGGCCTGCTTTTTTTATGGTTCATCCGGGCCGTCAAGCAGGCACCCTGTAATTCCTGTAATAAAAAAGCAGGTCGTGCGACCTGCTTCCGATATTGTATTTTCCTTAAAAAATCAGATGATCAGCAACGCATCCCCGTAGCTGAAGAAGCGGTACTTGTCTTTTATCGCCTTTTTATAGGCCTCAATGGTCAGCTCATACCCCGCAAAAGCACTGGTCATGATCATCAGGCTGGTCTTGGGCAGGTGAAAATTGGTCACCAGCGCATTCGCAATATTAAAATCATAGGGAGGATGAATGAACATATTGGTCCACCCTTCTGAAGGTTTCAGCAATTTCTGTGCGGTAAAAGAGGATTCCATTGCCCGCATAGTTGTGGTACCGATAGAGCAGATACGGCGGCCGCCTTCCTTTGCCTTGTTCACAATGCGGCAGGCCATGTCGTCGATATGATAATATTCTGCATCCATTTTGTGCTTGCTCAGGTCTTCCACCTCAATCGGACGGAAAGTTCCCAGTCCGGTATGAAGGGTCACTTCAGCAAAACGGATCCCTTTAATCTCCAGGCGCTTGATCAGCTCGCGGCTGAAATGCAGTCCTGCTGTAGGTGCAGCAACGGCTCCTTCATGTTTGGCATAAACGGTCTGATAGCGCTCTTTATCCTCATCATCCGGCTTTCTTTTGATATATTTCGGCAACGGGGTTTCTCCCAGGGCTTCCAGTTGTGCCTTAAAACCTTCCTCTGATCCCTCCCAGAGGAAGCGGATGGTACGTCCGCGGCTGGTGGTATTGTCGATCACCTCGGCAACCAGCTCTTCATTCTCTCCGAAATACAGCTTATTGCCCACCCGGATCTTGCGGGCCGGGTCAACGATCACGTCCCAAAGACGGTTCTGCTTATTTAATTCTCTTAAAAGGAATACCTCGATCTTGGCACCGGTTTTTTCTTTGCGGCCATACATCCGGGCAGGAAACACCTTGGTATTGTTCACCACAAAAACATCCTTGTCATCGAAATAATCCAGAATGTCCCGAAAGTTCTTATTTTCCATCTGTCCGGTCTGGCGGTGTACCACCATCATGCGGGCATCTTCTCTCTTTTTGGTGGGATGTTGCGCAATAAGGTTTAGCGGTAAATCAAATTGAAATTGTGAAAGCTTCATTCTACTGTTTAACGGTTTTAAATATCAATAACCCGAAAACAAGCGAAGCCCGGGGGAAGAAGTTTTGAACATGCTGGAAACCAGTATGTTTTACGCTTTCGATCCCCGGTCTTACGGCACCGGTTTTCGATTTGTGCGTGCAAAGGTACTACATATCCGGGATATTAAAATATTTTTCTCAACTTCCAAAATTTGTTTTTATATAAACGGTTGTGTGGGCTGACCACCGCCCCTGCGCCCCCTGTCAACTCCTCAAAAATCAGCCCGGTTACGATGGCGGCAATTGATCACTGTCAAATACCGGCAGTTCCCCGGATGCTCTTTTACTTTATTGTTCATATTTTACGATATTTGTTTCCTGCACCCCTGTGCTTTCGGAATCTAACTATGGCCAAACAAATAAAAGCAATCAAATGCCCGCAATGCGGCAGTGTAAAAGCAACCGAACTAAAACCTGATTTTTACCGCTGCAACAGTTGTGGCACGGAGTTTTTTCTGGATAACGATGACATTAACATCAACCATTATTACCGGAATACCAGCCCGCAGCCTGCCATAGACCCGGGAAAGGTAAAAAAAACAGCCCTGACGGTGATCCTTGTTTTTACCGGGTTAATGCTGCTGCTGATGCTGCCGCGTATGTGCAGCCGGAAAAGAGGCGGTTATACGGCCACAACAGCAGGTGCCTCCGGCGCTAAGCCCCAGTGGTCGGATGCAGAGGTATTCTATCTTGAAAAGCCGGACGGTAAACCGGTTTATATCATCGCCGGTTTAAGGGAACGGGATTACAATGTAAAAGAGCATCCTGTATATATCGGTTTTTACGACGCACTGACCAAAAAGGAAATAAAAGTAACAGAGCTGCCGCTGAAAACCACTGACCGGTTTAATGCGGCATTTAAATATTTCAGCAACGGCGCGCTGTATTTTATTGTAAATGAGAAAAAACTGTTTACCATTGATCCGCAGCAGCTGACTGCAAATGAAGTTCCGCCGGATACTTATAAGGACCTGCCGGACCTCCAGCCGGGATTTGCCAAAATAGGGTTTGGCTATGACAAGGAAGATGATTTTTTCAAAATAGTAAGCAATGCCGGAAAAGAGCTGTATTATTACCCGCTCATTTCCAAAACCTATGAGGGCTATAGCGATCACACCAAGGCGCAGCGGACCCTGGAACTCATGCCCGCAAACTCCCCGGTCATTACGCGCTTTACTTTTTCGTCTCAGAACACGGATTTTAAAGAAGACAAGATACAACTGGTCCGATACCATCAGAAAATAACTCCGGGCTACCCCGTGGAACGTCCGCTTTTTGGCTGGCAAAAGGATTACCAGGTAGGATCGGGTATCTATGTAGGTGATGTTCCGTATAAAAAAGTATTCATCGGCAACAGCTGGAAAAAATGGGCACGGGTGCAGGACTTCCAGGATTTCAGCCCCGGCCGGCTGTATTTCAGTCCGAAGGTGCTGGGCTACAACACCAATACTGTGCTGATCAGCTTTAAGGCCACCCCCGCCGAAGATGAGAAACAATCCATCCAGGCCATGGATGCACAAAGCGGCAGGATCCTCTGGACCGTACAGCCGGGCGAATCCTATCCGCAGGACAATGCACTCATCTGCAAGGCCGGCTACTTTGTAAAACTGGGCAGCGCAGCAGTTTTATATGGTGCCGATGGCAAACAGGTATCAGAGATGAATTACAGGGACTAATCAACCTTTACTATAAAACCAAAAACATGAGCACTAAAAAGATCGAATCAAAGGAAACCGCCCCGGGTGAATACGGGGATCTTTTTGCATTACTGATGAAAGAATTAAAGCTTTTCAAACGGAAATTCATCCTGTCCCTCCGTTCCGTTTCCACCAATGAGCCGCAGCGTTATGGCCTCCGGTATTTCGAAAGGCAGCACCAGGCCGAAGTGCTTCGTCTTTTTAATGAAGAACGCTTTGAAGAGCTGCTCAGCATTCCTGTTGGAGAAGTAGGACGCTGTGCCACCCAGCTGGAATGCCGCTATATCGATTCAGGAAAAATAGTAGGTTTGCAGGTAAACGAGGCGCGGCCACATGAAAACGGCCGGTACGTAGGCCTTACCCCTGCAAAAGTGTTCCTGGACGAAGAAGGCGAGAAACTGGTGCACATAGCCGCACGGATCAATCAGAAATCATAAAACCTGCACAGCACGCCAGCCGGTAATAACCCTAAAAACAACATCATGAGCCTCTTAAATCTTTTCAGCAATCAGCTTTCAAAGGTGATCCAGTGGGAAAATCAAAGCCCGGCATTGCTTTGGTACCGGTTTCCCTCCAAACAAAACGAGATCAAAAATGCCAGCAAGCTGATCGTAGCACCCGGTCAGGGTTGTATCCTGGTATATGAAGGAAAGATCGCCGATATTATTGATACAGAAGGAATCTATAACCTGAAAACGGATAACCATCCTTTTATCACTACATTGCTGAACCTGCGGCAGAATTTTGAAAGCGAGCACAAGCTGTATGTCTACTTCTACCGGAAAGCACAGGTGGTAAACCAGGCCTGGGGTACTGCAACGCCGGTCAAGTATGTTGATGCTGTTTACAATATTCCCATAGAAATGGGGGCGAACGGCAATTTCTCTTATTCCATTGCCAATCCGAAGTTCTTTTATACGGAGATCATTGGCAGCAAGGAATCCTATACCACCGATGAAATGCGCACGGTGGTGGCCGACCGTATTCCGCAGCTGATTGCAACCGCCCTGTCTGAACGACGGTACTCCTACCAGGAGATCGATGCCCAGCTGCACTATATTGCGCAGCAGCTGCTGCGCATTCTGAACGAATCCTTTACCACACTTGGATTACAGCTCACTGATTTCCGCATCACCGGTACCCAGTTCGACGAAAAAACACAGGAACGTATCGGCCGTGTAGCAGATATCTCAACCGATGTAAAGGCCGCCGGGCAGGCCGGACTGGACTATGCCGACCTGGAAAAGCTGCGCGCATTGCGGGATGCGGCGCGCAATGAAGGCGGACTGGCCGGTGCCGGCGTTCAGTTTGGCGCTGGCATGGAGCTGGGCAAAAAACTGAACCAGCAAACCGACGATATCCTTTCAAAAAGCAATACAGACACCGTCGAAAAACTACGTAAGCTGAAATTGCTTTTGGATGAGAACATCATAACGCCTGCCGAATTTGAAGAAAAGAAAAAAGAATTACTGGGACAGCTCTGACCGGCTGTTTAACCTTATAAACAAAGCATATGAAATACCTTGCCGGGATCGTTGTAACTGCGGTAATATTGTGTATTGCGGCCTATTTAACCCTTAGTGTATGGGGCATCAATCCGGTGGATCCTGCACACCTCCGTAAGGCATTGATTACACTGGGCATTATTGTTGTAGCTGCTTTTTTATTAACCATACTGGTACCCTTCTTTTTCAAAAACCACTCAAAGGGCTATAGTGATAACGGAGGTAATGTGGCCAGGCCCAAACGTTTCTGATACGACGGTGCAGGAGATCAGATTCCCCTGGGAATGGAGGCGATCAGCTTTTTGGTATACGCCGTTCCCGGGCGCTCATAGATCGTTTCCGCCGGACCGCTCTCCTCTATTTTGCCTTTATTCATCACAATGATCCGGTCGCTGAAATAGCGTACCACGGAAAGATCATGACTGATAAAGACAATGGTAAAACCAAATTCTCTTTTAAGATCATTCAGCAGGTTCAGTACCTGGGCCTGCACGCTCACATCCAGCGCGGAGACCGATTCATCACAGATGATAAAGGAAGGTTCCAGGGCCAGTGCCCGGGCAATTACAATGCGCTGCCGCTGGCCACCGCTGAACTCGTGCGGGTAACGGTGGTAGTGCTCCGGCAGCAGTCCCACTTTTTCCAGCAAGGTCTCCACCCTTTTTTTGCGGGCGGCGGCGTCCGGTTCGATATGATGTACTTTTAACGGCTCTTCGATCGCCAGGCCGATCTTTTTCCTGGGGTTCAATGAAGAATAAGGGTCCTGAAAGATAATCTGCAATTGCTTGCGCAACCCGCGCAGCGCTTCTTTTCCAAACAGCATCATATCCTTTCCCCGGTAAACGATCTTACCGGCAGTGGAAGGCACCAACTGCAGCAGGGTACGGCCCAGGGTTGTTTTTCCGCAACCGCTCTCTCCTACCAGTCCCAGTGTTTCATTTTCGAAGATCTCAAAACTCACATTATCCACAGCCTTTGTATAGCTGAGCGGTTTGCCCAGCCAGTTCCGTTCGCGGGGAAACCATACGGAAAGCTGTTCCACTTTTATCAAACAGTTTGAAGCAACGGGAGACCCGCCGGCAGCAGTGGTTTCCGGCACTGTAACCGTTTCTCCGGTGGCTTCTTTTACTGCGGAACCCATAAAATCACTCACCACGGGCAACCGGGTTCCTTTCCTGTGATTTACCGGCCGGCAGGCCAGCAATGCCTTTGTATAAGGATGCTGCGGGTTCCGGAACAGGGCGGTCACGGTTCCTTCCTCCATCACCTCGCCTTTGTACAACACTACTGCGCGGTCCGCGATCTCCGCCACTACCCCCAGGTCGTGAGTAATAAAGATCACCCCCATGCCGGTTTCCTGCTGCAGTTCTTTAATCAATTGCAGTACCGTCTTCTGTACGGTCACATCCAGGGCAGTAGTAGGCTCATCACAGATCAGGAGCCGGGGTTTGCAGCACATAGCCATGGCGATCATCACCCGTTGTTTCTGACCACCGCTGAGCTGGTGCGGATAACGGTTATAAATCGCAACCGGGTCCGGCAGCTGTACCCGTCCGAACCATTGTATGGCCAGCTCCTTCGCCTGTTCTTTTGTTACCCGTGTATGGATCCGGATGGCTTCTGCAACCTGGCTGCCACAGGTGTACACCGGATTCAGTGAACTCATCGGTTCCTGAAAGATCATGGAAATAGCATTACCACGGATCTCCTGCAATGTTTCCCTGCTTTGTTTCAGCAGATCGGTGGCGCGGCCCTCTTCTGTATAATAAATGACAGCGCCGTGTACATATTTTATGGGAGGTGAGGGGATCAGCTGCAGCACCGATAATGATGTAACCGATTTGCCGGAACCCGATTCGCCAACAAGCGCCACGATCTCATTCGGGTGTACGGTTACCGAAATTTTCTTCAACGCATGATTCACCGTCTCACCGGAAACAAAATCAGCACTCAGTTCCCGGATCTCCAACAAGGGTTGCTGCATTATTGAACCACTTTAATATTAAGCTTCTTGCCAGGTGTGGGATAATAGGCCATGCACACCGCACATTTCTGTTCTTTATCCGCCGGTACAATTTCAAAATAAAAAGTGTCTCCCTCTTTTATATTGGAAGGGAAATTGCAGGGATTGCTGATGCCAAAAGCCTTCCAGTAGGTCTTATTGGTCTGCGGGTTGGTCCAGGTGGCCTCCACCAGCATGGGATTGATCCTTCCTTCAATAACTGAGAAGGTGTAATTGGAACACATGCCGGCTACTTCAAACCGGCCTTTCAGTTTGGTGCCGCCCCCACCTTTTGAGGCTTTGGAGGAACAGGCGGTGCCGGCACTTAACGCTGCGGCCAGAACAATCAGTGCAAATAAACTCTTTTTCATATATCCTTTTTATTTAAAACCGCAGATGCCGTACCGTCTGACCATTATTGATCAGCTGTTTCAACGAATCGATACCGATCCGCAGGTGGTCTTCTACATATTTGGCGGTTACTTTTTTATCGCTTTCTGCGGTCTTTACTCCTTCCGGGATCATCGGCTGATCGCTTACCAGTAACAGGGCTCCCGTAGGTATCTTGTTATAAAACCCGACTGTAAAGATAGTGGCGGTTTCCATATCCACCGCATAGGCCCTGATCCGTTGCAGATAGGTCTTAAACTCTTCATCGTGTTCCCAAACCCTGCGGTTGGTAGTATAAACGGTTCCCGTCCAGTAATCCGTCTTCGCCTCCCGTATCGTGGTACTCACCGCCTTTTGTAAGGCAAAGGCAGGGAGGGCAGGCACTTCCTTTGGAAAATAATCATCCGAGGTACCCTCTCCGCGTATGGCGGCAATAGGCAAAATAAGATCACCTACCTTGTTCCGTTTTTTAAGTCCGCCGCATTTTCCCAGGAACAAGACTGCCTTGGGCGCGATGGCGGTCAGCAGATCCATTACCGTTGCAGCCGTAGGACTGCCCATACCAAAATTGATAATCGTGATATCATCGGCAGTAGCGCATTGCATCGGTTTGTCGAGCCCCACCACTTCCACATTGTTCCATTCCGCAAACAGTTTTACATAGTTGCTGAAATTCGTCAGCAGGATATATTCCCCAAAATTCTTCAGACTTTCTCCGGTGTACCGGGGCAGCCAGTTCTTTACAATTTCACTTTTTGTTTTCATTCGTCTTCGCTTTTAACTGAAAATGTAATGCACTCCTCTTCCTTGTTTTACCGCCGGCACTGTTTCACGTTTTAACGGGCTGACAGCTCAACCGAAAATAACATTACTTTAAATTTACATTCTCATAGCTAATTTAACCATTATTTTTGGATCAAATGATACCTGTTCAATATCCGCCGCCTCGGTTTAAGATCGAAACCCGGAATGGCCAGCCGCATATTTTTGACGCCCTGAGAAAAAAATGGCTGGTGCTGCAGGACGAGGAATGGATCCGGCAGAACTTTATTCAGTACCTGCTGCAGGAAATGCGCTACCCCCGGGGCCTGATCGCGCTGGAAAAAGAGATCCGTCTGGGTGAACTGAAAAAAAGGTTCGACATTCTTGTTTACGATCCGGATCACCAGCCCTGGATGCTGATCGAATGCAAAGCGGACCAGGTATTGCTGAATGATGCGGTGCTGAACCAGGTATTGCGGTACCACATTGCCCTGCCGGCGCAGTACCTCGTCATCACCAACGGCAACCTCACCTATGGCTGGAAAAAAGAAGCGGATCGTCTTACGCCGATCGATATATTACCGGAATTTCTCACTCACCACTAATTCCTTTGTTCCATGGGCATAGGTATAAAAGCCTTCTCCCGACTTCATACCCAGCCGGCCCGATGCTACCATATTCACCAGTAACGGACAGGGCGCATATTTGGGATTGCCCAATCCTTTATGCAATACATTTAAGATGGACAGACAAACATCCAGCCCGATGAAATCCGCCAGCTGTAACGGCCCCATCGGATGCGCCATTCCCAGTTTCATGATGGTGTCGATGGCTTCCACGCCGGCCACTCCTTCATACAAACTGTAAACCGCTTCATTGATCATCGGCATCAGGATGCGATTCGCAATAAATCCCGGATAGTCGTTGGCTACGGCCGGTATTTTTCCAAGTTGTTCACTCAGCCCGATGATCATTCCGGAGACCTCCGCCCAGGTGGCATACCCGTTGATAACCTCTACCAGCTTCATTACCGGAACGGGATTCATAAAGTGCATTCCGATCACCTGGCCGGGCCGTTTTGTAACTGCTGCGATCTTTGTAACAGAAATGGAGGACGTATTCGTGGCCAGAACGCAGTGCTCCGGGGCCGCAGCATCCAGCTGTTTAAACAGTTCCAGTTTTACTGATTCGTTCTCAGTGGCCGCCTCCACCACCAGGTCGGCCGCAGTCACTCCCTTTTGCAGGTCTGTTTCGATGGTGATCTGCTGTAGTGTTTGTTTCTTTTGCTCCCCGGTGATGCTTCCTTTGGCAAGCTGCCGGTCCAGATTTTTTTCGATGGTCTTTACCGCTTTTTCCAGCTGCGCAGCAGCAACATCAACCAACACAACTGCGTATCCCGCCTGCGCAAATACATGTGCAATCCCGTTGCCCATGGTACCGGCGCCGATTACCGAAACATTTTTTATCATAAGGTCGTTTTTAAAATTTAATGCAAGGTATAAAAGGAATAAAGAACCAATCCCAGTAAAAATGCCAGTATCAATACCACGTTAATGATAAAAAGCGCAAACCCCTTCAGCCGGGAAACTCCCTTCCGTTCGCCATAGACCCGGCTATGCGCCCTGAAAAAATAAAAAAAGGAATAACCAGACGCTGCCATAATGATGCTCACTTCAATGGTTTTTGCCAATGTGTTCGCCCCGGCCAAACCGCTGAAGAATAAAACAAAATACAGTAAGGTTACCAGCAACAGTAAAAAACAGAAATAGTGGAGGGTAAAAATACCATGATCAAAGAACCACCATTTCTTTTTACGGTGAAACAGCCAGAGGAAGAAGGCAAACAAGGGCATGTACAGGAACAGCGCCTTGGGGATATTATGGATGAAAGCCTCCCGCATCCGTTCGCGGATCTGGTTGTTTGAGTACCCGTATTCCCAAAGTTCAATGTGTTTTTTTGCAAATACGTAATCTAATTTACTCATGCGGTCCCCCGGGATTTTTTGCACAGAATCCAGCTGGGCAACGGAGTGCACCCCTTTGGGAACATTACCGCCCCCGATATTAATAACAGAACCTGATTTATCAAAATTGGTAGTGTCGGTTCTTAATGCATTAAGGTCCCTTGTTTCATCTGCAAGGTCTTCATCCACTTCCTCAAGCGCATCCCTCAGCTTCTCTTCATAAGCCGCCTTTATGTTTCCCGTTAAACCCGAGGGTTTTGCGAGCACGCTGCCCAGGCTGTCCTTTGCTTTCTTCAGCGCTGCGATATCCGTCACCAGTTCCTGTTCCCTCTCTTTAAATGTCTTCGGTTTTGCTTTATCGTGACCGGGAAATAAGAAGACGGGCAATAAAAAGGTAATAAAATTCAGAAAGATATACAGGCGCACCGGTGGTACATAACGCATTCTTCTTCCGGCCAGGAATTCCCGGGTGAGCCGGCCCGGACGAAACAGCAGGAATTTTATTGTTTTCCAGAATTTACCATCATAATGGGTAAGATCTTCAAAAAAATGCGTAAAAAGATAATGAAAGGTCTGCCGCGGTTCGATATTCTCCTGGCCACAGTGGGAGCAAAAATGGTCTGCTACCGTATGGCCGCAGTTTAGGCAGGTTTTTTCATTTCTAAGTTTGTGCCCCGACATCTATTTTTAGGGCAAGATAATCAAAAATGAGAAAAGCGGGGATCCGCTGCATTTTAATATTCCCCGGCTGCGCAGGTTCCTCCTTCTTTGCGCATCGCAATTTTTGCTGTACGTTTGTCCTGCCGATTAAAGCAATGGTATGCAAAAACAAAACAGGTGGCTCGTGCTGCTTCTTGCAGTGGTTATCGTTCTGGGATATTTCTGGTGTCAGCACCGGGGAACCTCAACCCGGGAGCCGTCTGTCATTACCCAAAAGGAGCATTCCTCAGCTACCGGGGAAGCAGTACGGGGCCCGGTTGACGAGCTCACAAACGAATCAGTAGTTGTTCCCTATATTAAGCGAACAGGACGATTGCCGGAATATTATATCACCAAACGGGAAGCCCGGGAAAAAGGATGGATCGCCGCCCGGGGCAATCTTTGCGATGTATTGCCCGGCAGGGCCATCGGCGGCGATGTTTTCAGCAACCGCGAAAAACAATTGCCGGTTAAAAGCGGGAGGAAATGGTTCGAGGCGGATATCAATTATCATTGCGGCCGCCGTAATGCAGACCGGGTACTGTTTTCGGACGACCGGCTGGTTTTTGTTACAAAAGATCATTACCAAACCTTTGAAGAAAAATAAATAATTATGCAAGAAGCCATCTTTGACTTTGACCGGATCGGGACCACCGCGGATTTTTATCAGATTGCCGTGCAGCAGCTGAACCTGCCGGAGTATTTTGGCAATAACCTGGATGCACTTTACGATGCGTTAACCGGGATGATCGGACTACCCCTGCTGGTACGGTTCATCAACCTCTCTATGGGGCAGCTGGAAAAATTTGACGCAATCATTGCCGTGTTTGAAGAGGCAGCGGCCGCCCTTGATGAGCAACTGGTTTTTGAGTACTATCTCAAAAAACCTTAAATCATTTTTATTTATTCTTAAAATCGCCGCGTTTCCAGGATTTTATAAATTCGGCCCAGGCAGCAGGGTTAAAGATATTCATAGGAGGGATCTGTCCCTGGTAGCGTGCTTTCTGTGAAATCATGTTCAGTTGCATATTCGTCACTTCCCTTCCGTCGTACCCGGTTTTTTTCAGCATGGCCCGCTGCATCTCCTTGGTATTATTTTTCCGGATGGTTTCCATCTCGTCATCTGCAACACTTACATTTACAAAATCACGTCCAAATTGTTCAGGAGTCGGGCGTGGGCGTATGATCGCAGCCGGGAGATATACCGTATCCTCCGTCAGCAATACCACCATATTATACTGGTTGCCTTCCAGGTCACGCGGAATGGGCTTTACCATCGGTTTATAGGTAACATGCGAAAACTCGATCTGATCGCCCTTGAGCACTGCGATGGAAAACACCCCGTCTTTATTGGTAACGGTTCCGCGCTGCGAGCCTTTTACCGTAACACTCACAGAAGGAATGCCGTACAGGCTGTCGGAGGACATTACAATACCAAAAAGCTGAATAACGGAATCACGGGCCTTCTCAAACTGGGCATTCGCAGTTGATGGAATTATAAACAATAAAACAATAACCGGTATGATTATTTTCTTCACAGCCCCAAATTTAAGTAACGATTTGTAAATAAGACAACAAAATGCCCAATAGGATGTTTAACTTTGCGGATTGTAATGAATTTAACATAAGCTTTAGTAAATAAATGACAAAAGAACTTGTTTTACAGGCATTAAGTACGGTTCATATCCCGGGTTCCCATAAAGATATCGTGGCGCTTGATATGGTAAAGGACCTGGTGATCGAAAAATATTATATCGCATTCAACGTGGAATTGCCCAGTGATGACGCCCGGCTGAAGGAAAAGGTGAAGGCCGACTGTATAGAAGCGATCAAAACAGGCGTAAATGAAAAAGCGGTTGTAAAAGTAGGTTTTGGCAGCAATGCACCGAAAGCCCAGGCCACAGTTGCTGTGCCTAATAAAGTATTGCCCGGTGTAAAAAATATCATCGCAGTTGTGAGCGGGAAAGGCGGCGTGGGAAAAAGCACGGTTGCTGCAAACCTGGCACTGGCACTGGCGCAATCGGGTGCGGCAGTGGGTCTGATGGATGCGGATATTTATGGCCCGAGCGTACCCATTATGTTTGGCGTGCGCGGTGAACGCCCGATGATGAAGGATGTGAACGGGAAAGGCATGATCGTGCCGCTCGACCGGTTTGGCATCAAGTTATTAAGCATCGGATTACTGGTAGACGAAAGCAAGGCGGTGGTATGGCGTGGCCCTATGGCCAGCAGTGCTATCAAACAGTTTATCACGGATGTGGATTGGGGCGATCTGGATTACCTGATCGTGGACATGCCTCCAGGCACCGGTGATATACACCTCACCCTGATGCAGATCGCAGACGTGAGTGGCGTAGTGATCGTAAGTACGCCGCAGGATGTGGCACTTGCCGATGCCAAGAAAGGCATTGCCATGTTTGGCCAGGCCCAACTGAATGCCCCCATTATCGGACTGGTGGAGAATATGAGTTATTTTACGCCTGCGGAGCTGCCGGATAATAAATATTATATTTTCGGCCAGGAAGGCGGGAAACGCCTGGCGAGCGAATACGATCTTCCCTTCCTGGGTGAGATACCCCTGGTACAGGGTATACGCGAAGGGGGCGATATCGGCATACCGGTAATGATGAGCGATGACGAGATCACCAAGGCAGCATTTAAATCCTTCGCCGGGGAAGTGATCCGTTTTGCAGAACGAACTGCAAGAAAATAACAGGCACCGTTTAACAACCGCAATATTATTCCTGTTAAAAACAATTGTTGCCGCTGCTGGCAGTAACGGTGCATTTTTTTACCGGGATCAGCCGGCCGTTTGCAATCCTGTTTTTTGTGAGCCACCGTTGCTGTTTGTTGCTCTTTCCGGTGATGATGCACTGTTTCCTTTTATCCCACCCGTAAAAAGCGCCGCTGAAAAAATGCGGTACCAAAACATAGCGCCGGGTGTGTTTATCCAGCCGGTATAATTCATAAACCAGGTTGTCTTCAGACCATTCTGATCCATTGGCCAGCAGCAGCTCGGGCACACCATCGTGGTCGATATCGTAAACATAAATGGCTTTTGCGGTCATACGGCCATACCCTTCCTTCGCATAGCAGATAAAACTGCTGTCTGCAAAGCCCGCGGCCCGCAGCCGTTCATAAGTTTCAGGATAACTGGCCCCGGTGGTCAGCACAGGCGCCTGTTCAAAATAGCTGTCAAGCATGGTATAGAAACTGTCGGGAAACAGCGCGTCCTCCCGCAGCACAGTAATAGAAAGAGAAGCGTCCTCCGGCTGCTTCCGGTATTGCAGCTTTAGGGGATAGGTTTTATTTTGAAGCCGCAACATCCCGTTTACAACAAAGGTGTCGGGAATGGTGTCCTTTTTTTGCAATGCTTCGCGGGCCGCGTTATGGTACGAAGCAGGTTTTGCCGTAAAACAGGCCAGCAAGTTGACCAGGACAAAGCACCCTGTATAAAAAAACCGTTTCATAACATTATTCTTTAACATTCCCGATCCGTTCATTATAATCAAACCCCAGGCTGTTCTTCTGGCTGATCTGCAGCACCCCTTTATTGGTAATACCCGTGATATAGTGTCCGCCATTGTAAAGCTTGATCAGCTCGGCATCCAGTATTGACTTTTCCGAATCTCCGGAGGCCGTGTCCGTCATAAACTTATTAAATGCCGCAAACTCAGCGATGGTGCTGGGACAGGTCTTATAAGTGATCAACCCTTCCAGCTGCGTGAAGGAGGCGACCGTTTTTATTCCTTTGAATATTTTATTGAACTGCGCTACGGCCATCCTTACTTTTTCCGGTATCTTTTTGTTCATCTTTATATCGATATTCTCTTTCCAGTTCCAGATATAATCCGGGTTCTTATCAACCGCCTCCAGCGCTGCAGCGGCTTCTTTTGACAAAGCGCTCTTGTTTCTTTTTTCCGCTGCAAAATCGATCTGTCCGGCTCCCCAGCCATCCGGAAACCCATAATTAGGCATGCCTTTGCTTTCAAGTCCCCGGCCCGAAGGACCATACTCTGCAGCCACCACTTTTGTTTTGCCTTTGACCTTTGTTTTTACATACTCCGGATCCCAGAACTGACGTACCACAGTAACATTCTCACTGCCCGATTCACTCAGAATGATCTTGAATACGAACCAGTATCTGGAAAGATACTGTTTGCTGACCAGATAATCCTTTACCACTGTCTTTGAGGGGTTTTTCCCCCTGATATAAAAAACAAATTTCTTTAACACTGTTTTTCCGTCTGCACTGTATGCTTCTACTATAGCCGTTCCGCCGCGGAACAATCCCCTGAAATCCACCTCCCAGCTGGAAGTCTGACCTGCCGGGGCTTCGCGGAAGCTGCTTTGTCCGGAAGGTGCCGGAAAATAATCCACATCGTTCCGGTTAAACATGACTTCGGAAGCCTTGAACACGAACGCCGTTTTCAGCCGGAACAATACCTTTTTATAATTATAATCCTTACCAACGGTCACATCGATCCGCAGCTTTGGCATTTCCGGTACCTCAGAGATGAAGACATAGGCGCCTTCTTTTATTTCACTGTTATCCTGAAAGACCTTTATAGAGAAGGAGAGATCATTGCTGGGAGGTGTTTCCGGATCGCCGTGCCGGACGCCTTCCTCCTCTCCCTTTTCTTTAATTATATTATTTGCAAACGCATTGATGTTCTCCCTGGAATACATATTGTGATTTCCATGCGTGACCTTTGTATAAGTACCTTTTACAATCCTTATCCTGCTCATGGTTAGTATGCTTTTAAACGGATGAAGCCCGGCGGCAGCCTTGCTGTTTCACAACGGATCCTGTAACTGCATTCATGAGTTAGCGGACTGATGCATTTAAGGGCTATCCTTTGATAAAAATAATCATTTCCTCAACAGGATTCAAATTATTTTTTATTTACATGTATTTAAAGCTCATAAAAAAAGCCCTTAACCGGGCTTAAAATCTTGTATCCTAATCCATCCGTTCTTACAGCGCCAGCACGTCCTTCATGGTAAAAACGCCTTTCTTATCGTTTATGAATTCTGCGGCCAGCACGGCGCCCAGGGCAAACCCTTTGCGGTTGTGCGCGATATGGGTGATTGAAATATCATCAATGTCCGAAGAATAAGTGATCGTATGGGTACCCGGCGCCGGGTCGATGCGTTTGCTGGTAATAAGCAGCTCTCCTTCCCGGGGCAGTACATCGTTGACCCATGTTGTTTTTTCGGTGTATACATCCATCACCTGCTCTGCCAGGGTGATTGCTGTACCACTGGGTGCATCTTTCTTTTCAGTATGATGAATTTCTTCCAGGCTTACCGAATAGTCTGCATGACCATGCATCAGCGCCGCCAGTTTTTTGTTCAGTTCAAAAAACAGGTTCACACCAATGCTGAAATTGCTTGCATACAGAAAGGCACCGTCATGCTGGTTGATCAGTTGCAGCAATTCCGGCATTTTTTCGAGCCAGCCGGTAGAACCGCTTACAACAGGCACTCCAAACCGGATCAGTTTTACCAGGTTTTCAAAAGCCGTATGCGGACCGGTAAATTCGATCGCTACATCTGCCTGCTGCAGGTTTTCCGGGGTAAATTCTTCCGTATTTCCCAGGTCGATCTTCAGCACGATCTCATGTCCTCTTTCCAGTGCGATCGCTTCAATGGCCTTTCCCATTTTTCCGTATCCGATAAGTGCAATTTTCATTTATTCTAAAATTTCTGTTTTTTATTGATCCGGTGGCAGCGGCTGCCATCGGGTGTTCCCGCTACTTGAACCGCAGCACAAAGCTCAGTCCGCTGGTATTGGCCATTTCGCTGTACCCCGGTTGTATCTTAAAGCTCAGCTTGGGCGACACATCAAAAGTGCTGAGGTGCGCATCCACCGTGGCGTCCACCACATTCAATCCCCAGGCAATGAGGAAAAAAACAAAGGCATAATCCACATCCTGCCGGATCTGGTCCCGGTTGCTCCGCAGGCCCTCCGTATTCAATCCGTTCGGCCCTTCAAAGAACGGCCGCTTCAGCTGATCATAAACCTTTGCATAATTCGGACCGGTAAGACTGTCCTTTCCCTGCGAGATATTGTAAGCTACCGTAAATGCGTACCGGAAGCGTTTGTACCATTTTAAATTATCAATAAAAAGCCCTCCTGTAACACCCAGTGCAGCATAAACAATGGGCACTTTCCAGATCTTTTTATTGTATACCTGACCCCAGCCGGGCAATATTGCTGAGCGAAGCGCCGCCTTTCCGGGGTTCCGGTAACGGGGGTCCTTCCGGGCCACGCTGTCCACATATTTATCCTTTACCTTACCCGCCTTCAGCGCCTTTACCTTTCCCGTATCCTTTACAGGAGTGGTGTCACCGGCGGGAAGCGTATCTTTCACAATAGGAAGGGTGTCCTTTACAGCCACGGAATCCGTTTGCTGCGCATAAAGGTTAAGGCCTGCACCTGCAAAGAAAAATAGCAGCAGTATTATTTTGTTCAGGAAACGCATGATGCAAATAAAGCACTAATTAATCTACCGATACGTTAAAGTTGTGCAGTAGCTTATTCAATTCCTCAACCGAATAATAATCGAATGTGATCTGGCCGCTTCCGTTACTGCTGTGCCTGAGTTTTACACGGGTATCGAACTGGGAAGCCAGCTTGTCTTCAATGCGTTGAAAAGAGGACGACAACCCGCCCCGGCTCACCGGTTTCTTGGCAGTACCCGCCTGCTTGTACAGGTTGCGCACCAGTACTTCAGTCTGGCGTACCGAAAGACCTTTGTCTTTTATCTCTTTAAAAATAAAAAGCTGCTTTTCAACCGTATCTACATTAATGATCGCCCGGGCATGCCCCATCGACAATGCACCGCTACGCACTGCCAGCTGAATATCGGGAGGGAGTTTTAAGAGTCGTATAAAATTGGCAATGGTGCTGCGGTCCTTACCCATTCGTTCCGCTACCTGTTCCTGCGAGTAATCCAGTTCATCCATCATGCGCTTGTAGCTCAGCGCCACTTCCACCGCGTTCAGGTCCTCCCGTTGAAGGTTTTCGAGCAGCGCCAGCTCCAGCAGCTGCGCATCGTTGGCCTGGCGGATATAGGCAGGTACATCTTTCAGTCCGGCCATCTTGGATGCCCGCAAACGGCGCTCTCCCGCAATCAGGCGGTATTTGCCGGCAGCGGTTTTTGAAACCGTCAATGGCTGAATGATGTCATGGATCTTTATGGAGTCCGACAGTTCTTTTAATGCCTGTTCATCAAAATCATGCCGGGGTTGCTTGGGGTTTATTTCAATATCCGCCACCGGGATCCGCAGGATATTGGTGGCAGTTTCCACTACTGTTTTTTTCAATTGTTCCCCGCCGGTGCCGGTGCTTTTCAGTTCTGCGTCTATACTGCCCAGCAGGGAGCGGATCCCTTTACCCAGTGCGTCCTTATTTTGTTTTGTTGTCGACATTTCTTTCTCGGATGTTTAACGTTTGAAGTTGGTAACAGTAATCAGCAGCTACTCCAAAATCTTTTCCTCATTTGCAATCTTTGTCATATCATTTTTCTGCAGGATCTCCTTGGCCAGATTGAGGTAGTTGAGGGCGCCCTTGCTGGCCGCATCATACAGGATAGCCGGTTTTCCAAAGCTGGGCGCTTCACTCAGTTTTGAATTCCGGTGAATGATGGTGTCAAACACTTTGTCATCAAAATGGCGCCGTACTTCGCTCACCACCTGGTTACACAACCGGAGACGGGAATCATACATGGTCATCAGGATGCCTTCGATCACCAGCTCGGTATTTAAACGGCTCTGCACGATCTTGATGGTGTTGAGCAATTTACCCAACCCTTCCAGGGCGAAGAATTCACATTGCACCGGCACCACCACAGAGGCTGCAGCGGTAAGCGCATTTACCGTGATCAGTCCCAGCGAAGGAGAACAATCGATCACTATAAAGTCGTATTCCTGCTCCACCGCCTCCAGGATGTTTTTAAGTACCATTTCGCGGTTGGGATAGTTGATCATCTCGATCTCCGCCCCTACCAGGTCGATGTGGGAAGGAATCAGATCAAGGTTGGGAATATCGCTTTTCAGGATGACTTCCTTTGCAGGCGCCTGATTGGCCATACAATCATACAGACTGTGTGTAATGTTGTGCAGATCGAAGCCGACGCCGGTGGTGCTGTTTGCCTGCGGATCGGCGTCCACCAGCAACGTTTTATATTCCAGCACCGCAAAACTCGCCGCCAGGTTAATGGCCGTCGTAGTTTTACCAACCCCTCCTTTTTGATTCGCTACTCCAATAATTTTTCCCATAGTACTTATATTCTGTCTGAACTGCTGCTAAAAAACGCTAAAAAAATTCAATTAAGCAAATGTAAAGTATTTGCTATTCTTAATATGGATAAAAAGCGAAAAGCTGGCAGGGCCGCGCTTCGCTTTCAGCCATCAGTTATCAGCGGTTAACCAGCGGCATCCGGCTGGCAGATCCCGGTCGTAAGTTCCGGCGTTTCAGGCAGCAAGCGGATCGCCCAAAGCCGAAAGCTCATCGCTGATCCCGAGCTCGGATCAAAATTTTACCTAGTTTTGAGCGAATAAAATCTTCCTTTTATGCGGAATACCTCGTTCTGGTGGGTGATGCTGGTGGTGATGCTCCTGATCGATCTTTACATCTTTATCGCCATCCGTTCCTCTGTTTTTGCTTATTCCCCACAAAAAAACCGGACAATATTTGCCGTAAGTTACTGGGGTATCACGCTGCTGGCCTTTGGCACCCTGTTATTGCTGCCCTACTTACCGGCGCATGAAGCAGGCCGGCTGCGCCGCAGCATAATTTTTACCATCATTTTTGCCCTTTTTCTCGGAAAGATCCTGGCTGCGGTGTTCTTCCTGGTGGATGATATCCGGCGGCTGGCCCAATGGGTGGGGGGTAAACTTTTTTCTGCCAACAGCGAGGTGGGCGAGGTATCAGGAGCAGATCTGGAGACGATCTCCCGCTCCGGCTTTCTTACCTGGCTGGGCATTGCAGCCGGCGGCGGCATTTTTTCCACGCTGCTTTTCGGACTGAGCAATAAATACAATTATAAAATAAAACGGGTGACCCTTTCCTACCCCAATCTTCCTGCGGGATTCAAGGGTTTCCGGATGATCCAGCTGTCGGACATCCACAGCGGCAGCTTCAGCAACCGGGCTGCGGTGAACCGGGGCGTCGACATGGTCCTGAAGGAAAAAGCGGATCTGATCGTGTTTACCGGCGATCTGGTGAATAATACTGCTACTGAAATGGAACACTATATCGAGGTCTTTTCCCGTCTGAAAGCGCCTATGGGTGTCTTCTCTACCCTGGGAAATCACGATTACGGCGACTACCACAGCTGGCCGGGCACCAAGGAAAAAACGGCCAACCTGGACCGGTTAAAATCGATCCATGCACAAATGGGCTGGAAACTGCTGCTGGATGAACACCTCCCGCTGGAGCGGAACGGTGACCAGATCGGCCTGATCGGCGTACAGAACATCAGTGGCAAAGCACGCTTTCACAGCTACGGGGATATGGCAAGGGCGTCAAATGGTGCAGCTTATCCTTTCAAGATTTTGCTGAGTCATGACCCCTCTCACTGGGATGCCGAGGTTACGACAAAGTACACAGATGTGGACCTGATGCTGAGCGGACACACACACGGCATGCAATTTGGGGTGGAGATACCGGGATTTCGCTGGAGCCCGGTGCAATATGTTTATAAACAGTGGGCCGGCCTTTATGAAAAAGGAAAACAGAAATTATATGTAAACCGGGGGTTCGGCTTTATTGGGTATCCCGGCAGAGTAGGCATCCTTCCGGAAATCACAGTTTTTGAATTCGTCTGAGAATCATTCCTTTAGTTCGCCATTTTTTTCTACTTTTAATGTCTTAACAACAATACTCAGTTTTATGCAAGTAACAAAGACCGCTGCCCTCCTGATAGCAACCGCCCTTTTTGCTTTTTCTGCAAATGCGCAGTTCCATGTTGGGGCCAAGGCCGGTGTAAATGCCACCAAGATCAATGGAAAAAGTTTTAAGGAAGAATTCCAGTACAATTACCTGGTCGGCTTTTTTGCAGAGATCGGGGTAAGTAAAAAATTCAGTGTCAACCCCGAATTGCTGTATTCCCAAACCAGCAGCACCCGCGATACCAGTTTTAAGAACGTATTGCCGGGGTTCAGAAAAGATCAGACCAAGGCAAAACTCAATTATCTTTCAATCCCTATTTTGGCGAATTATCATCTGGCCGGACCTCTTCATATTGAGGCAGGGCCGCAGTTCAGCATCCTTACCAGCTCCGACAAGAACTTACTGGAAAATGGGAAAGAGGCGTTTAAAAAAGGAGATTTTTCCATGATAGGGGGCGTTCAGCTGAAGTTCAGTAAACTCCGGGTTTCCGGCCGGTATGTCATCGGTCTCAGCAACGTCAGTGATCTGCCACAACAGGAGCGGTGGAAAAACCAGGCCTTGCAACTTGCCGTGGGATACGCCCTGTTGTAAGAACCGCTCCCGGGACATTAAACAGTTATAATCAATATATTAAGTATTACATAGTCTTGCTTTGTGCTGCGGACATAAAGCAGGGGCCGTCGCAGTGCGACCGGAGCTGTCAGCCGTGGTCAGGAATCCTTTAAAACCGTCAATCTTTCCGCATTTTTGTTTGTGGCATTACAATTGACCTGCTAATTGTTCTGTTTATAGATGTGCGCACTTGTTAGAGTGCGCTGTCAGTTTGTCCTGTTAAAAAAGATTATGAAGTTTGATATTAATTTTAGACCCGAAGATGAGATGGATTTTTTACCCATTATTCCACTCAATGAAAACGAAGGCGACGAAAACCTGGATGAGATACCCGATGAAATAGCAATCCTGCCCCTGAGAAATACCGTTTTATTTCCCGGAGTGGTGCTCCCGATAACCGTTGGCAGGGATAAAAGTATCCTGGCTGTGAACGAGGCCTATAAAGGCAACAAGTTTATCGGCGTGGTGGCACAAAAGGACAGTAACCAGGAAAACCCAGAGTCGGACGATCTCGAACTCATCGGTACCATTGCCAAGATCATTAAACTGATCAAAATGCCGGATGGCGGTACCACGGTGATCATACAGGGACGTAATAAATTTTCCATTGAGCAGATCGTGGCCGATGACCCCTATTTCAAGGCAAAGATCAAAAGGATCCCTGACACGGAAACCCCGGTGGATGCCGACTTTGAGGCACATATCGCCAATATAAAAGACCTGGCGACCAATATCATCCAGCAGTCGCCCAATATCCCCTCCGAAGCATCGATCATTCTGAAAAATATTGAAAAGCCCTCCTTCCTGATCCACTTCGTAAGCAGCAACCTCAATACATCGGTAGAGGAAAAACAACAGCTGCTGGAAATGAATGATATCCGCGAGCGGGCCGGCAGCCTGATGCAGTTGCTGCAAAAGGAACTGCAGTTCGTGGAGCTGAAAAACAAAGTGACCAATAAAACCCGTACGGAACTCGATAAGCAACAGCGGGAATATTTCCTGCAACAGCAGTTGAAAAGCATTAAAGAAGAACTGGGCGGCGATACCAACAGCCAGGAGATAAAGGAAATGCAGAAAAAGGCTGAAGCAAAGAAATGGCCGGAGACTGCAAAAGAAGCGTTTAAAAAAGGAATTGAAAAACTGGAGCGGATGCATCCCAGCACACCGGACTATTCGGTGGTGTATAACCATGTGGACCTGATGCTGGACCTGCCCTGGAACGAATATACAGAAGACCACTATGACCTGACCAATGCCAAGAAGACGCTGGATCATGATCATTATGGTATGGCCAAGATCAAGGAACGGATCCTGGAATACCTGGCGGTGCTTAAATTAAAAGGCGACATGAAAAGCCCGATCCTTTGCTTTCTCGGCCCTCCGGGAATCGGTAAAACATCATTGGGTAAAAGTATCGCCAGTGCGCTGGGGCGCAAATACGTACGGCTGAGCCTGGGCGGCCTGCATGATGAAAGTGAGATCCGCGGGCATCGTAAAACCTATATCGGAGCCATGCCGGGGCGGATCCTTCAATCGCTCCGGAAAGTAAAAAGCAGCAACCCTGTGATCGTGCTGGATGAGATCGATAAAGTGGGGAATGATTTCCGCGGCGATCCCAGCAGTGCCCTGCTGGAAGTACTGGACCCGGAACAGAACAATAATTTCTATGACAACTACCTGGAGCTGGAATACGATCTGAGCAAGGTATTATTTATAGCTACGGCCAATAACATTCAAACCATTCAGCCCGCCCTGCGCGACCGTTTGGAGATCATCGACCTGAGTGGTTATGCGATCGAGGAAAAAATTGAGATCGCCAAGCGGCACCTGCTCCCCAAACAGAAAGAGTTGCACGGACTGGCAAAGAGCGGTATCCGTTTTTCAGATAAAGTGCTGGCACAACTCATCGCCGACTATACCCGCGAAAGCGGTGTACGGGAGCTGGACCGCGTACTGGCAAGCATCATGCGCAACCAGGCTAAAAAAGTAGCCATGGGGGAAACGCTGAAAACACCGCTGACCACCGATGATGTTCAGGAGATCCTGGGCAAACCCCGCTACAGCAACGACCTGTATAAAACCGTGAACCTGCCCGGTGTGGCGGTAGGACTGGCCTGGACCTATGTGGGCGGTGATATTTTATTCATCGAATCCAGTCTGAGTGATGGCAAGGGTGAACTGCACCTTACCGGGAACCTGGGCAACGTGATGAAGGAAAGTGCCACCACCGCGCTTACTTATCTCAAATCAAATGCCGGCACGTATAAAATAGACAGCTCGCTTTTCCAGAAAAAGAACATCCATATCCACGTGCCCGAGGGCGCTACTCCAAAAGACGGACCCAGCGCCGGCATCACGATGATGACCTCCATCGCATCGGCATTGACCGGCAAAAAAGTAAAGCCCTACCTGGCGATGACCGGTGAGATCACTTTACGCGGGCAGGTACTGCCGGTGGGCGGGATCAAGGAAAAAATACTGGCCGCTAAACGTGCAGGCCTGAAGGAGATCATTCTTTGTCAGCAGAACCAGAAGGACGTGGAAGAGGTCGAAGCCTCATTTATAAAAGGGCTAAAATTCCATTATGTAAGCCGGATGGAAGAAGTGCTGAAGATCGCGACAGGGATTTAAAAAACATACTGACTATAATTAAAAAAAAGAGGCGGTCTCCAAACAGAGACCGCCTCTTTTTTTTATTTTCCGGTGCTTGGCAGCAGTCACCGCAAAGCAAACAATGCCCTAACCGATCAGGGTCTTTAGAGCTGCACTTCATGCGCAATTTTTTGTGCATATCTGTAAAATTTTGATTTCCAATTCTTTTTTAAAAATGGATTTCCCCTGTTTTTTGTTCATTTTTCAAGAGCAACCGATTGCACAAAGATTACCCCTGAATACAACCACTTTAACATTTTATTTTCTATACCTTGGCTGCCTTTCACTGTGTTTTTACACAGCCATCTGATACTTAATTAAAAATTGCACACATGAACAATTATCTTATTGCAGCTTTTAAAAAAAGCCTGCATCCGCCTGGCAAGGCACGTTTGCTAGTGATCGCTTTGCTTCCTTTTCTTGCAGCCGGACTTTGCTCCAATAATGCAACGGCTGCAACTTCCCTTTCCTATTTCCAGGTTCAGCAACAGACGATAACCGGAAAGGTCACTGACAAAGCCGGTGCACCTGTTGCAGGCGCATCCATCCAGGTAAAAGGAACCAACGAAGGAACCACTACCAACAGTGAAGGATTGTTTGAACTGAAAACCGGTCAGCAGCAGGTGGTACTGGAAGTATCTTTTGTAGGAAAAAAGACACAGGAGGTTACCGTAACGGATAGCAAACCTCTTGAGATCATTCTTGAGGACGATGCCACAATGTTATCGGAAGTAGTGGCTGTAGCCTTCGGTAACCAGCAGCGAAAAACCATCACTTCTTCCATCACGCAGGTAAATACCAAAGTGATACAGGATCGTCCGGTAAACAATATTGCTTCCGCGTTGCAGGGGCAGGTAGCCGGCGTCAATATCACCCAGGGATCTGGTCAGCCGGGAGCCAATCCCTCCATCAACATCCGGGGTATCGGTACCCTTCAAAGCGGCACCTCCCCTCTGATCATTATCGATGGGATTCCCGGTACACTAAGTATGATCAATCCGAATGATGTTGAATCCATTTCGGTGCTGAAAGATGCCTCTGCATCTTCGTTATACGGTGCGCGTGCCGCCAACGGCGTGGTACTGGTTACCACAAAAAAAGGGAAGATCGGCAAGGCGGTTATTTCCTATTCCGGTTATATGGGTTTTCAAAAACCCACGGAACTGTTTAAAGAAGCCAGCGCTTATGCCTATGCCGACGCGTATAATACTGCATTGATGTACGATGCCATAACAAGCGCCAACCCGGATTTTGATGCTTCAAAAAAAGTATTTACGCAGGCTGAACTGAATGGCTGGAAATCAGGGGCCGTGCCCAGCACGGATTGGCGCGGTGCCCTATTTGACAAGGACGGCTTTACCCATTCGCATACGATCAATATTTCCGGCGGTCTCAGCAATGAAGGCATTTCCGTAAGGAATAATGCCTCCTTTGGCTACCTCGATCAGGATGGGAATATCGTCAACACAAAATACCAGCGCTATACCCTAAGGGACAATGCCGAGATCAAATGGAACAAATTCACACTGGCATTGTCATTGGGTATCGGCTATACCAAGGCCAAGGAACCCACTTCTGCCAGGGTAGGTAATCTTGGTGCCATCATCAGCGCTATTAACCGTCAGCGACCGGTGGATTCTATTAAAAACTCAAACGGAGACTGGAACATTACCTCCACCAATGACACAAGAAACCCGGTAAGACAGGCCTACGAAGGTGGATTGCAAAACAGCCAGGTATATAATATTCTTGCCAATGTGAACCTGGGATACCAGATCGCCAAAGGGCTTGACCTCAAATTCACCAACGGTATTAACTACAGCGATAACACAAAGGATATTTTCAAGAACTCACTCGATTGGTATAATGGAACAACATCAGGTCCCAACTCCTCTTTAAAAGAATCTTATAAAGATGTGCACTATCTGCAGCAACTGGATCTGACCTATCAGAAGCGATTCGGTGATCATAGTCTGAATGCCATTCTTGGAGGACAACAGGAGTTCCATACCTTCCGCTATCTGAGCGGCTACCGCGAAGGCTATCCCAACAACCTCTCCGGAAGCCTGCAGCTGGGTCCGCAAACCGGCATCAACAATAACAGTATTGCCTATGAATGGGGCATTATGGGTTTGTTCGCCAGGGTTAATTATGATTATAAAAAGAAATACCTGCTGGAGCTGAACGCCCGCGAGGATGGCTCTTCCCGGCTGACCCCTGGTTCCAACTGGGATTTTTTCCCTTCCGCTTCTGCGGGATGGCGTATCTCGGAAGAACCATTCATGGAATCACTGAAGCCCACTTTATCCGAGCTGAAATTAAGAGCCAGTTATGGGGTGCTGGGGAACCAGAACCTTCCCGGTGATAATAATGATCTTACATTGGCCAATTATAATCAATTATATTATTCCTACCAGTCTCTTTTTGGTCCTGCCTCTAACTCCTATTTCGGTCCCCTGTACTATATATTCGGTGATCAGATCTACAATCCGATGATGGTGATCCAGGATCAGAATACCGGGTTTACCTGGGAGCGTACAAAAATGCTGGATGTGGCCATTGAAGGAGGCCTGTGGAACGGCATGGTCAATTTCAGTCTGGGCTATTTTAATAAAGTAACCAATGCCATGCTGATGACAAAAAAAGTATCCTCTGTGCATGGTGGTAAGGATTACATTGCCAACATCGGGAAAATGAAGAACTACGGATACGAGTTTGAGCTGGGATTGAATAAAACAACCACCAGCGGATTTACCATATTTGCAAACGGTAATCTTACTTATCTCACCAATAAGATTCTGGATCTTGGAGGTATCGATCTTGCACCCAGCGGCAATACAAAAAATACAGTTGGCTATCCGCTGAACGCCTATTATATTTATGAAAATGCCGGGCTGCTGACAAAATCCGAGTTCCTTGATCCCAACTATACATTGATCACAGGACAGAAATACGGAGATCAGAAGATAAAGGATCAGGATGGTAATGGCATCATCAATGCATCCGACAAAGTAATGCTGAATAAATCCAGCACGCCCAGATGGTTATATGGTCTGAACTTTGATCTCGGATACAAGAACTTCGGTATTGCCGGTATGCTCCAGGGTGCCGCAGATTATTACAAATACCTCGGCGCTAGTGTTGGGTATGGATTTAACAGCGGATACAGTATCACACAATGGACCATCGATCATTCTTACAACCCGATGGCAGATGAGAACAATTACAGCACGCGTTTACCCCGTACTTCTGTTACCAATTCCATCAACTCAACCTACCCGTCCACTATATTCCTGTTTAACTCCTCCTATGTCCGTTTAAAGAACCTGCGGGTTTATTACAACCTGCCGGGCACCGTACTGGAAAAACTGAAACTCAACAATGCCCGTTTTTATGTTTCCGGTCAGAACCTGTTTACCCTGTCAAAAATCCCCAGGGACCTGGGCATTGACCCTGAGGTAAGCAGTGCCACTGCCGGATATCCCCAGGTTAAAATATTCACATTTGGTGTTGATGTTTCTTTCTAAATCCTTCAAATTTTATAACATGAAAAGCAATATATATATACCCATAATTATAGCCTGCATTTCGCTTTCCTCCTGCGTTAAGCTAAAGCGGGACGCCATGGATGCCTACCCGGTTGATAAATATTTCACATCGGAGCAGGCGGCATTGCAAAACCTGGCAGCCATTTATCAGAATACAAAAATGAGCGGCTTCTTCGAAGACGGCAATGCCATTCTGATGGATGATATTACCGACAATGGTTACAACCCGTTCAGCAACCAGTGGCCCAGCTATATAGCGCTGGGATCGGGCACTGCCGCCAAAATAGACGGGCGCTATGTGGATCTGTACCGCACTTATTTTCCGTATACGGGGATCCGTTCCGCTAATTACTTTCTCGAAAATGTGGACAAAGTGCCCATGGATGAAGAAAAGAAAAATATCATGAAAGCAGAAGCCCGTTTCCTCAGGGCCTTCGACTATGCGCGTAAACTGATGTGTTTTGGAGGCGTTCCGCTGGTGACCAAGGTACTGGCCTATGGTGATGAGACAAAAATCGGAAGAAGCACTGAAGAAGAGATCGCAGCTTTTGTTAAAAATGAACTGGCTGAAGTGGCGGACATCCTGCCCCTGAAAAGAGAAGACGAAGAGCTGGGGCGCGCCACAAAAGGTGCCGCTCTTGCATTGAAAGCACGGCTGGAATTGTTCACCAGGGATTATGTCAATGCTGCAAAAGATGCAAAGTCCATCATCGATCTTAATCAATACGAGCTGTTTAATGATTATGAGGGATTATTCTGGGAAAAAAATCAGAAAAATGAGGACCGCAACAACGAAGTCATTCTGGAGGTAAAATACACCCCGCCGACCTGGGGCTCCTGGATCGATGCGCTTTATACAGTAGCGGAAGGCGGATGGAACTCCGTAAACCCCACACAGAGCATGGTAGACGCGTACGAGACCAAGAACGGATCCACGGTAAACCCGGACAAGCCTTATGACAACCGCGACCCCCGTTTTTATGCCACCATCATTTTCCCGGGGCAAACCTGGAACGGCCGGATCTTTAACAGCCTGGAACCCGTGGGACCTGATGAATATTACAATTCTTCCCAGGGGAACCGTTCCCGCACCGGCTATTGTCTCCGTAAGTACTGTGCCCCGGTGGAAAACCTTACAAAACAGTCTCCTGAAGAAGCCCAGGGACTGAACTTTATCGTATTCCGTTACGCAGAAGTGTTACTGACCTATGCGGAAGCCCTGATCGAACAGGGATCCAACCTGGGTGAAGCAGCCAGCGCCATCAACAAAGTACGGGCAAGAGCGGGGATGCCACCGGTAACCAATATGAGCCAGGAAGGCCTCCGCCAGAAGGTACGTAATGAAAGAAGAGTGGAACTGGCTTTTGAAGGATTACGCTGGTATGATATCAAACGCTGGAAGATCGGCGGTCAGGTAATGAACGGGCCCGTTCACGGAGTACGCCCCGGAAAAGTGAATATGACCACCGGAGCTGTTACTTTCTCCAGCGCCAATCACATCACTGTTGGAGATGTTCGCGTTTTCAATGAAGGCCGGGATTATTATTTCCCCATCCCGCAGGAAGACATTGATGCCAGTGAAGCATTGAAAGGTCATCAGAATCCAGGCTGGTAAAAGAAGGCTCTTTATAAACTTCAACGCTCCGGGCATTCAACCCGGAGCTTTTTTATTATACCAACAACCTTACCGGCGCTGTTTTTGTTATACCAGATACAAATCTCCCCATAATGAAGCAACTCATATTCCTGCTCGCTTTCCTGCTCCCATTGTTAACAACAGCACAGAACAAATCGAACGCTCTGGACATCAACCTGGAGAACTATGCCTATCCTTATCCGGTTTCGTTCCTCGAACTGGAAGACCAGCAGCAATCTTTGAAAATGGCCTATATGGATGTAAAACCCGCACAGCATAACGGGAAGAACATCCTGCTGTTGCACGGAAAAAATTTTAACGGTGCTTACTGGCGCACAACGATCCAGGCCCTTACAAAAGCCGGTTACCGCGTCATCGCTCCGGATCAGATCGGTTTTGGCAAATCAGCAAAACCACAACATTATCAATACAGTTTTCATCAGCTGGCGGCCAATACAAAAAAGATACTCGATCATCTTGGGATCCGCACCACGGCAGTGCTGGGGCATTCCATGGGCGGCATGCTGGCCACGCGTTTTGCATTGATGTATCCCGGGGTGACTGAAAAACTGATCCTTGAAAATCCGATCGGACTGGAAGATTACAAAACAATGATCCCTTACCAGACCATTGACAACTGGTACCAGTCAGAACTCAAAGCGGATCAAACATCCATAAAAAATTACCAGCTGAAATTTTATTATGACAATAAATGGAAGCCCGAATACGACGAATGGGTGTACCCGCTGGCAGGTGTTACGCAGAACAAACAGTATCCCCTGGTAGCCTGGAATAATGCACTTACCTACGATATGATCATTACACAACCGGTAGTATACGAATTCGCCAAACTGCAAATGCCGGCGCTTCTTATCATCGGCACCCGCGACAGAACAGCGCTGGGAAAAGCCCTTGCACCCAAAGAGATACAGGAACAAATGGGCCGTTATGATCTGCTGGGTAAGGCAACACAGGCAAAAATTCCCGGATCCAGACTGGTAGAAATCCCGAATATCGGCCACCTGCCGCATATTGAAGCGTTTGACCGATTTATTGCGCCGCTGCTGGATTTTTTAAAACCAGCGCCTTAAAACTTATAGCCCACAGAAAGACCGAACTGCATATTCTTGAGCCGTTCCCCGGTCTCCTTTCCGTCCACCTTGGGTGCAATGTTTAACAACCCCATCTGACCGTTCAGCTGAACAGAGAACTTATTGGAGAACTCATAACCGGCCAGCAATGCAGCTCCCACATCAAAAGGCTTTCCATAAGGGAGCTTCTTCAGGTTGTTGTAATCCAGGTAGCTGCTGTCGGTGGACGAGATATCATTTTTGAATTCAAGACTACCGCTCCGACTGGTAGTGGTATTGCCCATGGCCCCTTTGCCTTTCCACCGCCCCCCGATGCCGTAAGCCAGGTATGGCCCTGCACCCAGTAAAAGACGACCATTACCCAGTTCCGGCTTATAAAGAAAATTGACAGGCAGTTCAAGATAATAAGGATGCTGATTCACTGTTACCGTAAGACCGTCACTTGTTACTTTATACTGATATCCTTTGGTATTGAACAACAGGCCGGGGCTGACCGCGAATTCATCGCCCAGCGGCAGTTCTGCCGTAACCCCTGCATGAAAACCGGTCAGCAGATTGGTAGGCATCTTATTGTCATCAGCATCCCTGACAACCGCGTTTGAAAAGTTTACACCCGCACGTACACCAAACTGAACCTGGCTGAAAGCAGCACTGCAGGCACCCGCCGCAAAAAACAGGAGAACGAATCGTTTTAACATAAGCATTTGTTTTTAATAAGTAATTAGTTACCGGCAAAGGTAGCAACAACAAGCTAGAAAACATCAGGCATTTTTCAGCAGCCGGATGGCTTCAAGAGGATCTGCCGCATTGAAAACGGTGCTGCCTGCTACCAGTACATCGGCACCCGCAGCCACAATTTCGGCCGCGTTGTTCACCGTTACACCACCGTCGATATTGATCACCGCGCTGGAACCTTTCTCCCGGATCAGTTGTTTGATCTCACGGATCTTGTTCAGTGTATTCGGAATAAATGTCTGGCCGCCAAAGCCGGGGTTCACACTCATCACCAGTACGATGTCCACATCCGCAATGATATCGCTCAGCAAACTGGCGGGGTTGTGCGGGTTAATAGCTACCCCTGCTTTTAAGCCCATGGCCTTTATCTGGCGGATATCCTGGTGCAGCAGCGGACAGGTCTCAATATGTATATTGATATGATCGGCACCGGCTTTTTTAAACTGTTCGAAATATCTTGAAGGTTCTTCGATCATCAGGTGCACATCGCAGATTTTAGTGGTCACCTTTTTTACAAACTCAATGACCATCGGACCAAAGCTGATATTGGGTACAAAGCGGCCATCCATCACATCCAGGTGCAGCCATGCTGCTTCGCTCTGATTCACCATTTCCACTTCACGTTGCAACTGAAGAAAATTTGCCGCCAGCAAAGAAGGAGCAATAATCGCCATATTTTTTTGTGGCAATGTACAGCTATTTATTAAATAATGATCCATAGTAGGGTCCCCCGTATGGGCCAACCTGTTCCCCTCCGTTTTTAAAACCCGGCACAATTATCGTTGCTTTAACAAAATACACATCCTGTGCATAAAATAAATTCGCAATTTTAAAGGGTGTTGTATAAATTTGAGAAGAAGGATTTTTAATTAAAACAAGAAAAACATTGACAGAAGCAATTATTAACCTGGAGACAGTCAACCCCATTGATTTTTTTGGGGTTAACAACGGTAAACTGGATCTGCTGAAGAAGAAATTCCCGCTACTAAAAATACTTTCCCGCGGCACACAGTTGAAACTAAGCGGCGCTCCCGAACAGATAGCAGAAGCAAAAGAGAAAATAAACCTGATCGTGTCTTACATTGAACGGAACGGCCACCTGAGCGAAAATTATTTCGACCAGATACTGGGCGGCGACGACCTGGAAACCATCGATCATTTCCAGGAGCGCAACCCCAATGAAGTGCTGGTATTCGGACCCAATGGCAAGTCGGTTCGTGCACGTACCGCCAATCAGAAAAAGCTCGTCCAGGAAGCAGAAAAGAATGACATCCTTTTTGCCATCGGACCGGCAGGTACCGGTAAAACCTATACTGCCGTGGCGCTGGCTGTAAGAGCCTTAAAGAACAAACAGGTAAAGAAGATCATCCTGACCCGCCCGGCAGTAGAGGCAGGCGAAAGCCTCGGTTTTTTGCCGGGAGATCTGAAGGAGAAGATCGACCCGTATCTGCGCCCGTTGTATGACGCGCTGGATGACATGATTCCGGCAGACAAGCTGGGGTATTACATGACCACCCGCACCATCGAAATAGCGCCCCTGGCCTATATGCGCGGACGAACCCTGGACAATGCTTTCATCATCCTTGATGAAGCGCAGAACGCCACCGATCTTCAGCTGAAGATGTTCCTGACGCGTATCGGTGCCAATGCCAAAGCCATCATCACCGGTGATATGACGCAGGTGGACCTTCCGCGTAATCAGAAAAGCGGGTTGCAGACTGCCGTGCGCATTCTGCGCAATATTCCCGGTATCAGTCATATTGAACTGGATGAGGAAGATGTGGTACGCCACCGCCTAGTGAAAGCCATCATCAAGGCATACCATAAAGAACATGAAGACCAGGAACAACGGACTCCAAGGGAATTTCCAAAAAAATAGGGTAAAATATATTCCATTTTACCTTTAAAGGGCGGCCCCCGGGCCCCCTTTTTTATTCAACCACCAGGGCCGGAACCAATCCCATGTATAAAGATCTTGTAAAAAATCCCGAAAACGCAAAATAAGGCGGAGAGAGCATAAAGTTGTTTATATTGCAGGAATGAAAAGAATTTACTTATACTTTTTATCCCTGCTCTTTTTGCTGCCGGCCTGTTTGCCGGATAAGTCGGACAAGGACGAGCCGGGTGATTCCGATATTGACGCCGCACGCAATTTCATTCAGGCGGCACTGAAAGGAAACTTTAAAAGCGCCGCCAATTATATGCTGCACGATTCCGCAAACGATGAACGGCTGGACGCTGTGGCGCGCATATCCCGCACCCCGGATGAGAAACAGGGTTTCTGGGATGCGACCATTAACATTCACCAACGCAAGCTTTTAAATGACTCTGCAAGTATCATTGTTTATTCCAACTCCTATTATAAAGACAAAAAGGACACGCTGAAAGTAGTGAAGAAGGACGGGGCCTGGCTGGTTGATTTCAAATACCTGTTTGACCCCAATAAACAGATCCCGGCCAATTAATCTTGACTGATAAACATTCCGATCAAAAAACTTGTTATTTTTGATTGACGATAAGGAGTGAACAGGAATGATCCCTTACTAAAAATTTATGAATACGATGGCAACAATCACACACCCATGGCACGGCGTTAGTTATGGAGCAGGCGCACCGGAAATTGTAAATACGATCATAGAAATACCGGAAGGATCAAGAGCCAAATATGAAATCGACAAGGAGACGGGGTTGTTAAAACTGGACCGGGTCATCTATTCCTCTTTCCACTATCCTGTTAACTATGGATTTATTCCGAAAACGCTGGGGCAGGACCATGACCCGCTGGATATCCTGGTGCTTTGCTCGCAGACGATCCGTTCCTTTTGCCTGGTAAGAGCTAAAGTCATCGGAAATATGCAGATGATTGACAGCGGTGAACGGGATGACAAGATCATTGCGGTGGCCATTGATGACCCTTCTGTCAACCACTATGAAAATATTGATGAGCTGCCCCATCATTTCCTGCTGGAAATGCGTAACTTTTTTGAGCAATACAAAGTGCTCGAAAGTAAAAAGGTGGAAATAGATACCTTCCAGGATAAAGAAACTGCTTTGTCCATTATCTCCGAAGCCATTGATTATTATAAAAAGAAATTCAAAGAAATGCCCTGACCGCCTGCTTAAATGAGATACCTGCTTTCCTTTATACTTTTTATATGGGTTGGTACTGCTGCCGCACAAGACCAGTTTTTTAAAGTGGTGAAAGACTATTTCCGGGTCGACCCCTTTTCCGGACAGTTCTCTGCTTTTGTAGATGCAGTTAAAACCGATCCTCAACTGAACATCACCGAATCCTCCGATAAATCGGATACCAGTCTTTTTTCTGTGCAGGGCGACTATAAATCATTCAATCCCTTTACCATCCGCGCAAACCGGATCGAAGTATTGCTGGCTGAAAAAAAACGGATGATCCGTACGGCAAAGCCGTTCATGGATACGGTCGTATTGTACCAGATCACCGGTTTTTTTGACAGTACGGCTGAAACGGTCAGGGCCCTGAAACGGGAATACAAAAAGATCAACAAAAAAATCCGCCGGAACCTGTCCGTGCAGGGGGAAGCGCAGTTAAAGAACATAAAGGGTGTAAGGGAGGGTGCGATTACCAATCATGCGATGAGCGCTTCCCTGGCAGCACCTATTTCCGTGGCATGGTATGTAAAGGACGATGGAGAATTGGCGCTGCTGGTGGTGTTGCGTATGAAATATGCCGGCAATCGCGCCATACCCAGCGGCATGCTCTATGATTACTATTACTTTAACCGGTCGATCCTTCAGTCGATCGAATAAGTTGCGGCATCCGTTTGATCAGTTTTAAACGATGGGTGCGTTTTCCGGTTTCACTGCTGATGATCCCCTTTTTATCAATTGTATCGATGCGTACTTTTCCCGAGGAATGAATGATCCGGTCCGGCCCCAGCAGAATGCCCACGTGTACGATCTCCTGCCGGTCGTCAAAAAACGCCAGATCACCCAACGCGGCCTCCTCCAGCTTTTTTACAACACGGCCCTCCTGTGCCTGCTGCCAGGCATCGCGCAGCAACGGGATCCCCGCCATTTTAAAAATCGTTTGTGCAAAACCGCTGCAATCCACGCCCAGTATGGTTTTCCCTCCCCATAAGTAGGGAGCGTTCAACCATTCTTTTCCGTATTTCTCAATTGCGGCCTTTGCGGCAGCCGGATCTGCAACGCTGCCGGCCAGCGTACCTTTATATTCATAGTCCCAATTACCGATGCGTCCCTTTCCCTTCACGGCCTCCCCTATAAAAGATCCCATAGGGATATGCATCGGCAAATCGTTTACCTGTATGGTGTTCAGCAGCTCACCGGCAAGACCGTACGTTGTGGTTTTCGCCGTGTCCTTATCGATCTCATGGATCATATGCTGGGTCACCCATCCTTTATACCCGTCATACAGGCTTTTCACCTTATACCAGCCCTTTTGCTTCACCGAGAGCAGGATCAGTTTTTCTCCAAACAGCAATTGATTCACCATTTCAAACTTATGATGCGGTTTTTTACGAACCGGTGCCGCCGGCACTACCACTATTCCGTATTTCATCTTTTTGATTGTTTTGACGCCTTCTGTAAAGATAAAACTTAACAATGCAACGCCATCAGTATTAAAACACTGTTTTATGGAATCTGTTTAATCTTGCATCTTACAGATAGTTTAAATACCTTTATTTCTGTGAGCAATAGCCGCTATGACCATATCAGTGACCAGGAATTGCTGCAACGACACCTGCAGGAACGCGACAGTTCATGGCTGGGTATATTGCTGGAACGTTATACCCTTCTGCTTTTCGGGGTATGTATGAAGTATCTTAAGGATGAAACCCAGGCGCAGGACGCGGTACAACAGGTTTTTTTAAAAGTGATCCAGGAAGTGCACAAGTACCGGATCGACTATTTCAAGTCGTGGCTGTACACTGTGGCGAAAAATCACTGTCTTTCGGTGTTGCGGGATAAAAAAAGGACTGTTCCGGTGGAACTGACCGAGAACAATTCCGTCACCGAAGCACCGGAGGAGGACCCGGAAAAGGAGGCTGTCAGTCCGGAATTGCTGAAGGAAGCCCTGGAGTCCCTGAATGCGGAGCAACGGCAGGCCGTAATTCTGTTTTACCTGAAAAAAAAGAGCTACCAGGAGATCAGTGCCTCTGAAGGCTACAGCCTGCTCCAGGTAAAAAGTTATATACAAAATGGGAAAAGGAATTTAAAATTGCTGATCCAAAAAATGCTTAAAAAAGCAAAAAAAGACAATGGCTGAGGATTTAAAAGACATATTATCCCATTTAAATAAAAATGTAAGCCAGGAACTCTTACTCAAGTACCTCAATAATCAATTGGGGAAGGAAGAAGTGCATGAGCTTGAAAAGCAATTGCTGGACGATCCGTTCTATAATGATGCGGTGGAAGGATTACAGGAGATCGACGATACCGCACGGCTCACACTGATCGCTGAAGCCCTGAACCGGGATCTTAAGAAAAGGACACAGAAAAAAAGAGACGCCCGCACCAAACGGCAACTCCAGCCCCAATGGTGGCTTTATTTCTCCATCCTGATATTGCTTCTTCTGCTGGTGTTAATTTACCTATTTATCCACGGTCGTATAACCGCCTAATATCCACTCAGTTGGTCAGTTTTGTGCATTGAATGTGCAAATAACAGTCCTAATATTAAGTTTACATTAATTTTAGGTTAAAACGGTGTCAACCGTTCTTAGGGATGTACATTTACCGCATAAATTTTTTGATATGCAATGGAAGACTATTACATCCAGCCTTGGTAACACCGGATTTGGATTGTGGTACAATGGTCAAAAAATGCTCACCCTGGCGTACAAACCGAAGTCGGATTCGGTTTATCTGGAATCGACCGACGGAGAAAAGCGCCTGTTTCATTATAAAAAGAAAGGACTTTTCAAGAACAAGCTCGTATTGCAAAATGAATATGGTGCAGAGCTGGGGAAAATATCCAAAGAGGGGCGTCAGCGTTATATTGAAGTAGAGGATAAGCGTTTTTATCTGAATGTCAAAAATGACAATCACAACGTGATTGAAATCATTGACGAAAACCGGGAGAAGCCGGTAGCTGTTTGTTCAGTAGAAGGCGATAACCCAAGCGATGCCACTAACTACAGCCTTTTAATGGTGATGTGCTTTTATCTCTTTCAGCCCAATAACTATAATAAAGTGTTTTCCGCCAGAGCTGCGGTTTAAAGTGTTTCATAAACTTTTTTGGCAAATTGCTCCAGCGAGGGGTCTCTTGCACCCATCAGCAGCAGGGTGGTGCCCGGCCCCAGGTGACTGCCGGCTTCTGTGAGCAGCTGATCCCGGTCTTCTACAAAATAGGCATTTTTCCCAAGCATTTTCAGGTCATTGATCAGATCCAGTGCAGAGATGTCCTTTGTGGTGGTGCCTCCTGCATAAAAGATCTCGCTCATCCAGATCTCATCCTGGGGTCTTAATGCTCCTGCTATTTCCTGTACAAACTCGCTGCGCAGGAATTTTGTGGGGGTATAACCGTGCGGCTGGAACCAGGCCACCACCTTATCAGAAACGGGCTGGCAGGAGCGGATGGCCGCCGCACATTTAACAGGGTTATGTGCAAAATCATCCACTACCCAAACCCCGTTCTTTTGTCCCAGCACCTGGCTGCGCCGGTAAATCCCTTCATAATGTGCCAGTGCGTTCGCTGCATCTTCCAGCGTAGCACCTGCCAGTACAGCAGCAGCAGCAGCGGCGGCGGCATTTTCCATATTGTGCCGGCCGAGAATATTGATCCCAAATGGATGACCATTGATACGGAAGGAAATATGAAACCGGTCCTGGAGAAAATCCGATACCTGAAAGCCCGCACCGGCACAGGTGCCGTCCACACAAAAATCATTGGCCGCATCTGCCGATAATTTTTTTGAATGCTCGTTTGACTGGTTCACACAAAACAGCCGGCTGTTGTTCCGGAAGGTGTCAAATACCTGCATTAATTCATCCAGTTCCTTATGGTCCTTTTCAATATTCAGCAATAGTCCGATTTCAGGGTGGTACTGCACGATAGAGCCATCACTCTCATCCGCTTCAATAATGAGCCACTCCCCTGTTCCCACAAATGCATTCCCGATCCTGCCCTGCCGGATCAGGCTCACCAGCCCCGCACCACTGATCACCGACGGATGTTTACCCGCCTGCTGTAGTATATCAAACAACATCCCGGTAGTAGTGCTCTTGCCGCTGGTACCCCCCACTGCGATGGTCTTTTTGCTGGCGGCGATCAGGGCCAGCAGTTCCGAACGGCGGATGATGGGAATATTGAGCTCTTTTGCTTTTCTTATTTCGATAACGGTATCTTCAATGGCAGTAGACGCCACCACAAGATCCACATCCGGAGTGATGCCGCTGCCATCCTGTAAAAAACAGGTGATGCCTTCTGTTTCCAGACGTGCTTTTATGTCCCCAGCTTTCCCTTCGTTGAAAAAACGGTCGCTTCCCGCAACCTCCATGCCGGTTCCCTGTAAATACTGGGCAATAGCACTCATCCCCGCGCCCGCAACGCCGATAAAGAACGGCTTCCTGATCTTTTCTAAACTGGATACCATAGACTACAAATGTCGGTAAACGGCTAAAGCTTTCAAAACTGATTTCTGAATAGCAGTTGTTTCAAATCTTAAGGTCCATCCGCTCACAGATCAGCACAGAGTCTTTTAATAATCCTTAGTCTGTGCACATCCGCGGAATCTGTGAGCAAAAATAATCGGTGTACTTCAGTGGGAAAATGCCGCAGCGCCGCTGAGACACTGATAATTTTACTGCCTCGTATATCATCCCTCTTTATTCTTGTAAAAGCGGATCATCTGTCCATAATCCCATTTGCGCTGTAACCCGTGAATACAGCGTGCAATACGCGTAACTTTGGTGGTATCGGTTTTGGCGGCGTCGATCCATTTGCTGAAATAATGCTGGTGGGATGGTGCCAGCGACTTAAAATAATCAAGTGCCGCCGGTTCTTCAGCTAAACATTCCATCAGCTCTTTATTTAGCTCATATTTTTTGGTATCCAGTTGTAGCGTTACTTCTACCCCGGCGCCTTCCTTTTTCCGGATACCCTTACGCATGGAAGCATTTACAGGCAGTATAAAATTGCCCCCTCCCACCGGCAACAGCGAGGTGCCGGTGATCCTGTGACGGTCGATGGTTCCTTTTACCTGGAAGATTTTCTTATTTCCCGGCAGCAATTCCTGGGCCAGGTCTGCCGGAACTTCGATATAGGTCCACCCGGTTTTATCGCCATTTTCTGCAAACTTCAGCAACCGCGCGGTCAAAGAAACAGTGACTTGCTTTTTCATACGGATAAAGTTCCGGCATCTGCCGTAAAATTTTCATTTCTTTGCAGAAATTTTCCGGATAAAAATCGGACATTATGCAACAGACCATTACCCTTCGCGTCAGGCCCGAAGAAGCTTCAGCTTCGGAACAGCTTCAGCAACTCATCGCCCGCTCACTCGGCAAAAATCCGGATGCTGTTTCGGGTTATACCATATTAAAAAGTTCCATAGACGCCAGGGGGCGCCAGCCTTTTATCCAGCTGTCGCTGCTGGTTTATATTGATGAGCCGGCACAGCAACGGGAGGTGATCCGGTCCGTTTATAAAGACGTTCATTCCGCCTCCAAAAAAGTCATCATTGTAGGGGCGGGTCCTGCCGGACTTTTTGCAGCGCTGCAGCTTCTTGAGCAGGGCATCAAACCCCTGGTGCTGGAGCGCGGCAAGGATGTACGCACCCGCAGGCGCGACCTGGCGGCCATTAACAAACAGGGAATAATGAATCCTGAAAGCAACTATTGTTTTGGTGAAGGCGGCGCCGGTACTTACAGTGATGGCAAGCTGTATACCCGCAGCAATAAACGGGGCGACATCAATAAAATACTGAACACTTTTGTGCGCTTTGGCGCCGAGGAAAAAATCCTGTACCAGGCGCATCCCCATATTGGCACCAACAAGCTGCCCCAGATCATTACCGGCATGCGCGAACAGATCCTTGCCTGTGGCGGTGAGGTCCGTTTCAATAAAAAAGTGACCGGTCTTATAACCGATAACGGTGTATTGAACGGTGTCACTACCGCCGACGGCGATGCCTTCACCGGCGAAGCCGTTATACTGGCAACAGGTCATTCTGCGCGGGATATCTTCCATCTGCTGTACAACAATAACCTGCATATAGAAGCCAAGCCCTTTGCCCTGGGTGTGCGGGCAGAGCATCCGCAATCGCTGATCGATGCCGCACAGTATAAATGCGCTTCCCGCGGCGAATGGCTGCCACCCGCTTCCTACAGCCTGGTGCAGCAGGTAGGCGACCATGGTGTGTTTTCCTTTTGCATGTGCCCGGGAGGGATCATTGCCCCCGCGGCTACCGATCAGAACGAGATCGTTGTAAACGGCTGGTCACCTTCCAAACGCAATAATCCGTATGCCAATTCCGGGATCGTGGTACAGGTGGAAGAGAAAGATGTAAAGGCCCTGCCGGCTTTTAAAAAAGAATACGGAAGCACATTCAACAGCCCGCTGTTCCTGCTTTATTTTCAGCAGTGGGTGGAGCAGCTGGCGTTTACCGCAGGGGGCGGGCAGCTGGTAGCTCCCGCACAGCGGATGGTGGACTTTTGTGAAGGTACCCTTTCACAAACGCTGCCCGGTTGTTCCTATCTGCCCGGTCTTCATGCTGCACCATTATGGGAAGTATTGCCGTCCTTTGTAAGCAAGTCTCTGCAACAGGGCTTTAAACTGTTCGGCACAAAAATAAAAGGGTATTATACCAATGAAGCAGTGATCGTGGCCACCGAATCCCGTACTTCTTCACCGGTGCGGATCCCGCGTGATAAAGAGACGCTTGAGCATCCACAGCTCAGGAACTTTTATCCCTGCGGCGAAGGCGCCGGGTATGCCGGAGGCATTGTAAGCGCGGCCATGGACGGCGAGCGGGTTGCGAAAATGATCTGTTTGAAATCTGGAATTGAGCGTTGAACGTTCAGAATTAAGATTGGGGACCTGAGACCAGAAATTTGTAACCTGCAACTCAGTCCTTCGTCCGGTTATTATTACTGATCAGCCATCCCTTTTTGATCAGCTGGTCGTGACGATAGGACTTGCGTTCTTTGCGGAACTGTTTTTTCTGATAGGATGGTCCCGTAATGTCTTTCAAATCCGGCCGGCCGGCATCCACCCAGGCGGTGTACCAGAAATCGGATAAGGCGTTGCTGCTGCGGATCAGCTGGTCGTTGATGGACCCCTGCAATGCCTTATTGAACGCAACAGCAAACTCTTTGGAATAGAAGCGGCGGTTCTTTCCCCAGCGGAATTCCCAGCGGTATTTCCGGGAAGTATCTGCAAAGCTTTTAGACACTTCTTTTTCCGCTGCGAACATTGCGGGCAGCAGGGAATGCGTGTGCTTCAGTATGCCCCAGATGGCGGTTTCCACAGAGGGCAGGTACTTTGCCTTGTGCCGGCTTTTTATTGTAAAATCAGTAAGTGCTGCCTCGGGAACGGTCGTTTCCCATAGATCGTGTATCCCCCGCTGGTCGGTCAGCTGCCCGTCATAATTCAGGGAAGTGTGCAGGGGCACATGCGCATCGCCGATATAATGTCCCAGGTCGGTGGCATAAAAAATAATGCTGTCCTTGTCCTTTCTCCGAAAGGCTTCCGTCAGTTTTTTTTGCGTTTCCACTACTATATAGGGCAGGGTACCGTATTTGCGCAGCGTGTCCGCAGTGTATTTTGCCACCGCATCCTCCCATTTGTGCGGGATGCTATCGAATGCATTGTTGCCGTAATATTCCCCATCCAGGAAATGTTTATTCCCTTCCGTAGGGTCCACATTCCTTCGCTGATCCGGCCGCGGCGCATTGTACACCAGACTGTCCATATTGGTATAGAAAAAGGCCTGCATTTTCTTTGGCAGCCCATAAACAGCCAGCTGGTTCACGGTACGGTGTACCAGGAAGCCCCAGCTACCCATAACGGTCACAAATGCGATCAACAGGATCACGGTAAGATTTTTCTGCTTCATGTCTTAGAATAATGCTGCAAAGGTGCAGTAAAATCTTCAAAGCAAAAACCGGCACCTGCTGCTGTGCGGCCTCTTATCAATTTATTAATAAACAACCACCGGCGTTCGTTATATTTACAGTATTAAATCATTTGTATGGACTTACTGCAGGTTGCTCATCTAAAAAAATATTTTGCTACGCAAAAGGCAGTAGATGACATCAGTTTTACTATCTCTGAGGGTCAGATATTTGGATTGCTGGGGCCGAACGGAGCCGGTAAAACAACCCTGATCCGCATGATCACCGGTATTTTTTATCCGGATGCCGGTACCATTACGCTGGACGGGAAACTGTTTGACCCGGTTAACGATATCGGCAAGATCGGCTACATGCCGGAGGAAAGAGGTCTGTATAAGAAGATGAAGATCGGTGAGCAGGCCCTGTACCTGGCCCAACTGAAAGGACTGAAAAAAAGGGAAGCCATCGAAAGTTTAAAGACCTGGTTCGCCAAACTCGAAATGGAATCCTGGTGGAATAAAAAAGTGGAGGACCTTTCCAAAGGGATGCAGCAGAAACTGCAGTTTGTAACCACCGTACTGCACCGGCCCCGGCTCATCATCCTGGACGAACCGTTCAGCGGACTCGACCCGGTGAACAGCAATCTTATCAAAGACGAGATCTTCAACCTTGCCCGCAGCGGATCCACGATCATTTTCAGTACCCACCGCATGGAACAGGTGGAAGAGATCTGTGATCATATCATCCTGGTGAACAAAGGACAGAAGATACTCGATGGTACCGTGCAGGGGATCCGGCAGGAGTTTAAGGAGCACCTTTATAAGATCACCTTTGCAGACATACCACCGCAGGTGGGCGCACCGGATCTGTTCGAGATCAAACAGAACACGGCGGATGCGCTGGTGATACAGAAACATCCCGATGTAAGCAATAACCAGGTGCTGGCGCATTTCCTGAATACCGGCAATGCCATTGAATCCTTCAATGAGATCCTTCCCTCGCTGAATGATATTTTTATCCGGCAGGTGGAAGGCACGCCGCTGGCACGTCAATTTCAAACGATTCAAGACTGATTTTCATGAATAAGATCACATTAATCATACAACGGGAGTACCTGAGCAGGGTGCGCAAAAGAACGTTTATCATCACCACACTGCTGTTCCCCCTTTTATACCTGGGGCTGATCTTTGGCACTTCCTATATCTCGGAAAAAGCCGGAACAAAGCTGAAGATCGCGATCGTCGATTCCTCCGGAAGCTTTACCCAGCAGCGCATCGACAAGGCAAACAAGGATTTTCCGAACAGTACCCTTACACTGGTAAAAGAAGATCCGGCCGTACTCAGCAAAAACTTTGATCAGAAAGGTTTTGACGGCTATCTCATCATACCTGCCGCCACAATGATCACAAATTCACCTGATCAGCTGGTGGTAAAATCCAAACGGACACTGGGAACCGTTCCCGATGTACAGACCAAACTGAATGCCATCTGGAGCGAGATCAAATATGATAATCTTGGCATCGATACACTTAAGCAGAACCTGCTCAGTCAGAGTCAGCTGCAGATAAAATCCGAGAACACGGAAAATAAAACTACGGATGCTTCACTGGCCTATGGCATCGGATTTGTGTCCGGTTTCCTGATCTATTTTATCCTGATCATTTACGGCGCCCAGGTGATGATGGGCGTAATGGAGGAAAAAACCAACCGGATCGCGGAGATCATTGTTTCCTCCGTAAAGCCCTTCCAGCTTATGATCGGTAAGATCATCGGCATTGCCTGTGTGGCGCTCACCCAGTTCCTGCTCTGGATCGCCTTTATCTTCCTTATTTACAATGCTACCAGGGCGGGCTCCGGCGCGCTTAATAACAGTGCGGTAAGCGGAATCATCGGCGGCGTACAGGATCTGTTCACCAGCACCAATGTGCCCCTGATCCTGCTGCTCTTTATATTTTATTTCCTTGGAGGCTTCTTTTTTTATTCTTCCATTTATGCCGCGGTCGGGAGTACGGTCAATGAAGATATGCGCGAGGCGCAATCCCTTAGCTTCCCTATTACCATGATCATTATTTTTTCCTTTTTTATTATGATGACAGCAGCCAGGGATCCCGAAAGTCCGCTGGCCGTATGGGGCAGTATCATTCCCTTTACTTCCCCGCTGGTGATGATGGCCCGTGTTCCGTACGGCATACCGGGTACGGTTCCTTACTGGCAGCTATTCCTCAGTATGGCCATGCTAATAGCTTCTTTCCTTTTTGTTACCTGGTTTGCGGGGAAGATTTACCGGACGGGCATCCTGATGTATGGCAAAAAACCCACCTGGAAGGAAATGATCCGCTGGGCGATGCGGAAGTAAAGCCGTTCGCAGGTTTAAAAAGGTCCTGACAATTTTCCATCCCGTCAGTCTATCAGCTGGTTACACCCTGCCAATGCCATTAGCCGCCGTTTGTCTGCCGCTTACCGATATCGGTTTTACAAACAGCGCCGGAGTTTAGTAGATTTGTTCTATGAACGGAAGGCAATTCATTTTAAAATACAGAGAATCCATCACCTGGGGTGCTGCGCTGATCCTGTTGTTTTTTATGAATACAGAAAGTACTTTTTCGTTGTGTCCGTTCAACGCTTTAGGAATCTGGTGCCCCGGTTGCGGCATCGGGCATTCGATCCATCACACGCTTCACCTCGATCTTATCACAGCCTGGCAGGAGCATAAACTCGGCATTCCCGCTACGGCAGTGCTGATCTGGCAGCTGATCAAATCATTACCTATAATCAACAAAAACAATAATTATGAACCAGGAACAAGTATTACGGGTTATACCGGATATTGAATACGATGAGTTGGTAACCGTGCTCAATATTACCAGGGATATGAACACCTCACAGCAGGAACAATTCCTGATGTTGTACCAGCGCAGGAGAAAATCGCGCCAGGAGCTGCTGTTATTATGTTTGCTCGGATTTGTAGGCGTTGCAGGCATTCACCGGCTGATCATCGGAGACATTGCCCTGGGGATCGTTTACCTGCTGACCGGTGGCTTGTGTCTTATCGGTACCATCGTGGATATCATCAACATCAATTCCCTTACCACGGGCTACAACGCCAAGCAGGCTTACGAAACCGCGGCACTGATCACTGCCACTTTCAACCAGCCCCGTAATTTCTAATTTTTCCGCAACCGTATCGCGGCACCCACATAATAGTTTCTCAACGGTGCCGCGTTATAATAGCGGCCACCCGCAGCATTGATATCATTGCCCAGGCTGTAGGTTTCATTAAACAGGTTGTCAACACCCGCATACACATTTACCAGCACCTCCTTCAGTTGTCTCCTGTATCCCAGTTTTACACCCATCAGATGATAGGCCGTTGCTTTCTCCGCATTTGCGTCGTTTAAAAAAACAGCAGACGCTGCGTAGTAATTCAGATCCGTATAGATCCCTTGTTTTAACACCAGACCCAGCTGGGTATTCAGCGTATTCATCGGAACGCCGGGTACCCAGTTGCCGGAATAGTCCTGCGTTTCCTTTACAAAATCATTGTAGCGGAAATGGCTGTGCGCATAGTTGGCGGTAATGTTCAGGTAATCCAGCGGGCCGGCGCCAAAGAAATGCCGGTAGCCGGCATACAGTTCCGCTCCTTTTTGCCGGATGTTCCCCGCATTGGTGAAATAGTCGGCTCCTGATGAATCCCGTCGCTGTACCAGGGCCTGGCTCAGGTCAAAATAAAAACCGGTCGCTTCCAGGTGCAGCTGTCCGCGAAGCAGGGTCTTTCGGGCGGTAAGTTCATAATTCCAGCCATGCTCCGCCTTCAGGTCCGGGTTGACAATAGTGGTGGAAGGCAATACTTCTGCAACAGTAGGTGGTGAAAAGCCGCGGGATACGGTGGCCAGCAGTTCCACAGGTCTGAACTTTTTTAAAACCGTGAACCGGGGGGCTACTTCATTATTATAGCGGAATACCTGTTCGATAACAGGATATTCGTTCAACCGGGAAAACACCAGCCGGCTCCGGTTCAGACTTACACCCGCGGTATAGTTCCAGCTTTTCCAGGAAAGCATCCCCTGCGTAAACACACTGTAGGTACCGATGGTAACATCATCATCTGTTTGCAGGGTATCCGGCTTTCCGTTTTTATTGTCTGACACGCGGATCGTGGAATAGCCCTGCTGTGCTTCTATGCCGCTGCTCCATTGCAGACCGGTCTCTCCCCATTTTTTTTCAAAATCAAAAACGGTGCGGCCGCCGAAATGCGGTTCCCTGCGTTGTTCAAAGTTGCGTACGGCACTGTTCTTAACCAATGCATAAGCACCGTAGCCGGTGGTGGTATTGCTCCAGTGCGATCCGAATTTTTGTTTGTGGGTTACACCGGCTGTAATGGTTTTCTGCCAGATGGCCGCATTGATCTGCTCCGCACCCGGAAAAGCGCCGGCTTTCGGGCGCGCTGCACGCGGGTTCTGCTGATATTCCTTCAGGGTTAATGCACCCGGTGTCTGGTAATACAGATCCGAAAAAAGAACGGAGGCGATCAGCTCCTGGTCGTTCCATTTGATATGGGTGTTCCAGCTGAGATTATTCCGCTGCATGGCCGACTGCGCACGGTATCCGTCGGATTGATCATGGGCATAGGTAACCGTATTGGTATAATTGTCTTTTGCCCAGCTGCCTTCCGCCAGGATATGGTGCGCGTTGTAACTTCCTGTAAAATATTCCACCCCTATACCTTTTTTTGTTGCTGCAGGCGGTTCTATCAGGATCAGGCCGCCGGTACCTGCACCATACATGCTGGAAGCCGGACCTTTAAAAATACTGATCGAATTAAAATTATTAAATGCCAGCTGATTGAAATAGGTATTGCCGCCGGGATCCGTAAGCGGGATGCCGCCCCAGTACACTTTTACATTCCTTACACCAAAAGGCGAACGCAGCGAGCTGCCCCTGATATTGATGCGGTAACTGCCCGGGGAACGTTCTTCCATACGCACTCCGGCCACCGTATTCAGTGCCGTCACCAGCGAACTTTTACTGGTGGGCACGGCATATTCCACCCGGCGCACCACCGCCGTTGTTATGTCATCCTTTTGCTGAAAAGCCCTGCCGGTAACGGTAATGGGGTCGATGGTTTTTACGGAATCGGTTTCCTGTGCAGCTGTTGCCTGCATGTTTAGAAGGAAAAAGAAAAGAATCAGATACCTCACGCTATAAAAATGCAACTTTTCGGGCAAACAAAAAAGATTCTTTACCCTGATATACAGGGCGATACACCGATGCCTTTATTTCAGTATCTTCACCGTAAGGACTTTTACCATTCGATAAAGCGTTTACATGGGCCGATTTGTTACCATCAAGGATATTGCCAAAAAACTGAATATTTCCGTATCAACCGTGTCCCGTGCGTTGCGTGACACGTATGATGTGAACCAGGAAACGCGGGAAAAAGTACTGGCAATGGCAAGTGAACTGAATTACCGGCCGAATTTCAATGCCACAGGACTCGTGAACCGCAGCTCCCATAACCTGGCGGTGATCCTGCCTTTTGTCACCAACTATTATTTTTCAACCGTAATTACGGGGATACAGGAAGTGGCCTACCAGCATGATTACAATATTATCCTGCACATCACGAACGATTCCCCGGAGCGGGAACTTTCCATTATTAAGAACCTCGCGGTGTCTAACCTGGACGGATTACTGATCGCTGTTTCTTCCGACTCCGATGCCTATACTCATTTTCAGCAGGTGATCGACACCGGCGTGCCTATTGTATTTTTTGACCGGGTACCGGATGCGATTAAAACTTCAAAAGTGATGCAGGATGATTACAACGGCGCTTTTGAAGCAGTGGAGCACCTGATCAGACAGGGGTACCGGAAAATTGCGCACATTGCGGGTCCGGAAGGATTGGGCTTTACTCAAAAACGCAAGAAAGGTTACCTGGATGCGCTGCGAAAACACGGCTTGCCCATAAAGGAACAATGGATCGTTCATTCCGGTTTTTCTCAGGAAAACGGGCAGTCGGACGCTGAACTCCTTTTAAGCCGGAAAGAGCGTCCGGATGCTATTTTTGCCGTGAACGACCGCAAGGCCATCGGCGCCATGGTTGCATTAAAGGAAAAAGGGATCAGGGTCGGGAAACAGGTTGGCGTGATCGGGTTTACCAACGACCCGGTGTCTACGGTTGTGTCGCCCACCCTTTCCACTATTGCCGAGCCGGCCTTTGAGATCGGCAAAAGAAGTTGCGAGCTGCTGCTGAAACATATCGGTAAACGGAATTTTATTCCGGAAGAAGTAGTGCTTCCCGGCACGCTGATCGAACGGGAATCCACCCGCCGTTAACCGGCACCCCTGCTGTATACGATCTGTCCCCCGATGATCGTTTTGCTGATGCGTACCTGCTCATCAAAGAGCACCAGATCAGCATCCCTGCCGGCAACCAGAGCTCCCTTTTGCTGATCGATCCCCATAATACGTGCCGGTGTGGCGGTGATCATGCGCACCGCATCGATCAATGGAACTTCCGCCAGGTCCACCATATTCCGAACCAGCCGGTCGGCCGTGGCCACACTTCCTGCAAAAGAGCTGCGGTCCGGCAGCCAGGCCACCCCCTTATCCACAATTACTTTCAGTCCGTTTTCTTTTCCGCCCAGCACACTCTCCCCTTCCGGCATACCTGCGGCACGCATGGCATCCGTGATCAATGCGATGCGGTCTGCTCCTTTGATCTTTACGATCAGCTTTAATAAAGGCGCGGGCAGGTGGATACCGTCTGCTATCACTTCTACGTCCATGGCATCAATGAGGTAACCACTTTCGATCACCCCCGCATAGCGGTATCCGTTCCGCCTTGAAACCCCCGACATCCCCGAATAAAAATGAGTAGCGAGCGTATAACCGTTCTCAAAAGCCTTCAGCACCTCATCATATACCGCATCGGTATGGGCGATGGCAGGGAGGATGTTTTCCGAAAGCAGGTATTGTCCCAGTTCAATGGCCCCTTCCAGCTCCGGTGCCGCACTCCAGCGTTTTATGGCATTGGAATAAGCGATCACCTCTTTATATTCCGCAGGGTCCGGATCGCGGATGTAGCGCGGATCCTGGGCACCGCGCTGGTTCATGGCAAAATAAGGCCCTTCCAGGTGCATACCCAGCAACCGGGCGCCATGCCTGTTCTGCTGTTGCGCTTCTTCAAAAATATCCAGTGTTTCCAGCAGGTCCTTTTTTTCGCTGGTAAGCGTGGTGGGGTATAAAGCCGTAGTGCCGTACCGGGCGTGTGTTTCTGCTATTTTTATAAAAGCATCACTCGTTCCGTCCATAAAATCGCAACCGCCGCCACCATGCACATGCAGGTCGATAAACCCCGGAGCCAGGTATTGTCCGCCTGCATCGATCTCCAGGGCGTCACCGATCTCCTGGTTCGCTTCGCCTACATACACAATGCGGCCCTCCGCTGCAATTAAAGTACCTTCTTTAATGACCCGGTGAGGTGTAAGGATCCGGGCATTGCTGATTTTCAGATAACGTTCCATCTGTTTGAATTTACGACCATTTTTTTATACGGTGCCCATAGAAGGCATAAAAAACCAGGTACAGGTAGCAGGGCACCAGCACCCAGTAGGCTTCACGCGTTCCGTGCAGATCCGCCAGGTGGCCATATACCAGTGGCAGGATGCCGTTACCACAAAGTCCCATGATCATCACCGATGCGCCCAGTTTGGTGAACCGTCCCAGTCCGTTAATGGCCAGCGGCCAGATGCCTGCCCAGATAAGGGAATTGGCAAAGCCCAGCAGGGCCACAAACCAGATAGAGGCATCAACGGTATGTCCCAGGAAGTTGCTGTTGCCCTTTATAAACAGGATCAGTAAGGAGAAGAGGGTGCCCAGGATGGTGCATAGCTGTAAGGCTTTTTTCTGACTGATCAGCCTGGGTATGGCGATCACTCCCAGCAGGTAACCGCAGATGGTGGCAAACAACGTATAGGAAGGAAAGACCTTGGCTTCCAGCAATGGCATGTGCATGGAAGTGGCATAACCGATGATCGTGTCAATAGAGATCACCTGCGTACCCACATGCAGGAAGATGGCAACAGCGCCTAAGATCAGGTAGGGAAAATCAAAAATACTTTTCTTATCGGCGTTGGCCTTTGAAACCTCCGGGTCCTCTTTTTCTGTATTGATCTCAGGCAGGGGCGATTTCAGGATCAGCAATCCCAGCAGCAGCAACACAAGCCCCACAACAAAATAGGGCACCATAACCCGCTGTATCAGTTCATCCAGCACCTGCTCCCGTTCTCCGGGTTGCATCAGCGGAATACGCTTGAACAGTTCGGTATCCGTTTTGCGTAAAATAACGGCTGCAAAGATCAGGGGTGCCAGTATGCCTGCACCCTTATTACAAACCCCGAGAATGCTGATCCGCTGGGCTGCGCGGTCGATAGGCCCCAGTATGGTAATATAAGGATTGGCGGCTGTTTGTAATACGGAAAGTCCCACCCCCAATGCAAACAAACCGGTTAAGAACATACCATAAGTACGGGTGAGCGCGGCAGGTATAAACAGAAAGGCGCCGATCGCCATTACACCAAACCCAATGGCCATGCCCTTTTTAAAGCCGGTGCGTTTGAGCATATAGGAAGAAGGCACCGAAATGATCAGGTAGGAAATATAAAAAGCAAACGTAACAAAGTACGATTCAAAGGTAGTCAGTTCGCAGGCAATCTTGAAATAAGGGATCAGGATGGAGTTTACCCAGGATATAAAACCAATCACAAAAAACACTACGGCAATAATACCTATCGAAACACCGACCTGTCTGTTTGTAAGCGCGGAGGCTGATACCGCTGTATTCTTTTCTTTCATATTTATCGTCTGGGATCAGGCCGGTTTCCGGCGTTGGATCGCATTCGCTAAAATATTGATTATTGAGGTTCACACATTGCTTCCCACCTGATAAATGAGTGGTAACGTTGCCGGAATCCTTCCCGATAACGTTACCGTTGTTTTATTCACCGGGTACATAACAATACTCTCCGGTAATTGATACTTTTGGTTGCGACAAAAACTTCATCGCCCTATTTTAAATTTAACTTTTACATGGAACTGAACATACAGAAAGACAAGCAGGCTCTGGGAAAAGCTGCCGGAACAAAAACAGCTCAGCTCATCCGAAACGCCATCGAACAAAACGATAAAGCCAATATCATACTGGCAACCGGTACCAGCCAGTTTCAGACCCTCCAACAACTCGTAAAAGAAGACATCGACTGGAGCAAGGTGGTCATGTTCCACCTCGATGAATACATCGGGATGCCCGTCACCCACCCCGCCAGTTTCCGCAAATATCTTAAAGAACGCTTCCTGGACCAGGTAGCTCCTTTAAACGCTTATTTCCTCATCAATGGAGAGAACAACGCCGAACAGGAGCGCCAGCACTTAAATGAACGCATCCGCCAGTATCCCATCGATGTGGCACTCGTAGGTATCGGAGAGAACGGGCACCTGGCATTTAATGACCCCCCCGCGGATTTTAACACGGAAGATCCTTACCTCATCGTGAACCTCGATGAAAAATGCCGCCTGCAGCAAATGGGCGAAGGCTGGTTCACTACCCTCGAAGATGTACCCGCACAGGCCATCAGCATGTCGGTAAAACAGATCATGAAATCGGCACATATCATTTGCTCCGTACCCGACAGTCGCAAGGCTCAGGCCATTAAGGACAGTGTGGAGCAACCGGTAAGTCCGCTTTACCCTGCCAGCATTTTACAGGAACACCCTTCCTGCGGATTGTACCTCGATGAAGCTTCCGCCGCTTTATTAGCACCGGTACATAAATAGTATCATTGAATAAAAGGGATCAGTTCTTCCTTAACGACAGGCGTACCGGTATCCGTAATCTCAGATAATCTTATTATATTAACTGCACGCTGAAAAATTTGCTTTATGAATCAGAACAGAAGAGATTTTTTAAAAGTATTTGGCATACTGGGTGCCGGTGCGGTCAGCGCGGGAACCGCGCAGGCAGCTGCCCTTCCTTCTTCCCTCCTCGCGCCGGGGGTAAATATGAATAATTACCGGGCGCCTAAACTGGAAACGGTACGTATCGGATTTGTGGGGGTAGGCAACCGAGGTGCCGCTGCCGTTAAGCGCGTCTGTTATATCGAGCATGTAGCGGTCAACGCCATTTGCGATATCCGGCCGGAGCGGGCGCGGCTTGCAAAAGAAAGTATCAAAAGCACCGGCTTTGATCCCGTATTGTATACCGGCAAGGCGGATGCCTGGATGCAGCTCTGCGAGCGCAAAGACATCGATGTGGTGTATATTGCCACACACTGGAAGCTGCACATCCCCATTGCCATTTACGCCATGGCGCATGGTAAACATGTGGCCATGGAGATCGGCACCAATGATAACGTACAGGAGGCATGGGATCTTGTAAAGGCTTCGGAAACGTATAAGCGGCACTGTATCTTCCTGGAGAACTGTTGCTATGACTTCTTTGAACTGCTGACCCTGAACATGGCCCGCCAGGGATTTTTCGGAGAGATCATTCACGGTGAAGGCGCCTATATACATGATATTGCCGATAGTTTGTTTGATACCACCAAGCGCTTTGACCTGTGGCGGCTGCGCGAAAATGCCAAACGCAACGGCAACCTGTATCCCACGCATGGGCTCGGACCGGTCTGCAATATCATGAACATCAACCGGGGCGATAAAATGGAATACCTGGTATCCATGAGCAGCAATGATTTTACGTTGAACGAACTGGAAAAAGAAGCTTATCGGAAAGATGCTGCCGATTTCAAACCTTTCCTGAATGCACCTTTCCGGGGGAACATGAACACTTCGGTCATTAAGACCAATAAGGGCAAGACCATCCTATTGCAGCACGACACCAGCTCACCACGGGTGTATTCGCGGCTGCACCTGATCAGCGGCACCAAGGCGGCAGCGCAAAAATACCCGCTCCCCGGCAGGATCTCCGTGGGACATGAAAACTGGCTGCCGGAGGCCGAAATGAAAAAGATCGAAGAACAATACACACTGCCGCTCGTAAAGCACCTGGGTGAAATGGCCAAACAGATCGGTGGTCATGGCGGCATGGACTTCCTGATGGACTGGCGCTGGGTGGATTGTCTGCGCAACGGCCTGCCCGTTGATCACAATGTATACGATGCCGCGCTCTGGTCGTCCATCGGACCCCTGAGTGAAAAATCGGTGGCGGGAAGATCCATTCCTGTAACCATCCCGGATTTTACAAAGGGTGCCTGGAAAACCAATGCCCCGCTTAATTTTTCTATTGAGCATGGCAACCTTACAGGCGTAAAATCAATAAAAGGATAGGGATCTTTTACGCTCACAGACATTCACAGACTAAAGTCCAACAAAATTTCTGTGGAGATCCATGGAATCTGTGAGAAAACAGATCTGTGGGAAAAACCCAGTAGTATCTGCGAGGGAACTATTCTGCTGATCTTCGCGGATTCTCGCCGGAATGTATGTGCCTACCTGCGGGAACTTTTACGCTCACAGATCACACAGACATTCACAGACTAAAGCTTCCCAAAACTTCCATGGAGATCCATGGAGTCTGTGAGAAAACAGATCTGCGGGAAAAACTTAAACCCCTTATCTGAATTTGAAACATTTGTTAAAACAAGGAACAGCAGCGCTTTTTTCCGCGGGCACCCTAAAAGCCACTTAGAACAATACCTTAAATTTGATAGTACAAAAACAACATCAACAGTGATGCGCCTTCTGCCTCAACTACTTCTTGTGTGCTGTACCTGTTTCTACAGTAGGGTTGCCCTTACACAGAAAAACCTTTCCCGAAGTATTGAAAAAGACATAGACCAGCTGGTTGAACAGCGGCTTCCGGATATTGCACCAGGTGCCGTGATATTGCTGGCCCAGGGAGACCGCATCCTTTACCATAAAGCCTTCGGGTATGAGAATACAACCACCAAAACAAAAATGGATAAGGATGGGATCTTCAGGATCGGTTCGATTACAAAACCTTTTACGGCACTGGCCATCCTGCAGCTGGTGCAGGAAAACAAACTGAAGCTACAGGATACGCTGCAACAATACATACCCGATTTCCCGGTAAAAAAATACCCCGTAACCATAGCGCAACTACTAACCCATACCTCCGGGATAAAGAATTATTTTGAAATCGAAAATCCCGCCCTGGAAAAAGACCATTATACTCCCCGGGAAGGCATCTCCTATTTCCAGGATGCTCCCCTGCAATTTCAACCCGGTTCCCGATATCAGTACAGCAACTCCAATTACTATTTGCTGGGCTATATTATTGAGCAGGTCAGCGGTATGTCTTACAATGATTTTTTGCAAATGCATATTTTTAACGTAGCAGGGTTGCAGCATACTTCTTACGGAAGCGTTGCCAGCCCGGCATTGCATCTCGTAAAAGGTTATTCAAAACTCAATGGCAGGATCGAAGATGCCGAACTGGAAGAGATCACTTCCATTTATGCAGCCGGAGGCCTGCTTTCCAATGCCGGGGACCTGCTTCGCTGGCACCGGGTATTATATGATGGCAAACTGATCAGCAACGGGTGGCTCAACAAGGCCACACAGTCCTACCGGCTCAGTGACGGCAAGCAGAGTGAATACGGCTATGGCTGGTTTATCTCTGATATTGACGGTACTAAAACAATTGAGCACAGCGGTTCTACCGATGGCTACCAATCGGACCTGGTCTATATTCCGGATCGGACCCTGCGCATTATTACCCTGTTCAATTGTTATGAAACGGACCGCGACTGGATCCTGCTTACAAATGATATTGCGCGGCTTGCGATGGGTAAGTCACTGGATCATTCCATTCGGCTTTCTAAAGAAATGCTTCAGCAATATGTTGGCATTTACAAACACAATGAAGAGTGGCAAATGATCTTCACCATGAAAGGCAGCGATCTCTATGTACGCTGTCCCAAAGCCGGCATTCCGGATATCAAACTGTACGCCACAAATGAAAATTATTTTTACACAAAAGAAACCCCCATAAAATTCGAGCTGTTGAAGCAACCGGATGGCAGCATGCTGCTGGTTACGTATAATAATTCCGGCAAAGACGCTGAATGGAAGCGCGTGGAGGGTTCGCAGGACAAGCAATAGCCCGTTGTTTCCCCCAACTGAACTCCGCAGGTTATTTTTCGCCGACGATGTACAGGCCAGTCCATCAGCGCTTATCTGCGGGCAACTATTTATGCTCACAGATCACACAGATGGTCACAGACTAAAAGTCCGTAAAATTTCTGTGCAGATCTGTGGAATTTGTGAGAAAATAAGCTATGGGCCCTGTCCTTACAACTCCTCACATTCATAGCCCATTTGCGCCACACAGTCCACTACAGTATCTTTGGGGATCTCGCCCACAACACGCAGTACCTTATCACAATCTTCCAGGTCTATCGTGCAGGCGGTAACCTGCTGCTGCTTTACCAGTTGGAGGATCTTATCCGCAGCCACCGGACAGGAGATATTGGTTTTAAATATCAGTATCATTATAGAGGAGTTTGTCAATACAACATTTTTTACAGGAGTTGCTGCTCCCAGGGATGGAGGGCTTGTTTTTAGCAATTCACGGTTGCGTTATCAACGTAACGCCGCTCAGCTCCGCTTTCCCGTTCTTCAGGAACTCGTAGGTCAGCCGGTCTGCCTTGCAATCGATAAACCGGACCTTTTTCAGACTCCTGCATTTAAAGAACGTGCTGATCAGCGTTACATTCTGAAAGGTCACTTTGGAAAAAGCACAGTTCTCAAAATAGCAATCCTCCATATTGCCTCCGAAAACAATATCCGTAAGTTGGGAAGTAGTAAAAGAAGTGCCATTCCAGGTCACATCGGCAACGATACTCTTTCCAAAATCGCAGGATTTAAATGATGCTCCGGTAAAGTCGGCGCCCGAAAAGTCGCAGCCGCTGATATGACTTCCTGAAAAGCCCGTATCCTTCAGTGAGCAGGATTTGAACTGGTTGTTGACCAGATGCGCGTTCCGGATTTCGCTGCTGTTGATATCAGAGCCGGAAAAATCACAGCCATCAACATGATTGCTTTTTAAAAGCAGCCCCGACAGGTCTGAACCGATAAACTTACAACGCCTCATATTAGAACCGCTGAATTTTTCATGCAGGTGCTCCAGACCGGAAAAGTCAGCATCCACCCAGTTGCCGAGCGACATATCCCAGCCACGCTTTTTTTGTACCCTTTCTGGTGCCGGCTGGTTGTTATCAGCTCCAGCAACAGGCGCAACCGGGGATTCAACAGACACCTGATCTGCATCCGAAAAACCAGTTGAAAAATAATTAAGATCCACATGCAACAGTTCCGCAAGGCGGGTAAAGGTAACAATGTCGGGCATCGATTCCCCGCGCTCCCATTTTCCTACAGCCTGGGAACTGATGAACAGTTGTTCCGCCAGCTGTGCCTGGGAAATATTAATCTTTTTTCGTGCTTCCGTAATCCTGCTGCCAATGATTTTTGCATTTAACATATACGACTGTTTTATTTTTTGATCCCACAAAGGTGCCCCGATCCACACCCCGGTTCCAAAAAAAAGCAGCAACTTATGGTTGCAGCAACACTACTTTCTGTTGTTTTTAAACAACTATCAGTGGTTTATACGGGATTTATCGGTCAATCAATACCAACGGACCCAAATAACCGACAGCCGCCTGTTCCCGGTCCTGCCCGGTCTTTTTGCGGCTGACTGCTCCCCTACACCCTGTTGCGATCTTTATTCCTGCATTAAACGTTGCAACAGGCAGGTTTGCAACAGCTGTTAACCGATTGGTTTATTGTTTTTTGGGGGATATTAAAAATAAAAAGCCATTCATCCGGCTGAAATCGGTGCAGATATCGATACCTGTGGTCCGATAAGCCTGGGATGCATCGTAAGCAGAACGCTACTGCATCGCCTTTATTTCTTTCTCCGTCAGGCGAAGAAACCGGGCTGCATTATTAAAAAGGATATCCCGCTTTTCAGCGGCCGAAAGAAAGGGGGCCTTATTAATAGCGGCAATACCCAGCTCAACTGCCTGTGGCCATATCATGTTATCTGAACCAAACATAATGCGCCTGCCAAATCTTTCATTCACCAGCTGCTCCAGATAATAAAACCCTTTGCGGGGTATCATATAACAGATCATCCCAATATCAACATATAACTGGGGATCTGTATACATAGTGGGCAGCATATCATCCAGTATCGGCCATCCGGCATGCATGGCATAAATCCGCAGCCTGGGATGCCGCAGCAATGCCTCCTCCAGTACCAGCGGACTGTGCAACCGGGCTGCAGTATTCTCCGATCATAATTCATCTACCGCTCCTGCACAGATATGGTACAAACAGGACTGACGGCAGAAGTGAGCCCCTTTACAGATCGTGCCTACGGCACTCCCGTCCTGTAGCACGTTGTGGTCTCCGGAATCAATTCCGGAGTTGCAGAAATCGCCGGGCCGATGGCCCTTTTGTATTGAGAGGATGGTGCAGACGCCGGCTGTTGTGCAACCAGGAGGATCTTGCAGGACTGGCGAGTGCCGTTGGGGACCGTGTCTACGGCACTCTTATGCCTATAGCCTGTTTTAGCATCCGGAATCAATTCCGGGTTGTAGTTATATGCCGGGCCAATGCCCCCTTTTGGGTGGTGCAGACGCCGGCTGCTGTGCAACCAGGAGGATCTTGCAGGACTGGTGAGTACCGTTAGGGGCCGTGCCTACGGCACTCTTATGCCCTGTAGCATGTTCCGGCATCCGGAATCAATTCCGGAGTTTAGAGTTCAGTCAGGTCGATGACCTTGACCTGGTACCTGCCTTCGGCCAGGCAAGATAGAATTTGGTTGTGAAGCTGGAATGATGGTATTGCAGGGGCGGGGAGACTTGCGAGGCAGGTAAGTGAAAGAGGCTGCGCCTCGTCTTCATCTTCCAACAACAAACTTCAGTTTGTTGATTCCTGCCATCAATGGAACGCTGAGAGCTGTAGGCTCGGCTCATAAAAGCCGCCCTGTACTGAGGTGCCGACGAGTGCGACGCAAGACTGTTGCCATAGGCACTGAAGCCGGGCTATTAAAAAATACCGTTATTGTTGAGTGCTTGCGGCTTCCTGCATTCAGGACCAGGCCTTCCGTACAAACCGCAGCCAGTTATCATGAAAAATATTTTTTATATCCGTGTCCGTATACCCCCGCCGCTCCAGCATACCTGCCAGTGAGGGGAGATCGGCAATGGTTTCCATATCGTAGGGGCATTGCTCTTTTCCAAACATCCCGTCCAGGTCGCTGCCAATGCAAACGTGCTGACTGTTGCCCGCCAGCTGGCAGATATGATCAAAATGATCCACCAGCAGCTCCAGGCTTACATTGCGGGTTACGGGATTGGAAACACCGCGCTGCCAGTCGTTCACCAGCATCCAGGCATCCAGCGCGCCGCCGATGATGGCGCCACGTTGGATCAGTTGCTTTATCTGGTCGTCCGAAAGCTGCCGCTGGTGCTGTACGAGGGCACGGCAATTGTGGTGACTGGCCCAGAGCGGACCTTTATACAGGTCCATAGCCTGCCGGAAGCCTTCATCCGTAAGGTGGGTAACATCCAGTATCATCTTCAGCGCATCCATCTCTTTTAGCAGTTCGATGCCCCATGGTGTCAGTCCGCCGGTTTCGCCCGTACCGGGGGCATACCTTCCCGGACCGTAATGCGCCGGGCCGATCACCCGCAAGCCACCGGCATAGGCTTTCTCCAGGTAAGAAAGGTTGACCAGCGAATCGGCCCCTTCCAGGCTTAATACAAAGCCTACGGGTTTTTCTGTATTGCTTACTGCAGGATCGTTCCACAGTGCCAGGTGTTGCTCCAGTTTTTCAAGATGGGTGAGCTGCACCATTTGACCCGCATCTTCCATCGCCTTATACCAGGCCAGCTGGCCCTGCGCCTGTGCCCAGGCCTGCTGTGGCGAGTGCCAGCCGGGCAGGTTACTGCCCTGCTCCACATACCGCGCTATCTGTGTGGCCACCACAATACCGATGTTGCCGGCCCGCAGCTCCGGCAGCGCCACCACGCCTTTGGCACGGTCGGGTTTGTCGGTAAGTCCGGCCTCCCTTTCACGGATGGCCACAACCGGCAGTTGCAGGTCGCGGTTCCATTCCAGGGCGTTCATTGCCAGGTCCAGGTGTGCATCAATCATTAACATGTAACCGTACTTTTATTTAGTTACAGCTGTTTCTTTTTCTGCCAGCCGCCGCTTTACCACGTCTGCCGGGTATTTCAGCGCCAGGTCCCTTATTTCAAAACTAAAGGCGGAAAAGGTTTCCTCCCAAAGCCGCGCTTCTTCCGGTGTGTACTCATAGAAGCCTTTCCCATTAGCCACACCCCGCCCGCCGGCAGCCACAATATCTTTGATCAGCTGTGGTGCTTCTGTGGTATTGCTCAGCGTGGGCCAGAGATCTTTCATCACCGTAAGGTAAGCCGGTACACCGGTAAGATCCATCCAGCGGAACACGCCGGCAAGCGTCATCCAGTATCCCGGGTTATTCCGGCAGGCGCGGTCCACATCCTCTATTGTCGCATACCCGTTCTCCACCAGGTAAAAGGCTTCGCGGTAAAGGGCATACATCAGCCGGTTGGTGATAAAGCCCCGGATGTCCTTACGTACCAACGTAGGCTCCTTACCCCATTGATGCGCCAGTGTATACAGCTGTTCTCCCATTGCTTCATCGCTGCGGTCGCCGCAGATCACTTCCAGAAAGCGCGTGGTATGCGAGGGCTCTGCCCAGTGCAGTCCGAAAAAACGCTCCGGGTGCTGTGTCAGCTGCTGCAGAATACTGATGGGTATGGCAGAAGTATTGCTGGCCATCAAGGCATCCGCTGCAATAACGGCTTCAATTTTTCCGTACACCGTTTTCTTGATCTCCAGGTTCTCGATGGTGCATTCGATAACCAGCCGGCAATCCTTTAGCTTTTCATAATCGCCGGTGATGGTAAGGCCTTGTAAAAAAAATTCCGGCTCCCGCGTTAACAGTCCTTCCTGTTTTGATTTATGGAGGTGCGTGCGGATCCGCTTTTCCGCATGCTCCAGATCTTCAGGAATAGGTGCCAAGGCAATCACCGGATGCCCTGCCATAAGCAAACAGGTAGTGATGCTGCATCCCATCAGCCCCAGGCCCACTACCGCCACGGGAAAATCGTTTGTTTCTGTTGACATAGATTTATTTTTAACGACTGTGATAGCTTTTTAAAAGTGCTTACTCAGAGCACATAATCCTTTCCGGCTACCGGCCACACCCCGCTTTTAACTCCGCCAACGATCACCTCCGCATGCTGGTAGAGGGCTACCGTTGGACAGATATGCCAGGGCAGGCCGTACAACAAATCCCCGATCTTCCACTGATGGTTTGGGGCGGTTTCGGCAACCAGGTGCTCTTCGCTGTGCCGGAGCATTTTCAGCCCGGGGGCATTTAAAAAGAACACCCGCCGGCCGATGGGCTGTTCTGCGGCGATCGATTTATAACCCAGGTCGATACATACCTGGTCCGGCGTGGGCAGGGAAATGATACGTGCCAGTACCAGTGCCGCCGGGATAAAGGGCAGATCCGGCAACAGCTCCTGGTATCCCTTATCCCAGTAAACAAACGTACCGGGACTGCATTCAACATCCGGCGTGGCGGCATGAACAGAAAAGGTCGGTGATCCGCCTGCGATCACGTTCACCTGCGGATAGCCCCTTTCCTTCAGCAACGTTTGTAAAAAATATACAGGGGCAAATGCCCGGGTACAACTGTTCTGCCGCTGTGCTATCTCCGTTTCATTGATGTGCCCGTCATATGCATGCAGGCCTTCCACACGAAGCCCGGGCATGCGGGTCAGGGTTTCATACAATTCCAGTGCACCTGCATCCGGTTTGATACCCGTTCGGTCCATTCCCACGTTGAGGTCGATGTATACAAGCAGCGTTATCCCGGCTTTTTGAGCGGCCTCCGAAAGCAGGGTACCGGTACCGGTATTATCCACCAGGCAGGAAAAAGTGACCCCGCTGAACTTTCGTACCAGCTCCAGCCAGCGGCTGAGCTTTGCGGCGGTGGGCGGATAGGCCAGCAGGATATCGCGCGCACCTGTATCTGCAAGCAGGGCGGCTTCTGCAAGCGTGGCACATTTAAACCGTTGTATACCCGCTGCCAGCAACAGCTTTATGACCTCCGCCGACTTATGCGTTTTTACATGCGGGCGCAGCCGTTCGCGGCGGCTCAACATCTCGACCGCAGCGTCGATGTTCTCCCGGATCCGATCCGGGTATAACACCAGTGCCGGCGTGTCGATCGTATCTGCATTGCGGATGGTATACCAGGCTTGCTCTTCCATCGGGATCTATTTAGCCGGGAGTTTTACAATACAATCAATTTCCACTTTAATATTATTGGCCATAAGGGACTGCACCGTGGTGCGTGCCGGTTTTATCCCGGTAAAATAACTGTTATATACCACATTGTACCGGTCGAACTCACGGATATCCGCCAGGTGCACCGTACACTTCACCACATCATCCAGTGTGGCGCCTGCTGCTTCAATAATGGCCCTCAGGTTATTCAGCGTCAGCGTTGTCTCCTCTTCAATAGTGCCGCTGACAAAGGTGGAGGTCTTAAAATCAACTGCGGCCTGTCCGCTTACATACAGCCATCCATCTGCAATAACCCCGTCAGAAAAAGCACCGGTGGAAAATCCCGGATCACGATCGGGATGCTTTACTTCAATTTTTTTCATATATCATTATATTGATTAATACATAACCGTACCCGTTCCTTCATGTACCCTTGCAGGGTGATGAAACCGTTCCTGTAAAGGTAGGCCCTGTGGTCCAAAACCGGAACAACGGGCTGCCAGAGGATTTTTCCACATCGTTCGTTCAATTCCGTCAGCACCGCAAGCACCGGCAACGTTACCGGCTGCAGCTCTGTTGCAACAGCAGATTTGCAGCTATCCTGTGCCACCGCCTGCCGATAACGTTACCGTTGTTTTATTCACCGGGTACATAACAATACTCTCCGGTAATTGATACTTTTGGTTGCGACAAAAACTTCATCGCCCTATTTTAAAATCTGATTTTTACATGGAACTGAACATACAGAAAGACAAGCAGGCTCTGGGAAAAGCAGCCGGAACAAAAACAGCTCAGCTCATCCGAAACGCCATCGAACAAAACGATAAAGCCAATATCATACTGGCAACCGGTACCAGCCAGTTTCAGACCCTCCAACAACTCGTAAAAGAAGACATCGACTGGAGCAAGGTAGTCATGTTCCACCTCGATGAATACATCGGGATGCCCGTCACCCACCCCGCCAGTTTCCGCAAATATCTTAAAGAACGCTTCCTGGACCAGGTAGCTCCTTTAAACGCTTATTTCCTCATCAATGGAGAGAACAACGCCGAACAGGAGCGCCAGCACTTAAATGAACGCATCCGCCAGTATCCCATCGATGTGGCACTCGTAGGTATCGGAGAGAACGGGCACCTGGCATTTAATGACCCCCCCGCGGATTTTAACACGGAAGATCCTTACCTCATCGTGAACCTCGATGAAAAATGCCGCCTGCAGCAAATGGGCGAAGGCTGGTTCACTACCCTCGAAGATGTACCCGCACAGGCCATCAGCATGTCGGTAAAACAGATCATGAAATCGGCACATATCATTTGCTCCGTACCCGACAGTCGCAAGGCTCAGGCCATTAAGGACAGTGTGGAGCAACCGGTAAGTCCGCTTTACCCTGCCAGCATTTTACAGGAACACCCTTCCTGCGGATTGTACCTCGATGAAGCTTCCGCCGCTTTATTGACGCCGGCATTAAAATAAATAAGAATGACTGGTTTTATCCGTTATATCCTGTTGGGGTGCATTGCATTTTCTGCGCTTTATCCTTCTGCGCAGGATAAGGCTATGGCCATCCCGGAGGACGGATTGCCACTGGCACAGATATTCGACGGCAGGGTACCCGACCCGGCAGTGTATCATCAGCACAGCAATAAAGTATACTTTATTTGGGGCGCTAACAAACCGGCTCAGCCGGGTGGCATTGTAACCAGCAAATATTTCCCCTCCATCCGCAATCCCGACCGGAAGCGGGATATCGAATGGTATCAAAAAAATCATCCGGAATGGATCCTGTATAAAGCAGACCAGGCGACACCTGCCTATGGGTATATTTATGATTACGGGGGACTGGTACCACTGGATGTTTCCAATCCTGCGGTAAGAGAATATTACCTGAACGAATTTATTTTACCCGCCGTGCAAAAGGGTTACCCGGTGGTTGCGATGGACAACGTGGACCTGGGCAACTGGCCCGGTGCCGTTGGTCGTTTTACAAACGGCAAATGGGAACAGCTGTATACCGGAAAGAAGAATGACACGACGTTCCAGAACAATATGATCCGCTGGATACAATTTCTTGCAGACCGGCTGCATCCGCTGGGAGTGCGCGTTGCCGCCAATATCAAAGCCAACAGTGCAGCGCCCGAAGCCGTGCTCCGTATGATGCAGGCGGCAGACATCTGGCTGGATGAGAACGGCTTTACCCATACCGGGAAGAATGTAACGGGCGGGGCCTGGGAACGGCAGCGCTCCTTCTTAGAGCAGATAGCAGCAACAAAAGGATATATTTCCATCAACCAGTTAAAGGGCACCCTCGATAAAGCGGCTCCTGCGCAGCTGGAATGGGTGATCGCCAACTTCCTGTTACTACGCGGACCACAGAGCCTGCTGGCACCCACGGGCTTTGAAAAGAAAGCCATTTACCAGGAGTTCCACTACCGGCCGGAGGTGGACCTGAACATCGGCACACCAACCGGGAAGCCGCATAAGGTGCAAAATATCTGGATACGGCCGTATCAGAAGGGAATGGTTTGTGTGAACCCTTCCCCGCAGGATACTGCAACGTTCACACTTCCGGAAGGTAACTGGAAAACGATTAGCGGGGCGGTAAAACGCGGAACGCTGCAACTGGAGCCTGGTTCGGGCTATGTATTGATAAAAGATCAGGCAGCAGAATGATCTGCTGCGCCCACCAGATCCGGGTTTACCTCCAACCACTCACGATTAAATCACAGTGATATGAAGCACAGGTTTGTTCTATTATTTTGTACAGCGATTTGTTTGTTTACATTAAACGCAGCAGCGCAGCAGTTGCCTGTCGTCCAAAAAGCACAGCCGAAATGGGCAGACGGGTTCCCCGTAATCATGATCGGCAACTGGGATGTAAAACCCAGCTTCCGGCGCCGGGTAGGTGCGAACCCCGTCTGGATGGATGAGGTGTACAAAAGGGAGTCTACCGAAGCCCAGGTAAAAAAATACAAAGAGATGGGCGCTACCATGGTGATGGCCTTTTTTTATAAAGGATTTGGATTGAGCGCAGAGAAAGAAGAGATCGACGCCACACGCAAACTGTCGGCCCTTTGTAAAAAATACGGACTGAAGATCGGCGCTTATGTCGGCGCTACCATGCCTTATGAAACCTTTCTCCCCGAAGTACCGGAAGCGAAGGACTGGATCGCGCCGCCGTACCAGGGGCAACCGGTCACCTATGGCAGCCAGACCTTCCGCAAACTGGTATATTTTCAGCATGAAGGCTATAAAGCCTATATCAAACGGGTATTAAAAATAGCCATTGAAGATCTGAAAGTGGACCTGATCCATTTCGACAACTCTTCCATACAGGCCATTGCCCCGGTGTTTTATCATCCGCTGGCAGCAGAACAGTTCCGTGCTTTTTTACGGAAGAAATATACTCCGGAACAACTCCGGCAACGTTTGGGCTTCAGCAATATGGATTATGTGGAACCGCCCTCCTATACCAAAAGCATCAGCATATTGCACGATCCGCTGGCGCAGGAATGGACCGACTTCCGCTGTCAGCGGCTGGCAGATTATTACGGTGAGATGGCGCAGTATATCCGGAGCCTGAACCCGGATGTAGCGGTGGAATGCAACCCGCACGGACTGGACGGCCGTAACTCCATGTGGAATGAAAGTGTTGATTTCCCCCGCCTGCTGGCGCATACCAATTATTTCTGGACGGAAGGCGAACATACCGAGCTGGCGGCAGACGGTACCCTGCTCTCCAAGATCCGCACTTTTAAAATGGCGCGCACGCTGAACAACCGCGTGTTTACCAATACCAGCGACAGCAAACTAAAAATGGCAGAGATACTGGCCTATAACCGCGACGGCATCGGCCTCATCGGCGGATTGGAAGAAATGGAAGGCGGCAAACACCAAACTTCTTTTGAATTACCACAGGATCAGAAAGCGTATATACGTTTCTTCCGTGATCATTTTGAATACTACACCGGTACTGTGAATATTGCAGATGTGGCCGTGCTGCATAGCTTCAATACGATGGCGTACAATAATGATCGTCCCTATCAGAGCACTTTTCTTTTTGAACAAAGCCTGATCCAGGGCAAGATTCCATTCGATATTATTTTTGATGCACAACTAAAAAACCTGGACCGGTACAAAGTATTGGTACTGGCCGACCAGGAGAGCCTTACTGATGAGCAACAGGAACTGATCCGCGCTTTTGTACGTAAAGGTGGCGGCCTGGTTGCCACCGAACATACCTCCTTATACAACAGCTGGCACCAGCGTAAGGAACACTTTGGTCTCCGCGATCTTTTTAAAGTGGAGGCACCGGAATGGCACAACCGCAGCACGCCGGAGACAATACTATCCATCGCTGAACAACGCAATAGTGTTGGCAAGGGGCGGGTTTCCTACCTGCCGGAAGTGATCCCCTCACAGCCCAAACCGGCCATGGTAGCTATGTCTGGCAAATACTTCCGGCTCGCCAAAAATCACCGGCAATTAATTGAAGCTATTCAATGGGCCTCCGCCGATGCATTATCCTTAAAGGTAGAGGCACCGGAAACCGTGACCATGGAACTGGTACAACAGGAAGACCGCAACCGCCTGCTGCTGCACCTGGTTAATTTTAATTATCAGAACTCCGGGGTGGAAAATATTAAGGTCGCATTAAAAATACCCGAAGGAAAAAAGATACAGCAGGTAAGCATATTAAGTCCTGACGGAAATACCAGTAATACACCGGCGTTTCAGCAGGAGAAAGGAAAGGTGCATTTTACCGTACCACAACTTGCTTTGTACGACCTGGTAGTGATCCGGTACAGGTAGTTATGTCACTAAGACTCCAGGAAACGAAGAAAAAACTTCCGGACCATCGCTCTTTTCGCAGCAGTAAAAACATTAAGGCATTAAGCACAACAAAAATCTTTGCGCCTCTTTGTGGCTTCGTGCCTTCGCAGCCCATTTCTTGCCACTAAGACTCCAAGGCGCTAAGTAACACGAAGAAAAGCCCTCACCTCTGCGGCTTCGAAAAAATTTCAGGCTTTAAGCTCCGTTAAGAATAACCAAAACCTTTGTGCCTCTTTGTGGCTTTGTGCCTTCGTGGCTCACTTCTTGCCACTAAAACTCCAGGATACGAAGAAAAAACTTCCGGATCATCGCTCTTTTCCCAGCAGCAAAAACATTAAGGCATTAAGCACAACAAAACCCTTTGTGTCCCTTCGTGTCTTTGTGACTTCGTGGCCCACGCGCTGTTATTTCAAATACTTTGCTACCGGCAGTTTCAGCTCCTTAAGGCCTTCTGCGGCCAGTCGTGCAATCTCAGTAGCGCCCGCTCCGGAAAGATGGGTATCGTCTTTCTTTCCCTTTGGCAGCTTGGTGAATTTGCCCGGCTCGATGTACAGGTATAATTTCTTTGAGGCTTCCGGTCCGTATTGCTGCACCAGTTCTCTCGATTTTACATTAAGGTCGATCAACGGCACCTTCATTTCTGCGGCAATTTTTCTTACTTCAGCCGCATAAGCTTCAAAAGTATTGGGCAACAGTTTCCCTTCCTTATCAAACTTTCTCCGGGTAATGGAGGTGAACAATACCGGTATCCCGCCCTTTGCTCTTGTTTCCTCAATATAACCTACCAGGTACTTCCGGTAGGTAGTCTGTGGGTCTGTATGCCGCAGCGTATCCGTTTTTTCGTCATTCGGGCCGAACATGATAAACATGTAATCGCCGGGTTTTACAGCATTGATCACTTTTTGCCACCAGCCCTCATCCTTAAAGCTCTTGGAACTACGGCCACTACGGGCGCTGTTTTTTATGATCACTTCATCGGTAAAAAACTGCGGCATTTGCTGCATCCATCCGCGGATGGGATAATTTTCGCCTCCGAAGCCACTGAGGTACCGTTGATCATAATCACACATGGTGGAATCACCGATGGAATGGATGGTTATTTTCTTTTGCTCCTTAAATGCCAGCAGCAAGGTTATAATACATAAAGCAAGAAATCCTTTTTTCATACCAGATAAATTTGTAATAAATGAGAATGGATAATATACTGCCAATGTAGTTTTTTATATACCAAATCCACCAGGAATACCCAAAAATATCACCGGTAGCGTTATCGATAACGCTACCATTAATTTTTAGTGCAGCCGGTTCCCGAACTGGAGTAAAAAGATATATCTTGTTCGGGAAATACGTTCCACCCGGGTCAAACGAGTTTATTGAGAAAAGTGCGTGCCATTCACCGGGAAAGCAATAACCGCTCTGGTCATTCATGTTCGTATCCCTGGTCTTATTAAATATATATTAGATGAAGAAAATTGTAGTACTGCTTTTAGTAACCCTGAGCTTTTCAATGGGACATGCACAAAACAGCCGCCGTATCACAGGCGAGGTACTGGATTCGGCCGGTAACACACCACTGGCAGGTGCCACCATCCTGCAAAAGGGAACCGCAAGAGGCACGCAGACCAACAGCCAGGGTAAATTTACACTGCAGGTACCTGCGGCCGATACTGAAGTAATATTGCTGGTAGAGCATGTAGGCTACAACCCGCAGGAGTTATCTGCCGCCACAGACGGGCCGTTGCAGATCAGACTATCCAACAATATTGCACAGATGGATGAAGTGGTGATGATCGGGTATGCGGCTGTAAAAAAGCGCGACCTTACAGGGTCTGTATCCTCCATTACCAGTAAACAGCTGAGAGATATACCGGTGAACTCGCTGGCAGAAGCACTTACAGGAAAGCTGGCGGGTGTACAGGTCACTACTTCAGAAGGCGCACCGGGTGCAGATGTACAGATCAAAATAAGAGGGAATGGTTCCATCACACAGGATGGGGCGCCACTTTATATTGTGGACGGTGTACAGGTGGAAGGTGGTCTTTCCGGGCTGTCGCCGCAGGATATTGAATCTGTGGATGTGCTTAAAGATGCTTCCGCAACGTCCATCTACGGTGCGCGTGGTGCAAACGGGGTGGTCATCATTACTACCAAAGGGGGTAAGGAAGCAAAGCCAGTTGTGAGCTATAACGGGTTTGTGGGTATAAAAAAACTGGCCGATAAGCTGGAGGTATTACAGCCCTATGATTTTGTGATGCTTCAATATGAGAAAAGCAGGAGCACCAACGAAGCCCAGGAAGCCTTCCGCCGTATTTATGGCAACTGGGACAGCCTGGACGTCTATAAATCGGTTCCTTTTATCGACTGGCAGGACCGCACTTTTGGCAACGATGCGCTGATGCAGACCCACAATGTAGGCGTTTCCGGCGGCACCAAGGCCACGCAGTACAACCTCAGTCTTACCAGCAACGGTGAAGACGGGGTGATGCTGAATTCCGGTTATAACCGGAAGCTCGTCACTTTCCGGATGGATACCCGGGTAAGCGATGCGCTTAAAATGGGCTTTAATGTGCGCTACACCAACCAGCGCATTAACGGCGCCGGTACTTCCGATGCAGGGGCCTCCACATACAACCTGCTCCGGCATACCGTAAAATACCGGCCCTTCATGCTCAACAACCTGTCGCCGGAAGACCTGGATGAAGCCTATTATGATGAAACCAATGCAGGGAATGCACTGGGTATCATTAACCCCATCCAGCTCAGTGATGCCCAGTACAGTCAGAAACTCAATAATATCACCAATCTGAACGGTTATGCCAATTATAACTTCAACAAGCAGTTCTCCTTTAAATCCACGCTGGGTGTCAATTACAATAACCAGACCTATAATACCTTTTACGATTACATTACTTCAAAGGCACGGACACAGGGCGCCAGCATGCCCATGGTTGGGGTGCTGACCAACAATGTTTACAACCTATCCAATTCAAATGTGCTCAGCTTCAGGAATTCGCGCGCTTCCGATCACCGCATCGACGCGTTACTGGGTAATGAATTCTATAATGTAAAAGCTAAAAGCACAGACCTGCAGCTGAAAAACTTCCCCATAGGTATTACACCGGACAAAGCATTGAATCAGCTGGGCGTTGGCACTACGGTGCCCACTTATCCGCAGTCCAACAGTTATGAGAGTCATATCGTTTCCTTCTTTACAAGAGCCAATTACGCTTATAAGGATAAATTCCTGGCGAACTTCAGCCTGCGTGCGGACGGCTCTTCCAAATTCGCCCCCGGTCGCCGCTGGGGCTACTTCCCTGCCGGTGCGGTTGCCTGGCGGCTTTCAAAGGAATCCTTCCTGGAGAACAGCAAGGTCATTTCTGATCTGAAGCTCCGGGTCAGCTATGGAGCTACCGGTAATAACCGGATCGACGACTACCTCTTTATGAATGTTTTCAGTCCCAGTGCAAAATATGCGTTGAACGGACAGGTAGTGCCGGCCTATATGGTGGGAAGCCTCCCGAACGAAAAACTGAAATGGGAAACCACCGTATCCCGTAATATAGGACTGGATCTCGCTCTTTTTAACAACCGGTTGCTGCTGACCGCGGATGTATATAAGAACACCGTTAAAAACCTGCTTATCGACGTGCCCATTCCGCCAACATCGGGTTATACCACGCAGTTACAGAATGTGGGCAATATCTCCAATCGCGGTATCGAGCTGCAATTGAGCGGTACTCCCATACAGAAGCCTGATTTTACCTGGAATGCGGAATTTAACATCGCCTTTAACCGGAACAGGATCGAGCGGCTGGCGGAAGGCCTGGATCATTACTTCGCCTATTCCGGCTTTGGCATCTCCGGTCAGCCTGCGGATTATATCGTGAAGACCGGTCAGCCCCTGGGAACGATGTATGGTTATGTATCGGACGGTTTTTACGGCGTAAATGATTTTAACTATGATGCCGCAACAGGCGTTTATACCCTGAAAGAAGGCGTTACTGATGTGTCAAAAGCCATCGGTATCGCCCAGCCGGGATGGATGAAACTGAAAGATCTTGACGGTAATCATATTATTGATGACAATGACAAAACAGTCATCGGGGATGCCAACCCGAAATTCTCCGGGGGACTGAACCAGCGGTTCACCTATAAACAATTTGACCTGGGCGTGTTTGTGAATTTTGTCTATGGCAATAAGATCTACAATGCCAACAAGATCGAATTCACCAACGGGTACGGCTCGCACACCAATTCCCTGGCCATCATGAACGACCGCTGGCGCACTGTGGATGCGAACGGCAATGTAATCCAGCAGGTAGTGACCGAATCCGGCGAACAGGTGGTAAAAGGGATCGCACCCGATCAGCTGGCGGCCATCAACCAGAACGCAAAGCTCTGGATCCCCATCAGCGGCGCCGGTGCCTGGTATCCCACTTCCTGGGCAATGGAAGACGGATCTTTCCTGCGGATCAATAATATCACGCTCGGTTATACCCTGCCGGAATCGCTGATCCGGAGGATCCGGTTAAAAAGCCTGCGGGTGTACGCCACGGTGAACAACCTGGCCGTTCTCACCGGCTATTCCGGTTATGACCCGGAAGTAAACACCCGGCGGGCAACGCCCGTAACACCCGGTGTGGATTACTCCGCCTATCCCCGGAGCAAGGTTTATATTCTTGGTTTAAATGTTTCATTATAATAAATGTTGATTATGATAAAGCAACGATCTTTTATGCTGCTCTTTGTTCTTACAGCAGCGCTGTTTACCTCCTGTAAAAAATACCTGACGCTGGAGCCACAGTCCGGGTATGATGAAGATGCGATGTTCAGTTCTGTGATAAATGCAAGGAGCGCCGTTTTGGGTGTATACGACCAGTTGGCCGGTGACCAGGGCTATGGCAGCCGCCTGAGCCTGATGTATCCTTACGACAACGACGAGATGATCGGCGTCACCAATTCCAACGCTCCGGACAACAGTTCCCGGGACCTCTCACGCTACAATCTTCAATCCACCAATGCACAGCTGCTGTCTCCGTTTAATCAGCTGTATTCCGGAATAGAACGTGCCAATATCTGTATTAAAAAAATACCGGCCATGGCGCTTTACCAGGCTGGCAGTGAAACCGAAAAGACCGAGCTTCGCCGGCTTCATGGTGAGGTCCTTACGTTGCGTGCACAGTTTTATTTTGAGCTGATCCGCAACTGGGGGGATGTTCCGGCGTCCTTTGGTCCGTCTGCCGATCAGGAAAACCTTTTTCTGGGGAAGACCGACCGTGATATTATTTACGATACCCTGCTGGCCAACCTGAAGACCGCTGAAGAACTGGTACCCTGGCGCACGGAAGTAACCTCCGATGAACGCATCACCAAAGGCACCGTTAAAGCCCTTCGTGCGAGACTGGCACTGTACCGTGGCGGCTATTCCCTGCGCAAGTCGGGAGCCATGGAGCGCAGTGCGGATTACCTGGACTATTATAAAATAACGCGGGACGAATGCTATGACCTCCTTCAGCGGAGGGATCAGCATACCCTCAATCCCAGTTTCCGATCGGTGTTCAAAGGGGCGATCGACTCCTCTGCGATCGATCCCTACGGAGAAGTATTGTTTGAAGTGGCGATGGCCCGTGAGGTGGACAGTAAACTGGGGTATTATGACGGCCCCCGCTTTTATATCCCGGGAAATACAGCATTGCTGGGCAATGGTTCTGTTCGTGTAGTACCGGTCTATTTTTATTCGTTCGATTCTGTGGATCTCAGGCGGGATGTTACCTGCGCCCCTTATTATAACAACGCGGACAACTCTAAAACGGTACAGACACTGGTGAATATGACCAGTGGTAAATTCCGTTCCGACTGGATCACACCGGCCCTTGCATCCGCTATACAGGCCACAGGGGTCAACTGGCCGATCCTGCGTTTTTCCGATGTGTTGCTGATGTTTGCAGAAGCCGAGAATGAGCTCAACAACGGACCCACCGCTGACGCCAAACAGGCATTTGAAGAAGTACGGAGAAGGGGATTCAGCGGAAATGAGGAAAAGATGGGAGCAACCCCTCTGGATAAACAGGGTTTCTTTGATGCCCTGGTAAAAGAACGCTCTTTTGAATTTGGGGGAGAGGGCATCCGCAAATACGATCTCATCCGCTGGAACCTGCTGGCACAGAAAATAACAGAAGTACGCGACAACTATACAAAACTGATGAACCGCCAGGCACCTTATGATAAAATACCGCAGTATATGTATTATCGGCCGGGATCCCTGCTGGTGGTCTTCGCCAATTCTCTGTATAACCCTTCGCCTTCTGAAGCGCCGGGTTATACCCGGGTCAACTGGACACGGTCCATCACCGCATCCTGGATCACCAATGTGGCGCAGCTGTTCAAACCCAATCACAGTGAACTGTTGCCGATACCTCAGGCAGTTATCGATGCTAATCCAAAGATCACGCAGGACTACGGTTACTGACGCAGCCAAAATGTTTTATATCCATTTGCAATGAGGCTTTAAGGCCTCATTTTTTTGACCTTAACCACCGTAAAAAGCCGCTTTTTATTTAACTGCCCGATAATTGGCACGATGTTTTACTTTTGCTTTAGGTTACTACTAAACGAAAGACGCATGAAAAAACTATTTTTTCTGGCCACCCTTGTTCCGGCATTGTTCTTCAGTTGTAAGGATACCGATAAAAAAAGCGGCACCCCACCCGGCAACGACTCGCTTCCTGTAGTGCAGAACACGGATCGTTACTATATGCAATACCAGGGAACCATCGGCGATCAGCCGGCAACCATGCACGTGGTGAAATTCGGCACTACTTACGACGTCAATTATACCTATGACAATGAAGGACAGCCTGCAGACCTGCTGTTCCAGAAGGACAGCCTGCTGCAAAATGACAGTCTGTTTTTTGCGGAGTATGCACCGCGGCCGGCGAATCAGGATCTGGAGGGTGCCGATGCCGAACTGCACCTGGTGATCCGGCCGGAGGGTATCACCGGATTGAAGATCACCGGAAATAAGCAGCAGCAACAGGTACAGCTCCTACCCGTAAAAAGCGGCACCGCGTTTACACCGGCGGGTTATATAGATTCGATCAAAATCTCCGGATTTAAGAAGGACACCCCTTCAGCCTTCAGCAGCCTGCTGTTGTTGGAGCCGGCAACCCAGGAGAGCTGGTATACGGCACTCTTAAAGAAAAATATCCTCGCTGTTCAAAAGCCGGACTCCGCATCACTGGAAACCACTATGACCCAATTCGGAAGAAGTTTTATTGAAAACTTCCGGGATGATATTGATACCATGAAAGCTGCCGGCGATGAGGAAGAGGCGCCGGTATCCATGATGCATTACGATCAGCAGATCAGTTCCAACCTCATATACAACAACAACGGCTATGCCGTGCTTAGCGTAGGCAATTATGCTTACACCGGAGGTGCGCATGGCATGTACGGGCAAACAATGATCTGCCTGGACATGCAGCAAAAAAAGGAATTGGCACTGGACAGTGTTCTTAAAATTGATTCCGCAACATTGCAGCCCATACTGGAACGTCATTTCAGGGGCCGGTATAAAATTGCAGACGGCAAGCCGCTGACCGACATTCTTTTTGAGGACCGCCTGGCACTGACCGATAATTTCTATTTTACCTCCAGAGGCATCGGGTTTGTATACCAGCCTTATGAGGTGGCGGCCTACGCCTTCGGCCTGATCGATGTATGGGTTCCTTATACGGATCTGAAACCCTACCTGCAGCCGGAGTTTGTACAGCGGATGCACCTCTAAAATTAGTTTTCTTTAACAAATGACGATGGATTCACTAACGGATTTGATAGTATCTTAGCAGCAATGGTAAAACTGCTTACAGTATTTTGCTGCCTGCTGTTTGTGCTGGATCTTTCGGCGCAGTCGGATACTACGCTCCCCAGGATCAATGATTATATTTCGCTCAGAAAGAAAAACGGCATTGCCATTGACAATTATTACACAGGAATGCCCATTCATTTTATAGGTGCGGATGGTCAGGACTATGAAGGCCCCATTGCCCGTATTGCCCACGACAGTGTTTTTGTCAATTTCTATCATATCACCAAACAACCTACTATCTGGGGCAATTATATAGTGGATACGATCAGTACCACCACCATTCCTTTTTATTATAAAGAGATCAAACACATCATCTCCTACCGGTCGCTGAAACGGAGGGGTTACCTGCACCGCCTGGGTATTATCACACAGATCGGCGGCGCCGGTTATATGATTTTAAATACCGTGAATACATTAAAAGACGGAGACAAGCTTTTTTCTGCCCGTAATTCAAGAAACCTGGGTATTGCTGCTGCGATCTTCGGAGCCGGCTGGCTGATGAACCGGCAATACCGCCAGTTAAATAAGATCTCCAAAAAATACCGGATCGTTTATGTAGACATGCAGTAGTTGCCGCTACCGGCTTTCAATCTTATTAAAGAAATCGGCAGGCCGTAGCCGGATGCCGAAATTGTAAGGCGTATGATCCAGTCCGCGGGTATACATGCTTTTGAACGCATAAGAGCCGTACAGGGTCACCACCCCCAGCGTCAGATCACCTACATAGGAAAGCTTCCAGGGATCCAGGTCGAAATTATCCTTCGCCTTTCGTTTGCCCTCATCAGAAGTGATGATCTTGTTGCGGGAAGCATAAAGATATCCCACACTGATGCCTGCACTTAGCTCAAACGGATACAGGCGGTCCGGTGTAAAATTAAAATTCAGCATCAGCGGTACTGTAATGTAATCTGCTGCCAGCTTGTTCTTCTTATAAACGCGGCCGGGTTCCTGATCGATATAGGCTACCGGCGGATTGGTGATATCCGTTGCCGTCCGGGGATTGAAGCGGACTTCGTTCTTAAACCGGTAGTTATTCAGCTCCAGACCCAGGCCGTACTGGAGGTTCACAAAATGACGGATCAGGTTGTACCGCTGGGTCACGATCCAGATATTGATGTTCCGTGATTTGAAATATCTCGTGGCAAACCACTGCTCATTGCTCCCCGGTGCATACGCCTGCGCATCAGCCGCAGCATAAACCGTACCGTCCGTGAAGTTCGACATGCCGATATCGACCATGGCCCATTCCGTAACAATATTCTTCAGATTTCTTTTGGTGCGGATGCTTTTGAAGAATCCTTTTTTAGGCTCCTGTTCGATGGGCTTATTATCCCTTATAACGGTAACACCGTTAATGACCAGGGTGTCCGGTCCGTTCTGGGCTGCTGCTATCAGCACAGATACGGTCATTATAGCCAGCAGTAGTGTTTGTTTCATCTTCATTCGAATCAATTGCATTGCTCAATCCGTTTGCTGCGAAAATTGGTTTATCAGGAATTAAAGATAGGAAAGAACTTGTTTATAAAACTATAAACCTAAACGAACACCGATAATATAGGGTGTAAGATCCAGCCCGCGTTTAAACATGCTCTTGGTGGCAAAGGACCCGTAAACGCCCAGGTATCCCAGGTTTACCTCTCCCACATAGGAGATCTTCCAGGGGTTTAAACTGAAATCGTCCTTAAACTTATGTTTTCCTTCATCCGAGTTGATGTATTTGTTCCTTGCAGAATAGAGGTAGCCGGCGCTGATACCCGCACTGACGCCGAATTCCTTGCTGGCTTTTACCCGCACGTTTTTGCGGTTGATCTCCACTATTTTCCTGTTCTTGGTGGGGATGGTAAAATTGAGCATTACAGGCAGTGTCAGGTAGTCCGCAGCAAGTTTGTTCTTCCGGTAGGTACGCCCTGGTTCTTCATCCATATATACTACAGCAGGTATGGCTGCGTCGGTACCCGGTTTCGGGTTGAACCGCACCGGGTTTTTAAACCGGTAATTATTCAGTTCCAGACCCAGTGAGTATTTCAGGTTCACCACATGTTTTACCAGGTTGATTTTTTGCGAAAGGATCCAGATATTGACGTTTACCGATTTGCCGCTTCGCAGATCCAGCCAGGAATCGGTGGCCCCGGGGGCAAAAGCCTGTGTGGCCGCATCTGTATAGATCGTATTGTCCACAAAATTTACAAAACCCAGGTCGATGCCAAACCAGCTGGTGGTTACATTCTTTACACGACTGGCTTTTACCCAGGGCTGTCCGTTGTCGCTGATGATCACAGAATCCTTGTTATTCCTGGAAATGACCTTTACCGTTATTTCTGTAGTATCTACTTTTTGTTTATGCTGCGCCCACAGACAAACGGGTGCCATCAGGATTGTACCTAATACAATTACTCTTATCGTTTTCATCTCTTCTATTTTACATTAACCGCAAAGCCTGCGATGGTCACCTGGCCGTCATCGTCTGTAAGTGTGCCCGTTACCCGCTCCTCTATACGTTGGGTTAATTTTTTGAATAAGGATTTTTTTGTTTTGGGTGTTTTTTCATCTGCGGTTGTGGCCACAGCCTGCTGCACGGACGGATCCTGTTCCGGTACAGCCTGCGGGGCGGAATTATCTTTTGCAATTAAAGGTTTTGCATCGGGGGCAGGCGTAACACCGGCATTGCGCGGAGCTGTTGTTGACGGTGCGGAAGCAGCCACAGGTTGCCTTACGGTGGCCGGAGGAGCTACAGGAACCGGTATTTTTGCCGGCTGCTTAGGTACAGGGGTGCGCTTCTCCTTATCTGCTATGGGCTTATCAGCGGCAACGATCGCTTCTTTGGACGTATTGCCGGTCTGCGGCCGGGTATCGGCAATCGTGTCATCCTTATCCGGCGCAACATGGGCAATCACCATATTTAAAGAGCTGTCGCCCACATATTCAACACCGGCCAGGGCGGAGCCTTCTTCCTGACCCTGCATCCAGATGCCTGCCCCCACTGCGATCAGCACCACTGCTGCGGCCGCAGCCATGCCCCATTTTTTAAAGAAGACCAGTTTTGAGCTCCGGTACAGGCGGTTCTTATCCGGGAAAACGACGTCCTCATCCGGTACGGAGACCGTTGCGGAAAATGCCGCCAGGCGTTGCTGCAGCTCCGGGGAAGGGCCCTGCAGTTGCTGAAGCGCCTCTGCAGATACCGCTTCCTTGTCAAGAAAGGAAAGCAACGCCTCATCTGAGACGGATGCCCCGTCAAACAGCAACCTGGATTTATCCGGAAAAACATCCGCCGGATCTGCCATTTGCCGTGTCCGGAGTAATTCCTCCAGCAAGGGCTGCAGCTCCGGATGCTGTTCCAGGAATGCCTCCACCTCGCTCTGCTCTTCCCTGCTCAGTTCATTATCAACATACAGAAGGAAATAAGCTTCATAATTGGTCGGATTAATTTTTCCCTGCATGGTTATAATACGTTTTCAATTTTAACCAAATAATCTTTCAGCTGTACCCGTGCGCGGTGCAGGTACACTTTAACCTGCGCCGCAGACAGCCCTGTAATACCCCCGATCTCCTCATAACTATACCCTTCATAATCCTTTAGCAATACCAGGGACCGCTTGGTGTCATCCAGCCGCGCCAGGGCCCGGTTCAGCACCTCTTTCAGGTTGCGGTTCCCCTGTTCCGTACCACGATCGTGATTTCCCATCGACTCTTCATATACCATTCGTCTATATTTCCGGATATGATCGATCATTTTCCGGTAGGCGATGGTGAACAGTAATGATTTCGACTTTTCAAAATGTACTTCACTCCGTTGTTCCCAAAGCGCCTGGAACGAGGACTGTACCACATCTTCCGCATTTGCCGCATGTTTCAGGTTCTTTAAAATAAACCGGTACACATTGTCAGCATATTTCGTCACACATTCGTTATATTCCTTTTCTGTCATAGATCCAGTAGCAGGGTTGTAGTTATTTGTCTCTTGAACCGGTTTATTAGTAGTTCGGCTGAACGGGAAGAAATGTTACGCGAAATAAAAAAATTTTATGCGGAACGCAGATCAACTATTGCTGATGGGTTCATAAATTAGTTATTATCAACGGGTAACACCTGCAATTGATATTCTGTAACCAGCTTTATCTCAGCACCATCTGGCGGTCGGCATCCAGCCGGATAAGAATGAACAGTAAAATAGTAAACGTCAGCAGCGAGGTACCGCCATAGCTGATCAATGGCAGGGGGATACCGATCACGGGAGCCAGGCCGATAGTCATGGCTACATTAACGGCGATATGAAAAAAGAATACGGAGGCTACTCCATAGGCATAACAGCGGCTGAAAGTACTTCGTTGCCGCTCAGCGATCCGTATCATGCGAAACAGCAATAAGATGTATAGTCCCAGCAATATAACACTTCCTACAAAACCAAATCCCTCACCGATGGTATCAAAGATAAAATCCGTCCGCTGTTCCGGTACAAAACCATAGCGTGTCTGGGTACCACTCAGCAGGCCCTTTCCCATAAGTCCGCCGCTTCCTACTGCAATTTTTGATTGCTTTACGTTATAGTCGGCCGTGTTGCTTTGCTTTCCCGTTTTGGCGTCGATCTCTCCCATATTTCCCTTCAGGTATTCCTGCGGGATCTCTTTTCCGATCGTACTGTAGATCCGTTCCACCTGGTGTTTTCCAAGAACATGAGTGAACAGGAACGGCACGCCGAACCGCTGGATACCGACACAGAGCGCCCAGATAAGAATGATCTTAACAAGCACGGTCTTATCCCTTTTGATCTGACGCATACTGAACAATACCACTACTGCAGCGATAACCGTAAGGATAACCGCCAGCAGGTTCTTATCCAGCAGCAGGGTGGCCACCACCAGGGCGGCTATGGCAAAGCCGATAATGAGGATGATGGCAGGCAGGCCCTCCCGGTACATCACAAAAAAGAAGGAACAGAATACCAAGGCCAGGCCGGTTTCCTTCTGGAAAATAGTGAGCACCGCAGGGGCCATTACAATGGTCGTGGCGATCAACTGCGATCGGATCCTGGTAAAATCAAGTTCCGGATCCGAGAGGTATTTGGACAGTGCCAATGCCACGCTCACTTTACAGAACTCTGCCGGCTGAAACTGGAACCCGCCCAGTCTTATGATCGATTCCGTTCCTTTTACCGATGAATGAAAGGGGAATACCAGCAACAGCAACAGGATACCCCCTGCATACCACAGGTTGGCAGTTGCAGGAAAGAATTTACTATCCGTAAGCAGGATGAAAAGTCCCAGTACCAGTGAAACGCAGGCAAAATAGAACTGCCGGCTGTAATCCGTTTTAAAGCCCAGGAAGCTTTGCAATACCGGATCTCCTTCGGTATAAGTAACGCCAAAAATCGCCATCAGCCCGGTAGCCACCAACACGAGGTACACGATAACGAGTATATAATCCACCCCCTTGGATATTTCTGCTTTTTTCTGGCTCATATAAATTCTTCGAAAACGGTAACGGGTCTCCTGTATTTTCTATCTTCTGTTATAAATGTAATGAGCGCCGCGGGCTTTTTCTGCTGCGGCTTTTGTGCTGGCTTCGGGGCGCCCTGGGCCTGTGCAGAGTCCTTTTTAGGCGCTGCTTTCGGGCTGCCCTTCAGATAGCGGCGGAGCTGGGTGCTGTCCTTACGGATCTTTGCCCACTGCTCGGCCCGGGTGGAGTCGGTAATATACTGCAACCGGTCATAATAAGAAGGCATCAGGTTGGTATTGGAAATCCGTTCCAGGTCGGCCTTGCTTTTGTTGGTCAGGCTGTCCAGCAGGTATTTTTCCATCAGGATCCGTGCGATCGGTCCTGCCCAGGTGGCGCCGTATCCGGCGTTTTCCACCGCAACAGCAACGGCTATTTTGGGGTTGTCCTTGGGTGCAAAACAAACAAACATGGAGTTGTCTTTCAATTTGATCCGTCTGCGGTCCAGTATTGTATAGTTTTCTGCAGTACCTGTTTTTGCACATACATCAATGCCCGGGATCATGGCCACCCGCGCGGTTCCGCGTGTTACCACATCATTCATCCCATTGATAATAGCGTTGTAGGCCGTATCCGAAATATGCGTGAGCACCGCATGTTTTTCCCGGTATTTTGCCAGGATCGGGGCATCGGCTGCTGTTTCACCGTCAATACTGTCCACAAAATGCGGTATGTAATAATAGCCTTTGTTGGCGATGATCGACATGGCATTTGCGAGCTGCAGCGGGGTGGCCAGCATCTTGTCCTGGCCGATACCCAGGGTAAGGTTGGTACAGGAGTTCCAGGAGCCCCGGTATTCCTTATCATAGACGGCTACAGTTGGGATATTTCCTTTGTCCTCGCTGGGCAGGTCCACTCCCAGGCGCACGCCCAACCCGAATTTATGCATATAGGTTTCCCAGCCTTCATACCCTTTGCGCATATTGCCCATCCTGGGATTATCTACGGCCATCCGGTACACCTGCACAAAATAAGAGTTACAGGAATTAGCGATAGCCAGTCTTAAATTGGCAGCATGTCCGCCACCGGAATGCGTACAGGCCGGTTTCCCCGCTCCGCAGCCATAATAGCGGCCCGGACAGGCATATCCGTAAGACGGAGTGATCACCCCTTCATCCAGCGCCACCAGTCCGCCCAGCGGCTTAAAGGTGGAGCCGGGTGGATAGCGCCCTTTAATGCCCCGGTTCAGCAAAGGAGCCCTTACATTCAATACCATTTTTGCATAGTTGGCGTTCTTATCGGGACCGGTAAGATCATTCGGGTTGAATACCGGACCCGAGGCCATCGCCAGGATACCGCCGGTCTTTGGATCCAGTGCCACTACAGAGCCAACCTTGTTGTTGAGCAGCTTTTCTGCCAGCACCTGCAGGTCCACGTCCAGATGGGTCTTCAGACCACGGCCGGCCACCGCCGTGGTATCAAATTCACCGTTCTCATAATGCCCTACCAGCCGGTTCTTATTATCCTTGATCATGTACTGCACCCCCCGCTGCCCCATCAGCACTTTTTCATAAGTATATTCCAGTCCGTTCTTGCCCACATAATCACCCATGCGGTAAAAACTGGCAGAACGTTCAATATCCTTTGCGTCCACCTCGCTGATATAACCGAGGATATGAGCCCCTACATTATAAGGATAGGTACGCACCGGGCGCTGCTGCAATACAAAGCCCGGAAAACGCCAGCTGTTCTCTTCAAAACGTGCCTGCATTTCCGGTGTCAGCAGCGAATGGAAAATGGAGGGGCGCACTCTTGAATTTTTAATGATCGCATTTACAATACGGGTGCGGAACTCAGCGGTATCGATCTGCAGGAGATTACAGAAAGCCAGGGTATCAAAATTCTTCACTTCTGCCGGTGTTACCATCAGGTCGAACATGATGGTATTGTTCAGCACGGCCTTCCCGTTCCGGTCGAAAATAATTCCCCGTTCGGGATATAAGATCTTTTGAAATACCGCATTATTCTTTGCAAGTTCCAGGTACTTATTGCTTACCAGCTGCAGGTTGGCCAGCTGGGCAATAATGATTATAAATACGGACAGGAATATGATCCGTATAATATAACTTCTTGACTTATTGAACACCGACATAGTAAAACCTGGGAACTTTTATTAAAGAAAAACCAAAAATAGCATAAAACTGGTAATGACCTCAAATTGACCGGGGAACATTTTTAATAGCTGTCAGCTATGAGCTTTCAGCAGTCAGCTAAGCATTGTCCTGAACCCTGGGCATCCATCTTGAGGCTTCACTCCCTTCTCAATTCTGATAGCTGAGATCTGACGGCAGTTACGCTGTATTCGTACGGTAGCGTTGTTTGCGGAAGAACAGGAGCTCAGTAATAAAAATGAGCAGCATGCTGATAGCGGTAGCGCAAAGCACTTTTACAAGAAAGTTCATAAAAGACCCGAACGATAACCATTCCAGGAACAAGAGGTAAAAGTTATGAGCAAAGGAAAGCAACAGCGCATAAAGCCCGTAAGCACTCCATCCCATGGCCTTGGGCGAGGGCTCCTGGTAGGTATAGCCGGTGGCGTCTTTCGGGGAGAGCAGGTGTATGATCAGCGGGCGCAAAAAGGCCACCAGTACGCAGGCGGCCGCATGCAAACCAGGTGTCATTGTAAAATAATCGACGGTCATGCCCAGCAAAAATCCCAATAGCAGGAGCCAGCCTTTTTTAATGGAAAAAGGCAGCCACAATAAAAATAAGAAATAGAGATAGGGGGTGATCAATTCATGCAGGTGCGGCATTACATCCAATACGTAAACCTGTACAAACACAAACAGTAAAAAGCGGATTATATTTTTTACTAGATCACTCACTTATTTCCGGATTTTGCTTCTACTTTTTTAATGGTTTCATCACTCAGCTGGCGCTGAACCGCATAGTTCAGGTTCTCCACCACAAAAACCTGCTGCAGGCCTCCAAAATTAGCTGCGGGTTTTATTTTGAGAATGAAAAAATTGGTGGCCTCATCCTTTAACACGCGGATCACGGTTCCAACCATTTTACCCGGCGGATAACTCAGTGAGTAATTGCCGGTAAGGATCGTATCCCCTACATGCACCGAGTCCGTTTTTGGAATGCCGTTCAGCGTAAGTTCGGTCGGCGTCTTTCCATCCCAGGAGATGATGCCCGAATTGCCCGTTTTTTTCAGCTGAACGCTTAGTTTATTCATCACATGCAGCAGGATCATCACTTCGCTGAAATTCCTGCCTGCATTTACCACTTTTCCTACAAGCCCGCCATTGGAACTGAAAACCCCCATATCTGCCTCCACTCCCGAACTGGTACCCCGGTTGATCTGAAGATAATTTTTATCGCTGTTCACCGTAGCATACAATACCTGGGCCGTTCTCCATACATATTGACGGGCCTTCCCCGTTGTATCTACTGCGGCCGTGTCATGCACCAAGATGGCATTGGTATCAACCGTTACGAAGTTCTCCTTCATAAGGTTCATCAGGGAATCATTGAGCTGGTGCACCCGTTTGTTTTCCGCTTTCATACGGAAAAAATCTTCAAGGGAATTGTATTTGGAATTAAAATAGCTGGTAACCCGCCCTGCGGCATCCAATCCCTTAACTCGATGCAATCGATTGTACGTAAACAAGTTATACAAGCAGATTCCCTGTAGGATCAGAAAGCCTATAAAAACCGAAAACCGCCTGATGAACAAAAATATATTACGCACCGGGTGTTAAATTTAACGCCTGTTTCGCCAAGCGAGAACAAAACGGTTTGATGGATTAACGCATTACAAAAGGATAACGGTCGTAATTTTTCAACGCGATGCCCGTACCCCTTACCACACTCTTCAGCGGATCATCCGCAATATGAACCGGTAATTTTATTTTTTGGCTAAGCCGTTTGTCAAGGCCGCGCAGCAACGCTCCGCCTCCTGTAAGATACAGGCCTCTTCGGTAGATGTCGCCGGCCAGTTCCGGCGGTGTTTGTTCCAGCGCTTTAAGAATGGCTTCTTCTATTTTAAAAATGCTTTTATCCAGTGCTTCTGCAATTTCCTGGAAACTTACCATGATCTGCTTTGGTATACCTGTAACCAGGTCGCGGCCATTCACCGGGATATCATCCGGCGGGTTTTCCAGGTCTTTCATGGCGGCTCCTACCTGTATCTTGATCTGTTCGGCCGTACGTTCCCCGATCAGCAGACTGTGATAACGGCGCAGGGCTTCCATAATATCTGCCGTGAACTCATCACCCGCAATACGGATGCTCTGATCACATACAATACCGGCAAGGGCGATTACGGTGATACCGGTGGTTCCTCCGCCAATGTCAATGATCATGTTACCAACCGGCTCTTCCACATCGATGCCGATACCCAGTGCTGCGGCCATCGGCTCGTGGATCAGGTATACCTCCTTGGCTCCTGCCTGTTCGGCACTGTCCCTTACGGCTCTTTTTTCCACCTCGGTGATCGAGGACGGAATGCAGATCATCATCCTCCAGCTGGGAGGGAACAGGGGCTTCTTGGGATACACCAGTTTGATCAGCTCACGGATCATCAGTTCTGCAGCGTTAAAATCCGCGATCACCCCATCTTTTAAAGGCCGCACAGTGCGGATGCTTTCGTGCGTTTTTTCGTGCATCATCAGCGCCCGTTTCCCCACTGCCAGTACCTCTTTGGGATTATTGCGGTTTAATGCCACAATACTCGGCTCATTTACAGCCACTTCATCGTTATGTATAATAAGGGTATTTGCGGTACCCAGATCCATTGCTATTTCTTGTGTAAACCAGTTAAAGAGTCCCATTCCTTAATTAATAAAATTTCTTGTGTTTTCGTGAGGAGCAAAGGTGAAGTAAATAATCCAAATTAACAAAGTAAAACTCCAAGTACAGAAATCATTTTTAAGCTTATACTTTCATTAACAGAAAGCCCCTGAAACGCCGGCGGGTAAAATACTCCGGCCGATGATGTAATTTCTTCAAATATAAATGAATCTGATCTAAAACTTATGCTCAATTCTTTGGCAGAAACATTACTTTTGTAGCCTCAAAAATAAATTATGGCGTTAAAGGACATCCAATCTACAGGAAAAAAAGATACCCGCAGCGGGTTTGGTGATGGTATTGTGGAAGCTGCACGCAGCAACGATAAAATCGTGGCACTGACCGCAGATTTGCTGGGATCGATGAAACTGAACCAGTTTGTAAAGGAATTTCCTGACCGTTTTGTACAGTGTGGCATCGGGGAGGCCAATATGATGGGGGTAGCAGCCGGTTTAACCATCGGAGGCCATATACCGTTTACCACTACTTTCGCCAACTTCAGTACCGGACGTGTGTACGACCAGATCCGCCAGTCCGTCGCGTATAGCGGGAAAAATGTAAAAATATGCGCCTCACATGCCGGTGTGACCCTCGGTGAAGACGGTGCCACACACCAGATCCTGGAAGACATCGGTATGATGAAAATGCTGCCGGGCATGTCCGTGGTAGTGCCTTGCGATTACAGTCAGACCAAGGCGGCCACCAAGGCCATTGCCGCCATCGATGGTCCGTTTTACCTGCGTTTCGGCCGCCCTTCCTGGCCTATTTTTACCAAAGAGGAAGATTTTGTATTCGGCAAGGCCCAGCAATTTTCTGAGGGAACGGATGTAACGATCTTTGCCTGCGGACACCTGGTATGGAATGCCATCCAGGCGGGGATAATTCTTGAAGAAAAAGGCATCAGCGTGGAAGTGATCAATATTCACACCATTAAACCACTGGATGAAGAAGCGGTTATCGCCTCCATTAAAAAGACCAAATGCGCTGTTACTGCAGAAGAACATAATGTGATTGGCGGTCTGGGAGATATGATCGCCCAGTGCGCTGCCAAACATTTCCCCGTACCCATCGAATACATCGGCACCCAGGATACGTTTGGCGAAAGTGGTACCCCCGATCAACTGTTAAAAAAATACCACCTGGATATTCCGGATATCGTGGCCGCAGCCGAAAAAGTGATCGCCAGGAAGGCGGGTTAAGTACAGGAAGCAAAAGGGAACTACTTAAAATAACAGGCCGGAACCGTAGCAATGTCTATCGTTCCGGCTTTTTCAGGTCCCTTTGGCAACCTCGCCATTCACCTTTCATAATTCATATTTCGCTATTAAACTTTTACCTATCTTACTGGTCAAAGAATACCAGGCGTCTGAATGGAACAATTTCAAAGTGATGAGACTTTATTGGCACTTTTTCGTAACCCTGACACGAAAGAAGCGGCTTTTACCGCCCTAGTAAACAAGTATAAAGAGCGGCTTTACTGGCATATACGGCGCATGGTGATCGTACATGAGGATGCAGATGATGTATTGCAGAATGTTTTTATCAAAACCTGGAAGGGACTGGCCAATTTCCGCGCAGAAAGCGGTCTCTATACCTGGCTCTACCGTATCAGCACCAATGAAAGCATTACCCATCTGCAAAACCAAAAGAAAAAAAGAACATTTTTTGCAACAGATCATGAAAGCGACTTAACGGAACAGATACGGGCAGATCCTCATTTTGATGCCAACAGGGCCGAATGGAAACTGCAGCTGGCCATCCAGCAGCTGCCGGAACAGCAACGGCTGATCTTCAACCTTCGGTATTTTGACGAAATGCCCTATCAGAAAATGAGCGAGATACTGGGCGTGACGGAAGGCGCATTAAAAGCCAGCTACCATCATGCGGCAAAAAAAGTAGAAAAATATTTACGGAACAGTTAAACAAAAGAAGAAAAAACGGGTCATAAACCTGAATGCTATGAAACAGGAACCTTCATATAACATCCTGACCGGGATCCGGAAACAACAGGATCCCCAGGCTGATTTTACCCTGCCGGAGCATTATTTTGAAACCCTGGAAGACCGGTTAAAAACGGCGATCCGGCAATCCGAAAACACAACAGAAGACCCGCTGCTTCCGGAAACGGTTTCCAGGGAAATGCCCTACGCCGTACCCGGGTACTACTTTGAGCAGTTCCGCGTGAACAGAGGCCGGCTGATCCCTTTCAAAAAAGGACTGGCCATAGCCGCCAGCTTTATCCTGCTCGCCGTTACCTCCATTTTCCTGTTTACGAAAAAACCACTGCCGGGAGAAACGGCGTCGCTGCCGGTTACAACAGCAGTCGATCAGCTCAGCAATGAACAACTGGAACGATTCATACAGCCGGAAGATGCAACGTTAAAGGAAAAGATCCTGCCTCAGCAGCCGGCGGCCACCAATGGGGCCGATATGACCATATTGTTTAAAAATGTTCCTGACGCAGAACTCGCCCGTTTTTTAAATGAAACTGCAGAAGGCAATGATGAACTATTTCTAAACTGATGCGACTTATTTTTATCTTTTTACTGCTACTGACGGGGCTTCCGGGACGGACGCAGAACGCATCCGCACCCGGGCCAAAAGTGCATGAAGTTTTTCTGGATTTCCTCACGGAAAAAATCAGTTTAACCCCTGCAGAAAAAAAACAGCTGCGTCCCCTGGTGATCCGCTACCTCAATGATGCCAAGAACATCAGCAAAACCAATAAAGATCCGCTGCTCCGGGAGCAGGAGCGTATCTCTTTGAAAATAGACTACCGGAAACGCTTTACACCCATTATCGGCGAGGCCCGCGCCACCCGTTTCTTTGCTGCCGAGCAACTTTTCCGCAAAAAAATCAGGGAAGAACTGAAAAAAAGAAATGTTAAGGAAAACTAAAAATTTTCTAAAAACAATGTTTAAACAAATATTTGCAGACAAAAATTTTTTTTGTATCTGAAGGCTATTTATATTTGCATTGGTGTTTTTCATAGGTTAGCAACGGCCAGCTCTTTTCAGGGCAGGCCTTTTTTATTGCCCCTATCCCGGCTCCTCTGTTTTGGGAAATGCCACGGGCTTGCGGGTATCATGATAAAACAGGAACTGCCAGCCTTCTTCCCTGCCGGTCTGCCACCATTGAGAACGTAGTTCCATCGCTTTTTTACCATCATAATCATATTTCGCGGCAAAACGGTGCTTCATCTGCTGGTACTGCGGTGCATCATCAGCACCAAAAAAGAGCAGCCCGCCTTCCTCTTCTATCCAAAAAACCTGATGGTATTTTGAATGTGCTCCGGTAACCGTATAACGGATATAGCCGTCGATAACACCACTGTCTTCCTTCAAAAACGAAGTATTGGCAGCCAGTACCGGCTCTATCTTCGAAATATCGTAGGATGGGCCTCCCTTCTCTTTTGCAAAAGCAGCTTCCCGCTCCTGTATATAATACGTGGCATTCTCAAAAGCCGGCCGCCCGGTACCAGGATTCACCATGCCGCCGACATGATCTTTATGCAGGTGACTCATCAGCACTTTTGTTACATCCCCCGATTGTATGCCCTGTTCCGCCAGATGTTGTATCAGCTGCATTTCATCGCTTTCCTGGTGATGAAACCCCAGGCCGGTATCCAGCAGCAGCACATCCTTTGAAGTGATGATAAGAAAAGGCTGTATCTCTACCAGCAAACTTCCATGCGTCCTGTTACTCATTTCATCTTCACTCAACCGGAACGGGATAAATTGCTTGGTAGCATCAACGGTAAAACTTCCTTCAGACAATGGTATTACTTTCATTCTTATAATTTGTGGTGCAAAATTATAAGAAATACCCCAACCGGCCGGACCGTGCCCGGCTTACTCTTTTGAAACATCCCGTATTCTTTGCAGCCATACGGTATAGGCAGAACGCTCATTCCGGGTATTCCCCGCCGAGGCAAAATCGGTAAGCACCAGTTCATCGGTCTGCATTACCAGGCCGTCCGTTTCCCGGTTCATCGGGATGTGTGCCTCAAGCAATACATTATTCCTGCTTCCGTCGCTGACGGTAACCGGTATCCGCTTATCTTTTATCACGGGTGTATAGCAATCGAAAAAGGGCGCCTGCTGATACCGGAGGTCGGCCGCCAGTACCAGCGGGCCATAAAGCAATGCATAATGATACGGATCTTTTGCAGGGGAAAATAAACGCACCTGCATGTCAAACCGGATCCGGATGACATCCCCCTTTTTCCATTTACGTTTGACGGCTGTATAGGTGCCCGGCCGTGCGGTTCCGGCAGGTGTTCCATTTACTGTAATGGTTGTGGAGGTACTCCACTCGGGGATCCGCAGCTGTAGGGTGAATTCAGCGGCCTGCTGCGGTTCTACCCGCAGGGTTGCTTCATTGGAGACCGGATAGCCTGTCGCCATTTCAAGAGTGAGCTGCCGGCCATTAGCACCATGCAACAAGAAAACAGCTTTCATTGGAGAATAAAAATTGATCGCAACACCATCGCGCCCCTCCATCACCGCCTCCCCGGTTGCCAGCATTATACCCCGCGGTCCGTTGGCGATACAGCAATTGGTGGTCATACCGCACTGGTCCTCGCCCAGGTATCGCCGTCCCTTCATTCCGATATATTTACTCCAGGTAGATCCATCCGGTTTCATGGCGCCGAGTAAGGCATTGTAATACCCTTTTTCGATCTCATTGGCCCATTTTACATCCCCGGTAACGCGCAGCAACTGCAGGCAAAGCTTCAGCCATGTTACGGTAACACAGGCTTCCATGGTATGCTTAACCGGGATGGATTGTGTGGCAGCACCACCAAACCAGCATTCCATACTGGCGCCCGATCCTGTGATCATGATCTCGGTCTCCCGGATATTATCGGCTGCGGCTGTAACGGCATCCAGATAGGTCTTATTTCCCGTAACCCGGTACAGCTCCAGCAACCCTTCATAACAGGACATCATTTCATATGCTTTCTGACCATTATCAGGTCCGTACCACACCTTGGGTACAGGAAACCGCGCGCCCACCGGAACCTGCTCCAGCGCTTTCCGGATCAACCGGGAGGAACCGGGATCATCCCAGGAAGCAACAATGGCCTCCGCAAAATCAAGGTATCTTTTTTCTTTGGTCAATTGATAAAGCCGTACCACTGGTTCCAGTATGGAAGCCGCGGCCATTCCCTTATAATTTCCGAGACGGAATAACGGCACCCTGCTCTTCATGATGGCATTGGCTGCATAGTCTGCCAGCTTTTTCATTCCGGCCAGTGTAGCCGGATCTTTGGTGATGGCATAGTAGTCCAGCAACCCCAGCAGGCAATATTTCATACCCCAGATATCCCATTGCTGTAAGCGGTATTCCGGGGCATAATTTCCGATATATCCGTCCGGTGTCTGCGTGCTCAATAATCCCTGAACTGCCTGTTGCATTTTCTTCAGCAGTTGCGGATCAGTTGTGTAGCGGTAGGCTGCCGCAGCTGCCGTAAACCATTTTCCCCAAAACTCCGTTTGCCAGCGCGAACGCTCATTCCGCTGACGAAAAGGAGCCACCAGATAATCCTCATCCGTTTGCAGGATACCGTTTCTGATACAGGCATCCAGTTTATCACCAATATAGCCCTGGATTTTCAAACCGGTAAAATCAGGTGTATACCATATATCGGGAACCCGGGCACCGGTCTTCAGGGTGATAAAGAATAAAATGACAGCAAATCGTAGTTTCATTTGTTATTTTTTTTCAGGCAGGTTATAAGGTAAGAAGAATCACCGGACAACCGTCCTGTACTGTCCTGAAAATAATATTTTCAGCCGAGATGTATTATTATTGTAGCCTGCATTGATGCAGCCACTGTAAAAATTTCTTGCCGCACATGAAACCGTTTATTTTTTTATTCCTGGCCGGGAGCCTGTTCATTTCAACCTTATCAATGGCACAATCCGGAACCGGTGCTTCCCGGCTCCGATGCGAACATTTAACTGATCCGCTGGGTATCGATAATCCCCTGCCCCGCTTCAGCTGGGTGCTTCAGGATAATGAGCCGGGTGCAGTACAACAAAGCTACCAGGTGACCGTACAAAAGGAAGACGGACAGGAAATGTGGAATTCCGGCACAGTAGCTTCCGCTCAGACCCTTATTACCTACAAAGGACAGGAACTGGAGCCGTTTACCCGCTACCGCTGGAGCGTTACACTTACCGGAAAGGATGGCCGGCGCTATCCCGCAGCAGCACCGGCATTTTTTGAAACGGGCATGATGCAGCAAACCAACTGGAAAGGAGGATGGATCAGTGATGGTACGGATATAAAGCTATTGCCCGCCCCTTACTTCAGAAAATCGTTCAACCTGTCGAAGACCGTCAAATCCGCCCGGGTCTACATTGCAGCAGCGGGTCTTTATGAACTTTCACTGAATGCCCGGAAGATCGGCGATCACCGGCTGGATCCCATGTACACCCGCTTCGACCGGAGGAATCTGTATGTTACCTATGACATTACCGACCAGCTGAAACCGGGGAAAAATGCGATCGGTGTTTTGTTGGGCAACGGATGGTATAATCATCAGTCTACTGCAGTTTGGTTCTTCGATAAAGCGCCCTGGCGCAACCGGCCGGCCTTCTGCCTGGATCTCCGGATCACTTATTCCGACGGATCAGCGGAAACCATTTCCACCGACAGAAGCTGGAAAACGGCTTTGAGCCCGGTGCGGTTCAACAGCATTTACACCGCCGAGCATTACGATGCCCGGAACGAGATCCCTGGTTGGAACCAACCGGAATTTGATGATTCCAAATGGGCTTCCGCTATCGATCGCTCAGTGCCTTCCCGGCAGATAACCGCCCAGACACTGCACCCTATAAGGGACGTTGTGAAGATCACCCCGGTGGACCTCAAAAAATTCAATGACACAAATTATGTGTTCAACCTCGGCCGGAATATCTCAGGGGTCAGCGAGATCCGCGTTTCAGGCGCGGCAGGAACCGTGCTCCGGCTGATCCACTCCGAGCGCATCCATTCTTCCGGCCACGCGGATCTTTCCAATATTAATGTCCATTACCGCCCTACGGATGATAGTGATCCGTTCCAGACAGATATCTTTACGTTAAAAGGCACAGGAGAAGAAACCTTCAAACCCCGTTTTAACTACAAGGGCTTCCAGTATGTGGAAGTCATCAGCAGCAAACCGGTGCAGCTCGGCAGCTCCAGTCTTACCGGTTATTTTATGCACAGTGATGTGCCACCGGTGGGTACTGTTGCCACCGGAAGCCCGCTTATCAACAAGATCTGGGAGGCCACGAACAATTCTTATCTCTCCAACCTCTTCGGCTACCCGACCGATTGCCCGCAACGGGAGAAAAACGGATGGACGGGCGATGCCGTTATCGCACTGGAAACCGGGCTCTATAACTTTGATGGCATCACCGTTTACGAAAAATGGCTGGCAGATCACCGGGATGAACAACAGCCCAACGGCGTGCTTCCCGCCATCATCCCCACCAGCGGCTGGGGCTATCAGTGGGCTAATGGTCCCGACTGGACCAGTACCATTGCCATTATCCCATGGACGCTCTACCAGTTTTATGGAGATACCAAACCGCTGGCCGATAACTACGAGAACATAAAAAGTTATGTAGACCATATCACCGAGCTGTATCCTACCGGTCTTACCACATGGGGGCTCGGGGACTGGGTGCCGGTGAAATCCAAATCCCCTGTGGAGCTGACCTCTTCGCTTTACTATTACAAGGACGTAACAATACTTGCTAAAGCAGCAGCGCTTTTCAATAAGAAAGAAGCAGCCAGCCGCTATATGGCGCTGGCAGAAAAGATCAGAAAGGCCATTAATGATAAATACCTGGATGTTACTACCGGGATCTATGGTACCGGCCTGCAAACCGAACTGAGCACACCCGTTTACTGGGGCGTTGTTCCCGATGCCCTGAAAGCCAGAGTGGTGGCCAATCTTGCCAAAAAAGTAACAGCGGACGGCATCCAGCTGGATGTGGGTATCCTTGGTGCCAAAGCCGTGCTGAATGTACTGAGCGAAAACGGTTATGCCGATCTTGCCTATCAGCTTGCAGCACGCACCACGTATCCCTCTTGGGGCTGGTGGATTGAAAACGGCGCAACCACATTGTATGAGAACTGGCAGATTGATGCAAAGCGCGACGCCTCGCTGAATCACATTATGTTTGGTGATATCGGAGCCTGGTTTTACAAAGCACTGGGCGGCATCTTCCCCGACCCGGAGCATCCGGGATTCAGCAATATACTTTTAAAACCCAATTTTGTTACCGGTCTTAATACCTTCAACGCTACCTATAACAGCGTCCGCGGCAGCATCCGCTCATCCTGGAAAAAATCGAAGCACCAGGTGGTTTATGAATGCGTGATACCGGCCAACAGCAGTGCCACCTTCTATCTTCCGGCATCCTGGGAGCCGGAACGGAACCGGCAACTGCCGGGTATAAAAAATCCGGATGGCAGTTATACATTGTCATCCGGTACTTATTCATTTCAGCTTAAAAAGAAATAGTCAGAAGAACCAGGTGTCCGTCGTTATGCGGAGTTACGCCCGGCATTGATGATGCCGAATGAGCAGCGCATTACCAGCTTCCCGTAAGCGTCGCGCAGCGGCTCCTCCATCTCATCACCACCTTCCCGCAGTTTTACCAGCGCATACTGCTGGATGGTTACCAGTGGTTTTACAATGCGCTCCCGCATACGGATCGAAAGCTTGTCCACCGGGTAAGAGGCCATCAGCGTATCATGCCCGGAAAGCTTCAGCAGGTATTCTTTTGTCAGCATATACTCGTCGTAGATCATCTTCCAGATCTCACCAAACTGTTCATCTTTTTCAATATAGGCGGTAATGGGGAAATAGGATTTAGACATCGCCATCTCGCAGTTGTCCAGCAGCGTTTTGAAATACAGGGATTCCTTGTAGAGCTTTTTCAGTTCTTCAAACCGGCCGATGTATTCCATTTTTTTCAGCGCCGTGCCCACACCATAAAAACCGGGAACGTTTTGTTTCAGCTGGCTCCAGGCACCGGCAAAGGGAATGGCCCGCAGATCGCCCAAAGAGAAAGAAGATTGCGACTGCCCCCTTTTAGCAGGGCGGCTCCCGATATTGGTTTCATTATAAAAACGCAGCGGGCTCATTTCATACAGGTAATTCGCCAGTTGCGGATGTTCTTTCAGTTTCAGGTAGGCATCAAACCCGTAGGAGGCCAGCTCCTGCATCAGCTCTTCCTTCTTTCCGCTCAGCGGCGGATAACGGTCGGTGAACAGCGAATTGGATACGCCCGCATTGATCAGCTGTTCCAGATTGAACTGTGCTGATTCAATGATGCCGAAGTTCGCACTTACGGTCTGCCCCTGTATGGTCAGCTGGATCTCCTTGTTGGAGATATGACTGCCCATGGATGCATAAAACTTATGGGTCTTGCCGCCACCCCTTGAAGGAGGGCCACCTCTTCCATCGAAAAAGATCACATCAAACCCATATTGCCGGGTAATGCGCGTCAGCTCTTCCTTTGCGCGGTAAATGCCCCAGTTTGCCATCAGGTAACCACCATCTTTTGTACCATCGGAAAAGCCCACCATAATAGTCTGCGTTTTGCCGCGGCGCAGCAGGTGTTCCTTATAGGCAGGGATCGAATACAGGTCCTTCATAATAGTACCGGCATTCTGCAGATCCTCGATCGTTTCAAATAGTGGAACAACATCCACATTTAATGCTTCCCCCGAGATCCCGCCAAGGCGGAACAGCCCTACCACCTCGATGATGTTCAGCACACTGGTGCAATGACTGATAATATAACGGTTACATCCTTCTTCACCGTTTGCAGCCTGGATGGCGCGAACCGCATCCACTACCTGTGCGGTATCCTTTACCACGTCGTCCTTTAAAAATGAGGCTACATCTGCTTTTGGCAGCTCCAGCAGCAGCGCGATCTTTTGTTTATCCGGTAACTGATCATACCCCTCCGGAAGCACACCGGCGCCGGAAGCCGCGATCTGTGAATAGAGTTTTTCATGAATGGAGCTATCCTGGCGGATGTCCAGTGATGCGAAATGCAGTCCGAAGATCTCGATCTTATTGATCAGGTTCTGGATCTTGGGAACAAAAAGTCCGTTGTGATTTTCGTTCACGATCACTTTTATTGCTTCCAGTGTTTCAATGATCGCTCCTGTCCGGATCTTCGATTCATAACCCGGCACAAATACTTCATCATATAGTTGCTGTTCCAGCTCGGTCAGTTTTTCTTCAATGCCCTGGAACGTAAGCCGGCGCCGGAGCCGGCGCACATCCAGGTAATAACATTTCAGAATAGCGCCGCGCAGTGCACCCGCCACCTGCAGGGTGGTATCGGTGGTTACAAAGGGATTTCCATCCCGGTCACCCCCCGGCCAGAAGCCCATCTTCAGCAAGGCATGTTTGGCTGTGTCGATCTGAGGGAACTGGTTCTTCAGGGCTCCCACGATCCGCCCGGCAGCGGGATAGAATACATTCTCCAGGTACCAGATCAGGCTCACGGCCTCGTCATAAGGCGTAGGTTTCTTCTTCTTTAAAAAAGGGGTTTTCCCCAGTTGCTGCAACAGTACATTGATCTCACTGGCGTCGTTTTTTATCAGAGCGCTGCTGAGATCCCGGATGATGCCCAGTACAGAGCCCGGATAGAATTGTGTGGGATGCGCGGTAAGCACCAGCCGCACACAAAAATCTTTCAGTACCTGTTCAAAATCCGCCTCCTTATTGTTCTGCACCACTTCAGACATCAGCTGTTTCAGGGTACCCGCGCCACTCAGATCGTTGATATTCTTATAGGAGGCGTCTTCCAGTGCATCAAACAGCACCACCTGGCGCTCGATATACTGTACCAGCCGGAAAAGCAGGTCTACCTGTGCTTTTGTGCTGGGATAAGAAGTATGCCTGTTAAAAAAATCATCTACAATTTCAACCGGACTCAAAGCCTTTTCGTATCCCTCCTCACACATATTGGACAGCAGGGACAGCAGGATCCCGGTCTTCTCAATGCGGTTAAACGGCAAAGAAGTAAATAAACTATTGTACAATTGAAACCGCGTCCCTACATCATTTTTAAAGTGCTGAACCGATTGGCTGCTTACCACATCCATATGCTTCCCGTTTGATTTTTTGTGATCGCTCCCGGCCCCGTTCCCGAAAGGGAAAGGTCCGTTCCGCAAAGAATTAAACAGCGTTGAAGATACTATTTTTCCGCTACACCACTTATCATTTTCAAGCATTTAATCATTTCTTTATACATCATCTAACAATCAAATGTATTTATTACAATTTCTCAAACAGGATCAGGGGCATTTCTCTTTTTGACAAACACAAAAAACCCCGCCGGTGGAACGGCGGGGTTTACTTATAATTTTAAAAGAATCAAGCTTCTTTGCTTTCGTCTTCTGTAGCGGCCTCAGCTGCAGGTGCGGCTTCGGTTGCTGCAGGAGCTGTTTCTTTTACTTCTTCAACCGGTGTTGTTGCCTCTTCTGCAGCCGGAACTGCTTCTTCTGCTTTTTTCTTTGCGCTTCCTCCGCGGCGGCGGGTACGCTTACCGGCAGCTTTTTCGTCGGTTCCTTTACCGTAAACCTCGTTGAAGTCTACCAGTTCGATCATTGCTTTTTCAGCAGCATCACCGGGGCGGATGCCCAGTTTGATGATACGGGTATAACCACCGGGGCGGCCACCTACTTTAGGAGCCACAGCAGCAAAAAGTTCTTTAACGGCTTCTTTATCCTGTAAATGACTGAATACGATACGACGCTGATGAGTGGTATTCTCCTTGCTCTTGGTGATCAGGGGTTCTACATATACCCGTAATGCTTTTGCTTTTGCAACAGTGGTTACAATACGCTTGTGCTCGATCAGCTGGCAGGAAAGATTACGCAATAACGCATCCCTGTGTGCTTTGGTGCGACTTAAATTTTTGATTTTGTCTCCGTGACGCATGACATTTATTATTTAAGGTTTTAGGTTCAACGTTTCAGGTTTAAACCCAATACCTGGTTAAAAAATTCGGTTACACCGTGTCAAGGAATTTGTAACCTACTATACAAATTTGAAAATTTGGTTATTTGAAAATCTGAAGATATTATAACCGTAGCTCCAACGCTAACCTATTAATACATTCTCAAATTTTCAAATCACCAAATTATTTAATAATCGTCTTTATCGATTCCCAGTTTCTGAAGGTCCATGCCAAAGCCCAGGCCTCTTTCGATCAGCACCTGCTCGATTTCAGAGAGGGATTTCTGACCAAAGTTCCGGAACTTCATCAGGTCTTCCTGCTCGTACTGAACCAGTTCGCTCAGGGAGTTGATCTTGGCCGCTTTCAGACAGTTGAATGCCCGAACGGAAAGATCCAGGTCCTCCAGCGGGGTTTTCAGCACCTTGCGCAGTTGCAGGGTCTGCTCATCCACCATATCCTCTTTCTTCTCTTCCTTATTATCAAACGTGATGTTCTCATCCGTAATGATCATCAGGTGCTGGATCAGGATCCGGCTGGCCTGTTTTACGGCCTCTTCCGGATGAATGGTGCCGTCTGTAACCACTTCCATCAGCAGCTTTTCATAGTCCGTACGTTGTTCCACACGGGTATTTTCGATGCTGTATTTTACATTCTTGATCGGTGTAAAGATGGAGTCGATGGCAATATAGCCCACCGGTGCGTCTTTTACCTTGTTGTCTTCTGCCGGAACATAACCGCGGCCTTTACCGATGGTCAGTTCAACATCCAGCTTGGAAGAAGAATCCATGGTGCAGATCAGCAGTTCCGGGTTCATGATCTGGAACGATTGGGTTCCTTCGGCGATCATTCCTGCGGTAAACTCTGTCTGGTTCTTTACTGAAATGGAGATCTTTTCGTTGGCCACTTCATGATCAACGATTTTCTTAAAGCGAACCTGCTTTAAGTTTAGGATGATCTCAACCACGTCTTCACTGATACCTTTCATGGTAGCGAATTCGTGATCCACACCTTCTATCTTGATGCCCACAATAGCATATCCCTCTAACGAACTTAATAAAACGCGGCGCAATGCGTTACCGATGGTAACACCATAGCCCGGTTCTAATGGACGAAACTCAAACTGAGCTTCAAAGTCTGAAGCCTTTTGCAAAATAATCTTGTCCGGCTGGTGGAAATTTAAAATTGCCATTTTACTTTATTATAATGGTTATTGGTAAAACGCTAAAAGTTAATCGCTGAAGCGGAAACAGTCGGAGCATATTTCCATCAGCTATTAACCAGTAGCTATTCACTATTACTTACTGTACAATTCAACAATCAGTTGCTCCTTAATGTTCTCAGGAACGCTTTCCCTTTCAGGATAAGTGATGAAAGTACCTTTGATTTCAGTTTCATTGAAATCAATCCATCCGAATTTGGGGTTTTTGGGACGGATCACGCTTGTAATGGAAGAACGGTTCTTGCTGCCTTCTTTCAAGGTGATGATATCACCTGCCTTTAACTGGTAAGAAGGGATGTTCACTACTTCGCCGTTTACCTCGATGTGCTTGTGGCTCACCAGCTGGCGTGCAGCAGGGCGGCTGGGTGCGATACCCATACGGAACACGGTGTTGTCCAAGCGTGCTTCTAGTAATTTAATAAGGTTTTCACCGGTAATGCCCTTGCGGCGGTTCGCTTCCTCAAATGTTTTTCGGAATTGTTTTTCCAGTACACCATAGGTGTATTTGGCTTTTTGTTTTTCACGCAGCTGTAAGGCGTATTCACCAAGGGTTTTACGCTTACGCTTTTCACCGTGCATACCGGGAGGGTTACTGTTCTTACCCAACCATTTACCATTACCTAAAATAGGCTCTCCGAAAATACGGGAGATTTTGGTCTTAGGACCATTGTAACGTGCCATAATTATACTTTCATTTAAGCTTTTTTAGAAACCGGTACAACAATCAGTAAAAAGCTTTGGAAAAAATTAATTGTGTACCCTTTTTATAAAATGAACGGCCCATCCCAACCTTCCCTTTGGGAAGGAGAGTGAAACCTAATTTGGCAGCATTCACTTCTAAAAGCAAATGCTATATAGTAAAGAACTTTTATAAATCAGCCTGTTAAAGTCCTCCCCCGGGAGGATTTAGGAGGGCCTTATACTCTTCTTTTCTTGGGAGGACGACATCCGTTATGCGGTAAAGGCGTAACGTCCTTGATCATCACGATCTCGATACCGGACTGGGAAAGGGAACGGATCGCTCCTTCACGGCCGGATCCCGGTCCTTTTACAAATACATCCACTCTTTTTAAGCCTGCATCCAGCGCTACTTTAGCAGCGTCTGCGGCAGCTGTCTGAGCGGCATACGGTGTGTTCTTCTTGGAACCGCGGAAGCCCATTTTACCGGCGCTGCTCCAGGAAATCACCTGGCCGGTCTTGTTGGTCAGGCTGATGATGATGTTGTTAAATGTTGCAGAGATGTGGGCATCGCCGTAAGCGTCTACCTTTACAATTCTCTTTTTTGCAGCGGCTTTTGCGCTGTTTTGTGCTTTTGCCATGATTGAAAAACTGAGGTATTCTTTTAAAAAAATATCCCGTTGATAAAACGAGACCCGGTTCAACCCTCCACGTGCACCGCGTATCCGAAGTAAAACCGGTAGTTAATAGTGCATATTATAAAAGCGGTCAGCTTTTAGTCGCCGGTAATCAGCAAATACTGATAACTGACCACTAAAAGCTGAGTGCTAATTATTTCTTAGCGGCTTTTTTCTTACCCGCAACGGTCTTACGTTTTCCTTTACGTGTACGGCTGTTGGTTTTAGTACGCTGTCCACGCACCGGAAGCCCTTTTCTGTGACGCAGTCCGCGATAGCAGGCGATATCCAGCAGGCGCTTGATATTCATTTGCACTTCGCTTCTCAGCTGTCCTTCCACTTTCAGCTCTTCGGTTATGGTAGAACGGATCGCATTCAACTCATCATCATTCCACTCGTTCACTTTTTTACTGCGATCAATGCTATTCTTATCCAGAATATATTTTGCTGTAGAAGGGCCAATGCCATAAATATAGGTCAGGCCAATTTCGCCCCTTTTGTTCTTTGGTAAATCTACGCCGGCAATACGTGCCATATTTTGTTGAATTTAAATTTCAAGAAACAAATAACAATTGTCAATTGGTTCTTGTATTTTGATTTTTGTTTTTTAAAATATTTTATCCTTGTCTTTGTTTAAAACGGGGATTCTTTTTGTTAATAACATAAAGCTTCCCTTTGCGACGTACAATTTTACAGTCGGCGCTGCGTTTTTTAATGGATGCTCTTACTCTCATCTTTTTTAATTTAAGGTTTTTAGCCAATTATTTATAGCGGAAATTTATCCTGCCCCTGGTCAAATCATAAGGAGACATTTCCAATCCCACCTTATCTCCGGGCAGAATACGAATGTAATGCATCCGCATCTTACCGGAAATTGTTGCCAAAACCTCGTGGCCGTTTTCCAGCTTTACCCTGAACATCGCATTAGACAGGGCTTCCAGGATGACTCCGTCTTGTTTTATTAAAGGTTGTTTTGACATACAAATTTTAGGGCTGCAAAGATAGGTAATATTTTATAATAAAAAAGCCTTATTCTGCCTAAATTTCAGAATAAAGCTGTATCATCTGGCCCCCGGAGGTGCAAAACCAGTAAAAATTAATGCACGAGCGGCACTTTAGTCATTTGTAAATGAATATTTTGCAGCTCACTCACGGTAAGCGGACGGTCAAAATGGCGACGGTCTTCCCGGTACCATACCTCACTTCTTGAAAAATTGTCCGCCGCTGGCACCAGCACCCGGAAGGGTCCCTTTCCGTACTTGACCCCGTCCGTGGTGTTATTGTCCATTTTTTCAAAGCCCAGCCGCATCAATTGGGCCTCATTCAGGGGGATCGGCTGTACCTGGTCAAGCGGGTACCAGAATTCCTGGATACCGTTATCCACACAAACCTCGCGTTCCTCATTGCTCACGCGAACGACCGATCCCTCGCGCGATACGCCATCATCATTAACAACCACCCAGTCTCCTGGTTTCAGTTCATGTAATTTCATATGAATTTAATTTAATGCAAACAATGGGCTTTTACTTTCCTAAGATAGACAAAATAATGACAAATACTCCGGCGGAGCAGTACTTTTTTCCGGCTCAACCAGTAACCCTATTTCCCGGCGCTGTCTGTTCGTATTATAATAGTATCGGGTAATGTGAACCGGCCGTTCATCCTATAGAACCGACAAACTTTCAGCGTGCCTGTTATTTCATCACCCCGCCCGGAAGAACAGCCACTTTGTCCGGAAAAAAACTTCCTGTTGTACCGATATTCTTCAAAACCCTTTAGCACGCTGCATTTCAGGCCATTTAACATACGTTCGTACAATAGTTACCCGACAGCGGGTTATTAAGAGATCATTAATTTTTTTTTAAATTTTCATTATGATTTGGCATGTTTATTGAACCAGGGGCCGCGAATTAAAACTTCGATCAAATGAAAAAAATTGTATTAGGCATTTTCTCCCTGGCTGTAGTGGCAGGCGCAAATGCACAAAGTGGAACTGTTTTAGTGGGTGGTAATGTTGGTGTTGAAACCAACAAAGACGCAGAAGAAACAAAAACAACTTCTTTCAACATCGCTCCGTTCGTAGGTTATCAGTTCAATGATAACTGGACTGTTGGTGTGACAGGTGGTGTTGGCTTCGCCAAAGAAGACCCGAAAGGAAGTGATGAAGTTGAAAAAGCTACGGCTTTCAGAGTAGGACCGTTTGTTCGTTACACACAGCCTATCTCTGACATCTTCTCCATCTTCGGTCAGCTGGAAGGTGGTTACCAGGGTCTGAACAAAAAAACAGAGATCACAGACAACAACACTACCACTTCTACAACGCTTAAGGCGAATGGTGGTTATGCACGGTTGTTCCCTGCTGTTTTCATCAATGTTAAAAACGGCTTTGGCCTGAACTTTGACTTTGGTGGTGTTGAATTCAATACCATGAAAGTTAAAGACGCTGATCACGGTGAGAACAATTTCAAGTTCAACTTTGGTAAGACAGTTAACATTGGTATTTCCAAGAACTTCTAATTGATGCTGCAGCATCAATGATAAACAGTCCGGTAGTTGCCGGACTGTTTTTTTATGCCTATTTTTAAATAAAAAGATTGAAACGGATCGGCCTGCTTTCTGATACACATGGTTTTTTAGACGACGCGGTATTTAATTATTTTAAGGACTGCGACGAACTGTGGCATGCCGGTGATTTTGGCTCTAAGGAACTGGCGGAACAACTCGCAGCCTTTAAAACGCTCCGGGGCGTTTATGGCAATATCGACGGACAGGACATCCGGTCCGAATTTCCAGAAACACTGGTATTTACCTGTGAAGGGGTGAAGGTGATGATCCGCCATATCGGTGGTTATCCCCCGAAATATAATAAAGAGACCAAACCATTGCTTTTAAAAGAGCGGCCGTTACTTTTTATCAGCGGTCATTCGCATATACTCAAGATCATCTACGACGATGCACTGCAATGCCTGCACATGAACCCCGGCGCTGCAGGCAAACAGGGCTGGCATAAAGTGCGTACGCTGATCCGGTTTGCCATCGACGGGAATACGATCCGCGACTGTGAAGTGATCGAGCTGAAGGGCCGGTGACGGCCCGCACAAAAAAGAGGCCGTATCAGGTATGATACAGCCCCGGTTTTATGAAGAAATCAAAAGAAACAACTACGGAGAGCAGTTATCCCAGCCGCCCTGCGGATGTTCTTATCTTTCCCCCAGCTCAAAAGACCTGGAAAATGAGGGTGACATATCTTTAACCACCCGCTGTGTGCCTTCCTCTATGGTGCTGCCGTTCACCTCTATTTTCCATGTTACCGTAAAGGGTGTAGCCGCACCTTCAAACCCGCCAAAATGTACATTTCCTGAGAAAAAGTTGCTGGCGGATTCGATAACGATGGTCTTGCCTCCGTTAAAATCATCCGTACCAACTAGCACAACAGTTCCTGTTTTTTTTGCGCCGTTCACCATCCAGTCTATAAAATTCCCCTTTTTGTCACCGGCGCCAACGCTCACTTCGAAATCATCTCCTTCAGCTTTGTGAAAGGTATTGGACACCGTAAAGGTCAGCTTTGCCTTGTTATTATTTGAAGGAAGTCCCGGTTTATCATCCTTGGAACAGGAATTCAATAAGGTCAGCAACAGGCCGGAAAACAACAAGATCTTAAACACTTTCATAGTTTATGTTTTATAATTTTACGCCTACTCTGTTATCCGCAGTTTTCGGCAGCCCTGCCTCATAAGCTGCAGCAAAAATATTCACACTGCCTGCTGCTGCAAATACCGGTTTACCAGTATTTTGATCCATAAAAAAAGGTGGCTGTACAGCCACCCGGTATAAGGTCTTTATGGAATATCTTCTAGAACCAGCCTCTTCCCAGTCCCACTTCACGGAACGGCCAGGGAATTGCCGCAAGGATAATGATCAATGCCAGTACATAAAACAGTACGGTCTTCCGGTGTTTTTTTCGATCAGAAATATTCTTTTTGGCAAACGATTTTCCAATATGGATCAGCACCACAGCGATCAGCATCATGGTGATGTGCTCTACGGCAAAGAACCGTAATGTGGCATTTTGCATAACTGCGGACATACCCTGCGCCTGGATCACCTTTAATCCATGTGCCCCGGTGAACCATTGAATAACTCCCACCAGGAATTCGATATCAACGGCAATCATCAAAAATAACCCGGCCTTACGATGGCCGTTTGTAAACGGCCGGCTGCCCACACCGATGCTTTTAAAAATAGCAACCAGCAATAACAATAGAATTACCCAGCGCAAAAAACTATGCAGATGTAGCAAACCCGTTTCCATACTATTTGTTTTAGATATTGAATCTGGCGAAATTAAGAAAATATCACATATTCCGGCGGTATTGCCCGCCAACTTCGTACAGCGCATGAGTAATCTGCCCCAGGGAACAGGTCTTCACACAATCCATCAGCACATCAAAAAGATTCGCTCCGGATATAGCCGCCTCTTTCAGCCGGGTAATTGATTCCGCGCTCTTTGTTTTATTCGCATCCTGAAACTGCTCCAGGTTATGGATCTGCTGCTCCTTTTCCGCCACTTCGCTCCGGATCACCTCATCGGGCATTACCGTGGGGCTGCCCTGTTTATTCAGAAACGTATTCACGCCTACCAGGGGCAGGCTGCCATCGTTCTTTTTCATTTCATAATAAAGACTTTCTTCCTGGATCTTATTACGCTGGTACATCCGCTCCATCGCCCCCAGTACTCCACCGCGCTCGTTGATCCGGTCAAACTCCATCAGTACGGCCTCTTCCACCAGGTCTGTCAGTTCCTCGATGGCAAAACTCCCCTGTATAAAGTTCTCCGTTTTAACCGTTCCCAGTTCCCGGTTGATGATCAGCTGGATGGCCATGGCCCGGCGTACACTTTCTTCGGTGGGTGTTGTAATGGCCTCGTCGTAGGCATTTGTGTGCAGCGAGTTACAGTTATCATAGATCGCATACAACGCCTGCAACGTAGTGCGGATATCGTTAAAATCAATTTCCTGTGCGTGGAGGCTGCGTCCTGATGTCTGGATATGGTATTTCAGTTTCTGGGACCGTTCATTGCCTTTATAAACATTTTTAATGGCCTTGGCCCAGATGCGGCGCGCCACACGGCCGATAACACTGTATTCCGGATCCATACCGTTGCTGAAAAAGAAAGACAGGTTGGGTGCAAAATCATCGATATGCATACCCCGGCTCAGGTAATACTCCACATACGTGAACCCGTTGGCCAGTGTAAATGCCAGTTGTGTAACCGGGTTGGCCCCTGCTTCAGCAATATGATAACCGCTGATGCTGACGCTGTAAAAATTACGCACCTTGTTCTGTATGAAATATTCCTGAACATCCCCCATCAGCTTCAGCGCAAACTCGGTTGAAAAGATACAGGTATTCTGTGCCTGGTCTTCTTTTAAAATATCGGCCTGAACCGTGCCTCTTACTTTTGTGAGTGTAGCTGCCCTGATAGCCGCATATTGCCCCGTTTCCAGCACTTCATCCCCGCTCAGTCCCAGCAGCTGCAGCCCCAGTCCGTTATTCCCTTCCGGTAAACCACCGGGGAATAACGGGTTGTGGTATTGAGGACTGTGTCCGTTTTCAAATTTCTTCTTACGGATGATCGCCACCCGATCCCATAGCTGATGTTCCGTGATGTACTTTTCACATTGCTGGTCAATGGCTGCATTGAGAAAAAAGGCCAGCAGGATCGGTGCCGGACCATTGATGGTCATGGATACCGAAGTGGCAGGATCACAGAGATCGAAACCGCTGTACAGTTTTTTTGCATCATCTACTGTGGCAATGCTCACACCGCTGTTGCCGATCTTCCCGTAAATATCCGGACGGTGTCCGGGGTCTTCCCCATACAGGGTTACGCTGTCGAATGCCGTACTCAGGCGCTTTGCAGCAGCATCGGCACTTACATAATGAAACCGTTTGTTGGTACGTTCCGGGCTGCCCTCACCGGCAAACATCCGGGTGGGGTCCTCTCCTTCCCGCTTCAGGTCGAACACACCGGCGGTAAACGGAAATCTTCCGGGCAGGTTTTCCTGAAGCTGCCATTTTAAAATATCGCCCCAGTCTTTGTAGCGGGGGAGAACAATTTTTTTTATAATGGTGCCGCTTAAAGAGGTTCCGGTCAGCGGAAGCCGGATCGTCTTATCCCTTACCGAAAATTCAAACGCGTCCTGATCGTATTTCGCTTTCAGATCCGGCCATTGCTGCAGCATTTCCAGCAGCTCCGGTTCCAGTTGCTGCTGCAGCTGATCGTATTGTTCCTTAAGTGCCTGTTTTATGATAGAATTTGATTCCATTGATGTTCATTTATCTCCGGCAACCGGCCTGATGCCCTTGCCGGTTCCTGATCATTGCTGTTGATCCCCGTATAATTCCAGTACGCCCTTCAGCTGGTATAATTTTGTTGCAATACCCGCCTGATCGTTTACCCGGCCGTTATAACTGCGGATCGAATCAGCGATCTCAGACAGGTAGCGCACCCTTTTCCCGGGAATAACGGACCGGTCCAGCTGCACCGTATGTTGAAAGGAAAGCGCTTCATCAAAAGCGGTCCCGCATTTTTTATTCAGGGTTTGGATGACCTTCAAAAATAATTCATTCACTCCCGGGTCATTGAATTTAGCCGCAACGGTGCCGGTTACCGGCAGGTCTTCATCCGCTGCATTCCACAACTGGTGGTTCCTGCGGTATTGCTTTTTTACTTCGATGAGCGCATCTGCCGCCCCGGCTTTATCAAATTTATTAATGCAGATCAGGTCGGCATAATCCAGCATATTGATCTTCTCCAGCTGGGAGGCTGCGCCGTATTCCGGTGTCATTACATACATGCTTACATCCACATGGTCCACAATGGAAGCATCGCTTTGTCCCACACCGGCGCTTTCCAGGATGATCAGATCAAACCCGGCCTTCCTGCAAACATCCAGCGCGTGCTGCACGGTCTTGCTCAGCGCCACATGATCATCGCGCGTAGCCATAGAACGCATATAAGCCCGGGGATGGGCAATGGCATTCATACGGATCCGGTCGCCCAGCAAGGCCCCGCCCGTTTTTTTCCGCGAGGGGTCTACAGAGATGACCGCGATGGTCTTATCGGTATACTGATTCAGGAAACGGCGTACCAGTTCGTCTGTAACGGACGACTTCCCCGCGCCCCCGGTACCGGTGATGCCCAATACCGGCACCCCTGCTGTTTTGTCCGTATCCCCTGCATCTGCGCTGCTCCCGTTCCCTCTTTCCGCAAGTGTTATGGCCCGCGCTATGGCACGGATCTCCTTTTGCTCCTTCAGCGGTGGTTGTCCGTTCCAGAGATCCGAGGCTTTATTGAACGCCGCCATGGATTCCGGTGATGCCGCAATACGGATGAGGTCATCGATCATGCCTTCCAGTCCCAGCCTCCTGCCGTCATCCGGGCTGTAGATCCTGGTGGCGCCGTATGCATGCAGTTCTTCGATCTCCTGTGGCAGGATGGTGCCGCCGCCGCCGCCAAAGATCTTTATATGGCCGCATCCGGCCTCCTGCAGCAGGTCTTTCATATATTTGAAGAACTCGATGTGCCCGCCCTGGTAACTGGTGATGGCAATGGCATGCGCATCCTCTTCGATCGCACATTCCACAATTTCCTGTACTCCCCGGTTATGACCCAGGTGGATAATTTCCACACCCTTCGACTGCAAAATGCGGCGCATGATATTTATGGCGGCATCATGCCCGTCGAATAATGATGCTGCTGTTACAACCCGTAATGTATCCTTTTCCATTTTTCACCGAACAATTGTTAGCAAAAATAGGAAAATACAGGCTGTTTCCTGCCTAAGTGTGTAATTTTGAGACCGATGAATCAGCGCGAACTTTTTTTAAGACATGTAGGGCAGACCTCCCTGGCACCGCTGGCCTTAGAGATCTCCAGTGCGCGGGGCTGCCATCTTTTCGATGTAAATAACAAAGAATATATAGATCTTATCGGTGGCATCAGTGTTGCCAATACCGGGCATGGTCATCCGGCTGTGCGCGAAGCGATCGATCAACAACTGGACCGTTACCTGCATGTAATGGTGTATGGGGAGGTGATCCAGAGCCCGCAGGTACAATATGCCCGGCTCCTTACGGATCACCTTCCGGACACATTGAACTCCGTTTATTTTACCAACTCGGGGGCAGAGGCAGTAGAGGGCGCTATGAAACTGGCGAAGCGCTATACCGGGCGCACCCGGATCATTGCTGCAAAAAATTCTTACCATGGATCCACACAAGGAGCTTTAAGCATCATCGGGGATGAATACTGGCGCAATGCCTATCGCCCGCTGTTGCCGGATATCCTGCACATCGACTATAACAGTTACAGCTGGCTGGATCAGATCGATGATTCGACAGCCTGTGTGATCCTGGAAACCATACAGGCGGAGGGAGGTGTTATTGCCCCGGATCCGCACTGGCTGCAGGCCGTAAGAAAACGATGCACGGAAACCCGCACATTGCTGGTCCTGGATGAGATACAGGCCGGTTTTGGCCGTACCGGGAAACTTTGGGGTTTTGAACATTTTGGTATTGTACCTGATATCCTGCTTTTAGGCAAGGCCCTGGGCGGCGGTATGCCGCTGGGTGCGTTCGTAAGTAACCGGGATATTATGATAACCCTGGCCGACAACCCTGTACTGGGGCATATCACTACTTTTGGCGGGCATCCTGTTTCCTGTGCTGCCGGGCAGGCGGCACTGCAGGTATTACTGAATGAGTCGCTTCCGCAAAGCGTATCCCAAAAGGAACAACTTTTTCTTTCGCTGCTGCGGCATCCGTCGATAAAGAGCATCCGCTCCTTTGGCTTGTGGATGGCCGTGGAATTTGACTCCTTTGAAACCAATAAAAAGGTCATTGACCGGTTATTGCAACATGAGGGAACCGGCGTGTTTACCGACTGGTTCTTATTTGCTGCATCCTGCTTCCGTATCTGTCCGCCGCTGACCATCACCAGCGAAGAAATAAACAAGGCATGCCGGATCATTAACAGCGTGCTGGATCAAATACATCTTTAAAAGGACCTTATAAAAAATGAACGACCAGGAAAAAATCAATGCGGCATTAAAGGCCGTATCCTTTGTAACGGGCGGGCAAATTGTTGGACTGGGAACGGGTTCCACCGCCTATTTTGCCATTTGTGAAATAGGTAAAATGGTTCGGGAGGGCTTGCAGATACAGGCCATTCCCACATCGGAGGCAACCCGGCAGCTGGCAATAGAATGGCAGATCCCGCTGGCAGACATTAATACTGTTCAGCAGATCGATATTACCATTGACGGGGCAGACGAATTCACCCGCGACCTGCAACTGATCAAAGGCGGCGGTGGTGCGCTGCTGCGTGAAAAAATTGTAGCGTCCATTACAACCACCCAGATCATCATCGCGGATGGTTCCAAAGAGGTGGAACAATTAGGGGCTTTTAAAGTTCCGATAGAAGTAATCCCCTTTGCGGTGAATGCGGTAACAAAACGGCTGCATTTACTCAAAGGCAATGCCACATTGCGCCATAAAAACGGGAACGCATTTCAGACAGACCAGGGTAATTTTATTCTTGATGTCGACTTCGGACTGATCAACGCCCCGGCCGCATTGGCAAAGGAGCTGGATCATATCACCGGGATTGTAGAACATGGTCTGTTTATAGACCTGGCTGCAATGGTCATCTGCGGCAAAGGAGATGCCCTGGAGATCTACGAGGCCGCAAAAAAATAGCACCGGTCAAAGGTTCAGCCGGATACTGCCGAACACGCCAAACCGTTCGGTAGTCTTAAGCGGGTCATTTGGCAGCAGGCGCCAGATAAAATCCACGCGCAGGAAATGAAGGATATTATCGATCCCCGTTCCCACTTCCAGGTAGGTCTTGCCGTCCAGCGACTGGAAATTATGGCCTTCTTTAAAATTCAATGCCTTGTTCTCCGCTGAAAGCGATCCCCAAAGGGCCTTGACGGTATAGAACTGCCGGAACTTAAGCGCCGGGATCGCCTTGAAGATGCCATTGCCTATATTGTGCTCAAAATTGATGCCCAGGAACTGGTCATGAATAAACTCATAGCGGTTCATCATATTGAACGCATATTTGTTGTAATAATAAAGCTCATTACCCGGCGCCACATTTAAAAACGTATAAGGCAATGTGCCAAAAGTTTTACCTCCGTAAGCCTGGTAGGAGATGATGCCGAACGGCGGCGTTTTTATATTATCGGATACACTTCCCTGGATCTTTGTGTAATTATACCGCCCGCCCAGCAATCCTGAAACGCCTTTTGAAAGAGTGGCTTCCACAATGGGGTAAGGACTGCCGAGGCTGCTTCTGTAAAAATGGGATTCAATAAATTTTTCCTGGAAAGCATACCGGAGCCGCAGCGAAACTTCTGTTGCCCGCAGCGGATGAGTGCCGGTACCGAATGAATCGGCCGGCACCAGGTTCTTTAAAGGCGTATAGGTACGGGAATTCAGGCCCAGCAAGGTAGAAAAGCCGCCGCGGGTCTCATTGAAAAATTCAAACTGCCATTTTTCCAGGCTGATAAACTTCAGCGGAATATTGGGTTTCCTTATCGCAAAGGCAAAAATATTATCCGAAGTGATCTCCCCGAAATAAACCTGCCCGAAGTCAAGATCCTTTTTATACCCGAGATACCAGTATTGCCGGGGATCCTTTTTAGGCAGGTAGAACAATTCTCCTTCCCCTTTTAGTTTTTTATCGCCAAATCCATATGCCAGGTAGGTGTGCCACCGGAATTTTTTATTAAAATGTTTGTTACTCGCTATATCAAACCGTGTCCGGAACCCTTCCCACGCATTACCGGTAAACCAGTTATAGGCCGATCCGAGTTCAACGTTACCGATGTTGATATAGCCTGTGGCCAGAAACCCAACCTGCTTGGTGATCTTCCGGAAAGGAGCAGCATTTACAATAGTGTCCATCATTTTAATGATCCCCATTTCCGTTGCGGTGAGCCCTTCATGCCGCGCACTGTCCCAGTACATGCGGTCCTTTTGTCCAGAACCCGCTTTAATGATTATTTCCTCCTGCAGCTTATTTTGCAGCAACCGGTTCCGTACTATGGTATCATTTACCAGCACATGCTGGTAGGTGCTTGTTTTGCGACCGATGATCCCCGGCACGCGGTTACTAAAAGGAGAGAAATCGACCACCAGCTTATCTTTTGCGATGAACCAGGTGCTGTCATTGATCTTTTTATATTCCTGTATCAGGCTGAGACGTTCCAGGAAATTGATGTCCGCTTTTTTGTCAAGCCGGAGGTTCATTTTTTGTACGGCAAAACTGCCCCCTTCCACCCAGCAGTCGCCCTCAAATGTATTCATACCCTGACGCCGCGGTGTAAATACCAGGTGATAATATTTGATTCCCCCGATCCGCTGGGTATCGCTCAAATTGTATTTATAATAAAAATCACCATTGCTGCTTACAGGGCTGATAAATTCTTTATTGAAGACATTGATAAAATCATTGTAAATATTGATCACCTGGTCCATTCCTCCCAGGAATTTCACCATGCTTTCGTTCTTTATACCGTTGGTGTTGACGCCTTTTATTTCCTCCCGCCGGCGCAGGGGTTTTTTCTGAAAATAATAGTCCGAGATCGATTCGGTCAGGTAGGTTGGTAATACTTTAACGCCTTCCGAACTGTCCAGGTTTTTTTTGATCAGTTCATTCATCGGCCGGAAGGGCTTTATATTGGCAATCTTCTGGATGCTTTTGATGTTCTTCAGGTCCATTTCCAGCTTATTGTATAATTCATAATAAAAATTATCAAACCGCCGGAAACGGTCATTCTGTGGTTTATGCTTTACGATATTTTTCCAAAGCCAGAGGCCCATATCCACTTTTGCCCGTACCACCACACCATCGTCATATGTTCTTGGTTCCAGGTAAATGAACATTCCTTTTTTCAGACTGCCCACTGCCATCGTTTTTGATTCATACCCTACGGTTGATATTTCCAGGCTATCCGAAGGCCAGTTGTCGGCTTCAAAATGGAAATTCCCCGCCGAGTCTGCAATAAAACCGGCATTTGTATTTTTAAACTGGAAGGAAACGAACGGAACCAACTCTTCGCTGTGCCGGTCCCTTACCACGCCGGAAATACTGTTTTGTCCCCAAACAACGACACCGGACAACAAGATCAACCCACAACAAAAAGCCCATCGCAGCATTCTCATACCTTCAGGGGTTTTTCAAAACATTCAGTTATGTTCATGCGTATATTTGTTTGTATTGATACGACCAGCCTGACCACCCGGGGTTGATCGTTGGAATTTAAATAACTCATTTTAAGACCAGTTTCATTTTCACAGCCTAAAAATAAACTAAAGATTGATTATGTTACACATCCATCGTTTTGTCTTCAACCCTTTTCAGGAAAATACCTATATCCTTTACAATGAGACCGGAAAAGCCCTTATTATCGACCCCGGGTTTTCTGATGAAACGGAGCGGGATCAGTTTGTCCGGTTTATTGACGAGAAAAAACTGCAACCGGTTTACCTGCTGAATACGCATTGTCATATTGATCATATCCTGGGCAACCAGTTTGTACACGATACCTGGAAACTTCCGCTACACATCCATAAAGGGGAACAGGTCGTGCTACAATCCGGTCCGCAGGTAGCTGAGATGTATGGGTTCTCCCTGGCTCCTTTTACCGGCGCGCTGGTATTTCTGGATGAAGCGGATACGATAACCCTGGGAGATGATAGCATCAGTTTACTTTTTACGCCGGGTCATTCGCCCGCCAGTCTTTCTTTTTACAACAAGGACAGCGGTATTGTTATCAGCGGGGACACACTTTTCAGCGGAAGCATCGGGCGCACGGACCTGCCCGGCGGAAATTTTGATACATTGGAACAATCGATCCGGACCAAATTATATACGCTGCCGGATACAACCAAGGTATATTCCGGCCACGGACCGGGGACGAGTATCGGGTTTGAAAAAAAGAACAACCCCTTTATCCAGGAATAAATCCGGGAAAAAGGGGTGGAATACTGTATATAGAACCGGTTAATACCGGCGGATCTGTTCTTTCAGCAATTTGCGGGCAAAGTGGATCCTGCTTTTGATGGTTCCCAACGGCTCTTTAAGATATTCCGCTATTTCCTGATATTTATATCCTTCAAAATAAAGCCGGAAGGGTATTTTAAATGTCTCGGGTAATCCTTCAATTGCTGTATTGATCTCCTTTTCCCTCAGGGAGCTTTCTGCCGTATTTACAACCGATACCTGGCTCATATTGATCAGGTAGTCTTCCGGTGTACTGTCCAGAATGGTCTTGCGTTTTACATTTCTGCGGTAATCATTGATAAAGATATTCCGCATGATCGTAAAAAGCCAGGCTTTGATATTGGTTCCGGAGTTGTACTTTTCTGAGTTGGCCAGTGCTTTATACAAGGTTTCCTGGTAAAGGTCATTGGCTGATTCTGAATTCTTTGTAAGATTAACTGCAAAGGGTTTCAGGAAATCAGCATTGTCCACCAACAGTTCATTAAATTCTTTATTTGCCATAAACCCGCCTTTTTGAAATTTGTCTAAATTAATGCATTACGTGATAAGCGCAATGCCGCCGGTCCAATTATAACAAAAAGTTTACCGTTTCTCCGGTGCTGACATCCCGGCAGGATCCCTGATTATAAACTGTCATTTAGCAGGCGTCCGCTTGTCAGTAATTCATGAAGTTTAATGGGTATTTCCAGGCTTTTCAGGCGTTCCATATGACCTTCATGATGCAGATCCGTTCCCACAAATGAATAAAAATCATGCTCCAGCAGGTATTGTGCGATCTCCCGTACCCGCGATCCGTATCCCCCAGTTATGGAGAGCAGGTTCAGCTGGAAGAGTACACCATTATCCCGGATCTCCTGAAAGAGATCCCAGTTTTTATAGAGATAGATATACCGCTCGGGATGCGCCAATATGGGTTGATAACCAGCCATTTGCACCTCAAAAAGAATATCTTTCATGGACATGGAACGGTGCATCGTAGAAAATTCGGTTAACACGAGGTTATCCCGGATCGTCAGCAGCCGTTCTTTTTTGCGCAGCAGTTCCAGTACATGTTCATCCAGGAAGTATTCGGCAGCCGCATCGATCTCTATATCCACCTGGTTTTCTTTCAATGCCATCCGCAGCTGATCCAGTTTACCGGAAATAATTTCCGGGGTGTTCTTGTACAGGTCCCAAAGTATGTGAGGGGTTGTGATCAATCTGGTGTATCCCAGTTCCTGGTAGCCCCGGATCAGCGCTATCGATGTTTCAAGATCAGGAGCGCCGTCATCAATTCCCGGAAGCAGGTGCGAGTGCATATCCGTCTTCACCAGGGAGTAATCCATTTTTACTTTCCTGTGTTTTTTTGAAAAAAGGCTAAACATAAACTGATAAATTCTGGCAAAGATAAATAACCCTGCAGGCTATTTTTGCAATAAAGAATAATAGAGATTTCTGAAATCGGAAGCCAGCCGCCGCACACCAAACCGCTCAGCCGCAAAACCGGCACCCTGTTTTCCCATACGGTTTCTCAACGTATCGTCGTTTATAAGTGTCAGCAGGTGGTCAAACAGCAGTTGTTTGTTGTTGATCGGTGCCAGGAATCCTGTTTCGTGTTCGATAATAGCGTCCTTTACGCCCCCCACATCGGTTGAGACGACCGGTCTACCTGCCGCCTGCGCTTCTATCAGGCTTACCGGGGTACCCTCATTCAGTGAGGTAAGACAGGCAATATCCAGCCCTGCATTCACCACGTCGATATCCGACCTCCAGGAGGTAAAGATCAGTGGACGGTCCTGCAACGGCTCGCCGCTCAGGCAATAGGGAATATTCAGCGCCACTGCCCTGGCCTGAATATGCGGATTTGAGGTACCGTCTCCCACAATAAAAGCTTTTACTTTTTTGGTGGTATTGGCAAGCACATAAGCCAGTGCCTCCAGGAAAAGGTCATGATTTTTAACAGGGACCAGCCGGCCCGTAATGCCGATCGCTATTTCATCATCGGCCAGTCCGAACTCTTCGCGGAAGGCTTTCCGTTTTTGTGCGTTGTCTTCCATAAAACGTTCCAGCTGGAAGCCCAGTGGAATGATATGAAATTTATTTTCCTTAGCCACGCGGTACTGCCCTACAAGCTCCTCTTTTTGTTCCTGGCTGATCGCAATCAGGGCAGTGCTTTTCCGCGCCAGGTACCGCTCGATATTCAGGAACACCTGGGTTTTCGGTTTATTAAAGTAAGAATGGAACACATGTCCGTGAAAGGTATGTACTACTACGGGAACTTTCATATGATGCGCTGCCAGGCGGCCCACTGTTCCCGGTTTTGCAGCATGGGTATGGACAATGTCCGGTTTAAACTGTTTGATTATTTCAGTGATCTTATGGTAGGCGCGGTAGTCCTTCCAGGGATGAATGGAGCGTCCCATTTCAGGTACCAGCAGTGGCTTAATGCCCATTTTCTCCGCCAGGAACCCGGCATCCTGCTCATGGTATTCTTTCTCGCCCACAATCAGAAGTGTTTCAAAATCCGGTTCCAGAAATTTAGTCAGATTAAGCACGTTAAAAACCGGACCTCCCGTTATCAGTCGGTTGTGGATTCGGAGTATTCTAGGCATTCCATAACAGATTTACGCTTTTTCAAACAAAACAGGAATGACTCTCATAATGTATACCTTTACCCTGTTCCGATTAACCAGCTGGTTTGCCGCACAAGGTAAGAAACTTTTATTGAAAATATACTGCAAATTAAAGGGATACATAAAAGGCATTACTCAAAATAGAATTTGTTGTCCTTTTACATCAGGACCATCCTTTTTCAGAATACAAGTGTTTGAAATATTCATAGGTTCTCTTCAACCCTTCCTCTCTTGATACAACAGGCTCCCAGTTCAGAAGATTCCTGGCTTTGGTAATATCAGGCTGCCGCTTTCTGGGATCATCGACAGGTAAGGGCAGGTAAGCAATTTTAACCTTATTTCCGGTTAAATGTAATATTTCATTTGCAAATGTCAGCAATGAAACCTCATCAGGATTGCCAATATTAACCGGAAGACAGTAATCACTCAGCAATAACTTATAAACACCTTCTATCAGATCCGATACAAAACAAAAACTGCGTGTTTGTGTTCCGTCGCCGAATACGGTAAGGTCCTCCCCCTTTAGTGCCTGACCAATAAAGGCCGGCAGGGCCCGGCCGTCGTTCAAGCGCATTCTTGGACCGTAAGTGTTAAAGATTCGAACAATACGTGTATCCACTCCGTGAAAATTATGATACGCCATTGTCAGCGATTCCATATACCGCTTCGCTTCATCATATACACCGCGCGGTCCGACAGGATTTACGTTGCCCCAGTATTCCTCATTCTGTGGATGTACTAATGGATCACCGTATACTTCGCTGGTGGAAGCCACGAGAATACGAGCCTTTTTATCCTTAGCCAGCCCCAGACAATTGTGTGTCCCCATAGCGCCCACTTTCAATGTCTGTATCGGGATCTTTAAGTAATCAACAGGACTCGCCGGTGAAGCAAAATGGAGAATATAATCCAGCTGGCCGGGAATATGAATGTATTTGGTTACATCATGATGATAAAACTCGAAAGCGGCATTGGGAAGCAAATGCTCGAGATTCTTTAAAGTTCCCGTAATCAGGTTATCCATTGCAATAACATGACATCCGTCTGCTATAAACTTATCGCAAAGATGTGAGCCCAGAAATCCTGCAGCACCGGTAATCAAAACGCGTTTTTCCATAGCCAAAATTAACCACATAAAAGTAAATAAAGCAACACTACTAAAAAGCGGCCATTCCGTGAAAGAAGGTTAAATAGCCTAGCCGTATCGTTTTTTCCGCAGCGAGTTTTGAAATATCCCAGGAACCTTTTATAGATGACGACAGAATACATTAATTTTACCTCTAAAATCACCCACTGTAATGATGCAAAATATAACACTGCTGGATTATGCGATTCTTCCATTTGTGTTAGCATTTGTTTATGCGATTGCCATACGCTATCGCAATAAACATTATCACTCTGGACATCCTTATCGGTCATATTTTATTCCCGCCTTCACAGTTAAAATTTGTGGAGCACTGTTTATTGGGCTGATTTATGAATATTATTATGGAGGAGGAGGCGATACGATGGGGTATTTTCATCATGCTAAGATTATTAACAGTTCGTTAAATGACTCTGTTATAAAATGGATTAATTTGATTTTACACATCCCGAACCAAACAACTATCGGCTATTATAACTATATCTCACAAATGATTTGGTATGGCAGTGACACATCTGCGACATCCACCTATTCGGCAGCCTCTATAACAGCTCTATTGAGCTTATTTACAGGCAATACCTATTTACCTACCGCGGTACTATTTGCAGCACTCTCCTTTACAGGAGTTTGGGCGTTATTTCGAACTTTCGCAAACATCTACCCTTTGTTTATTAAACCTATTGCTATTGCTACACTATTTATTCCTAGTGTGGCCGTTTGGGGGTCTGGTATCTTTAAGGATACCATTTGTATCTTCGGGCTTGGCTGGTTAACGTTTGGAGTATTTCAAATGTTGATACAACGAAATTTCAAGTTAACCAATATTATTTTAACAACAATTAGCCTTGTACTCGTAGCACGAGTAAAAATGTACATTTTACTGGCATTTACGCCCGCTTTGCTTTTTTGGGTGCTTTCAGTTTATACTGACCAAATGAAAAATAAAGCCGGCAAATTCCTTCTTAAACTTACCGTTTTTACTATAGCAATTATTGGTTCGTATTATACGATGACGTTCTTAGGTGAAGATTCACTGGGACGCTATTCGCTTGACAATATTGAGGAAACAGCTATGAGAACCCGAAACTGGATTACGTATTCAACAGGAGATGAAGGTTCTACTTACGATTTAGGTCAAATGAATGGGGTTGCTGATATGTTTATCAAATTTCCTTTGGCTGTAAACGTAACACTTTTTCGGCCTTACCTTTGGGAGGGGAAAAAAGTAATCATCCTCATAGCTGCTATTGAATCTGCATTATTCTTATTCCTAACAATCAAGCTTTTATTTGTGGTTGGTATAAAAAGAATATTCAGAACAATTGCTTCTGACCCCACCCTTCAATTTTGCCTGATTTTTGTGCTGATATTTGCGTTTGCTGTCGGTGTCAGTACGGGCAATTTTGGTACGCTATCCCGTTATAAAATCCCCTGCACCCCTTTTTATGCAATTTTCTTGGGCATCATGTATCAAAAAAACAATTTAAGATTTCTAAAATCAACCGGCAAACGGTTTATTTAATGATTATCTGATTTCCACCCAGGTTTATATTTTGAGGATGATTAAAAAGTCCCTTTACGTAGACTTCATCCGCTGATCTTATTTTCGGGATAAATACAATATTTCCCTTTAACGTTGCGCCAAGCACTAACCCCATAAAGTTCTTATTGGGATTTCCAGGATTTTTCAAATAAAATTTGTTGTTTACTAATTTATTCATGCTATCGGCTATCTTATATTGCGAGACAAACCAGAACGGTCTTTTATAATTGATCGAAAATTCACAATCCTTAATCAATATCCGGGAGGCATAATTGGTCTCAATCATAAACTTACTGACAGTATTACCTTTTCCTGCAATATCCTCAAAATAACATTTAATGAATTTTGTAGCATCATTGTCATTCGTTGCCCGGTATCCGTGTACAACCGGTCCGTATATCCTACAATTCAAAAAATTATAATCCGGCGCAGTAACCCAAATGGCCCAATTATCTTTTACATTAAAAACACAATTGCTAAAAGTCATGTTTTTGCTATCACCACGGTCAGCAACCACACCGCACCCTTTATTATTCGAAAATTCACAGAACTCAAACTTTCCATTTCTGACACTTCCCCTTTCAGGTTCAATATCAATTCCGGCTCCCGGCGGCGAAAAAAGACCGCCCTCCCCCGTATTTCCAAACACACATTTATAAACAGACAGCCCATTGCCTGCAATCCAGGAAAGACCCTGGCGTGCATTATACTCAAATTTTGACTCACTTAACTGAATATTATCCGGTACTTTATTTGCATTGGAAATGGTAATACCGTCCTGTCCAAAATGATGTACATAGGTATTCTTAATTCTAACCGATACTGAATTCAATATGTAGATCCCGGTATAAGGCAACTGGATGCCCACATCCCCATATCCACCTCCGATATTCATACTTTTCAGATTCCCATCCAGTTGAATATTCTGAATAAGAACATTCTTGGAATTTTCAATGCGGATACAGTAGCCGGGAAATGCCGCTTTTGTACGATCAAAAAAGTTTCTTTTGACCTCTAATTTTTTTGTTTGTGATTCAAAAGACCCAAACTTTAATCCAGACTCATAAATCAATATAGATTGTCCCTGCCCCTCTATTGTGAAGTTTTCAAATCCGGTTATTTGCACAACATCATCAGGAGAATACAAGTTTTTCTTCTTGGCGCCAAAATTATATACCTGGCGTCCTATCCGATATGTGCCATTCGGAATAATCAATTTGCCATTTCCATGTCTCTTGTCAAAAAAAGCCAGGGCTTTTTTAAATGCTTCATGATCACTTACTTTTCCATTTCCTTTTGCCCCGAATTCTTTAATACTCTTTTCTACAAATGCCTGGCCCTTTGTTGTAACACTATTTACCTGCAAAATGATACATGCGATAAGAACTGATGTATATATTTTCATATCTAACCGGTTGTTTCTTTTAAAGCATAAAATCATTAGCTGTTTTGTTGTCAGCCTTTTTCTCCAGCATGTCTTTCATCTATATTTACTTTCTTTTCCGCATACCACCTGCCTCGAGACATAGACAGTTTATTTTGGACATTTTTATTCAATATTTTAATTACGGGCTTTTCTATATATTTAAAAAAAACAATACTTATGATACAAATAGCAGCAATAAGCAATAAATAGCAGTTATGAACAATAAAACTACTATCCACTCCCTTTCTGAATAATATTTTTGCCAAAGCAGCCACAAAGGGTAAATGCAGCAAGTATAAAGAATAAGAGGCATCTCCTAGAAGTATCCACGTTTTGCTGATGTTTACAGATCGTCTTTGCTCAAACGCAACACATCCCCAAACCAGGAAAAAGGCTGGTACCCCAAAATAAATCACCCGTTGCAAAGCACTGTCCGAAAGAGACACCTTATAAATATCAAGTATTGCTCCTGCAAAAAACAGCACACTTCCAGCCCATATAAGGAGGACTGATCTTCTTTGGAATATCCTTTTATATATTAATGCGATACTTACACCCATAAAAAATTCAATATTCATGGGGAATAATACCACCCCACTCCAGCCCCCCCTATTCCCTTCCGATGATCCCCATATAGAAACCAGCGTCAAAATCAAAACATATCCCATCATTAAAAAAATCAGAACATTTTTACTTCTTATTAAAAACACCAGGGCAAACAAGACATAAAAAAACAATTCATAAGTCAGTGTCCAGCTTACCCCATTAACCATCGTGTGATCCGGCAATAATAAAAAAGTACCCAGAATGTTCTTAATATCAAAACTATAGAGTGTCCTGTAAAAACCTGGCAATAATAATTGCATCATCAAAAAACCAGAGATGATTATCCAATAAGTAGGAAAAATCCGGATAAACCGCTTTGATAAAAATACCGGCAATGCGCCAGGCGTCTCTATATGGTGCACCGAGGTATACGCTATTATAAATCCACTAATAACAAAAAAGATGTCGACACCTGCTCCCCCGAATCGAAAAATTCCTCCGAAAAACTGAAATCCAAAGATCTGCCTGACAGTTTCAGTCACATGCAGTAAAACAACTAAAAGACTTGCAATAGCTCTTAACACCTGGATAGTCTGTATATTTCTATTTTCAACAATATTAGTTGATCTCATCCCAAAAATTGAATTTAAATAGTTACGCCAATTTTCATATTCTACCTATTGAGCTTTAAAAAGCCAATTATACGAAACCTTTAATTATTTATATGTGAAATAACAGCTTATAAATATCACTAAAAAATATTTTTTCATTTTTGATGCTATAAAGACTACCTTGCAATTTTAGTAACCTTTTTTACGACTAAAGATATTTACAAAATGAAAATAGCAATAAATGCTAGTTTTTATGGACCTCGTACCGGAGGAATAGGGACATATATATACAACCTCATTACACATCTGGAACAAGTAGATGTAACTAATGATTATATTATTTATTTGGCAAAAGATTATTTCAAGTATGGTACTGAGAAATTGCCCCAAAGATGGAAATTCAAAGCAACTCCATTTGCATCAAATAGTAAGATAAAAAGAAGTATAACGGAAAATAAATTTTGGTTAAAGGAAGAAAAAGATGAGCAGTTTGACGTGTTTCATTCTCCCTTTTTTCATTCCCCCAAACTAAAACATGCGAAAACCATATTAACTGTTCATGATATGCGATTTGAACGCTACCCGAAAACTTATTCACCGCTTAGATATTTATTTTTAAAGTATAAAGTAAAAAAATCAATCGAGAGAGCAAATAAAATAATTGCAATATCTCAATTTACCAAAGATGAGCTACTTTACTTTTATAAAATTGACGATAAAAAAGTCAAAGTAATTCACGAAGCGATAAATTTTGATGATTTTCGAGACAATGATAACACGAGCCCTTCCGATTTACTTTCAGGGCTGATCAGCAACAGATATATATTATCCGTTGGACATATAGAACCCAGAAAAAATTATATTAACTTAATAAGAGCATTTAATATGCTGTTAAAAACAAATAATCAGCTGGCAGACTTGAAGCTTGTGATAGTTGGAAAGCGGCAACACAATTACGTAAAGGTTATTAAATTAATAAATCAGAATAAAAATATTATTTACACCGACTTCGTATCTTTTTCAGACTTAAAATGGCTGTATAAGCACGCCGAACTATTTGCTTTCCCATCAATTTATGAAGGCTTTGGCTTTCCACCATTAGAGGCCGCAGCACTTGGCACAGTGTCTACAGTCTCCAATGCTTCCTGTATACCTGAAATATGTGGTGATAGCGTTCTTTACTTTGATCCTTTAAACACACATGATATTGCCAAAAAAATTGAGATCCTTCTGATGGATAAGACCGTGAAAGAAAACTATGGAGATCAATTAAGACTTAATTTGGATAGATTTTCCTGGACTAAAAATGCTAACGAAACTTTGAGTTGTTACAAGTTATTACTAAAAAATGAAGTGAATTGAGAGCACGTTAACGTTACTGCTTTTTATTCGATCCAAATAAAGGTCGATAGTCATTAAATAACCTGTTAAGCGAATAGTGTGCTATTGCATAGTTTCTGGCTTCTGTTGATAATTGAACCCGAAGGGTATTATTTAAAACAAGCTCTATGATTTTTTGGCTCAGGGCCGTCGCATCCTCCCGAGGAAACAACAATCCTGTAACATATGGATGAATCATATTGTTCACTCCCCATACATCCGCACCAACCGTAGGTAACCCACATGCCAGCGCCTGCATGATCGAATTGCTCATTGTTTCGCCATGTGTAGCATGCACGTAAATATCCAGACTGTCCATAAACTTTACCAATGCTTCTTCATTCAACATTCCGCAAAACTCAACATCTGATCCTATGCCCAATGCTTTTGCCAGGTTTTGCAATTCCTCCAATGTTGAACCGTCACCAGCAATTCTCAATTTAAAATCCTTCTCCGGTATTTTCGTTTTAACCAATGCAAAAGCCCTCAACAAAGTAGGATGATCTTTGATCTTTTGCAACCGGCTCTGCATCCCAATCGTAATAGATCGTAAATGTATTTCTTGCTTATGAGGGGCATATATGTCGGTATCAACACCATTAGGAATGATTGTTGCCTTTTTAAAAAGGCGATCAGCCTTTTTAAAATAGGCTTTCGCGCCGTCCAGTGAATCTTTTGTTAAGAAAACAAAATGGTCTGTAACACGTAGTGCCATTCTAAAAAATAACCATTCTGATTTTCTCTTTAAATGATGGGCCTGTGTATCTCTGGTTATTATTATGGTTCGTTTGTGAATCAGGCGGTATAAAGTAACAGGAAGAATTAATGAGGCGCTGTGTAGAAAAATAACATCGGGTTTTAATTTAACAAGGCTATGAAAAACAGAAAAATAGTACCTAAGATCAATTCCCTTTTTCTTCTGGTGGACTTTATAGGGAATATTCATTAAATCGCATCGTTTCAGATAATCGGATCTAACTTCTTCAACTCCATAAAATAATGCTATACTTTGAAATTCGCTGCTAACATCGCTTTTTACTATTGAAAAGAAAACGCTTGCATGTCCTCCCAATCCTCCGTATAAAATGTGGAGAACCCTGCGTTTTTTCTTATTATTTTCCATCTTCTGGTCGAAAACTTTTTGAACTAATATATTACCGCCCCAAATATGAAAACTATCAAACGTATTAAATCCCAGATGCTTCCATTTGACAAGCAATGATAAACAGTACTTTCAAAATGCCGGGAGAATACTTTATTTACACTTATCAATCCATCCACTTTTCATACCACATTTGAAATACCAATATAAACCAGATAACTGCTGCACCGCGTTTGCGCTTATTATAAAAATCGCTTAAAAGCGCTTTTAAATTCTCTGGCTCAAAAATCCCCTGTTTTTTTATAAACGTATCGGAAAAATAATAATCAACCTTATCTTTAAGAAAACCATGCATCCATTTACCAAGGGGAATGGAGAATCCCGATTTAGGCCGATCCAACAATTCTTTAGGCACCAGGTCATAAGCTATTTCCTTAAGAATATGCTTCTGTATTCCAGATTTATACTTATACTCTAAGGGTAATCGGGCGGCCCATTCTATAATGTGCTGATCGAGGAAAGGCTCTCTTCCTTCCAAACCAACACTCATGGTTGCACGGTCTACTTTTTGTAAAATATCATCCACCAAATAAGTTTGATAGTCCATTGCCATCATATAGGGGAACAGGGAAAACCGCTCCCCCTTTAATTCAGTACTGTCAAAAAAAGTATTCACCAATCTTACATCATCTTTAAAAAGGGTCTTGGTACTCTCCCAGTCTATATTTTTCGTTGCAAAATCCATTATTTCCTTCGCCACCGGTTTCAGCTTAAGCAGCTCCTTAGCTTTATTATATCGCAAGGGAAAGCGTTCAATCTTATTTCCTCCAGGTATATATTCAGGCGGAAGTCGGTCCATTACGCTGCTCGCAATTTTCTTTAAGAAACTGGGAGTTTTTATAGCATATCGCATACTATTTTCTGCATAAATATACCGGGTATACCCGGCAAAAATCTCGTCGCCCCCATCTGCTGATAAGGCTACTTTAACATCTTTAGCCGCAATTTTGCTCACTAAGATAGTCGGAATTGCGCTGCTATCTCCAAAAGGTTCGTCATAATAAAACGGGAGGTCTGGAATGATATTCAGAGCTTCCTGTTCAGTACAGTACATTTCGGTATGATCCGTTCCCAGATAATGCGCTATTTCTTTTGCATAAGGGGCTTCATTAAGATTTTGATCGGTCATTCCAATCGTAAAAGTTTTTAACCGCTCGGTTGAATCATGTTGCAATAAAGCTGTGACGCAGGTACTATCAAAGCCGCCGCTTAAAAAAACACCAACGGGTACATCGCTTACCATTCTCAACTGAAAAGCTTTTTTTAAAATATGTCTTGTTTCGTTCTTAGCTTCTTCGAATTCAATTTTAAGTTCCGGTTGATTATAACAATCATACACATTCCAATATTGTTTCTCATTGAGCTTTTTATCTGAAATATTATACTCTATGTAATGCCCTGGTTTGAGTTTGTATGTTTTTTTAAAAATACTGTGAGGGGCAGGTATATAACCATATTGTAAATATAAGGCAAGAGCATCGATATTAATGGCTCTAACATACCGTGAATGACTCATGAGGCTTTTTAGCTCGGATCCAAAAAGCAAGCCCTTGTCATCAACAGAATAATACAAAGGTTTTACTCCAGCTCTGTCACGCGCAATAAACAATTGATGTTTTTCTTTATCATAGATCACAATGGAAAACATTCCAATAAATTCATGTAACATGTTTGCGTCCCATTCCTCATAAGCGTGCAAGATAACTTCTGTGTCACTGGTCGTGTTAAACACATGGCCTTTTAAAGTTAACCGTTCTTTAATCTCTTTAAAATTATAGATCTCCCCATTAAAAACAATGCAATAGGACCGGTACCACATCGGTTGTCCTGCATTATTGCTTAAGTCGATTATTGATAGCCTCGTATGCCCCAAACCGATATGACATTGATCTGTTGAAATAAATTCATAACCAAAGCCATCCGGGCCTCTGTGACGCAGCGTCTTTGTACTTTTAATAATATCTTCCTCTGTTAAAGAACAGGTATAGTCAATAAATCCGGAAAAGCCACACATTGAGTAATAAGTATTATTAGACAATAAATTTTTAAAAGTTAGCGGTTATATCATCCAGAGCAAGGCTCCTTCTTCAACGGATCGCGTTCCGAGATCAGTAACACAGATCGCTCTGACCCATCCGCGCCAGGCGTAGCATGAAAAAGCTATTGTTCCACGATTCATCATCTTATGATCATTTATTGTTGAACCCGTCTTCGTTGCATCAGCTTAGAAGCATACCCTTTCCAATAACTCATAGTTCGATTAAAAAGCCAACCGGCTACTTTAGTAATCCCAATTCCTTTTTTTATTGCCAGTAACGATAGGTTCACATACAATCCGTAATTCTTAAACTGGTCAAAAAATCGCAGGTTTGAAGAAATATTCTGTCCATGCTTTACCCAGATTCCGGATATTTCTTTAGCGACTATTACAGTGTCATTCGGGTTGTTTATACAACTTTTGTATATAGAGTAAATATCAGCTGAGCTGATATTCATCTCATAAAATCCACTTTCGATCGCCTTTTTCCTATTATAAATAATCGACATATGAGAAAAGTTTTGCCGTGAAACCGGGCCGAACACATAGACGCTACCGGTTAAAATAATTTCCTCTCCCGAAAAACAATATTTCGGGTATTCCAGTTTATCCGGGAACTTAACTATATGTGCAGCCTGATAAAATAACACGTTTTCAGCAGTACCTTCCTTAACAATTCTCTTGATCGCATTGGATACAAAAGACGGATTGGTGTAATAGTCATCACCGTCTAAATTCACGACCCAATCAGCACTTGTCAGATTATATAGCAAGTTCCGGTAGTTTGCAAGTCTCCCTAGATTCCTATCGTTTCTCCAATATTTAACCCGGGAATCTGCCAGATATTTCTGAACAACCTCTTTTGTATCATCCGTTGAACAATCATCTGCGATCACAACACTAATATTAGTGTAATCTTGCCGAAGCGCGCTTTCGATACCCAGGGAAATATATTTGCTCTGGTTGTACGTAGGTATCATTATACAAACAGAGGGCATACCCTCTTCAATCATTATTTTTTCATTATGTACTCAATTTCATAACAGGGAAAATTCCTTGACCAACTATCTTCATAAATTTCTTTAAACAAATTACTGCTGTTAATTACAACTTCATAAAATTTTCTAAACATTCTTGTTATTAAAAACGGAGAAGAGAACCGAAGATGAACCGCGTCTAACGTCAGGTCAATATGAACCTGATAATTGGGAACCCTCCGCCGAAACAAGTTGTCCTTGACCAAATATGACATTGAATATAATCCAAAGAAATGCTTATGGGTATAGTCAGAGTAGAAATAAGCATTCGAAAAGTGGGGAACCACAGTCTTAATAACGCCACCATTTTTTAATATACGCTGAAATTCCTGTAACAAAGTTACGATATCCGGAATGTGTTCAAAAAAATGATACGAGTGAATTTCGTCAACCGATTTATCAGGAAAATGAGTTACAATTTCATAGATGTTTCCTACAATATCAACTCCTTCAAAATCCAAGGCATCTATTCCAATCCATTCCGGTTTCTTCTTACCTGGTCCACATCCAACATCAAGCACCACAAATGTCCGTGATTCAATTGTTTCAATTATATTGTGTTTATCATTTATCATAAATTCTAAATCTCTTTGTTAAATAAAAAGCTTGAATTGCAAAACTAAACATATAGTAAGAAGAAATAGCCACTCCTAATCCCCAAAAGCCAAATTTATAGTACACAAAAATCTTTAAGGGAATAAACAAAGTAAAGCAAATAGCCCCAATTCTTGTTGGTGTAACAGTATCCCCCAACGAGTAAAATGTAGAAGAGGTTACGCTTCCCAACACGCCTCCAATCCAAAGTCCGCTCAAAAGCAATAAGGTGTTCCATAGCGAATATACATGATCCGCTGAAAAGTTTTTATACTTAAAGGCTATTGAAAGAAAAAAACGGCCGAAAAGCAAGATCAGCAACGAACAGATGATCGTCATCGCTAATAAAAGCCATAGCCTTGTATAATAAATTTTTTTGGCAGCGCTCAAGTCATCATTTTTACGGGCAACAGCTATTTTAGGCACCATCGTATTTACAAATACTTTTATGAATATCATATTTCCGACAGCGTAGATTTGCTGTGCCAAATTAAAAATAGTAAGCCGCCCGGTTTGCGACTGTGATAAAAAGTACTTATCAACAATAGGATCCGTTTTATAATATAAATTACCCATTAATAAAGGCCGAAGCCTTTTCCATACAACCTTAAAAGTATCTGTTTTAAAATTGGGAATCCTGGGTTTACCAAGGACGCCTGATAAAAAAATCACCTGCAACGTTATTCGGAAGATACTGATCCATGAGATTAGATAGATATCAATCTTTGTTTTAAATAGGAATAGCGCAAGCAGTGCTAACATGTTAGCAAGAATCGCAGTGGTTTCAACAAAAACAAACTTATTTCTGGATGCATGTGCCGCCCAAACGATACTAAGTAAGGCTGACATTACCATCCCAATGAGCTGTATTTTAGTCAGACTAACTGCCAAGATCTGTTTTTCATCCTTAAACCCCGGCAAAAGATAGGTTACCCAATAGGAAGATAAGCTAAAAAGGATTATTCCTAATGCAATAAATACCAACCCGATGGCACAAAAGAAATCCCAGGCCACACTTAAATCTTTTTCCCTATCAAATTCCGAAAAAACGGGAACAAGCACCATGCTTAAGGAGCTACTCAGCATACTCAATATCATCGTTGGTAATGTCATTGCTCCAAAAAAAGCATCTGTTTCAGCGCCAGCTCCTAACAAAACGATCGTATACCATTGAAAAATAAATTGCATTGCAAGATTTACAATAACCAAAACACTAAGCCGGAAATACCCTTGCTTACTTTTCAATGTTTTTATAACACTTTTCACTATTTCAATTTCTGGTTAAATCAGACGATGAGTATTTGTCCGATCAAAAATCCAATCAGATCCATATCATGGTCTCACACCGCAAAGAGCGATGTACGGATATTTTTAAATGTTGTTTTCCGAAGCCTCAACTTCAAAAGAATTTTTACCCTCCATAATATAACAGCTACCGAGGGAGCCTGCAACACTTTCAGATATTCCCTCGCTTCCTTTTCGGAAAAGTCACCCAAATGGGTATAGAGATAATAAAGTGTATCAATTTTCCGACGATTCAATGATTTCCGGTAATTGGGATGATCGTCGTATTTGTCCAGCGTTTGCTTATAATTATAAAAGTTCTTCAAATCAAGGCGTGCTGAAAAGCTATTGCCGTGACGCCGGTATACGACCTGTTGATCGTCGGCTATACGTATCTTTTTCTTATTCTTTATACAACGAAGCCACATATCCCAATCTTCAAAGGCCAAATTCTCATCAAAAAAGTCGAGATCTTTTAGTACCGATAGCCGCCAGACACTTCCCGGAGCACTTAAAAAATTTCCCAGGATCAGGCGCGAAAATACATCACCCGTCAATAAATGTTGATCAAAAGCGGTTTCTTGATAAGTCGTCGTATCCTCAAAAAAGAAAAGTGGATGACTTAGCAATACGTCGGTATCAGCATGTTTATTAAAAAAGCCCATCCGGTTTTCGATAGCCATTGGTTTCAGCCAGTCATCCACTGATATGATCATGCAATAGAAAGCCACCGGATAATTCCTTAATACGTGATTTAAATTCGCTGAGACCCCGTACGGCTCCGTCCGCCGGATAAGTACGCGGGGAAAATTATACTTGCTGATCTCCGATTCAAAAACAGGAATGCTGTCGTCAGTAGAGGCATTATCACAAAACAAAAGCCTGAAGTTTTTGTCTGTCTGATTTGACAAACATTCCAAAAAAAAGGGAATGTAGCGACTGTAGTTCCAGTTCAAACAAACAATATCGATTTTTACATCAACCGGCGTCACAGGTATTTATATTTCCGCATAAGCACATACATCAGTATCCAATAAAGGAGGTATGTAATCAAAAATGCATAGACCACCCCCGGCAAACCAAACTGCTTTATCAGAACAATGGATAGCCCCCCATAACAGACCGTGAAAATGATCTCCGTAAGCATAAATGTATATTTCATTGTCTTAGCTACCATCAGATACGCCAAAAGCCAGGATCCTATTTTAAAGATATCCGCTATAAACTGAGCACCAAACAATCTTGCTGCAGGCAAAAAGTCTTCCGTCATCAACACCCGGATAATAAAAAACCGGCAGAGCCAAATTACAAGAGCCATAATCATAACCGCGGGAAGTATCACTTTATATCCAGTCCAGATTTCAGCTCGTAGCTCCTCTCGCCCTTTTGCTTCTGATAAACGGGGCAGGTAATAAACAGATAACACGGCAATTACAAACCCAAGGTAATAATCTGAGATCCGGGTAACAGCCTGCCAGTACCCGGCATCGCTGAATCCCAGCTCCCCGATAATTTTATTACGGATAAACAACTGGATGTAAGGAGTTAAAAAACCAGAGACAGTTACCATCAGTGTAAAGGACAGCAGCAGCTTAACCATGGTCCGATTCAGTTGGAATTTCAGAATCTCACCCAAAGAGAACCACCGGTGCCGATTCAGAAAATAGAGATGTACCAAAAACAGCAGCACTGCAGTAACACTGGGGGCAATCAGCACACCAAGCACCTGGTATTTTTTTGCAAACAAAATTGTTATTCCCACGCCTGCAACAGTGCCTAAAATGTTCGCCAACGTCAAAAAACGAATTTGTTTTATTCCATTGAGGATACTCGACATTAAAACGGAAAGATTTGTGAAAACCAGAAGCAATGCCCAAAAAATATATGCCACCCCATACTCCGGGGTGCGAAATGTGCTGGCGGATAAAGAAGGGGCAAAAAAAAGTACGGCTGCACCAGTACCCAGCGAACATATAATGGTGATCCAAAACGCCGTCTGTATCACGGTCTGCTGCCGCTGGCGATCGCCGGTATATTCAGCCAGGTATTTTACCACACCGGTGGACATAGCCCCACCCGCAAAAAGCGATAATAAAGCTGTTGCATTTATAAACTGGCCCGTGTAAGCCATGCCTTGTGGCCCGACCTGGGAGGTGATCACTTTTACGCTCACTAAACCGCCCAGAATACCGATGCTTTGTGATACCGAAGTAAATAAACTTGTTTTTATAAGTTTCATTGAACTGCCCGAAAGCTATTGACTGCCGCAATGACCTTTTCTGTTTCTTCTGTTGTCATTACAGGACTAATTGGCAAACTAAGTACTTGCTGGTGTATCTGTTCAGATAATGGCAAATGCAGATCGTTCCATTCCTGATATGCCTCTTGTTTATGAGGAGGAACCGGGTAATGAATCAATGTTTGAATATGGTGGTCCCGGAGATGATCCTGGAGTTTGTAACGTGCTGCAGAACGGATCACAAATAAGTGCCAGACATGCTCCAAACTGTCTGCCGGTTCTTCGGGCAGCAGTATGCTGGTATTTTCTATTCCGGCACTATAACGATGTGCGATCTCCCTGCGTTGCGCATTCTCCTCATCAAGATATTTTAACTTTACATTCAAAACGGTAGCCTGCAGTTCGCTCAACCGGGAGTTTATTCCTTTAAACCTGTGTATATATTTTTCAGAAGCGCCATAGTTTGCCAGGGAGCTAACGATCTCTTTCAGTTGCAGGTCATTGGTTAAAACAGCTCCTCCATCTCCCAAAGCACCGAGATTCTTGCCGGGATAAAAGCTAAAACCCGCGGCATCACCCAGTCCCCCGGTTCTTCTGTTACACCAGCAGGCTCCAATTGCCTGTGCACTGTCTTCAATAATTTTAAGATCATATTTATCTGCCAGCTGCACTAATTTCTCCGACCATGCACAGCGTCCGTAAAGATGAACAACCATGATCGCTTTGGTCCTGGCACTTACGGCCATTTCTATTTTCTCAAAATCGATGTTATAGGTCGCAGACTCCGGCTCTACTAGCACCGGTTTTAACCGGTTATCCGTAATCGCCAGGATACTGGCAATATAAGTATTTGCCGGAACGATTATCTCATCCCCTTCATGTATGACGCCCAACTCGATATATCCCCGCAGGATCAGCCGGAGTGCATCCAGACCACTAGCTACTCCAATAGCATGGTCAACTCCAATGTATGCAGCCAATGCCGACTCGAATGTTCTTAGTTCTTTTCCCTGCAGGTACCATCCGCTTCGGAATGTATCAAGCAACCGCTGCTCGATCTCCTCCTGACGAACCAGGTTGATTTTCTGCAGATCCAGGAATTTTATCATTGCTTCTGCACTTTTACCAGCTCCCCTGTTTCGGCGAAAACATAAAAATTCTGTTCCTCGTCTTTAAAATCAAGAGCTACCAATACTCCTTCTTTTGTGACATATCCGCTGTGCCGGGCGGGGTTCCCATAGTAAACATAATAATCCTCAACAGTATTGGTTACTACACTGCCGGCCCCAATCAGCGCATAACGTCCGATTGAACACCCCGCGATGATGGTTGCATTTGCACCGATAGAAGCGCCCTTCTTAATATGCGTTTCCAAAAACTTCCCCGGATAACGCTTCGACCGTGGCACCAGATCGTTTGTGAACGCAACGTTCGGGCCAATGAAAACATCATCCTCAATTCTGAGTCCATCCCAAAGCTGAACACCCGATTTCACCGTAACATTATTGCCTATTATCACGTCATTCTCAACAAATACAAAACAGCTGATATTACAATTACTACCAATTACTGCATTTTTCAAGATTACCACAAATTGCCAGATAGATGTCTGTTCACCAATATTTGAGGACTGAACGTCAGCCAGCACGTGTTTAAAAAACTGATCCCTCATTTCTGAAAGCTTTTAGATCATCATAATTACGTATGTAATCCTCTTCAGAGTAAATAGTAGATGCGAGCACCAGGCAGATGCTGCCACTTGAAAAATCCCTGATCTCCCGCCATATCCCAGGCACGATGTGCAATGCCCTGTCCGGCCGGTTCAAGAACACTTCTTTTTGATTGATGCAATCATCAAGTAGAACTCTGAAAGAGCCGCTTGCTGCAATTATATACTGGTTCAGATCATAGTGTGCATGCCCTCCCCGCTCCGTATCCATTGGTACATCATATAAATAATAGATCCTTTTTATATCAAAAGGGATGTTCGCGCCGTTTTCCAAAACGGTGATATTGCCCGATTCATTATGAACAATCGGCAACTCAACAACCTTGCAATCATTAACGGAGTACACTCTTCAACTGTTGAAACTCTTCAAAATCCCTTACATAATCACTTGCGTTGAATTTCCTGTCGGAAACAAATAAAGCCAGCGAATTGGTTGAAAAATTTTCAACCCTTCTCCAATATAGTTTCGGAACAAAGAGTCCGAAATAAGACCTGTTCAAGGAGTAACGCGTTTCCTTTTCACCATTATCCAGTATTATGTCGAAACTGCCGGACAACGCAATAATAAATTCCTGCTGCTCTCTGAATGCATGCCCCCCCCTTGTGGCTCCCCCTGGAACATCATATATCCAGTAGGTCCTTTTAATTTCAAAAGGAATCGGTGTGCAGTGCTGCAAAAAAGAAAGGTTCCCTCTTTTGTCGACAACCCTTGGCAGCTGAATGATCTGAGGCAGTTCTGTCATCTACCCAACTGTTGATATATCCTTTCAATAATATCCACCACTTTCATCCCTTCAAGGACATTCGTTGTCAGCTCACCTCCATGCCGTAGTACCTCCACCACATTTTCTATAATATAATGAAGATTTGCTGCTGATCCCTTATATGTCCCATCGCTATTATCCGGATTGACCGGCGTAAGCTCCGGCATTGTATAATCCTTAATATGACAATATTCTACCTCATTCATGTATTGCCCACCTACTTTAAGAGAGCCCTTTTCTGCAATTACTGTGACATGGCTTTCCAGGTTCTTATCCCATACTGCCGTACTATAATTCAGACAACCCATTCCTCCATTTACAAAATCGAAGCTGATCACTCCGCTATCTTCAAAATCAGTCAACTCCTGATGATTAAAATCTCGGAATCTTGCCCGGATATTTGTTATATCACCAAAACACCAATATATAAGATCAATGAAATGACTGAACTGAGTGAACAAGGTTCCACCATCCAGCTCTTTTTTTCCATGCCAGCTTTCTTTTTTATAATAACGTTCATCCCGGTTCCAGAAGCAGTTAATCTGAACAAGAAAAATCTTTCCCAGTATTCCTTTTTCAAGAAGTTGCTTCAACCAGACGCTCGGTGGGCTATAGCGATTCTGCATTACTGCAAACACCTGCTTACGTACCTGTAAGGCCTTATAAATAACTTTTTCTGCATCAGCCTTATACAATGCGATTGGTTTCTCCAGTACAACATGTTTTTTAGCATCCAGGCATTTCATGGCCTGATCTGCATGATATCCGTTGGGAGTCGCGATAGTGATAACATCAATCTCCTGACCTACATCTGAGGCCAGCAAGGCCTCAAGTGAGGAAAAAAGAGGGGCGGAAAACTGCTCCAGCTCCAATTTTTCTTTTGTTTGTACATCAACAAATGCAGCCAACACACAATCCTTATTCCGGCTGATCATCTCCGCATGACGTTTACCAATATGGCCGCAACCAACAACGGCAAATTTTAGTGTATTCCCCACTCCGCTATTTTAATATAGAAACCTTATTCCCCTTTAACAGATATTGTTTGCCACTTTCCGGGCAGACAGCATGACCATTCCCATCAAATTGCAATTTATGCCCATACTCACTCATCCAGCCTGTTTGCCTTGCCGGATTGCCCATAACCAATGCATAATCCGGGATATCTTTAGTCACCACTGCACCCGCACCAATAAAAGCATATTCACCTATTGTATTTCCACATACAATAGTTGCATTAGCCCCAATCGTTGCACCTCTTTTCACAAGCGTTTTCTTATATTCGCTTTTACGGCTGATAGCGCTTCTGGGGTTCACTACATTGGTAAATACCACGCAGGGACCAAGAAACACATCATCCTCGCAGCTCACTCCTTCATAAATCGAAACGTTGTTTTGTACTTTTACATTATTTCCCAGTACTACGCCAGAAGCTACCATTACATTTTGACCAAGATTGCAGTTCTTTCCGATAATACATCCGGACATAATGTGGGAAAAGTGCCAGATTTTTGTTTTTGTTCCGATAGTGCAACTATCATCAATAACAGCAGATGGATGCGCAAAAAAAAATTCGGTGTTCATTGGATTCAACTATAAAACAAATTGATCATTAAGCATTTTCAAGTTATTCCTGAAAGGCATTTCCATACAGAACCGGGTAGCGGTGCTCATCATTGGTAACGCCCACCGCATAATCCGACATGACCATTAATTTTGACCCGGGCGCAATTGCTTGCAGACAAAAAACATTTCCGGGAGGTATGTGCAACACATCTAACGTATCTGCATTTAAAAGGAAGACTTCACATTCTGCATCACTGATATCCGGAGCTTGCCAGTCGGTAACTTCTGTTACTTTTATCTGAAAAGCACCACAAACTGCCAAAAACCAGCGGTTCTCGATCTCGTGCCCCATCCAGCCTCTTATAAATGAAGGATCGTTGTGTTCAATTGTAAAGATACGTTTTACAGGGCTGAAATCAAATCCATTACTAAACAGCAAACGGCCCCGTTGGTCAATATGCTCGCCCCCCTTGATCAAACGGATATTCATCTATTTAAGTTTTTTGAGGTATGCACCATAACCACTTTTAGTCAGTTCTTCGGCCAATACGTTAAGTTCTTCTCTGTTAATAAACCCATTCCTGTATGCGATTTCTTCGATACACCCGATCTTCATTCCCTGTCTTTTTTCAATCACACGAACAAATTCTGAGGCATCTGTCAGTGAGTCAAACGTTCCTGTATCCAGCCAGGCCGTACCCCTGTCCAGCACTGCTACCTGCAATTTTCCTCTGTTCAAATATTCCCTATTTACATCAGTGATCTCATATTCGCCCCGGGGGGAAGGCTTCAGGTTCTTTGCGATCTCCAGTACACTATTATCATAAAAGTACAGCCCGGGAACCACATAGCTGGATTTAGGCTCCGCCGGTTTTTCTTCTATTGACATTGCCACTTTATTTTCATCGAATGTAACGACGCCATACCTTTCCGGATCAGACACCTGGTAGGCAAACACATATCCGCCTTCCACATTAGTTAAGTTCTTTAATTGTGAGCCCAACCCCACACCATAAAAGATATTATCGCCCAAAACCAGTGCCACCTTATCGGATCCGACAAAATCCGCCCCGATTATAAATGCCTGTGCCAGTCCGTTGGGCCGCTCCTGCACTGCAAATTCAAACCGGCAGCCAATGCGCTCTCCATCACCAAGCAACCGTTTAAAACCGGGCTGGTCTTCCGGAGTGGTGATGATAAGAATCTCTCTGATTCCGGCCATCATCAATACGGAAAGCGGATAATAGATCATCGGCTTATCATAGATCGGCATCAACTGTTTGCTGATAGCTTTTGTAATCGGATACAATCTGGTGCCGGAACCTCCTGCGAGAATGATACCTTTCATTTTATTTTGTGTTGATTAAATGTCCGGGACATTCAATTATATTGTTTTTCATAATATTGTTGATACTCCCCGCTGGTCACATGTTTGAGCCATTCCTCGTTTTCCAGGTACCAGTCGATCGTTTTTGAAAGTCCTTCCTCAAAAGTAACCGAAGGCTTCCAACCCAGCTCTTTATTGATCTTTGACGCATCAATTGCATACCGGAGATCATGGCCCGGGCGGTCTTTTACAAAGGTGATCAGCTGCTCACTGGTACCTGCAGGCCTTCCCAGTTTTTCATCTACCTGTTTGCATAATAGTTTTACCAGGTCAATATTCTTCCATTCATTGAAACCTCCTACATTGTATTTTTCTCCCGCACACCCCTGGTGGAAAACAAGATCGATGGCCCGTGCATGATCGATCACATACAACCAGTCCCGCGTATATTTCCCATCACCGTAAACAGGTAGGGGTTTATTGTTTAGAATATTGTGGATCATTAACGGGATAAGTTTCTCCGGAAAATGATTTGGCCCATAATTATTGGAACAATTGGTAACCACGACCGGCAAGCCATAAGTATCTGCATACGCATACACAAAATGGTCAGAAGACGCTTTCGAAGCGGAGTAAGGTGAATGCGGATCGTATTTCGTTTCTTCCGTAAAAAAACCTGTTTCGCCCAATGCGCCGTATACTTCATCTGTTGAAACATGATGAAACCGTTTGCCCTCGTAATTATCTTTCCACAACTCTTTGGCCGCATTCAGCAGGTTTACTGTTCCTATTACATTGGTATAAACAAAATCAAGGGGAGATGTGATTGAACGGTCCACATGACTCTCTGCCGCCAGGTGAATAACCCCTTCCGGCTGGTATTTGCTGAATAAGGCGTTCACAGCTGTCTGGTCCGTAATGTTCACTTTTTCAAATATATAATTCGATGCCTGCTCCACATCCCTTAAATTCTCCAAGTTACCCGCATACGTCAACGCATCCAGGTTCACCACTCTGTATTCAGGGTAACTTGTCACAAATAGCCGTACTACATGAGAGCCAATAAATCCTGCGCCTCCTGTAATTATCACTGTTTTTTTCATATTAATCACCTTACTATTGAAATTTTGTTTGTTCCGGGATCACGCTTCCACGCTGCTTTTATACCATTCAAATGTTCTGACCAGTCCTTCCCTCACCGATACAGAAGGCGTATAACCCAACAGTGATTTTGCTTTGGAAATATCTGCGAGACTGTGCAAGACATCCCCTTTTCTTGTTACACCAAAATCAGGTGTTATATCCAAACCCGCTTCTGTTTTAAGAAGTTCAAACAGTGTGAGCAAACTGGTCTGCTCTCCACAAGCGATATTGTAAACCTGGTTTATTGCTTCTTTTTTTTCAGTAAACAATGCACATATGTTGGCATTCACCGCATTGGCAACATATGTAAAATCCCTGCTATGCTTTCCGTCTCCATTAATAACAGGAGCTTTTTGCTCCAGGAGTGCCTTAACAAAGAGTGGGATCACTGCCGCATATGGCCCCTGCGGGTTCTGGCGCGGACCGAAGATATTAAAATAGCGCAGGCCGATCAACTCCAGATCATACAATGACGCATATACTCCGGCGTAAAGCTCATTCACATACTTGGTAACAGCATATGGAGACAATGGTTTACCGATGTTTTCTTCCTTTTTAGGCAACGCCGGATGATCTCCGTAAGTGGAAGAACTTGCAGCATAAACAATCCGTTTTATCCCGGTTGTCTTTGCCGCAGTGAACATGTTCAAAGTTCCTGTGATATTTACCGCATTGGTAGTTAGCGGATCGGCAATAGAGCGCGGCACAGAGCCCAGCGCGGCCTGATGCGAAATGGCATCCATTCCTCCACAAGCTTTCAAGCAGGTTTCAAAGTCCCTTATATCCCCTTCCATCCACTCGAACCGTTCATCAGAAAAAAAATCCTCCAGGTTCTTCATTGTTCCTGTAGAAAGATTGTCCAGCACTCTTACAATGTGCACACGTTCATCCTTTAGCAGTGTTTCAACAAGGTTAGAGCCAATAAAACCAGCTCCTCCTGTAACTAAAATCCTCATATACAAAAATTCTTTTTAACTATTTCGACGCCGGAATATCCCCTTCTTTTTTCGCTTTTCATTAAAGGAATCATCTTGATAATAATCATTACCGTGTTTTTCTCCATACCCGTACCCATATCCATATCCATACCCGTAGTTGCCATAATAGCCTCCGCCAGTCGGCATCTTGGTATCATTCAAAATAATGGAAAGGTTCGGCATTTTTTTGTTCTCATACATTTCATTGATCAGGTTTAACTGTTTTTTAAATGTATGCCCCTGCCGTGTTACATACAGGGTACAATCTGCATATTTGCTTAGCGTCAGCGCATCGCTTACCATACCAATCGGCGCTGTATCAATAACGATATAATCAAATTTGCTTTTCAGTTTTGCAAACAACAGATCTACTTTTTCATTGAGCAGCAATTCGGAGGGATTGGGAGGGATTGGTCCGCAGGGCAATACATACATATTCTCTTCACCAGCTACCGGAATGATAAGACTATCCAGGTCCATATCCCCGATCATGTAGTTACTGATCCCCTGCCTCTTTTGCATGTCCAGTCCAATTAATACTTTCGGCTTGCGCAGATCAAATTCGAGAACAATTGTTTTTTTACCGGTAAGTCCATAAACTGCGGCTATATTGGTACTGATAAAAGATTTCCCTTCTCCCCCAAAGGAAGAGGTCACCAGGATTACTACTTTATCCCGCTTACCAGTTATATATTGCAGATTTGATCTCAGTAAACGAAACTGTTCAGCGATCAGGGTCCGTTTTGTTTTGCTAACCACCAGTGTCTGATCGGACTTGGAGTGCCCGATCTCTCCAAGAATCGGAACAGTAGTAGCGCGTTCTATATCTGCCCGTGTATTCACCCGGTCGTTGAATGCTTCTTTCAATACAATAAACAATCCCGGAATGGCCAGTCCGAAAAGCAATGCGGCAATCTTTACGGTCCTGGGATTGGGCTTTATTGGGATTATATCCGGCTCTGCTTTTTCAATAACTTTTGTATTGGAAATGGTGCTGGCCCTTTTTATCGCAGCTTCTTCCCGCTTCTCTCCCAGGATCTTGAACAGGTCGAGTTTTGAAACCAGATCCCGTTCAATGTCAGCCTGATCCGTCACTTTGGCCGGCATTTCCAATGCTCCACCGGTGTTTTTTGATTTTTCGACAGACACCAACCCCAGATTCTTCCGGTAGCTGTTTTTTAGCGTTTCCACATTGGACAGGGTTCCTCTACGCATCATCTCAATACTTTGATCGAGCTGTTTGATCTGTGGATTATCCACCGGAACATTAGCTTCAATAAGCGCTTTTCGTTGGAGCTTTGCTTCATTCAGTTTTGCCAGCATTTCAGCCAATCCATCATCTTTAATCCCCAATGTTGAGGGAACAAGCATAGCATCTCCTCTTTTATCCAGGCTGCTTTCCAGCAGATCCAGTGTATTCAAAGCCAGGCGTTGTTCCTGGTTAAATGCGTCCTGTTCCTGCGCTCTGCCTAAGAGAATGCTTGTCTGTAATGTGGCATCCACCAGATTATTGCGTTTCTGATAGGCTACCAGCTTCTTTTGCAGGCTGTCAATATCATGTTGCACCAATCCCAACCGGTTATTGATAAAGTCTATAGTCAGATCCATAGAAATATTCGCCTGTTCCACCTTCCATATCGTATACTCTTTCATTAGTGTATTTACAACATCCGATGAAAGGTAAGGGTTGGCAGAATGATATTCCACCAACATGATCTCGGTATTAGCAAGTTTCGGCTGCACATTCAATAACTCGATCATGTCTGCAGCTACCACATCTTCATTATGATATGTCATCGTAAATTCAGATCCAGGTTCCGGCAGGCCTTCTCCATTTTTTACAAGCTTAAACACGCCATTCTTTGTCTGGAACAGCTGATCGAAGTTGTATAAGGTGTTGCTTTTATCGACCCGGAACTGACTGCTGTTTATAAAGTCAATATCGACAGAAAATGACAAAGCTGAATCCACCAACTGTACAGGGATAAAGGCAAATGCCGACTGTTTATAGGCATTCATGTTTTTCACTTTCCCTTTTTTGGTATAGCCGACCTGCAAATTCAGCTTTTGCACCACACGCGTCATCAACGGCCGCGATTTCATTACTTCAATCTCATTGAGCAGGTTGGTCGTCTTTCCTTTGCCGGCGATCAGGTCCTCTACTTTATCGCCCTTAGGTTCTTCCGTAGTGATCAGTATACTTCCCATAGAACTATATTGCTCCTGTGTATACCTGAGGTACAGCCAGGCAAGCAGCAGCGCCAGGGCAACACTAAAAATAATCAAAGGAAGAAACCGGAGATATTTGTAAAATAATTCTCTCGTGCTTAAACTGCCGGAGGCTTCTTTTCTTTCTATAGATTGCATAAATGAAACAGCGGAATTTTAAAAGAGTAATGGCTACTTCCTGGAAGCGGATATTATGACAGATGTAATAACTGCAGCTGCTGAAATCATGGATGTTGCAAACGTAAAACGTCTCAACGTTCTGGCTTCATCATTTGCTTTAGCTTTATCGTTTACAGGATCTACCAACAAAATATCATTTTGTCTTAAAAAGTAATAGGGTGAGGAAAATATATCCGCCGAAGACAAGTTCACAACGCCCATCTCCCTTTTTCCATCCTGCTCCCGGATGATTTTCACCTCCTCTTTTTTTCCCCATTCCGTAATACCACCCGACATGGCAATGGCCTCAAATATATTTACCTTTTCCGTTGGAATATTAAGCACCTGCGGATTGGTAAACTCCCCCACGGTGATGATCTTATAGGTCTGAAACCGGATCAGTACGGTGGGATTTTTCAAAAGCTCTACAGGCGTTACCAGTCGTTTTTTGATTTCCGCTTCCAGTTGTTTTTTGGTAAGTCCTTCCGCATGAATTTTGCCGAGGCGGGGAAAATCGATATTACCATCTCCATCTACCAAATAACCGCTGGCTGTACTTGTTGTGTTGCTCGCTGTACTCCCCATTCCGGCAGCGCCGCCTCCGGGCAGGGGCTGATTGTATAAAAGGTCGGGATTGGGGTCTTTGGGTAAATAATCGCTGTACACCTGGATCGCCAGCTGATCGTTCTTTTGTATTACAAGCTCAGGAAACTGGATCTGTTTGTTGATCGATTCGTTTGTTGCACCTTCCAGATATTTTGGTAATTTCTGTTGTATGGTGCACGATCCAAACAATAATACAGCAGCAAGTATGAATGGATAATTGAACAATTTCATAAAGTTTGATTTAATGGTTGATCAGTTTTGATTTATCAAATAAGGCCACGAGGCTGTAATTAAGACTTTCAATTGCTACCTCCACCTTATTGTTTCTTAAATCAATCACCCGGCCTTCTTCCTCCACCAGCAATCCCTGGTTGATCATCACACGCTGATTTTTTCTCGGATGAAATGCAGTCAGCTCCACATTTTCAAATTCATTCAGAAACCGTTGAATCCGAACCACCTCATAGTCTTTAACAATTGCAGGCCGGCCTTCGATATAAACAAAATTGATCACTCCCGGGGTTTCCCGTATTGTCTGCCGCTCTGCAGTATTTATATATACAAAGAGATAAGAGGGCAACAGCGGCACCAATACCGTTTTTATCCGGTCGCTCCATTTGCGTTTTACCCTGTTTAACGGGCAATAGGTGACAACATTCCTGTCCGTAAGCAGCTTTGATACTTTTTTCTCCCAGCGGGGCTTAGTATAGATTGCATACCAGTTCTTTTCTTTCATTTTTTTACATGGCTTCGCCACCTCAGTCACATTTTCAGGTAAAATACGACCAAAACAATCTGCAGGAACAACCCTGCAAATATAACAGTAACAGTGCTTATTGAGAAAATTCTCTGGGGCTTGTCTTTTTTACTTCTAAATTTGTATTTTACTGGCTTATTCCATCAACAATGAAGATTCGATACCGATCGCTTGACGTTTTCCGGGGAGCTACCGTTTGTCTGATGATCCTGGTAAATAACCCCGGCAGCTGGGCGCATATTTACGGTCCGCTGGAGCATGCACCCTGGCATGGCCTGACCCCAACTGATCTTGTTTTTCCCTTTTTTTTATTTGCCGTGGGGAACGCTATGTCCTTTGTTATTCCCCGCTTGCAGGAAGAGGGGCCTGCAGTATTCTGGAAAAAGGTGGTTAAACGAACCATTATCATTTTCGGGATCGGGCTTTTTCTTAACTGGTATCCCTTTGTCCGCTGGCACGATGGCACCCTGGAATTGATCAGGTGGACCTCCGGACCGGAAAGAGGAGTAAGGGTCTTTGGCGTATTACAGCGGATCGCGGTTTGCTATTTTCTCGCCTCGCTTATTGTCTTCTATTTAAAACCCAAGGCAGCAGGGGTCCTTTCTCTTGTGCTGCTCCTGCTCTATTGGGCCATCTGTATCATTGGTAACCCCGCCGATCCGTACAGTCTGGCCGGTTGGTTTGGCACGGAAAAAATAGACAAACTGATCTTACACACCGCTCATATGTACAAAGGAGAAGGTGTGCCATTTGACCCGGAAGGTATTGCAAGCACTCTTCCTGCTGTGGTTCAGGTGGTATTTGGCTACTTCGTGGGGATGTATATCAAAAACAGCAGCACCGGGCTTCCAAAAGAACTGGAAAAAACGAATCCCGCGAACCCAATGTTCAAAATGCTGACCGTGCTTTTCGTGACCGGCGTGGCCCTGTTACTTACCGGGTTCTGCTGGGACCTTGTATTCCCGATCAATAAAAAAATCTGGACCAGCTCCTATACCATATACACTACTGGGCTGGCGGTTGTCACCCTTTCCACAATGATCTATTTTATAGAAATAAAGGGCAGGACGGGATTTTTAAGCAATTTTTTTGAGGTTTTTGGAAAAAATCCCCTGTTTATCTTTGCTTTGAGCGCTTTTCTGCCAAAAACTGCCGCTCTTTTTAAAACGGCAGAAGGTGTTACACCATGGAACTGGCTTTACACAAAAGTTTTGATCCACACACCCGGTGCCAAGGAAAACGGGTCACTTCTTTATGCTCTATGCGTCATCCTTTTTATGTGGGCTATCTGTTACTGGCTCGATAAAAAGAAAATCTACATAAAAGTATAACTATCCTTCAATCAATTGATTTTCAAATAAAAAATGCTTTACAATCTGCCAGGAATGATGGCCCTCCCATTTCCGGAGCAGTAACATTTTATTTATAATAAATTGATTTTGAAAGGTTTCATTCTCAAAATAGGGCCACACGCGATCGAATTGCCAGGAGGAAAGATTTCTGGCCAGGGAAATCCGGGGCAGGCGGTTAAAATGCACATCCCTCCAGGGGCCAGTGATCGCTGAAACTTTATCAACTACTGAATTCACCCAATCCGTCTCGGCAATCCGGATATACATCTCGGTATGGGTAGTATGATCAAATCCCTTCAGGTGGATCCTGAAAGGCATCGCACCCAATGCCACCTTCTGCAGTGGTTCTGTTATGCGTTCTTCTTCCGACTCAAAAGCCGCAAAGCGTGCTAAATAAATAAAAGGCATTCCACCGGAAAGAGGCGTTCCGGGAAAGAAAGCATCCAGCCGTGTTTTAGCCACAGCTATTTTCTTTTTTACGGCCGGCGGCGGATCCAGGATCAGGCGGTAGCTGTTCAGGGCGTCTCTCCGGTATGTTATAATATCCTGCATAATAATATGCTATATATAACATAAACACACAATTTGGATGCCAGAAATTATTAAAGCCGTTGTATACCAAAACACATTGTATTTTTGCGGCGCGGATTAAATATTCCGGGCAATAATTATGAAGATTTTTAATAAACTATTGAGAATTAGCAGGAAAAACACCAGATTGAGACAAGCCAGGGGCAATAACACTCTTTTTTGGGCATGTATTATTGTTGCGGGAAGCGTATCCTGCACGCAAAACAATGTAAAACAGGACAACTCGTTAAAAAAATATTTTGATGAAAACCAGCTGACCGGAACCTTCGCTTTGTTAAACAATGGTACCGGCGATTTTACGGTTTACAACCTGGCAAGATACCGGGACAGCGCCTATCTTCCCGCCAGTACTTTCAAAATTGTAAACTCTCTTATCGGCCTTCAGACCGGGATTATCTCCAGCGACAGCATGGTGATCCCCTGGGATGGCATTCAGCGGCCGGTGCGGGAATGGAATAAAGATCTTACTATGTATGATGCATTCAGGGTTTCGGCGGTGCCTTATTACCAGGAAGTGGCGCGAAGGATCGGAAAGGAAAAAATGCAGTTCTGGCTGGACTCATTGCATTACGGCTCCGGGAAAAAAGACACGCTTTTTAAGATCCGGTCGGCCATTGATACTTTTTGGCTGGACAATACCCTAAAGCTAACTCCTGACGAAAATCTCGGTCTGGTAAAAAAACTTTATTTCAACGAGCTGCCATTTTTCAAGCTTTACCAGGAAAAAGTGAAAAACGCCATGTTGTTCGAAAGCAACTCCAATTACAAACTGGCCTATAAAACCGGTTGGGCAACCACTGATAACCGGCATGCATTGGGCTGGATCGTTGGCTGGATCGAAGAGAACAGGCATCCCTATTTTTTTGTATTAAATGTAGAGTCGGCTGACCCGAATTACGATCTGTCTGCCGTACGCCTGAAAATGTTAAAAGAGATCCTTAAACAGCTGGGCTTTTTTGAGGGCAAAATGTAAGCGATCTTTATTATATTTAAAACCTGTTAGAAGTGGTGCAGCCGCTGTACCTCGCCCGTTTGCTGTAAGAGCAGCTAAAAGAACCGGCTGCCTTTAACAACTTTTGGCCGGTGTCGGCTTAATTATTGCAGGGTTCAGCAGGAACCGGGATAAAATCAGCAGGTACATGAATTTTGAATTTCAATATATCTATTTTATTTGGCTGAGTGCTGCAGTATTGCTGTTCCTGCTCCTTTTTTCCGCAGTAAAAAGCTGGAAAAAAAGAACCATCCGTAAGATCGGGGAGCCCTCGCTTGTAAAAACCATGATCCGCGGCTACAGCCCGTCCCGCTTCAATTTAAAGTTTATATTATTATGCCTGGCCTTCCTGATGGGAGTGTTCTGCACCATGAGCCTTCGTAAGCCGGGCGGTAATGATGGTATAAAAAGAAAAGGGATCGATGTAGTGTTTGCGCTGGACCTGAGCAAGAGCATGCTTGCCCAGGATGTAAAGCCCAGCCGGTTGCTTTTCGCAAAACAATTCATCAGCAAGATGATGGATGCCATGCCCAATAACCGTGTGGGTCTTGTATGGTTTGCCGGCAAAGCCTATATCCAGATGCCGATCAGTGCCGACCACAGCTCGGCCCAGATCTATGTAAATGATGCTTCTCCGGATGTGGTTCCTGTAAAGGGCACCGTAATCGGTGATGCCCTTGAAGAAAGCCTGAAGTCCTTTGGTGAGCGGGAAGCAAAATTTAAAGCTGTGATCCTGATATCTGATGGGGAAGATCATGATGAAAAGGCGCTGGAGCTCTCAAAAGAAATGCAGAAACGCGGGTTAATGGTCAATACAGTTGGGATCGGCTCTCCGGAAGGAACATTTATTCCTGATGATTCTACCGGTGGCAATAAACTGGATCCGCAAACCGGACAGCCGATTATCTCAAAATTGAATCAAAAAGAATTACAGCAAATTGCTGCTACAACAAACGGCGTTTATGTGCATTTAACGGATATCGATGCCGCTGTTAAAAAGATCAATGCCCAACTGGAGCAGATCGACAAAAAAGTAACCGGCGATACCAGCCTGATGAGCTTTTCCTATTATTTCTGGGTCTTTGCTGCTGCGATGATCCTCCTGTTGGTGATCGAACAGGTGCTCCCGGAAGGTAAAAAAACAAAAGAATGAAAAACCGGCTTTTCGTTTTACTGAATTTTATCGCGCTTCCCCTGCTGGCCCAGGAAGGGTCCACCTATATCAAAAAAGGAAACGAACTATACAGGGAGGGCAAGATGGAGGAGGCTGCAAAAACATATGATAAGGCAACAGCCGGACCCCAAAAATACATCGCATTGATGAACAAAGGGAATGCCCTGTACCGTTTGAAAAAATATGATGAAGCGGTGAACACCTATCAGCAGGCAGGCAGCACTGCCAATACGGATCTGCTGCTCCGCTCCGGGGCCTACTACAATACCGGTGTGGTGTATTCCAACCAGAATAAACTGGAGGAAAGCATTGAAGCCTACAAGAATGCGCTTCGTCTGAACAGCAGGGATACAAAAGCAAGGGAAAATCTCCAGAAGGCATTGCTGGAAAAGAAAAAACAAAGCAGTGGTGGCGGTGGCGGACAGGATAAGAAAGATGATTCAAAAAAGCCGGATCGATCGAAGCTCAATCAGCGCCAGACCCAAAATCAGCTGGACCGGCTGGAAAACAAGGAGAAGAATACGCAACAGCGTATTTCAGAAGATAAATCGCAGTACGGCATCAGCAACGAAAAAGACTGGTAAGGACTTCTGATCCATAAGTCTGCAGGCAATAATTGATCCCCCGCCGGATGATCCCGTACCCGGGCGCTACCGGATCTTCAGTGGTTGTGCAAATTTTTCAGCCTCACTGCTGAGCATTTTTTCAAATCCCTGCTGTGTGGCAAACGCCTTATCCGTCAGCTCCCATCCCACATAATACCGGTATACAACCGGTTTGTTGGCGGACACTTTCAGGTCTACGGTAAATACATTGGTTACATCTGTAGATGGAGTGGTTATATGGTCAAACCCCTTTATATCCTTCGCATAACTTAATATGCCCAGCCCCAGCTGATCTTTATTTTCACTTTGCGGATCGTAGGTATACAGACCGGCGATTCCTTTTTTATTGATCTTGTAATCCTGCTGGCTGTAAAAATCAATGGTACCGGTAACCAGGGAGGCCGTTGCAGGTACACTACTGAATGTAACCCTGTTCTCAAAAAAATACTGCCCTCCCCAGATGCTGATCTGTTCGGTGACGGTCAGGGGCGCCACTCCGGGAAGATACTGCCAGTTCTCATACGTTATTTTAAAAACCGAGCGTAAAGGTCCGCTGCTTAGCTGTTTGTAGATCACCTGTCCGGTATTACTTCCAAAACGGATCAGCGAATCTCCGGCTGCGGTCTTTACCTTTAATGCCAGCGCTCCCGCGCCCAGCGATTTTCCGACCTTTAAGATATCCATTCCCCAGTCAGACAGGTTATGGTAGCTTTTGGAAGGATCTGCACCCACATCATCCAACACCATATAGGGCACCCGTTTGCCCCAGATGTCGTTCGCATTCCTTGTATCAAAATATTTCCGGAATCCCACTTTATCATTCTCCCATGCGGGCCCTTCTGTCAGATAAGGCGGCAATTGCTGTTTTGAAAAATCGGTAGGAGGATTGTTATAAGGCATGGAGTCGGTTGTTACAACGCTGCCAAAGCCCCCATCCGGCAGCCGGTGCTTTTGCCGTACATACGTGCGCACCACCGCTTTAACTGCAGCAGGATGCTCGCTGACCGCAATGGTAAGCCGCCGTTTTTGTTTTGCGGTCATGTTCAGTAATAACACGGCCTCATCCCATACCCCATCACCATCCAGATCATCGTACTGAACCAGTTGTGGTACGTTCTTATCCGTTATCACAACATACTGATGCGCGGTCAGTGCCGGCAGTTTATGTTTTACCCATTCCCTTTTAAGGATCACCAGCTCGTCACTCCGGTCTAAGGAAGAAGGGTTAATAACCGTAATTGTTTTTGTCTGTGCAGACACACTCATGCCAATAGCAACACCTGTTGCTAAAAAAAAGCTTTTCATCAGTTCTATTTATTGGGCTTTTACTGCCTGACGGGCGATCAGCTGCCACTGACTGCCAACCTTGGTCCAAACGGTCATAATCTTTAATGTGGTATGCCCCGGTTGTTTATTGTCATTGGTATCTGCGTCCAGCAGATGACGCACGATCGCCGTATTATTTACAAAATAGATCGATTGGTCTGTTATATCGATCCGGGTGAAATCACTTGCACCTGTTTTGAATGATTCCAGGAACTCCGCCTTATCCTGCACCTTACCACTTGAGTGCCCGTAGGTCAGTTTTTCCGCGGCCAGCGCGCTCAGCACCGGCACATCACTGTCGAGCATGGCCTTTGTAAGTTTTTTTACAGCCACTTCTACCTGCTGCACATTTTTTCCCTGTGCAATTACCCCTGCTGCCGGAACCAGCAACATCAAAAACAAAAAAGCAAAAAATCGTACATGCATAAGAATCATTGTTTGTCCGGCAAATATACCCTTTAATTGTTCAAAACGGCTGCTTTAAGACCTTGGTAACAGAAATGCATTTACTTTTGATAAATGAAACCGTTGCTCGGGGTTTTATCCGTTGTCCTTTTATTACTGTGCTGTTCCTGCGCCGGATCAAAAAAGAACAGCACCGTTAATGTGCTTGCCCGGCCTTCCGCCTCGGGTGTGCCGGACAAGAACGAAAGTGATCCGGAATCACCGGCAACGACACCCGTATCAAAAGCGACTTTTTTAACCACCCGGCCCCTCGATATCGGTCGCCGGGAATTTGTGGATTATGCAAAACGCTTTTTGGGTACTCCATACAAATACGGGTCCGCAGATCCGGCAAAAGGTTTTGATTGCTCCGGATTGCTTTACTATGTGTTTCAGCATTACCAGGTAAAACCACCACGCACTTCCGCCGCCTATGGAAATGTTGGGGAAACAATTTCCCTTGACAACGCATTACCCGGAGACCTGATCCTCTTCAGAGGAGAGAACAGCCGGAACATCGGGCATATTGGCATCATCACCGCCAATAAAGGCACACTCAGCTTTCTTCATGCTGCGGGAAGCAATACGGGTGTTATCATCAGTACCTTTTCGGGATATTATAAAAAACAATTTGTAAAGGTGATCCGGGTATTGAAATAAGCATTGCTTCGTATTCCCATAAAAAAGCGTTCCGCTATCAACGGAACACTATAAATGCACTTTTTACGCAGGCTTATAAATCAATTGAGCCCAATACTTTTTTCGAAAAACTATTCAGTGCTTCGGATTCACGCATTCCATTCTTCACCATTTCATGTACTTCAATTGCTCCGCAAAGATTGGTAATCAGTTCACCGGCTACATCCAGCTCTTCCTCCTTTATGTTCATCTCACAAAAAGCCTCCAGCACTTCCACGGCTGTCTGCAGCTTTTCGGGGGGAGCCGCCTGATAAAGTTTTCTAATTATGGGTAATTTCATTGAATAATTCGTTTAATGATGCCACCTGGTTGGTTTGCACCTGGTTTAATAACCGGCCGTTGCTGAACGCCGCGAATGTAGGCAGATTATCTACCTTTGCCAGTTTGCGGGATTCCGGTAGCTTTTCCGCATCCACATAAATAAAAGCGACCTGCTCGTTTTCGGCAGCCAGTTTTTTGAATTTCGGTTTCATGATCCGGCAATTGCCACACCAGCCGGCACCATACTGCACCATTACCTTTTCATGATTGGTCACCAGCTCCTGTAAATTATCTTCATTTAACTCTACATACATAAGGTTCCTGTTTTTAGTTTTCGCTGAAATAAGAAGCTACACCTTCACGATCTGCGTTCATTGCTTTTTTGCCTTCTTCCCAGTTTGCCGGGCACACTTCCCCGTGCTTTTGCACATGGGCATATGCATCGATCAGCCGCAGGTATTCCTGAACATTTCTGCCCACCGGCATGTCATTTACACTTTCATGGAATACTTTGCCTTCCTCATCGATCAGATAGGTAGCCCGGAAACTCACATTTGAACCGCTTAAAATTACATCCCCTGTTTCATCATTCACCTCATAACCGGCGTCCAGTATACCGAGTTCACCTGCCAGATAGCGATGTGTATCTGCAAGGATGGGATACGTAACGCCTTCGATACCTCCATTATCCTTTGGTGTATTCAGCCAGGCAAAGTGTACTTCGGCCGTGTCACAGGAAGCACCGATGATAAGGGTATTGCGTTTTTCAAACTCTTTTATAGCTTCCTGAAAGGCATGCAATTCCGTCGGACATACAAACGTAAAGTCTTTCGGATACCAGAACAATACCACTTTCTTTTTGTTGTTCACTGCTTCTTTGTACACATCCACTTTTAAAAGATCGCCCATTTCAGACATTGCATCGATTGCCACACTCGGGAATTTTTTTCCTACTAACGACATACTTATTGTTTTAAAAATTTTTAACTGATTTTATGCTTTTCAATTGCGCGGCAAAAGTACCGCAAAAATCAGCCGCAGGCAAACGATAGTTTCTATAAGTATATAGATAAAATCTATATATTATTTTTTCTTATAGACAACACAAATACGCATAAAAAAGCCCCGCAATGTGGGGCTCCGGTTCTTTTCCGGTTCATTACCAGGTGGCTACTACCGTAACACCTCCTACGGCAACGTCGCCGATCTTTACATTGATTTTGGCATCCAGCGGCAGCAACAGATCTACCCGGGAGCCGAATTTGATGAACCCCATCTCATCCGCCTGCTTTACACTGCTTCCTACCTTGTTATAATTTACGATCCGCTTTGCCAGTGCTCCGGCGATCTGCTTGGTGAGCACTTCTTTGCCGTTGCTGTGCCGGTATACGTTTGAATGCCGTTCGTTTTCTGTGGAAGATTTCGGATGCCAGGCCACCAGGTACTTTCCTTTATGATATTGATCATACACAATCTCCCCGTCCACCGGGTTCCGGTTCACATGTACGTTCAGCGGACTCATAAAGATAGATACCTGTATCCGACGGTCGCTGAAATATTCATCCGCCTGCACTTCTTCGATCACCACTACTTTACCGTCACAGGGCGCGATCACCGCATTACCGTCAATCGTATACTTCCGGCTCGGTATCCGGAAGAAGGAAATGATCAATCCGAACACCACGATCAGTGCGATCTCAAGTATCCAGAAAACAGCAGGGTATGTATGAAACAGAAAATAGTAAAAAACGAAACTTACTATTAAAAAAAGTACCGTGCTGATGGTAATGGTGGCATTCCCCTCCCTGTGTAATGTCATTTGCTTTTGTTTAGGCCGCAAAATTACACAAAACCTGCGAGGTTTGATCATTCCGCGGCCTCAAACCCCGCAGGCATCTGCCCTTCCGCCTACTGCTCCACCACCTGGAAGGTAATGGGCTGCTTTCTATATGCTTTTACCGCTATGCCGTTCTGAATCGCCGGTTTCCATTTGCCGGATTTTTTTATTACCCGGATGGCTTCTTCTGCCATACCAAAACCGGGATCCCGGGCCACTTTAATATCACTTACAGCACCGTTTACATCCACAACAAACTGTACGATAACCTGGTAGCTACCAGTAGGGGCTCCATTATCCACCGGTATTTCACTGCGCAGATTGGTGGTCAAGAAACGTGCCCAGTCGCCGGAATATTCTGCTTCTTTTTCAATTTTTGTAAACCGGGTATCATCATTATCCACACGTTTGGTTTCTATCAACCCTTTTCCATCCGGTACACCCAGTGGTGGTGTGGCAATATCACCCAGCTTATCCCCTTTAATATTTTCTATGCCGATCTTTACATCTGCCAGGTCGTCCTGCGCAGGCGGGGCAGTGATCACTTTTTCATCCGGAGTGATTTTCGGAATCACGAATTTTGCGGTCTCAATCTTTTTGGGCTCCTGCATTTTTGGCGGCTTTGGAGCGGGTGGCTCTGCTTTTTCGGGCTCTTCGATCTTTGTAATTTCGATTGTCGGACCCACAATGTGTGCTAGTTTGCTTTTTGATTCCGTTGCCTTAAGGGCCGTGGCCCCCATAAACACCGCGATGACCAGACCGGTAGCTCCCAGGGCTTTCACCAGGCGTCGGTTATAGGTATTACGTAATTCGTAAGCGCCATAAGCCTTGTTTCTGCCGTCAAACAAAATGTCCAGAAAGCTGGCAGAAAGGATTTTTGTTTTTTCCATAATTTATCGTTTTAGTTGTTTAAAAGACATAGTGGGTCCTGCTCCGGAAACGATCTTCAGGAGTAAGGTGTCCTTCGTTTAAAACCGGGTCAGGGAATGTATTTCAGTTCATCCACATCTGGAGTCACCAGGGCATACCGGGCGATTTTATTGATCACCATCTCATCCAGTACTCCTACCACTGTTTTATAATCGGCATTCTTTCCCGGCTTGATCATTACCATAAGTTTACGCTGCCGGCAATCATCCGGTGACCGCTTTTCTGATAGCGCTTTTGCTTCGCAATCCGGATCCCGTACGTATTGTGCGATCACTTCTTTTTTCTTTTTCATTAATGCGGCCCTTAATGCTTCGGGCCGGATGCGGTGCAGATTGGAAGCATCCGGCTCCAGTTCATTTTCATAGTAAGCAACGGCCCCGTTATTACCAATAAGAACGGTGAATGCGCCTGAAGCAGCCGTATTTACCGGCGGACCGTCCTTGGGCATGAACAGATCCATGGTGGACGGATCACTCATCGCACTTGTATAGATAAAAAAAGTGATCAGCAAAAACCCCAGGTCCACCATCGGTGTCATATCGATTCTGATTGCGGCGCGTCTGAAACGCAGTCCTGTCTTTGGTTTGCGGCCGGCCGGCAATGCCAGCGCCTCCATGCTGCTCATAGTTTATGTGTTTATCATTTAGACCGCAGGCCTCGCAGATTCCATAAATTTTTTTTACCCCTTTTGAAAACTATCTTTGAATAAAAAGATGAGCCCGTATTTTGAAGACCTCGTTTATGAAAAACAGGACTATGTCCGGAACACCCTTCCGAAAGGTGATTATGAAGGCTGCCGTTTTAAAAGCTGTGATTTTGCCAATGCATCCATCGCCTCCATCAATTTTATTGATTGTCATTTTGAAGACTGCAACATGAGCGGGTGCAGTATTGAAAAGGCCTCCTTTCAGAACACCGTTTTTAAAAACTGCAAGCTTGTGGGGCTCCGGTTTGAAGAGGCCCAGACTTTTCTATTCACCCCGCAGTTCGAAAACAGCACGCTCACCCTCAGTTCTTTTTATACACTAAAACTGAAACATTCCATCTTCCGTAATTGTATTTTGAAAGAGGTTGATTTTACGGATGCCGATTGCAGCACTCTTTTATTCGACAACTGTGACTTTACCGACGCGAGATTTGAAAATACCAACCTGGAGAAAGCCGATCTTAGCAGCTCGTACAATTACCGGATCGATCCGGAAAAGAACCGGATCAGAAAGGCAAAATTCAGTCTGATGCATGTGGCGGGCCTGCTGGATAAATATGATATTGTTATCAAATAATTGTCGTATTTTGTAGATTGTATTGCTCTTCCTTAAACCCATCACACCATGCGCACATCCATCTACAACCGCAGAAGCTTTATTACCAGAAGCGCCGCCCTTGCTTTGTCTGCCGCCCTGCCTGCAGCAGCGCTTCCCGTTTTTGCCGCCGGCAACCAGCCGGCCAATGACGACCTTTTTATGATCGGTCCGGTAAAGGGTTATTCACCCCAGATCGGCACCCTTGTTTCCATGCTGAATTATAACCGTCAAACTGTTATTCAATCGGTACAGTCGCTGAACCAGGAGCAGATCGATTTCCTGCTGGACGGTCATGCCAACACCATTGCCGCCTTGGTACTGCACCTGGGTGCTACAGAAAAATTTTACCAGATCAACACGTTCGAGGGCCGACAGGAATTCAACGAAGAAGAAAAAAAACGCTGGGAGGCCCCTATGGAACTGGGCGACAAAGGCCGTAAGGAAATAAAAGGAAAAGAGATCCGGTATTACCTGGACCTGATAGCCGAAGTAAGAAGCAAAACGCTGGACGAATTTAAAAAGAAGGACGATCAGTGGCTGATGGCAGTGGATCCCAAATGGTCGAAACCCGACCGGCCGCTGAATACCTACTGGAAATGGTTTCATGTATGCGAACATGAATCGAACCACCGGGGGCAGATTGCCTTTTTAAAAAGCCGGCTTCCCGGCGCCAAGCCCGCTTCCGAGTAAGTATTGTTTTCTTTGCCCATAAATGACTTGAAACAAAAGCCGCTCTGTTGCCCAGGCGGAACAACAGAGCGGCCTGTTATATAAACCGGATGTTGCATCCGTTTTTTATGCGGTGTTTTACTGACCCGTCCAGGTATTATTGGAGCGGTCCCAGTCGAACATTTTTTTCTCGGGATCGATGGTCACTTCGGTAATCTGTGTGGTGGTAGGCACTTCAAACGTGTAGGTGCCTCCACGCTGCCAGATCTCAACGGGGAGCTGGGTGGTCTGTTGCTTTCCGTTGCTTTCTTTTACAAGAACGGTTGCCGGCATCGGCTGCTGCTCCAGGTTTTCAATCGTGATCACTGCGCCGTTTGCGGGTACGCTGTTCTTATACTTAACACTTTGTACCGACTGGTCGATCTTCCAGTTATTGAATACCCATCCTCTCCAGAACCAGGCAAGGTCCTCCCCGCCTACATTTTCCATCGTCCGGAAAAAATCCCAGGGGGTAGGATGTTTAAACGCCCAGCGACTGATGTATTCCCTGAAAGCAGCGTCAAAGCGTTCTTTGCCCAGTACGGAGTTCCGCAGTGCGTGCAGCATAAGGGAAGGTTTGAAATAAGCGGTATTGCCCAGGTTGGCCTGTTGTACCACATCGGGTGCCGTCAGCAGAATATCCCCCTTATCATTAAACACCGATTTAACGGTTTGTTCCGCCGCGGGATTGTCAAAATAGCTGTGCTTTTTAAATTCACCATTATTGAAGGCCGCGCTGGAAAGATCATTGATAAAGGTATTGAAGCCTTCATCCATCCAGGCATATTTGCGCTCGTTACTGCCGACGATCATCGGGAACCAGGTATGACCGAATTCATGGTCCGTTACACCCCAGAGGCCATTCCCCCTGGACTTGTAACTACAGAACACGATACCCGGATATTCCATTCCTCCGACGATTCCGGCCACGTTCGTAGCTGCAGGATAAGGAAATTCGAACAGGTTTTTAGAATAGAATTCGATCGATCCTTTTACCATTTCCGTGCTGCGCTGCCAGCCATCGGTGCCAACACTTTCAACCGGGTAGGCACTCAGCGCCATTGATTTTTTGCCGCTGGGCAGGTCGATCTTTGCACCGTCCAGTATAAAAGCGTTTGAAGCGCCCCAGGCTACATCACGGGTATTCAGTATCTTAAACTTCCACGTGGTGGTTCCCTTTTTGCTGCTGATGCCTCCTTTGCCTATTTCTTCCGCGCTCCGGATCATTACCGTTTTATCGCTGAGCCGGGCCGCAGCATACCGTTTTGCTTCTTCGGGGGTAAAACATTCGGCGGGGTTCAGCAATTCACCGGAACCCACAACGATCATATTTGCAGGAGCCGTAACACTGAAGCTGATATCACCGTACTCCAGGTAAAACTCTCCCTGCCCCAGGTAAGGCAGCAGGTTCCAGCCCTGGATATCATCATACACCGCCATGCGCGGGAACCATTGTGCGATCTCATAGATCCATCCGTTCTTTGTGTTGAGCCTGCCCATGCGGTCGCTACCGTACTCCGGCACCGTGAATTTATATTCGATGGTAAGCTTTAGTTTACCCCCCGCGGCTTTCAGCGGGCTGTTCAGCCACACCTGCGTACGGGTGTCTGTAGTGCTATATTGCGGACTGTATTTTTTCGCGCCTTCGTCAATTGTTACGGATTTGATCACATCACCTTCTGTAAACATCGCATTGGCCCAGCGTCCTCCGGCGGCCGTTGTTGTGGCAGTAGCCCTCGAATCCTTGCGATAGTTGTTCTGGTCGGTCTGCAGCCAGAGGAATTTCAGATTATCCGGACTGTTATTGGTATACGTTATTTCCACTTTTGCCGTAACCGTATGCCCCGTGGTGTCCAGGGTACTGGTAATGTTATAATCAGCACGGTTTTGCCAGTATTTCGGCCCCGGCTCTCCGGATGCGCTCCGGTACTCATTTCCGCCTGATGGATAAAAAAGGGGCGCAAATGCTTCCTTATGGTTGTAATGCGACTGTGACCAGACCGAAAGGGATGTAATTGCAAAAACTGCAAGCAGACTGCTTTTCTTCATATATCTAAGTATTTACCGGGTGAAATTAGCAAAATAATAGCTCTTCTGCCGTTTGTGCCGGTAAAATATGACAAACAGTTCCCCGCTTATACAAAAGGTAGCCTCCGGAGTCAGCAATACCGGATATTATGGTCGGCCATCTTCCATAAACGACTCTGTTACAGAATATGATCAATATGCTGCTTCTTTGGGCGGCATGCCAGGGGAAGCAGGGCAAGTAATAATAATAAACGTAGCATTTTGAGTTTTGAGATAAAGACGCGATACCTTATCCCACCCGCAACAGTGTAGTGAGAAATTAACAGACCTGTAAGGTTTTTAAAACCTTACAGGTGTTTTTTTAATGGTTCACCAGTTTCATGGCGCCTTCGCTGTACCGTGCGCCGGTATCCGGATATTTTTTTATTATGGAATCGATGGCTTCCACGTCACTTTGCGTCAATTCAATGTCCACCGCACCAGCGTTCTCCTCCAGGTATTTCCGTTTTTTGGTTCCTGGAATAGGGATGATATCATCACCCTGTGCCAGTACCCAGGCAAGCGCCAGTTGTGCGGGAGTACTGTTCTTTCCCTTTGCAAGATCAGCGAATGCACGCACCAGCTGTGCGTTATTTTCTGCAACATTCTCCTGGTAACGGGGAAGGGTCCTTCTGAAATCGTCTGCAGCCAGCGATTCCGTATTCAGTGCATTGGTCACCAATCCTCTTGCCAACGGGGAATAAGGTACCAGGCTGATCCCCAGTTCACGGACCGTGGCCAGGATTTCCCCTTCCACATCTCTCGTCAGTAAGGAATATTCGCTTTGTAAGGCTGCGATCGGATGCACGGCATGTGCTTTACGGATGGATGCTGCGGAAGCCTCACTTAAGCCAAGGTATCTGACTTTTCCGGCTTTTATCAGCTCTGCCATGGCGCCTACCATTTCTTCAACCGGAACATTCGGATCCACACGATGGGCATAGTACAGGTCGATGGTATCGATTCCCAATCGCTGTAAACTTTTATCCACCGCCTGTTTCATCCATTCAGGACTCCCGTCAAAATAAGTACCCGCGGCATTATTGGGTCCTGCAACCCCATCCTTAAACCGAAAACCGAATTTAGTAGCAATAAACACTTTGTCGCGATTGGGTACCAGCACCTTTGAAATCAGCCGCTCGTTAGCCCCATCTGCGTACATGTCCGCCGTATCCCAGAAGTTGATACCCCGGTCGAGGGCCTTGTGCAAGGTGGCAATGCTTTCTGTATCATCCGTGGGACCATAAGCAAAGCTCATTCCCATACAACCCAGCCCGATGGCCGAAAGACGCTCACCGGTCTGTCCTAGATTTCTGTATTTCATGTTTTGTTATTTTAAAAGTGAGAGGTGAAATTTGAGATGCGAGATTTGAGAGGTGAATGTGAGAAGTGATAATATGAAAAGGGCCTGCCAGGCTGATGCCCTATGACCGGGACGATGAACTGAGCGTAGCAACCCGGCTGCCACAGGCACTGTTGCCGGCACCAAAAAACACGAACCATTTATGCCTGCGCCTGCTGCTTTTTCAGCAATAACTGTAAGATCAAAAAAGCTATAACCCCCATGATAAGGTACCCGTATCCTAGTCCCTGTTGCGACTGCGGATGTAAGATCCCCACTACCGAATAACTGGCAACAGCTGTAATAATAAAGTTGGACCCTCCGCTCAGGCCGCTGGCCAGCCCGGCCATCTGCGGAAACCGCCCCAGGCAGTAGGCAAAATAATTATTGAAAATGAACCCGACGCATACATGGATCAGGAATGCAAAGAACAGCAGGGAATAAAGATTCTGCAACCATACCGCTGTGATGATCATGCCCAGGGTTGCCAATAACTGCGCAGCGTTGCTTCTTCTCAGCTTTGGCAGAAACGCTTTATTTAAACTGGCTTTACCGAGAAAACCGCCGCACATCCATGCCAGCCCCATTACCAGCGCACCATAGCCCGCCACAACAGAAGAGTAATGCATCTGGTGCTCGATGATAAAGGCGCCTGCCAGTCCGAAGATCATCGTGGTGCCATAACAGAGGCCGCAGATCAATAAACCATAAGCAAAAGTGCGGCTCCGCAGCATCACCCGGTAATCACCCAGCATGGAGCTCCATTTAAAATTGCGGTAAACCGGAACCGTTTCTCCTGAAAAGATCCACTCCAGCGCCAGCATCAGGGCTCCATATACGGCCAGCACATAAAAATTGGCCTGCCAGTTGAAATACTGCTGCAGGTAACCACCGATAAAAGGGGCAATAACCGGTGCGGAAGACCATACGATGGACATCAGGCTGAGATAGTGTTTCCGTTCTTCCCCTTCATATACATCCACAAAAAAAGCCCGTTTGGCCACAACAATAAAGCCGGTGGTAATGCCCTGCACGATGCGCATGGCATAGATCAGTTCAAGCTGCTTTGTAAAAATGATAACCAGGTTGCTGGCGATGAAAACAGCAAGGGATACCAGGGTGAGCCGGAACCTTCCGTAACTGTCGATAAGGCTTCCGGTTACGAACTGTGCCAGGCCATAGCTTACCAGGAACAGCGTTAATGTAAGCTGGATGGCACCTTCCGGCCGGTGCAGTTCCTGCGCCATGTGCGGCATGGAAGGCAGGTAGATGTCCGTTATCAGCCCGGATAAAGGAATGAGCAAAAATGAGATAAGGGTGGCTGCCTTTTTATTTTTTTCCTGCAGCCGTTTTACTCCGGGCTGCTGCTGACGGGATATCATGGATTGTGTAGGAATCATACGGGTCATTTACACCGCAAAATTAGGACCGCTTCTTCAGCCGCCGGTTACTCTAATCAAACCAATACTTACAAAAATCAAACAATGGATTTTCTAAGTGCGGCGGGGCTCTGGCCGGTTTTTTTCTTATAAAAGCTGGTAAAGTGCGCCGGGTATTCAAAACCCAGGCTGTATGCGATCTCCGAAATATTCCAGTCGGAATGCCTTAAAAGCGCCACCGCCTCTTTCAGGATCCGGTCGGAGATATGCCCGGTGGTGGTTTTGCCGGTCACCTCCCGTACCGACCGGTTGAGATGGTTTACATGCACGGAGAGCTGATGCGCAAAACTTTTGGGGGAACGCAGCTGTACCACCAGGTCGGGTGCATCGATCGGGAACTGGCGTTCGAGCAGGTCCAGGAAAAGATTGGTGATCCGTACACTGGCGTTTACCGGTTTTTCAAACCTGTCTGTAGCACACCATTTCATGGCTTCGTGAATGACCAGGTGCAGGTAATTACGCAGCACGTTGAATTTATGCACATAGTCTGAATGCAGCTCCTGTTGCATCTTACGGAAGATACTGCTGATCTCCTCCTGCTGGTCTTCGTTTAAAAAATAAACCGGCCGCGCACCTGCCTTGAACAGTGGTGAATCCTGAAGACTGAGGATCCGTTCATCATGCTGGATAAAATCTTCTGTGAACAGACAGAACCATCCCGACTGTTCGGGCGATTCCGCTTCCCACAAATAAGGCACCATAGGATTGGAGAACATCAATGCCGGACGGTCGATGTGGATCCACTGGTTGGCATAATACAGTTTACCGGTACCGATAATATAGGAGACCTTATAATAATCCCTCCTGGAATAATTGGTATGCGGAGAGCAGAAGGCCCTTGGAAAGATATTAAAATGCCCCAGGCCCAGACCTACGTTATGAAGGGATAATTTTGATGTATTGTGATTGATCCTTTTATAGAATTCCTCAACGGTTTCTGCTTTTTCCATGGAACAAAATTACAGAAATCAAACAAATAAAGGCATTGAGCAACATAACGGGTCCATAAACAGCCGTGTGTTTTACCGTTAACCCGCCGTTTCCTCACCAGATCACAGCAATGTTGCTGCTTATAAAAGTCTCATGAAAACAATGCTTCTGCCACTGCCACACTCTCCGGTTTACCCACATCCACCCAGCGGTCATCCTTGTGTTCCAGGCCTTTCAAGGTATGCTCTTTTGCCAGGTGCAGGTACAGATCGATCAGTGAGAATTTTCCGGTAAAGGGAATGGCATCAAACACGGCGTAATTAAAGAGCACCACACAGTCATAGGCCAGTTGCCGCATGGGTTGCGCCGTTCTTGAGATCCGTTCCTCACCGGTGGTAATATTGCGCCAGCCGCAAAGCGTATTTGCTTCATCAAACAGCAGATAACGGGAAGTTTTCCGCCCACTTACCATCATTGAAATCAATGCATCACCGGCGTTATGAAAACGGGTCAGCGCATTGATGTCCAGGTCGGTGAGTATGTCTGCATTGCAGGTGATAAACGGTTCGCTGGGCGTAAAAAGCGGCTTTGCCTTTAACAATCCTCCCCCTGTTTCGAGTACCGCATCGGTCTCATCACTGATCAGCACTTCGCTCCCCCAGCCCTTATTCTTTTTAACGGCTGCTACGATCTGGTCGGCAAAATGATGCACATTCACAATCACCCGGCTGATCCCGTATTGCTGCAGGTATTCGATATTCCGCTGTAACAGGCTTTTCCCGTTGATCACCGCCAGGGCCTTGGGATGTGTGTCTGTCCAGGGTTTGAACCGCGTGCCCAGGCCGGCGGAGAAAATGAGGGCGGTCCGGGGCAGGGAATTACTATTTGTTGTCATACTATACGCTTTCATTTCCGGCAGATCATTGACCGCCGGTTATACTTCCTTTTTAACCACTTCATTGATCCAGTTCTTTGCATCCTGCACCCAATGGTTCAATTCTATTTTTACCTTGAATTTGTTTTTCAGATGCCGGGCCAGGGCATCCGCGGCATACACGCTGCGGTGTTGCCCGCCGGTGCATCCAAAACTTATCATCAGGCTGTCGAACCGGCGCTGGATAAAATCAGCCACCGTAATGTCCACCACATCAAAAACACTGTGCAGGAACTCAGGCATCTTTGTCTGCTGTTCGAGGTACTGGATCACTTCTTTATCACGCCCTGTCTGGGTTTTCATGCTTTCGATCCTTCCCGGGTTTAATATACCCCGGCAGTCAAATACAAAACCGCCGCCATTCTCTTTATCTTCTACCGGAAGGCCTTTTTTAAAGGAGAAGCTTGCTATTTTCACCACCAACGGGGTTTCTTCCGTCGCCTGCACCGGCGTGAACTGCTCAATGATCTCATCAGCGATACAGAGCTGTAACACTTTATCAAATTCCGGTACAGAAATACCCATTGCATTTTTGCGGAGAAAGGCCCTGAGGTTTCGCAGCGCCAGCGGAATGCTAGTAAGGAAATGCGCCTTCCGCTCGAACAATCCCCTGAACCCGTAGGCACCCAGCACCTGTAGCAGACGGATGAGCACATAGCCGTTGTACTGACTTACAAATGCCGTCCGGTTCAGTGGCTTACCCAGCAAGGGTTCCAGCGCATCCATATAATCGGTGAGCAATTGTTCTTTCCAGCCTTCGGATAGATTAGCCCTTGCCTGCCAGAGCAGGGAAGCCACATCATACTGAGGGGCACCTTTCATCCCCCCCTGGTAATCGATAAAATGGACGGAGCGATCCTCCATCACCTGGATATTGCGGCTTTGAAAATCGCGCATCATAAAAAACTTATGATCCGTGTGTGTAAGGTAGGTACTGAGGGCTTCAAAATCATCGATCAGCGCCTGTTTATCATACGGTTTCCGTAATGCATCGAGAAAATAATATTTAAAATACAGCAGGTCCGCCATAATGGCCTGCTTGCCAAATTCCTTATTGGTCAGACAGCGGTCATAATCCAGTCCTTTGTCGCCCAGTACCTGAACACGGGCCAGTGCGGCAAGACTGCTTTTAAATAATTCATACACCGGAGGGCATTCTCCCTGCTCCTCCAGATGGTTGATCAGCGATATATTTCCATAATCTTCCTGCAGGTAATACGCCCTGTCGGCACTTATAGAAAGTATATGCGCCACCGGAAGCTGCTTCTTTTGAAAATGTTCTGAGAAATAGAAGAAGGATTCATTCTCTTTTATATTGGCACCATAGGTTCCGATGACCGAACGCCCTTCCCTCCAGATACGGAAATAACGGCGTTCACTGCCCGCCTGTTGCAATACATCAATCGTATCCGGAGCATGTCCCCCCCATTGCTGATACAATGCTGTTATTTTTTCTACTTTATCCTGCATCCGGCAAAGATAAGTTCCGTTTTGAGTTTGCAGTCTTAAAGTTTAGCAGTTGTTAAGCAACCTGGTAGCTGCTCATAGCCTGCTGCACAGCCGGCAATTACGGCCCTCCCTGCGCCTGAGTCCTTTTACCAGCTCCCGCTTGCACCGCCACCGCCGCTGCTGCCACCACCACCGGAGAAACTGCTGCTGGAACCGGAGGAGGAGGAAGAGGACGACGACCAGGAAGATGAGCCCGAGGAAGAACTGCTCCGCGACCAGGAGTCATCATCGTGATCGCGGCTTCCGCCGGAGCTGATCAAAATGCCTTTTGAGTATGCGTAAACCAAAAAGCCCATAATGGTAACAATGCCTCCGACAAACGCTGTGATGGAAGCAGGGATGCCTCCGTAAAATTTTGCTACCAGCGCCACCACCGCCGCCAGCAGCAACAGTACCCCGGCAAGTATCTTGACGGTTCTGTAGCGTGCCAGCGCATACCCCGCTGCATAACTGAAAGCAGCAAAGGGGGTTGCCAATAACGGGGTGAAACTAAAACTAAAAAAGATAAATACAACTATGATTACAAGATCAGCAATCAGCACCTGCCGCACCGACAGGAACTTCGCCCCTGCCAATATCCCGGATACAAAAGCCACCAGCATCAGCAGGAGAAATATCTTGCCTTCTTTTGTTAATCCGCCGCGCGAAGCCGGAGCCGCTTCAGGCAATGATCCGCCATTGATCAGCAGTTCCACCGAATTTACTGCGCTCTTTAGTCCTTCGCCAAAATCATTGTTCCGGAACGCAGGTTTCATTTGTTCTTCGATGATCCTGCTGGCAGACAGATCCGTTATGGTGCCCTCCAACCCGTAGCCTACCTCTATCCGCATTCTTCGGTCATCCTTTGCAACCAGGATCAGCACGCCGTCGTTCCCGTCCTGTGAGCCGATCTTATTTTCCCGGAACAGTGTTGTTGCATACTCCTCAACGGAGCTGCTTCCCGTAGTAGGGATCATTACAACGACCACCTGGCGCCCGGTCTTTTTTTCGATTGCATATAACCGGTCATCGAGTGTTTTTATTTCACCGGAGGATAAGGTACCTGTCTGATCCGTGGTACGTGTCCGGATCTTCAACACTTCCTGTGCCTGTCCATTACCTGTCAAAAGCAACAGTGCTATCATCAGTTGCAATATTCTCAACAATCCCGACAGGCTTCCCTGCAACGGGATAACCACGCCTTCGTGCTTCCTGTAAAAATCTCTCAACCGGAACGAACGTATCATAAAGGTCTTCCCAAAAAAATGCATCGCATTAAAGTTAGCGATCATCCCGTCTTTTTAACAAGAATGACCTTGATTTTTTTGTACCTTAGCAGGAAAGGATCTATTATGGCAGTGATATTACCAGTGGAAGGAAAATACCCTCAGATCGGTGTAGATTGTTTCGTGGCGCCCAATGCCACTATTGTAGGCGATGTAATTGCAGGAGCCGCCTGCAGCTTCTGGTTCAACACCGTTGTAAGGGGCGATGTGAATTTTATCCGTATCGGCGATAAGGTGAATATACAGGATGGTGTTACTATTCATTGTACCTATCAGAAATGCGGCACTACCATCGGCAACAATGTCTCCATCGGGCACAATGCTATCGTACATGGATGTACCATTCATGATAATGTATTGGTAGGAATGGGCGCTATTATTATGGACAACGCCGTAGTGCACAGTAATACCATCATAGCGGCCGGCGCTGTGGTACTGGAAAATACGATCTGCAGTCCGGGCAGCATTTATGCCGGTACGCCTGCAAAGAAAATAAAAGATATTTCCCAGGAATTGTTACAGGGGGAAATCGACCGGATCGCGAACAATTATGTAAAATATTCGGGCTGGTTTAAAGATGCCAATGAAGCAGACCGGTATTTTAAAAAGAGCTAGGGCTGCTGCCGGCACAGGCAGGCCAAAGTAGCTTACCTGTAAATAAGCACCTCGATCTTTCCATCTTCGGTAACGGCGCCCCGGTACATGCCCTCAGTATTAAAGGGCATGGCCATATTACCCTGTTTGTCCAGGATGATCAGCCCGCCGTCGCCGCCCATTTCCTTTACCTTATCCAGCACGGCACCTGCTGCCCGATCAATAGTATATCCCTTATACTCTATGAGATCGGATACGGTTTTGGCAACTACGTTCCTGATAAAAAATTCTCCCCAGCCGGTGCAGGAAATACCCGCTGTGGCATTATTGCAGTAAGTACCCGCGCCGATGACCGGCGAATCGCCTATCCGTCCGTATTTTTTATTGGTCATACCGCCGGTTGATGTTCCCGCAGCAAGGTTTCCCTGCTGATCGAGGGCCACACATCCTACGGTTCCGAATTTCTGATCAATATTTATTACCGGTTCCACTGCGGAGGTTTTGCCATCATGGTCCTGCACCGCCCGGGCCGAATCCGCTTTTAATGCCCGTTGCAGCCCCTGCCACCGTTCTTCTGTTCTGAAATACTCTGGCCCCACCGGTGTAAGTCCGGCCTCTTCCGCAAACAGTTCAGCCCCTCTGCCTGCCAGCATTACGTGTTCCGATTTTTCCATTACAGCCCTTGCCGCAGTTATCGGATTCTTTATGGTAGTTACCCCCGCAACAGCTCCGGCCTTTAAGATCTTGCCCTCCATAATAGAAGCATCCAGCTCATTACGTCCGTCGTGTGTAAAAACGGCGCCTTTACCTGCGTTGAACAAAGGATTATCTTCCAGAACGCGTATGGTCGCTTCCACTGCGTCCAGACTTGTTCCTCCGGAACGGAGTTTGCCATATCCTGTCTTTAATGCTTCGGTAAGGGCCGCAATATAATGTTGCTCCTTTTCGGCAGACATGTTCTTTTTTAAGATGGTACCCGCCCCTCCGTGTACCACCAGTACATATTTTTTCTTTTGGGCAACGGCAGCAAGGCCCAGTATGAGCAACCATACTGTAAGCACGTATCGTGTATTGCGGATCTTCATAAAACCAGATTTTAGAATACGGATCGGGCGATCCGGTTTCAGGATCGGTCATACCCAACCAATCCGTCAATAATTCCTGTTTTCAATGCTCTCAAAAATATTGAGATAACTTATGTAGCGTTCCTCGTAAATATCCCCGCTTTCAACTGCTGCTTTCACCGCGCAGCCGGGCTCATTGATGTGCGTACAGTTATTATAACGGCAGTGTTCCAGCCGTTGCCGCATTTCGGGAAAATAATGTGACAGCTCTTCCCGTTCAAGATTCGTAATGGCAAGTTCCCGGATGCCCGGAGTATCGATGATCCTCCCGTTTTCAGGCAGGTCGTACATGGTGGCAAAGGTGGTGGTATGCATCCCTTTTCCGCTCCATCCGCTCACATCATTGGTTTTAATGGCTTCTCCGGGCAGCAGGATATTGATCAGCGAAGATTTTCCCACACCGCTGTGACCGCTGATCAATGTCGTTTTATTGTGCAGCAGGCCATTGAGAATGTCCAGTCCTTCTTCTTTTTCCACGCTTACCGCATGAACCTGGTAGCCCAGTGAACGGTATACCTCCGAGAGCGCTTCGTAGGCGGCCCATTCTTTTTCCCTGTAAATATCAGTTTTATTAAAAAGAACGATTGCCGGTACATGATACATTTCACAAACCACCAGGAACCGGTCGATGAACCCACGCGAAGTACGCGGATCCTTTAACGTAGCGATCAGTATCGATTGATCCAGGTTGGCGGCAATAATGTGCTGCTGGTGTTTCATACGCGGCGATTGCCGGTTGATATAGTTCGTACGGGGGAAAATCTGATCAATAACAGCGGTGCCTTCAGCGCCTTCCTCCGTTTCTATATTCACCCAATCGCCTACCGCAAGCGGGTTGGTACTGGTGATGCCCTCTATTTTAAAAACGCCCTTTATCCGGGCGTTATGAAACGTTCCCGCTTCATCTTTAACCGTATACCAGCTCCCGGTTGATTTATAGACTAAAGCCTTCAATGCTCAGGGGTTTAAAGTTTGGGGTTTGAGGTAAGACATCAACCTTGCACCTCAAACCTCAAGCAAAAATTATACACTGATCTTAAAATCACGCAATGCATCATTCAGACTGGTTTTCAGATCGGTACTGGCTTTCCGTTTTCCGATGATCAATGCGCAGTTCACATGATATTCACCCGCAGGGAATTTTTTGGCATAGGAACCCGGGATCACCACACTTCTGGCGGGTACGCGGCCTTTGCCTTCAATGGGAATGGATCCGCTTACATCAATGATCTTGGTACTCTGTGTAAGCACCACATTGGCACCCAGTACTGCTTCTTTTTCCACGATCACCCCTTCCACTACAATAGAACGGCTTCCCAGGAAACAACCGTCTTCTATAATTACTGGACTGGCCTGCAGGGGTTCCAGTACACCGCCAATACCCACGCCACCACTCAGGTGCACATTCTTCCCGATCTGTGCACAGCTTCCTACCGTTGCCCAGGTATCTACCATGGTTCCTTCATCCACGTACGCCCCGATATTTACATAAGAAGGCATCAATACCACATTCTTTGCCAGGTAGGATCCATAGCGTGCCACCGCATGCGGTACCGCACGCACCCCGATATCCTTGTAATTCTTCTTCAGCAACATCTTATCGTAAAACTCAAACGGGGGCACATCCCAGGTCTGCATTTTCTGAATTCCGAAATACAGGAGAATGGCCTGTTTTACCCATTCGTTCACTTTCCATTTTCTTCCCTCAGGTGCTGCAACGCGCAATTCTCCTTTATCCAGTGCCGCAATTACTTCATGAATGGCATCCGTATATTTACTGTCTTTCAACAACTCCCTGTTGGCCCAGGCCGCGGTAATCAAGTCTTGCATAGTACTTTTTTTGTACGGACAAAGATAGCTTTTGTGCCTGAAGTTTAAGGCCTAAAGTTTAGGGTACAACCGTATTCCTACGACAACGTTGCCAGAAAACGGCATCGATATACGGGGATGAAATGAGAAATGACTTTCTTTGCAATTATGAATATCGGGTTCGACGCCAAAAGGGCTTATCATAACAATACCGGGCTGGGATTTTTCAGCAGGGTGCTGATCCGGCTGCTTGCAGAGCAGTTTCCTGAACATGGCTATTACCTGTTTAATCCAAAGCCCGGCAAGTCGTTCCGCCCGGAACAAAAAAACATTTACGAGGTATTGCCCGCAGCTCCCCTGCACCGCCTGTTCCGTGCAGTATGGAGAAGCCGCTGGGTGACCCGCGATCTGCAGCGGCTGGGGATCAATCTTTACCATGGGCTGAGCCATGAAATCCCTACAGGTATTCCCAAAACCGGTATTCCTTCTGTGGTAACAATCCACGATCTGTTTCCAGAGATCTATCCGGAACAGTACAAACCCATTGATGTAAAGATCTATCGTGCCAAATTGCGCTATGCCTGCAGGAATGCCACAAAGATCATGGCCATCAGCGAAGAGACCAAAGGTCATATCATTAAGACCTATGGAACGCCCGCAGAAAAAATTGAAGTGATCTATCAGAGCTGTGCCCCTGCTTTTACAGTAATAGAGACCGCAGAAAAAAAAGCGGCCGTCCGTGAAAAATACGGACTGCCGGAAGCTTTTTTTCTGCATGTGGGCACCATTATCGAGCGCAAGAACCTTCTCAACATCTGTAAAGCACTAAACAGTATCCGCGGGGATATCCCCATACCACTGGTGGTCGTTGGCAATGATGGCGGGTTTAAGGATAAAGTGACCGCATATCTCCGGGAAGTACAACTGGAAGACCGTGTGATCTTTTTGTCGGAACAACTGGCACTTGCAGGGAAAAAACCGTTTGTGGAAACAGCAGACCTGCCTGCGTTATACCAGCTGGCAACCGCTCTGATCTATCCTTCCTATTTTGAAGGCTTTGGCATGCCGATCATCGAAGCCATGGCCGGCGGTGTACCCGTCATCACTTCCACTACTTCCTGTCTGCCGGAGATCGCCGGCACGGCCGCCTGGCTGGCAGATCCCGATCGTCCGGAAGAAATGGCGGCCGGCTTCCGGAAAATCTATGAGGACGCTTCCTTTGCCGCCACCATGCGACAGAAGGGCCTGGAAAATGCACAACGCTTCCGGCCGGAAGTGTATGCCGCCGATGTAATGAAACTCTATCAATCGATTTTATAATATGCACTCTTTTGAACAGGATATAAAAAAATGTGTGACGGCCCTGGAAGAAGGCGGCGTGATCCTCTATCCCACAGATACCGTATGGGGCCTCGGCTGCGATGCCACCAATGCAGATGCCGTTTCAAAAATATACGACATAAAAAAAAGGAGCGACAGCAAAGCACTGATCGTTCTTGTTACCACCGAACGGGAAGTGATGCAGCACACGGCGGCTGTAGACCTCAGCCTGTTTGATTATCTTGAAACCACAGACCGTCCGACAACGGTGATCTATGAGAACGGGCTCGGGTTTGCGGAGAACCTGACTGCTGCAGATGGGAGCATTGCCATCCGCATCTGCGGGGATGAATTCTGCCGGGCATTGATCAAACGCTTCGGTAAACCGATCGTATCTACTTCCGCAAACATTTCGGGAGAGGCCACACCTGCACATTTTAAAACCATCGCGACAGCTATAAAAAAGCAGGCGGATTTTGTGGTGCATCACCGTCGTGATGATGAAGAACCGCACCAGCCCTCGTCCATCATCCGCTGGAGGGATGGACAGGTTGAAGTGATCCGGTAACGAGTTGCTGAACAGGAGCTGTCAGCTATTGGCTGTCAGCTTTCAGCTTCCCAGATTCTCAACGCTCAATTCTCAAACCTGCATTATATTTGCCGGTCAGATGGATATTCAATTAAGTGACCCGGAACTGGCCATCATCAATAAAGTGGCCCTGGCAGCGCAGGAGCTTGGTTTTGAAAGCTACCTGGTGGGAGGCTTTGTGCGGGACAAATTGCTGAACCGGTCTACAAAAGATGCGGATATTGTTACTATCGGGGATGGCATTGAACTGGCCAGGGCTGTGGCTGCGATGCTGCATCCGGCTCCACAGGTCAACTATTTTAAAAACTTCGGTACCGCTCATATTCGTATTGCAGCATTTGATGTAGAGTTTGTCGGTGCCCGGAAAGAAAGCTATCAGCGCAACAGCCGCAAACCACAGGTAAGTCCGGGCACGCTGGAAGATGACCAGAACCGGAGAGACTTTACCATCAATGCCATGGCCATCAGTCTGAACAAAGATACCTATGGTCAGCTGTTGGATCCCTTCAATGGGCGCCGGCACCTGGAAGAAAAAATAATCATTACCCCGCTGGAGCCGGACCAGACCTTTAGTGACGATCCGCTCCGGATGCTGCGGGCCATCCGGTTTGCCACACAGCTCCATTTTACGATCGAGGCAAAGACACTGGCTTCCATTTCAAAAAACAAAGACCGTATCCGGATCATTTCCCAGGAACGCATTACGGATGAACTGAATAAGATCATTATGGCTGCGCGGCCTTCGATCGGTTTCGACCTTCTGTACAAGACCGGGCTGCTCCGCATCATCTTCCCCAAAATGGTGGACCTCGCCGGTGCGGAATTTAAAGAAGGGATCGGGCATAAGGATAATTTTTATCATACATTACAGGTACTGGACAATGTTGCCGCTACCAGTGATGACCTCTGGCTGCGATGGGCAGCGATCCTGCATGATATTGCAAAACCGGCTACCAAACGCTTTGAAGAAGGAACGGGATGGACCTTTCATGGCCATGAGGTAGTGGGTGGCCGTATGGTACCCAAACTTTTTGCACAATTTAAACTGCCGCAAAATGAGAAAATGCGGTTTGTAAAAAAACTGGTGGAGCTGCATCTCCGGCCCATCAGTCTTACAAAGGAAAACATCACGGATTCTGCCATCCGCCGGCTTCTGTTTGATGCAGGGGAAGATTTTGACGCACTGATGTTGCTTTGCGAAGCGGACATCACCAGTAAGAACAGGAAAAAGGTGCAGCGCTTCCTCGATAACTTTAAGCTGGTACGCGAACGCTGTAAGGAAGTGGAAGAAAAAGACCAGATCCGCAACTGGCAGCCGCCTGTAGATGGCATTGAGATCATGCAGCTTTTCAACCTTGCCCCCTCAAAACCGGTAGGTATCCTGAAAGATGCATTAAAAGATGCCATCCTGGACGGACTGATCCCCAACACAAGAGAAGCTGCATTAGAATTCCTGAGAGAAAAAGCAAAAGAGATCGGGTTGCCGTAATTACAGGAGTCAGAAAGCAGTGATTTATTTGAACCATTAAGAAGTGAAGAACAGTTAAGGCCGCTAATGCTTCAATGGTTCAGCCACCCTTCCGGTATTAACTCCAAAGTTGCAGCAGCAATTCCAGTTCTTCTTCTTTGGATTGATCGGGCATCACAGTACCTGCACGCCGGTACCAATAACGGGCATTTCCTTCATCACCTTCCACGCGGTGTAAATAGGCATGCAGCCGGTCAAAATCCTGCTCACCCTCATGATCCTGGGCAATGCTATGTGCCGCGTTCCAATTGCCTTTTGCAGCGTGCCACAATCCCTGCTGCAACAAGCTGAGTCCTTCAGGTAATACATTTGCCTGTAATGATTCTTTAAAATCTTTATATGCCATTCCTTCAATTTAATAGTTAGCAGAGTACTGTTTTTTCAGACATTTTTAAAAGCGGAAGGTAAGCCCTGCCCCATTATGCGTTCCACCCAGCGATACACTTTTGAGTTCATCCAGCCTCCGATTACTGTGAGCGATAATAAATGAACTTCCGGCTACAGCAGCCAACCCGCCCAGCATGATGATTGTACCCGATGTTTTGTTGTCCTGCTTACCCGACAGTACGATACCCGTCACTGCCACGGCAACCCCTGCACCACCAAGTACGAACCCCGATGTCCGCATTCGTTTATAGTGGGCTTCGTCTTTTTCTTTACCGGATACTGCTGTTTTATAAAACACCGACTTGCTGTCTGTCTTTTGTTTTGCCAGGAACTGACTGTTACCGTTGTTAAAAAAGGCAAGACAAAAAAGACCCAAAAACAAAAGTATTTTCATAGCAAAAAATTCTGACCCTCAAAAATAAGCAACTGCACGGCCATATACAGAGAAAAAAGCGAGTAGCGACTGTTAAAATTAAAGATCACCCAAATAAGCGGGAACCCGGAGCGCTGCCTGGCCGCTTTACCCGTATGAAAATTTGAAGCAGACCCAAAGAAGCCCTAACTTTAGCACCCTTATCCGGTTAAGCGATTAATTTTAAAAAACATGAAACGACTACATCCATTAAACTTCCTGCTTTTATCCTGTTTTTTATTATCGGCCTGCGCCTCCCGGACAAACAGCGGACTGCGGGGTACCGATCTTGCAGTGTGCGGAGATGACAAGGTTCTGTTGGTGAACAGCCGTCAGTCGGCCAGTACACCTGATATAACCTGGCGCTGGCAGGTCTCTGAAGCCCGCGAACTGCCTGCGGCCTATCAAAAATGGATGGTGCCACTGGACGAATGCAAACCGGTTATGAACCGCTCTGCCCTGCTGCTTACCTCATCCGGCGGAGGTGTGCTGCTGCTGGACATCAAAAGCCGCAAACCTCTTTTTTATGCGCATGTACCTATGGCGCATTCTGCAGCGCTGCTGCCGGGAAACCGCTTGGTTGTAGCACTTTCCACACATCGCGATGGAAACAGCATTGAACTTTACAACCTGAACCAGCCGGAACAACGGCTATTCAGGGACTCCCTTTATTCCGGGCACGGAGTGGTGTGGAATGATAAATACAAACGTCTTTTCGCACTGGGCTTTGATGAACTCCGGTCTTATTCTTTAAAAGACTGGGAAGGCCCCAATCCCCAACTGCGGCTTGAGGAGCACTGGAAGATCCCTTCGGAAGGCGGGCACGACCTGTCGGCAGTTGATGATGAAAACATGATCGTTACCACCCATCATAATGTTTTTACGTTTAATATCGCAAAGAAAAGTTTTGAGGTATTTGAGCCCTTAAAAGGCCGGGAGAATATCAAATCAGTTAATTATAACGCGCAGAAGAAATTATTACTGTTCACCCAGGCAGAAGAAAGCTGGTGGACACATCACATTTACCTGCGCCATCCGGATAAAACCATCGAAATACCGGAAGTAAAACTCTATAAGACCCGTTTCTTCTGACCACCCTAAGCGTGCGGCTATAAGGCAGTCACATCATAATCCGGACAGGCGCCCTTCTGTGTGGCAATAAATGAGCCCAGCCTGCAGGCAAAGTCCAAAGCGGTTTCCGGGGTGCTGCCTTTTAGCAGCCGGGATAAAAAACCGGCGAGGAATGCGTCTCCGCTGCCCACCGTATCCACCACATCTACCTTAAAGCCCGGATGCTCATAAAAAGCACCGTTTGTGTAATAAGCGGCCCCATCGGCACCCTTTGTTATTATAATGTCCGGGAGAGAGAACCGCTTTCCCAGTGCCGCTGCCTGTTCCTGCATTGTTCCGGTAAACGTATACCAGCCGCTGAGCAGCTCCAGTTCGTTCTCATTCAACTTCAGCATCGTTGCCTCGTTCAGCAATGCTTCAACTACATCCTGCGTAAAATGCGGGGGACGCAGATTGATGTCCATTATTTTTGTGGTTGCCCGGGATAACAGGGTGAACAACGTTTTACGCGAATGCTCATTGCGGGCAGCAAGACTTCCAAAGACAAAGAGTCCGGAGGCCGCCACCTGCTGCGGCACGCCTTCCGCCACATCAATAAAATCCCACGCTACAGGAAAAACAATATCATACTGCATTTCATAATTCTTACCCGGTGTGGCCAGCACTTTTCCGGTGGGATGCGTATTGTCCGTTTGTATCAGGGAGGTATCCACCCGATGTTCTTCCAGGAAACGGATCAGCCGCTCCCCTTCCTCATCATTTCCTTTTTTTGATACAACTCCCGCAGTAATGCCCAGCTGGTTCAGGTGATAGGCCACATTCATCGGCGCACCGCCCGGCTGCGCCCCGTCCGGCAGCACATCCCAGAGAATTTCACCAAAGCAAATAGCCGTATAGGATTGTTCCGTCATAAAATTTAATTTGATCTTTATGGCGCAAAGTTCATACCAGCCCTTTCAACAACCGGAATTAATACAGGGCGAGGTTCGAAATCAGCGGTGCGGCCTTTGAATCGGTGATGCGCACCCTTATTTTTGAAGTAACCACCGGATCGATGCGCAGGATGCGTTTGTAGCCGATAGTAGTACCTCCAGCGATCTCCTTCCAGCTGCCGTTTTTCAGGGCCTCGATCGTAAAGGCCTTCACACGCTGGCCCAATGCAATATATTCCTGCAGTAATACATAACTGATCTTTTTCGCTGCAGGCAATTCCACTTCAATATCGGCAACCGTTACTCCTTCATCTGTTGCCCAATACGTGTTTTTATCGCCATCCGCGATCTTTGCTCCGTTATAAACCGCCGCATTCCCTCTTATATTGCTGGCCTTTACACGCACCTGCCTGGCCAGGTTGTTCGTCAGTCTTTCCTCCAGCAGCTTTTTAAATCCCCGTAAAGCCGCAACATCTGTGGGATGGAATACCCCATTTCGGTCGGGAGGAATATTCAGCAACAGGTTGGATCCTCTGCCCACCGAGCTGAGATAAATTTCAAACAGCTGCTCAGGAGTTTTAACTTTACTGTCTTCCGAAGCATGATAAAACCAGCCCGGACGGATGGACACATCCACTTCTGCAGGGATCCATTTTGTTCCGTCATCGGACCCGGTATTCAATATCTCATTGATTCCGGACTTGCCTGCATACAACGTATCAGGTGTAATGCTGTTCCAGTTGGTTTCACCGGCCACTCCTTTTTCATTTCCCACCCAGCGGATATCCGGTCCCGCATCGCTGAAGAACAATACATCCGGCTGCATACTGCGCACCAACTTTAAGGTGGTGGGCCAGTCATAATAAGTCGCTCCGTTGATCTTCCGCTGCTCTCTTTTCCCGCCGTAATAACCATCACCGCCATTAGCGCCGTCGAACCACATTTCAAAAACAGGCCCGTAATTCGTAAACAGTTCTTTGAGCTGGTTCCGGTAATAGCTGATATAGGAAGGGCTGCCGTAATCCGCTCTGTTGCGGTCCCAGGGCGACATATAAACACCAAACTTCAACCCCGCCTTCCGTGCTGCCTCGCTGGTTTCCTTTACAATATCGCCTTTTCCGTTCTTCCAGGGACTGTTCCTGACCGAATGTTCCGTGTAGTTGCTGGGCCAGAGACAAAATCCGTCATGATGCTTGGTAGTAAGGATCATGGCCTTAAATCCTGTTTGCTTCAGCACGGTTGCCCACTGATTGGCATCGACTTTTGAAGGATTAAAGATCCCGGGATCTTCATCGCCGAACCCCCATTCTTTATCCGTAAAGGTGTTAGTGGTAAAATGAATAAAGGCATAGGTTTCCAGCTGGTGCCAGGCCAGCTGCCGGGCAGACGGCACCGGATACACTGGAGCAGGTGGTGTCACCTTCTGGGCCCCTACCGACAGGACAAGTCCCATACACAGAAAAGAGCCGATGATCGTTTTCTTCATATACTGTTTTTAGTCGTTTACAAAAGAAAAAGCAAGGGCCGTAACGTCCTTCATCGCTTTCAGCCGGGCAGGCAGCTGAAGGGTCAGTTTATTACCGGCCACGGTCCATTTTATCTTTTCGCCGGTAGCAACGGATCTGATCACCGATCCTTTACGGGGCAGATTACCTTCCCATTCAATAATGGCAGGCAGCGCTGCGTTGCTGACCAGCGTAATGGCATAATTTGTTTTTCCATCTTTCGAGCGGGTAAAATAAGTGTCGCCGCTGTTATACTGTTCAACAGATCTTGTATTATAAATGGCAGCGCCATTAGCTTTCAGCCATAACCCGATCTCATTCAGGCGGGATACGGTTTCTGCAGTTAAGGTGCCGTCTGCCTGCGGACCCACGCCCAGCAGCAGGCTGCCGCCTTTCGCTACAATTTCAACCAGCGTATGGATCACTTTTGATGCCGGCTTCAGTTGGTCGCCCGGCACATATCCCCAGGCACCGCCCAGCGTCATACAGCTCTCCCAGGGATTGTTGATGCGGTGATCGGGCACCCGCTGCTCGGGGGTCTGGTAATTTTCATACGGGCCGTGCACGGTACGGTCCACCATAAGAATTCCTGGCTGTGCCTGCCGTGCCATGGCAGCGATCCGGGGCATATCGATATCCTGTCCGGATTCCGGGATCCTGGCACCCCAGGCCCGCACCTCATCTGTAACGGTGGATATCGGCCGTACCCAGCCACCATCCAGCCAAAGAATATCCAGCGCGCCATAATTATGCATCAGTTCGCTGATCTGGTTATAGGTAAACTCTTTAAACTTTTGCCAGCGCCAGGGAAATTTCCGGATATCATAATTCACGTTCCGGTCCGGCGTTGCATACATGGGCCACCAGTAATTCTCATTGTGCCAGTCCGGTTTCGAAAAATAGGCCCCGGTCATAAAACCCCGTTTCCGGAAGGCCTCAAACACATATTTTGCCACATCCGATCTGGGATTATTCCGGAAAGGCCCATTGGATATTTTAAAATCAGATTGTTTGGTATCAAACATATTAAACCCGTCATGATGCTTGGTGGTAAATACCAGGTAGCGCATACCGGCGGCCTTTGCGGCATCCGCCCACTGATCCGGGTTGAAATTTACTGGGTTAAAATCTTTCTTCAGTCCCCAGTACCATTGTTTGTAGCGGTCATAAGGGATGGTGCTGTCCCGGCCGATCCAGTCTTCCGAGCAAATCGACCAGGATTCCACGATACCCGGTACCGCATATAATCCCCAGTGGATGATCATCCCGAATTTCTGGTCCTGCCACTGTTCCAGCTTTTGTTTTACCAGCGGATCCCCGGGCCATTCGTAGAGCGAAGATTGCTGATGCATGCCCTGTTCCTGGCCATGGGCAGTGATCAGCAGGCACAGCATAGCTGCCAGTCCGGCGGCCTTTTTTATTTTCTTCCACATAACAGCAATTATTCTTTTTATTTGTGCGCTGTCAGGTCATTTATTCCGCCAGCCATTTGTCAATTTGTACAAGATCTGTTTCCGATAATTTCAGTTGCAGGGCCCCGGCATTTTCTTCTGCCTGTTTTGCATTGCGGGCACCTGCAAGCGCAGCGGCAACGGCCGGCTGATGAAAGGTCCAGGCCAGCACCAATTGTACCACAGAAGCCTGGTATCCCGAAGCCAGTTCGGCCAGGTGTCCTGTGAGCCGGGCCACTTTTTCCATATCAAACTGTTTAAAATAATCGTTCCGGTGATCATCAGCAGCAAAACGGGAAGCCGCATTATACTTCCCTGTCAGAAGTCCCCGTTCCATCGGACTATAGGCGATAACCGATAATCCGTTTGCAAGTGCATAGGGCACCACATCTTTTTCAATATTCCGTTTCAGCATGCTGTACGGCACTTGGTCAGCGGCCAGTTTTACTGTCTGTTCTGCTTCCGTCAGTTGGGCACCGTTGTAATTACAAACCCCGATGGCCTTTACCTTGCCTTCGTCCAGCATCCGCTGCATGGCTTCCATGGTTTCACTGATCGGTGTTGTACTGTCTGGCCAGTGCAGCTGGATCAGGTCGATATAATCAGTCTGTAACCTTTTTAAACTGGCCTCTACTTCTTTTATGGCATTATCATAACCACCATATTTATAAATTTTTCTCAGGATACCGGCATTGTCTTTCCGTTCAAATGCATAATCGCCCTTTTCCCGGTCCCACACCATCCCAAATTTTGTAAGGAGCTGAAGGGAACTCCGGTCGTATCCTTTTATCGCTTTCCCCACCAGCTCTTCGCTGTATCCCATACCATAAATGGGTGCTGTATCGATAGAGGTAATGCCACTATCGATGGAGGCCCTGATCGCCGCCAGTGAATCCGCCTCTTCGTTACCGCCCCACATGGCACCACCGATAGCCCAGGCTCCCAGCGTAATGGGTGTTACAGCAACATTACTTGTACCGATCTTATTTTTCATAATCGTTCATTTCTCCTGTTAAAAAATATCCGGAATACTACCGGGGTGAAGGTACAATCATTTTCAGAAAAATGCCGGGCAAACAGGGATAGGTATGCAGCCTTTTTTCGCCTTTTTGCAGCTTTTTTTACCATAATGTGCTACGCCGCTGAACCCAGAATTTAGTGGCGAGAACCGGGAATCCGCATCAGGGATCCATCGGAATCCAACCTCACCGAAGATCCAAAACACTCTCTGCAAGGCTCCTTCAGAAAAATGTTGAATCTTAAACACTTTCTTAGTGGTCAGCTTTTGGCTGATCATCCGGTTCTCATTTCTGACTGCTCACGTCTCCTGTCCGAAAAACATCAAACCAACGGAAACAAATACATCATTCACAGGGCCGAATCCACCCTGAAACCTTAAACTTGATTTTACTGTCTGAAACAGTATCTTCGCTGCGTCAAATATTCACCTTCAAAAAAAATATTCATGCCCAAGTATAAAAGGATCTTATTAAAACTTTCAGGAGAATCGTTAATGGGAGATAAAAATTTCGGAATGGATTCCGAAGTCATTTCACAGTATGCACGTGAGATCAAATCCATAACAGAACTGGGAGTGGAGGTAGCACTGGTGATCGGCGGAGGCAATATCTACCGGGGCATGAACGAGGCAGAAACGGGCATTGAGCGCGCGCACGGTGACTATATGGGCATGCTGGCCACCGTGATCAACGGAATGGCACTGCAGGCCGGGCTGGAAAAAACAGGTCTGTTCACCCGTCTGCAAAGCGCTATAAAAATGGAACAGATCGCAGAACCTTATATCCGCCGCCGGGCGATCCGGCACCTGGAAAAAGGACGTGTGGTGATTTTTGGTGCAGGAACGGGCAACCCTTATTTTACTACCGACACCGCAGGCTCGCTCCGGGCCATCGAGATCAACGCAGATGTTATTTTAAAAGGCACACGGGTGGATGGTGTATATACGGCAGATCCGGAGAAGGACCCCACCGCGACAAAATATGATGAGGTCACTTACCAGGAATGCCTTACGAAGAACCTCCGGATCATGGACATGACCGCCTTCACACTCTGCATGGAGAACAACCTGCCGATTATTGTATTTGATATGAACCAGGAAGGGAACCTGAAACGACTTGTGGAAGGCGAAAAGATCGGTACACTGATCCGCTGACTCCGGAAATATCCGGTTGCGGATTACGCGGCCGGCGCAACACCGGGTCAACGGAACATCAATTTTTAGCATGAAACAGGAAATTGCCGATATACGGATCAATTATTCAAAGAAGAGCCTGTCTGAGAGTGATGTGGCGGAAGATCCCGTCAGTCAGTTCAACAGCTGGTGGCAGGAAGCCGTGGAAAGCCAGCTTTCAGAAGTAAATGCCATGACCCTGGCAACCGCTGATGCCGATGGACTGCCGGATGCCCGGATCGTGCTGCTAAAAGGATTCTCCGGCAAAGGGTTTGTTTTCTTCACCAATTATGAAAGCCGGAAAGGCAAGGAATTACAACAGAACCCGAATGCCTGCCTGGTCTTTTTCTGGAAAGAGCTGGAACGGCAGGTAAGGATCACCGGAACAGTGTCCAAAGTACCGGAGAACGAAAGCGACCAGTATTTTTATTCCCGTCCTGTAGCCAGCCAGATCGGCGCCATCGCCTCACCACAAAGCAGTGTGATACCCGACCGCAGTTTCCTTGACCAACGGACGCAGGAGGTCAGCGACCGTGCCAATGCCGGGCAGCAGATCCAGCGTCCTGATCACTGGGGTGGCTACCTGGTAACCCCCTTTTCTGTTGAATTCTGGCAGGGAAGACCCAGCCGCCTGCATGACCGGCTGCGGTATACCTTGCAGCCGGACGGACAATGGCGGATCGAACGCCTGGCACCCTGACCGCCGGCACGCCTAAATTTTCCCGATTTCGTAAATCCCCTCTCAGCAGCGGATCGATTTTTACGCTAAATTCGGCTATGGATAGCGGAACAGTTCCTGCATTTAAAACAGGGCGGGCAGGAAAAAAGAAGCCGGGTTTTATTAGAAAATGGGCTTCCAGGTTGCATTTGTGGCTGGGGATGACCATTGGCATCCTTGTTTTCATCATTTCCGTCACCGGATGTTTATATGTGTTTAAAGATGAGATCGAGAACCAGCTGCGTAAGAATGCGATCTTCCACAACGAACCATCTATCGAAACCAAAAACCTGCTTCCGTTAAAAACGCTGGAAGCAAAAGTGCAGGAGCAATGCCGTGAAAAATACAATATCCACTGGGTGGATATCCCCATCGATAAAAAGCGCTCCTATCAGTTTTATTATTACGAAACCAATCCCGGAGCCTGGAATTATTTCGGAGAGTATATCATTTACAAATCGGCGTATGTAAACCCCTTTACCGGAAAAGTGCTTGCCGTATTTGACGAAAAGAACAGTTTTTTCAGTATTGTTAAGATCATCCACTGGAGCTTTCTGCTGAACAGCGGCTGGGGTACTTATGTGGTGGGCATTCCGGTGCTTATCTTTCTTATCATGATCATAACCGGCATCATCCTGTGGTGGCCTAAAAATAAAAAAGCACGGAAACAGCGCTTCTGGTTCCAGTGGAAAAATGTGCGGGCCTGGCGCAGACGGAATTATGACCTGCACAGTATCCTGGGGTTCTATGCGTCTTTCATCGCACTGATCGTTACCATTACCGGCCTCTTCTATGCCTTTACGTTTGTACAGCAGGCGCTTTACTTCAGCTTCTCCGGGGGTAAGACCGCTTTGCCGGACTTCTCACATATTACCACAAAAGCCCCGGACAGTATGCGCAATGAACATACCATTGATAAGATCTGCAGGCAGGTGGAAGCCCTCTATCCCGGGGCATTCAGCTATTCCGTGGATCTGGGAAATGAGCACCTGGACAACCATGAGCACCCGAATTTTTCAGTATATGTGAAACAACTGGGCTATTCCTACCACATCATGCACCAGCTCATTTTTGATGAGAACTCCGGTGCGCTTTTAAAAAACTACAATCACCGGGAAAAGAACATGGGGGAAAAGGTGGTGGGCGCCAATTACGACATTCATGTGGGTGCGATCCTGGGCTTACCCACAAAGATCATCGCTTTTATTACAAGTCTTATCTGTGCTTCGTTGCCAGTAACAGGCTTTCTGGTATGGTACGGCAGGCAGCGGAAAAAGAAAAAGCCGGTACGGCTGGTATGATGTTTTACCAAAGGAGGGAAATCCGCAGCTGCGGAGTGCCGGCATCAGCTCATAGTTCATAGAATCTGTGCTATGAACTACGAACCATCCGCCTGATTAAGCTTCTGCTTTCTTTTTGGCAGGAGCTGCTTTTTTGGGGTTTGCAGGACGGCTTTTACCGAACGATCCCTTAAAGCGTTTTCCTTTTGCTGTTTTTTTATCTCCTCTTCCCATGGTTTTAATTTTTGCAAATGTACGGGTTATTGCTGTTTCAGCGGGTAAATCCCCCTATGAAATTCTGCCGGGGAACTGCTCCCAGGCAATAAAAATGCCCCGTAACCGGAATTACGGAGCATTTGTTGTTCAGAATAAGCTATCAGATCTTAGAAGCAAGCTCTTTACCAGCTTTGAAGCGGGCAACTTTTTTAGCTTTGATTTTGATTACAGCACCGGTTTGCGGGTTGCGGCCGTTACGTGCTGCTCTTTTGGTTACAGAAAAAGTACCAAAACCCACCAGTGTAACTTTATCACCTTTCTTCAATGTTCTGGTAACAGCATCTACAAAAGAATCTAAAGCTGCATTTGCCTGTGTTTTTGTGATACCGGAATCACCGGATATCTTGTCGATCAATTCTGCTTTGTTCATAATTAACTATTTAATGAGTGTTTTTTATAACAAAACAAATTTAGAGGGTTTTTGATCACAGTAACAAAAAACTTTGGAACTTTTTGATTTATTTAATTCCCGGAAAACCCGCTCCTGACAAGACTTCCAGCAAAAAAATCAAAAACAGTATAACCGGGTTTTCAGATACAAATTCTTCAAAACCCTTTGCTGTAAAGGGTTTCGGACCACAATCGCCTGTAATCCCCGCCAAATAAGGGTTTCAGGGAATATACAATTATTTTCAAACATTCTGTACCCCTTAAAAATGTTATTCACATTCAATTCACAACCTGAAGTGCCGACTCAAAACTGTAGCATTCCCCGCCCCAGGTGTTCTTCATCAGCTTGCTCAGCGCAGCATGGTGCTCCCGTACAAACTGCTCAAAACCGGCTTCAGAACGGGCGTGGAACTGAACGGCGTAGGTAACATCGCCATCCTCCTCCTGGTTCATCAGTTTTAAAACAACAGCATCATAGAAACATCCCGTTTCCAGGAACGCAGGGATATACACTTCCCGGAGCCAGGAAAGCCAGCTTTCGCTGGTTCCGGAAGGCACTTTTGTGGTGATATTCCATATAACCGATGGCTTCATCAGAGCTGCAGTTTGAGGTAAACAGGGCAGTGATCACTGTGCTTTACATCCGGATAAATTTCCGCGTCCTCCACACTTTTCTTCAGGGCGTCTGTAACAGTGATGTAGTCGATGCGCCAGCCTTTATTGTTGAGGCGTACCGAGGGAAAGCGCTGGCTCCACCAGCTATACCGGTGGGGTTCATCGGGATGGATCATCCGGAAACTGTCATTGAACCCATTCTTTAAAAACTTTGTCATCCATTCCCGCTCTTCCGGCAGGAATCCTGAAGAGTTCTTATTCCCCTTGGGGTCATGGATATCGATGGCTTCATGTGCAATGTTATAATCCCCGCAAAGCACCAGCCGCTGCCGGGTGTTCTTCAGTTCGCCGAGATAGGTATAAAATTCATCCAGCCACATGTATTTAAAGGCCTGCCGCACATCGCCGCTGGTGCCGCTGGGAAAGTAGGCATTCACTACCCTCAGGTCACCAAAATCCAGCTGCAACACACGCCCTTCGTCGTCGCTGGTATGATGGCCGGTTCCGTAAACGATATTGTCCGGTTTGATTCTGGTAAATACGGCCACACCGCTGTAGCCCTTTTTTTGTGCCGAGAACCAGTGGTCCTCATAGCCCAGATCGTGGAGTAATGTGGTATCCACATCCGTTTTTGATGCTTTTGTTTCCTGTACACAAATCACATCGGCCGGATCCGTTTTCAGCCATTCGATAAACCCTTTCTTGATCGCTGCACGGATCCCGTTTACATTGTAACTGATAATTCGCATAGAATATAATTGATAAAACACAGCAAAAATAAAAGGATTTCGCCCGTTATTAAAAAGTTATATAGGCTATATTCGTATCCCCAGATAAAAGAGCATATGGATACAAAAGAAAAGATGAAGAACAGCGAGCGCATTATCCCCGCCAAAGAGCACATCTATTTGGACGGCCCCAAGAGCAGGACCTACGAGCTGGGATTTGCTTTTCATGTGCTGTGGCAGTTCTTAAAGGGCTTCAGGACCCTGCATTTTGTAGGCCCCTGCGTTACGGTTTTCGGATCGGCCCGGTTTAAAGAGGATCATATTTTTTATAAGCAGGCAGAAGAGTTTGGACGGCGAATCGCTTCACTCGGGTTTACGACCATGACCGGCGGCGGACCGGGTATTATGGAGGCTGCCAACCGCGGCGCTTTTGAAGCCGGGGGGGAATCCGTTGGTTGCAATATCAAGCTGCCCTTTGAACAGCACTATAACAAATACCTGACCGCGGCTGTAACGCTGGATCATTTCTTTGTGCGCAAGGTGCTGCTGGTTAAGTACAGTTATGCCTTTATCATCATGCCCGGTGGTTTCGGTACCATGGACGAGTTTTTTGAAACGGTTACATTGATGCAGACAAAGACCATCACCCAGTTCCCGATCGTTCTTTTCGGAACAGAATTTTATAAGGAGCTGATGACCGCTATTGAAAGCATGGCGGCAAAAGGCACTATTTCCAAAGAGGATCTCGACCTGGTACTGCTTACAGATGATATGGATGAAGCCATGCAGCATATCAGCCATTATATCACCACCAACTATAAAATCAAAAGAAGATGGCGGATACCCTGGCTGTTTGAAAAACGGTAAGCCTTCAATCGGTGACGCCGGTTTTTTTTATCCCCCCTTTATAATGGTGCAGCCGTGTTATAAAGAAATAGCGCACGCTTTTTCCCATACGGAGCTGTGGCAGGGCAACCGTGTTTCCCACAGAAAAACAGCGTAACAGTTCCGGGCCGGGCGCCCGGTAATAGTTGGATACAGTAATGTAATAGGCATCAATTCCCGTTTTCAATACCGGCTGCTGCCGGTTCAACCAGGCAAACTGGTGAATATCATTCAGCCGACCGACGGCTTTGAACGGATAACCATTTTCCCTTGCAACATACCAGTTGAGGTGAGCCGCAGGGAACCAGTAATCAGCAAGCAGGACAGCCCCCGGTTGCATGGTACCCGCGGCCTGGTCGTTTTCATACAATATGCTGAAGTTGCCGGAAAAGCGCTTCCATCCGGTAAAATCCAGCATCAGGTCGCCTTTACCGGTGTTCTGCTTATTATCCCTGTTAAACACAAACGGTAAAAAAAAGGAAGCGGCTGCGATAAAAAAGATGGCGGCTGCCACCAGAACGTTCGCCCACTTTAAAATATTGGGCGCCGGCTGCTTTTCCCGGTACCGGTGTGCGAAAGCTACAGCCCCGTAAAACAGAAGCAGTGTATAGGATGGCCCCGTCCAGTGCGGCAGTACCGGCCGGAAAAAAGAAAAAAACCAGACGATCGCCAGCAGTGGCAGCAGCAGCCATAAGAGTAACCGGTGCACTTCCCCCTGCATTATTTTATTGCGGCTGCAATAGTACAGGCCCCAAAGGGCCGGCACACAGCATAACGGGTTGTTATAGCCCAGTTCTCCCAACAGCTGGCGCAGAAAGCCGGAAGGATTCAACGTAACATGATGCAGTGCAATACGACCGGCATGATACCACATTCCCCCGCCGTCATGCTGCCTATTCCACAAAAATGCAGGAGATGCCATGCAGGCGGTCAGCAGTAATGCCAGATACAATCCCGGATGCCGGAACAGGCTTCTTTTATAACACAACAGGAATAGTATAAAACCGATCCACAGCGATACAGCGCTTATCTTGCTCATGACAGCCAGTCCGTTTACAAATCCAAACCACAGCAACAACCGGTATGGCACACTGGAAGCCGTGCTCCGGCTGATATCAACAGCCAGTGATACGCCCAGCAGCCAAAACAGCAGCAGCGGGCCATCCGGCATGATCATAAACCCGGCAATGATGGTTCCGTACAGGGACGCGGAGAAAAACAATGCGGCCAGCCATCCGGCATGGTCGTTATAGAGCTTTTTGCCAATGCGGTATACCAGCCAGGTGTTCACACACCCGATCAGTATAAAACCAAGGCGCAGGAACAATTCGTGCTTTAACAGAAGGTTTAAAGAAAACAGATCAATGACAACTGCCACAGCCGGGGGATGATCAAAATAGTTCCATTGAAGTTGCTGTGCATACGTAAGATAGTATACTTCATCATTGCCCAATTGCAATACCGCAGCCAGTATCAGTTTGCACAGCGCTACTCCCGCAATAAGAAAATACATCCGTTTCTGATAGCCGGTCATGCGCTTATTTTTCAGGCAGGAACATTACCCTCGATACGGCGCTCCTTCCTCAGCCATGCAGGGTATTGCACAAACAGGTAAACAATGATCGCTGTAACACAGCCGAGCAGCATTCCTGCAAACACATCCGGCAGGAAATGCTGCCCCAGGTAAATACGCGAATATCCTACCAGGCAGGCCAGGAACAATAACAGGAGCTGTACCCCGAAATTCCGGGTATGCAAACAGCACACCAGAGCCAGCGCGAAGGCCGAGGTCGTATGTCCGGAAGGAAAGCTGCTGTACCCCGAATGCGTGACCCCGTCTATAAAATACGGATAGGCCTGTGACCCCAGTGCAGCCATTGGCCGTGGCGCATGAAGGATCTTTTTCAATACCTGTGCGGCTACGCCGGAAATAAGAAAGGCCAGCAATATCCGGAAGGCCAGCACCCGGTTTCTGAAATAAAAGAAGGCCACCAGTAACAAAGAGAACAATCCATCACCCACAAATGTATAGGCGGTAAAAAAATTGTCCAGTGCCTTAGAATGAAAAAAGTTCAGCCAGAAAAAGCTTTGCACTTTCGTTATGAGCAGGCTGGGTGCTGCCACCAGTATCAAAAAGGTAACAAGGAACACCGCCAGCGTCCGGTTGTTGTCTGTTAAGTTTCGCAGGGTTTGCATTTCAGGATATTTGACCCAAATCTATCCAGCCAGTATTGTCCCAGTATTAAGTCTTCAAAAATTAATAAATTGGTAAAGCAGTTTATCCGGCAGGCAGGTTTTGTGAAAGCCGCTTAAAACAGTACCTTTAAAGGCTGGAACAATTTTTTCATTCAGTTAATTATTTGTTTATATGCGGTTTCTTTTTCTTCTTTTATTCTCAGCAGCGATGACTGCATCCGCCCAGGATCCTATTCCCCGGAACTGGGTACAGCTTTTCAACGGAAAGGACCTTTCCGGCTGGACTCCAAAGATCACTGGTTATGCCTATGGCGATAATTTCGGAAATACTTTTCGCGTGGTGGATAAAAAAATAACCGTTAACTACGATCATTACAAAACCTTTGATGACCGCTTTGGCCATCTTTTTTATAAATCTCCTTATTCTTACTACCTGCTGGCGGTGGAATACCGTTTTGTAGGCAAACAAAATACCGGCGCACCCGGCTGGGCCTATAAAAACAGCGGGGTAATGATCCATTGTCAGCCCCCGGCTACTATGGGCAAGGATCAGGACTTCCCCATTTCTATCGAAGTGCAGTTGCTGGGCGGGGATTCTACGGGAGAACGGACCACCTGCAACCTTTGCACCCCCGGAACCAATGTGGAAATGGATGGCAAACTGGTAACACAACATTGTATCAACTCCACCTCAAAAACATTCCGGAACGAAGAGTGGGTACGCGCCGAGATACTGGTGCTCGGGGATTCAGTGGTTAAACATATTGCCAACGGGGATACCGTGCTGGTGTACCAGAAACCCCAGGTAGGCGGCGGCAGCGTTACCCATTTTGACCCTGCTGTAAAAAAGGATGGTCAGTTGCTGAAGTCGGGTTATATCTCGCTTCAAAGCGAAGGGCATCCTGTTGAGTTCAGAAAGGTGGAGATCATCGATCTGAGTCCCTATTACGAAAAGAAGCCGCTGACCGCAAAAAACAGGTCTTTCAAAAAATAATATAAAACGCACACCATGTCGCTGGATGTATCAGGAGTCGATATCCTGGGGTATATTGCCGGAGCCATCACAACGCTCACATTTTTGCCCCAGGTGATAAAAACGATACGGGAGAAATCAGTAAAGGATATCTCTTTAATGATGTTTGTCATCGCGGCAGTGAATGAGATCCTCTGGGTCATTTATGGCGTCCTGAAATCCGACCAGGTGATCATCCTCACCAATGCGGTGATCCTTTGTCTTTCCTTAACCATGATCTATCTTAAGTTCGCATATGCACGCCGGCAAACTCCATCATAACCTGGCCCTTTTGCTGCTGGTGCTGCTGTTTTCGTGCAGCCGCAAGATGAGCGAAACGGGTAAGGCCTCGTATTACAGCGATGCTTTCTCCGGGCGGAAGACCGCCAGTGGTGCCGTTTTCCGGCAGGGTAAAAAAACCGCAGCCCATCCGTCCCTTCCCTTTGGCACAAAGGTGACTGTTACTAATTTAAAGAATGGCCGGAAAGTGCGGGTGCACATTAATGACCGCGGGCCTTTTGTTGCAGGCCGTATCATCGACCTCAGTAAAAAATCTGCCCGGAAAATAGGAATGCTACAGGATGGAGTGGTGCCGGTAAAACTGACCTACAAAAAATAACATACGAGCAACGCGATGATGGCTCAAAGCTGATCGCTGTTTGCCAGGCATCCGGCTGCTACAAACCCAAATTTATTCGGCTAAATGTTTTCATTTAAACAAAATATTATTTATTAAATAATTTTTGCTTAAATTTTGTTCGATTTTACCTACTTAATTAAATTTTTAAAACAAGTCCTTTATCTTCGGAACAAACGAAACAAACTGGTCATGAAAAAAAAAGCGATTGTCGAAAATAAACGTCCTTTGCTTACTTCAGAAAACAGGAAAAAACATCTTTTTAAGGTACGCCTGCTGAAATACCTGTATGAGGTGGATGCAGCCTCTGTTGGTGAGATCTGCAAAGCCCTTTTCATCAGCACCCCCACCACGCTCAAGCTCCTGAATGAACTGATAAAAGAGCAATGGATCGAAAAAAAAGGATTCGGAAAATCCATGGGGGGAAGGAAACCGGACCTGTTCGGCCTGCGCCCCGGGTCCCTGTTCAGCCTTTGTATTGATATTGAACTGTTCAGCGTCAAAATGGTGATCCTGGACAATGCCCATAAAGAAAGCACGCCCATCCTTACCAAAGCCCATACGCTTTCCAAAGACCGGGAAGAAGTGGACCAGGTATACCAGGCCGCCCTGGCGCTGATGAAAGAATCGGGTATTGACAAAAACCGGCTCATTGGTGTAAGCATCGGGATGCCCGGACTGGTGGATTCCTTTAAGGGCGAGAACTACAGCTATCTTACAAGTGACGTTCCGGGCAGGACCCTGCAACAGTCCTTTGAAGAAAAATTCGGAATGCCGGTAATATTGCAGAATGATGTAAAAGGTACCGCACTGGCGGAACTGCGGCACGGGCAGGCCCTGGGCAAAAAAAATGCGCTGGTACTGCTGATGGACTGGGGTGTTGGACTGGGTATTATTATGGATGGAAAAGTACGGCAGGGCGCTTCCGGTTTTTCAGGGGAAATGGGGCATATCCCGTTCATCGACAATGGCGATCTCTGCTACTGTGGCAAACACGGTTGCCTGGAAACCGTAGCTTCCGGACTGGCCCTGGCCAAAATGGCCAAGGAAGGCATTCTCTCCGGTAAGAATTCCATACTTGCGGAACTCTCTGAAAAAGAGATTGATAATATCGAAGCCGAAGTGGTTATTAAAGCCGCCAACCGGGGTGATCAGTATGCCATTAAATTATTATCCAATATCGGCACCAATATGGGTAAGGGCATTTCCACACTGATCCAGCTGTTCAATCCCGAGCTGATTATCCTTGGCGGAAAAATTGCGGAAGCGCGGCAGTATATCACCCTGCCCATGCAGCAGGCGATCAATACCTATTGTATGACGCAGATCCGGGAGAAAGCATCGATCGTTTCTTCAGAACTGGGTCAGAACGGCCGGCTCCTCGGTTATGCCACAGCTTCTTTTGATCATTATTTTACTTCGTTGCTGACAACGCTGGAGAACTAAACCCAGCCAGCAGGGCAGGCTACTCCAATACCGGCCGGAGCCAGCGCCGGAGCTCATCTTCCGGCATTTCCTTTCGCTGTACGTAATCCAGGAACTGGTCTTCCTGGATCTTTCCAACCCCGAAGTATTTGCTTTCCGGGTGACTGAAATACCAGCCGCAAACCGAAGAAGCCGGGTACATCGCCAGGGATTCGGTAAGGTGGATGCCGGTAGCTGCTTCCCCGCCCAGCAGTTCAAACAGTTTGTATTTTTCCGTGTGGTCCGGACATGCCGGGTACCCCGGTGCCGGGCGTATCCCCTGGTATTTTTCCTGGATCAGCTCCTCATTGGAGAGCTCCTCTTCTTTTATATATCCCCACAGTTCCTTGCGTACTTTTTCATGCAATAATTCAGCAAAGGCCTCGGCGAAACGGTCCGACAACGCCTGCAGGTTGATCTTGCTGTAATCATCATTCTGCGCTATAAACCGCTCCAGGTGCGGCTCTATACCGTGTATGGTTACGGAGAAGGCGCCGATGTAATCGGTCGCCGGACCCGGGCAAATAAAATCTGCAAGACTTAAATTGGGTTGCCCGGCTGCTTTTTTTATCTGCTGCCGCAGGAACTGAAGCGCGGTGGACCCGCCACCGGTCTGCTGCACCAGCACAGTATCATCTGCTGTTTTTGTTACCGGCCAGAACCCGGCCGCACCCTGGGCGGTCAGCCACTGTTCTGCAATGATCTGATCCAGCATCTTATTCGCATCGTGGTATAATTTCGTGGCTTCCTTTCCCACCACCGGATCTTCGAGTATCTGCGGAAATTTCCCGTGCAGCTCCCATGAAATAAAGAACGGCTGCCAGTCGATATACTTTCTTATTTCCGACAGATCATAGTCCCTGAACGTGCGCACCCCGGTAAAAGAAGGCTGTACCGGCTGAAAACCGGTCCAGTCGATACCCGCTTTGTTTTGCTGTGCAGTGCTAAAGGGCAGGAATTCCTTTACTTTTCGCTTACTGGCAAAATCCTCCGCCAGCTTTATATATTCCGTTTTAATATTTTCCAGGAACTGTGGTTTCTGTTCCGGGCTCAGCAGGGAGCCGGCTACGGTAACACTGCGTGAAGCATCCAGCACATGCACTACCCCTTTGTCGAATTGCGGCGCGATCTTAACCGCTGTGTGCATACGCGATGTGGTAGCACCGCCGATCAGCAGCGGCTGCGACATATTACGGCGCTGCATCTCATGGGCCACGTTCACCATTTCATCCAGCGAAGGCGTGATCAGTCCGCTCAGCCCGATGATATCCGCCTTTTCTTTCTCCGCGGTATCCAGTATCTTATCGGTAGGCACCATCACCCCCATATCAATGATCTTGTACCCGTTACAGGCCAGTACCACCCCAACAATATTTTTACCGATATCATGCACATCTCCCTTAACAGTAGCCAGGAGAATGGTGGGAGCAGCATCGTCGTTGATATCGGGATTGGCCAGCTTTTCTTCTTCAATAAAAGGCGTCAGCCAGGCCACACTTTTTTTCATTACCCGCGCGCTTTTTACCACTTGCGGCAGAAACATCTTGCCCGAACCGAACAGGTCACCTACCACATCCATGCCCGCCATCAGCGGCCCCTCGATCACATCCAGCGGACGGGGATACTTCAGCCGGGCCTCTTCGGTATCGGTATCGATATAATCTGTAATACCATTTACCAGCGCATGTTTCAGCCGTTCTTCCACCGGTGTCGTTCTCCATGCAAGGTCTTTCTTTTCTGTTTTCCCCGAGGCCTTTACCGTTTCGGCGAAGGCCAGTAATTTTTCTGTAGCCTCGTTGTTTTCATTGTTCCGGTTCAGGATCACATCCTCACACAGCTGCCGCAGCTGTGGTTCTATTTCATCATAAACCGCCAGCTGTCCTGCGTTCACAATACCCATATTCATTCCGGCGCTGATGGCATAATACAGGAATACCGCATGCATCGCTTCCCGTACGGGTTCATTACCGCGGAAGGAAAAAGAAAGGTTGCTGACACCACCGCTGATGCTTACTTCCGGCATCAGTTGTTTGATCTCCTTTACGGCTTCAATAAAATCCACGCCGTAATTATTGTGTTCTTCCAGTCCGGTTGCGATCGCAAAAATATTCGGATCAAAAATGATGTCCTGCGGCGGAATGCCTACCTGTTCTGTAAGAATTTTATAGGCGCGGTGGCAGATCTGCACCTTCCGCTCTTTGGTATCCGCCTGCCCCTGTTCATCAAACGCCATCACCACTACTGCTGCCCCGAAGCTCTTGCAGATGATGGCCTGTTCAATAAATTTTTCCACGCCCTCTTTCATGGAGATGGAGTTTACAATGCACTTGCCCTGTACGCATTTAAGTCCGGCCTGGATGATCTCAAACTTTGACGAATCGATCATCAGGGGCACTTTTGCAATATCCGGTTCACTCTGCACCAGGTTAATAAACGTGTTCATGGCCTGCACCCCATCCAGCAGCGCATCGTCCATGTTCACATCGATCACCTGTGCCCCGTTCTCCACCTGCTGCCGGGCCACACTCAGCGCTTCTTCGTATTTGTTCTCACGGATCAGCCGCGCAAACTTCTTGGAACCGGTCACATTGGTCCGTTCCCCTACATTGATAAAATTGGTTTCCGGTCGTACTACCAGTGGTTCCAGCCCGGAAAGACTTAAATAAGAATGAATTGTTGTACTTGCTGCCATTAAAAGTGATCTTGTTCTTTTTCGTTCTCTGTTATAGCTATTCGCCTTTTTATGCGACAATGGTTTCCGCCACCGGCAATATCCTGGGCGCAACACCGGCCACCGCTTTTGCAATGGCTTTGATATGAGGAGGCGTGGTGCCGCAGCAGCCACCCACAATATTTACATATCCTTCCCGGGCCCAGTCTTCCAGAAATGCCGCGGTTTCTTCCGGCAGTTCATCGTATTCGCCCATGGCATTGGGCAATCCTGCATTGGGATAGGCCGATACATAGCAGCCTGCCAGGTTTGCCAGTTCGCTTACATGCGGACGCATTTCTTTTGCGCCAAGCGCACAGTTCAGTCCCACACTCAGCGGATTCGCATGCGCCACGGAAATATAAAATGCCTCAAGGGTCTGCCCGCTCAGCGTCCTGCCGGAAGCGTCTGTAATGGTGCCGCTGATCATGATCGGCGCACCATCGGTGCCATTCTCAAAGCGGGCGGCTTTTTCCGGGTGTTCCCTGAAAAATTTCTTGGCTGCAAAGATGGCCGCCTTTGCGTTCAGGGTATCGAAAATGGTTTCGATCAGCAGCAGGTCGGCCCCGCCATCCACCAAACCACGGATCTGCTCCGTATAGGCGTCCACCACCTCATCGAATGTTACTGCCCGGTAGCCGGGATTGTTTACATCCGGCGACAGGGACAGGGTTTTATTAAGCGGTCCGATGGCACCCGCAATAAATTTGGGTCCGGTGTCCGGATGTGCTTTTGAAAAGGCATCGATCGCCTCGCGGGCGCAGGCCACAGCCGCCACATTCAGCTCATAGGCCAGGGACTGCATATCGTAGTCGGCCTGGGCAATGGAAGTGGAGCTGAAGGTATTGGTTTCGATGATATCGGATCCTGCCTCCAGGTATTCTGTATGAATGGCTTTGATGATATCCGGGCGTGTGATGCTCAGCAGGTCGTTATTTCCCTTTACATCGGTATGCCAGTTTTTAAACCGGTCGCCCCGGTAATCCTCCTCCGTCAGCTTATACCGCTGGATCATGGTGCCCATGGCGCCATCCAGTACCAGTATCCGTTGCTGTAACAGTTCTTTTATTTTGCTCATGGTACAAAATTTTAAACGGGCAACATTACTTGCCGGTATCTGAAACCAAAAAATAAACGTGGGAAATCTTTGAAGGGATTCTAACGTTTATTAGTTCAGATTTTTAAACAGGCTGAACAATAAACAAATCCGCCTGCGGATGCAAAGGTACGGTTTTTTAGCTTTCCGCTATCAGTGTTGAGAATCGGGCTATCAGACAGAAGTTTTAAGCCTTTAGTCGTCAGTTATATTCCGGAGCGGGCCTTAAACCCTTAACATTAAATCCCGCCCCCACCAATTACCGGCTCATATACTTTTCAACGGGAAGCCGGTTTTGCAGACTACGGCCCAGGGTCAGTTCGTCTGCATATTCCAGTTCGCCGCCAAAGGCGATCCCCCGGGCAATGGTGGTGATGCGCACAGACTGATCCTGGAGTTTTTTCTGAATATAATAGATGGTGGTATCGCCCTGGATGGTGGGGTTCAGTGCAAAGATGAGTTCTTCCGTTTTTTCATGTTCTACCCGGTGCAGCAGGGAACCGATGTTCAGCTGATCCGGCCCCACGCCATCCAGCGGGGAGATCACTCCGCCCAGTACATGATAGGTACCATTGTATTGCTGGGTGCTTTCAATGGCGATCACATCCCGGATGGTTTCCACCACACAGATCGTATGCTGCTGCCGGTGCGAATTGGAACAAACGGAGCAGAAATCACCGTCCGCCACATTAAAACACCGTTTGCAAAAGCAGATGTCCTTTCGCATGCGGTCGATCGTTTCGCTGAACCGGCTTACTTCACCGGGCTCCTGCCGCAGCAAATGCAGCACCAGCCGCAGCGCTGTTTTTTTACCAATGCCCGGAAGTTTCGCAAACTCATTGACCGCTGATTCCAATAAACCGGATGAAAACTGCATCCCGCAAAGATACACCGGAAAAAAGAAAAAATGCCCCGGCAGCCCCGGCGCGCTGCAATAAACACTGTTTTTATCCGCATTCGATCCGGGTACCCAGGAGCTCCAGGAATGCCCGGATCCAGGCCGGATGTGCCGGCCAGGCAGGCGCTGTAACCAGGTTGCCATCTGTAACCGCTTCCGTAACGGCCACTCCGATATATTCCCCGCCGGCCAGTGTTACCTCGGGTCCTACTGCCGGATAGGCGGTCAGTTTTCTTCCTTTTAATACATTGGCTGCAGCCAGTATCTGGATAGCATGACAAATGGCAGCCACCGGTTTGCCCGCCTCCATAAAATGACGGGTCAGCTCAATTACCTTCGGATCCAGCCGCAGGTATTCCGGTGCCCGTCCGCCTGCAAGGCAGAAAGCATCATAACCGGATGCGTTCACCTCATCAAAACTATAATTGAGCTCAAAGAAGTGCCCCGGTTTTTCACTGTAGGTCTGGAATCCATCAAAATCATGAATGGCCGTGATCACTTTTTCACCCTTCTTTTTCCCGGGGCAAACGGCATGCACTTCATGCCCCACCATGGTCAGCATCTGAAAAGGTACCATTGTTTCATAATCTTCTGCAAAATCACCCGTCAGAAACAGAATTTTCTTTGCCATATCGTTCCGTTTTTCCCCAATATACAAAAAACACACCATATCGAACAACTGTTAGCAATCCGGTTCACCGGGCCGGCAAAGCGCCTTAAATTTCCACATATTAACAATCAGTAAGCAGGGAGGAAGTTTCATTTTCCGCAAAAGCGATTATGTTTGCAATTCATATGCAAACAAAGAGTCTTCTCGGTGTTTTTTTCGCTGCAGTAACCGTCATCCTGCTTGTCTTATCAGGAGGAGGGTGTGCCAATATCGTCCCTCCGACGGGGGGGCCGCGGGATTCGCTTCCGCCGCAGATCGTACGGGTGACCCCGGCAGACAGGACCAAACATTTCGACCAGGAAAAGATCACGTTTTATTTTGATGAATATGTGGACCTGAATGATGTATATCAAAACCTGGTGATATCGCCCTTGCCAAAATCGGTTCCCCAGGTCGACCGTAAACTGAAAACGGTGACGGTGCGCCTTAAGGACAGCCTGCAACCGAATACGACCTATGTGCTCAATTTCACCAATGTGATCAAGGACATTACAGAAGGCAATAAGGCCAAGGATATGCTGTACGTGGTGACCACCGGTGATTATTTTGACTCACTCCAGCTCAGCGGCAATGTGAAGATGGCAAAAACCATAAAAGCGGATTCGACTTTGACCGTGATGCTGCATTCCAACCTCGAAGACAGTGCTGTGTTTAAACAGCGCCCGGAATATATTGCCAAAGTGGACAGCACCGGGGATTTCCTTTTCCGGTACCTGCGGCCCGGAACTTACCGTATCTATGCCCTGAAGGATGAAGGAGGCTCCTACCTGTATACCAGCAAGACCCAGGGATTTGCATTTGCCGACTCGCCGGTCGTGGTTAGTGCCACGCCCCCTCCCCCGGTTCGCCTTTATGCCTATGCGGAAGAGGAACAAAAAGCAGCAGGGTCCGCTGAAGAACCCGAGCTGGACAAAAAAGAAAAAAGGCTAAAATTCCAGATCAATTTACAGGGGCAGCAGCAGGATCTGCTGGAGCCGCTGGTGATCACCTTTCCGTCAGCGCTGAAAACCTATAACCCGGAAAAGATGCTCCTCACCACGGACAGCACCATGACCCCGGTTACGGGTCATACCTTTACACTGGACAGCACCCGGAAGATCATTACCATGAATATGCAGTGGCAGGAAGGAACCAGGTACAACCTCGTCCTGCCTAAAGATTTTGCTACAGACAGCCTGGACCGGGGCCTGCTGAAGCCGGATACCATCCGGTTCACTACCCGGGAGCGTAAAGAATACGGACAGGCCCGGCTGACCTTTAATAAGCTCGATACCACTGTGCATCCGGTATTGCTGATCTCCCAGGGGGGCACGTTAAAAAATGCATTTCCGTTGCGGTCCAATATCCTAAACATCGACCTTTATAACCCGGGGGATTACGACCTGCAGGTACTTTTTGACCGGAACAATAACGGGAAATGGGATCCGGGGGATTTTATAAAACACATCCAGCCGGAGATCATCGTTCCGCTGGACCGGAAACTTACTTTTAAAGCCAACTGGACACTGGAGCCGGAGATCAATCTGAAAGAACCGCCGAAGTGATTTGAGAATGCAGAATTGAGAATTTTCAATTGAACGGGGAAGCGCCAGTTGACCTTTAACCTGTCTGACATCAGCGGAAAACCAAACCGATGGCCGATAGCTGGTAACTAAAAGCTAATGGCTGCCTGCCGAATCTCAAATCTGAATTCCCGATTCTAAGTATGACTATCCCGGCATCCGGGAAATGTATTTTTCGATTTCCTTGATCTGGCTGACGATCTGCGGGGTTGTAGGTTTACAGGCCTTTGCCTTGCGGAAAAAGTCCTTGGCAGCCCGGAATTCCCTTTTATTCATCATGATACTGCACATCTGCAGATATGCCGCAGCCTCATTCTCTTTATCGGGCAGGCCTTTGCGGATCGCCTGGCGGATATAGCTTTCCCCCTGCCGGGTATTTCCCTTTTGCATGGCCAGCATCCCCATTTGCAACAGGCTGGCGCCTTCTGCTTCTTTCATCGGCATACCAAGGTCAAGCCCTTTTTTCATCATGGTCTCTGCTCCGTCAAAATCCTGCTTGCTCATTGCAATATTACCTTTTAACGTATAATATACAGAGCGGATAGGCTTATACAGCAGGTTGGGGAACCGGATCGAGTTCAGCACTTTTTCGGCTCCGTCCAGGTCACCGCTCTCCATATATTCCTGGATCAGGCGGAGCGGTCCGAAGAAAAAATGGCTGAAAAGCAGGATGACACCTACCAGGTAGAGGGGAAACGCCGGCCAGAAACTCCCAGCATAATTGACATACGCACCTGCAAGAATAAGAATGATGCTGATGGGTAACCGATACTTTATTAAAAGATTATACGCTTTCATGTTGTTTTTGTTTTTTATCACCCGGCCCTGTTTGTTTGCCGGTCCTTTTGGGGTTGCAAAGATAAGGGTTGCCGCGCAGCGTAAAAAGGCCGCCTGCTATTTAATAACGGCGTAAATTTGCGGCATGGCAATGAGTGATGATCTGCAGGTCCGGTGGTGGACCCTGGAAGCAAAACTGGTAGAGCGGTTCGGGAAAAAGCCGGATATGGAAACGCTCCTGTTTCTAATTGGCATTCAGGAATTTGGGGAGATAAAACCCAAGTTCTCCAAAGAGCAGAAACAGGAACTGATGCATGTAGCTGTTTGCAGTCTGCTGACACCCAGCGGGTATTATGCCTATGAAGGCCGTGATAAGGATGGCTGGCCGCATTTTAAACAGCTCAAACAAATGCCGGTGATGAACCCCATCGAACAGGAAAACTTCTTAAAAGACCATGTGCTGCTCTATTTTGAAGAGCATGGTCTTTAGGAACTTTATTGCTGACACTGTTATTTTCTTCGCTGTTTTTTAATCTTCCATCCTTCTGATCGAGTAGCGGTACTGCCCGGAAGCTGCCGGTTTTTTTTCGATGAGGGTGATCCTGTAAATTTCGGGACCCCATACATTCGAAAGGCGGGTATCATCCAGTTTCACGGTATCCACCGTCACATCAAAAATACGGTCGTCATAGCGCAGCAGCGACCGGATATTCCCCTGCCGGATCATCAGCTTTCCATTATCCCCTGATGTAACAGTACCGTAACAAAGAAAATGAATGCGGTTCTTCTGTCCCGGTTTGCTGAGCCGGAACCGGTCTTCTATATCCAGTGATCCTTTATTCAGCCGGTAGGTCCGTTTCCAGGATTGCACTCCCGCATCAGCAGGATAGGCATTGGCGAGGTTTAGCGAAAAGGTCTTTGTTCCCGGATCGAACCGGGCTTCAGTTGCTTTGTATTTTGCACCGTTCCGCTGGTTGTGCCCGTTTATTTCCGGAACATTGTGATAGGCGCTTTGCATGGTCCAAATCGAATACCGCTCCGGGCCGAATGTTTTACGGGTATAAGTACCTACTCCGGCATCGATCATAACCGGTGTGTTACCGAAGTATAAATTAAATGAGCCGATGTCATTGTGGTTATGACTTTCATTGTTATGTCCGCCCTTGGCCGCAAAGAATACTTTATTATCCCGCATAAAACAGACCTCTGTCTGCGGATACCAGGTATACGCCGGTGCACTTTGTAACGGTTTACTTCCGGCGATTTCTTTATCCATACGCAGCGATTGAAACAGCCGGTAAATATCCCGCCCTTCCCATGGCACATGCGGCTCCTTTTCGTTGCTTTGCAGCAGTGCTGCCAACTCCATCATTTCACCGCTGCCCACCGCTTTACCATACCGGTAGATCAGCCGGGCATCCGGGCTCAGTCGTGCTGAAGCATCCGCAAAATTCACCACCCACCCGTTTCCGACATAGGCCCGTGAAATATATTCCCCCATATTCTTAATGACCGGTTCGTTGAACAGGGAGATCTTACCTCCCGTCATATCATACAGCAGCTGGAGGTAATCATACAGCTTTCCCGCGGCATGTCCCCAGTAGGAAGGGCCCTCCTCGCAGGCACCGTCCTCATTGGTATAGTTGATGAACTGGTCAACAGAGGTCATTGTCCGGTACACTGCCTGCGCCAGTTTTTCCGGATCTTTTTCGATTAAAGCAAATGTTTGCAACACGTTGAAATTGCACCAGGGGTTCCAGTTATTCACCAGGTCGCCCGGTTTGTAACGCAGTGCCATCCACCAGAGGTGGTCGGTAGTCATATAGGGTGTCAGGATACGGTTTTCCAGTTCCTGTTTCAGACGCATCTCCAGCAGCGGGTTCAGTTTCCGGAATTCGTTATGAAAATAATAGTAGATCCAGGAGAACAGGGAACCAAGGTCCCCGGCCATCAGGTCGATCACCTGCTCGCGGTGATCCGGGAACAACTGCTTGCTGGTTTGCAGGCTGAGGTGTGCGGAAAGTGCCCAGGAGGTCATTTCGCAGGTAGAAAAAACACCATTGGCCAGCTGATCCAGGTAGCGTCCTTTTCCTTCAGCCAGCTCCGCCATAAAAAGACGTACAATGGCGGTAATGTTTTCATTAAACGGCCCCTCCATGATCACGCGGGAGCCGCTGCGGGAATACTCAAGATAATCGGTGGCCTTTACTACCTTCCACTGGTAGTTCAGCATTGCATCCCCGTTGCCGATAAACTCTTTTTTATAATTTCCCAGGAACCGGTCCCATCCCGACCGGTCCTGATATGCCGGATAAGGCACCCATTGTTCTGCGGGAACCAGCACATTTTTCACCAGCGTTACATCCCGGTTTTTTTGCAGCAGATCTCTTTTTACATAGGCATCTGCTGTTACGGGCAGCAATACAGTGATAAAAAATAAACTGATGATTCCGTTTTGCAGTGAAGCGCTTACTAATCTTTTCATAACCGTTTTGATGATTGCAGCAACCTTGTTCCGGGCAAGTTAACCGTTGCTGTTTTACCAGGGAAGATACAAGCTTTGGACAATAAAAAAGCGGATCTTCCGGATCCGCTTAAAAAAGAGTTCTGAAAACCATCAGAGGCCGCCAAAGCTAAGACCAATGGTATACGGTTTTATTTCCGGTCCGGCGCCATCTTTCAGCAGTTTGGTGAACTGATAGGTACCGAACAATGTAAAGTGGCCGACACCGATACGTGCCGTACCCACGATACGGGTGGTATTGAAATATCTTTTGCTGGATTCTTTCAGCAGGTAGTCGCCGCCGGATTGTACCACACGGGTACGGGTTGCGGCCTTTATCATGGTACCGGCTTTCACACCCAATGCTATTTTAAAACTTTTGTCGCTGTGCTCGGGATCTGAAACAAACCGCAGTTCGAGGGGTACTTCAAGGTACGTGGTTCCCAGCTTTGTTTTTTTCGCATCCAGGCGCGTGGTATCATTGAACGGCAGCCGCGTACCGGTTGATTTTACATTCACCAGGTTCACATCCTTATCCAGCGACATGTGATCGGAACCCACGCCCAGCCCGATCGCAGCACTCAGCTTCTGATTGCTTTTAAAAGGGAAATCGAGCATAAAGTAGGCATTGATGCTTCTGGGAAAATTGCCGGTCTGAATACTATCCGGCAGACTGGTCCAGTTCGTATAACCCAGCTGAACCAAAAAATGGTCGTTTGCCCGTTTGGTAAGGTCGTATTTTTTCTTTGGGGTCTTCGGGGGAGTTGCCGCCATTGCTGCGGCCGCTGCTGTTGCGCTGGCACTGGTATCCACCTGAGCATGCAATGCACCGCCGAGCAAAAAGCAGGCAGCCAGGAATAGAACTATTTTCTTCATAAATATTTTAAGTTGGCGCAAATATATTTGTCTTTGGGTTAAAATTAGGTTAATAACCGGCCCTTCTTTTAAAAACGATAAACTTTTTCCTTAGGAAAGTACCATTTTCTGCTGGTTGAATAATTATTTTCTTTAATTTCGCCCTCCCTTCGGGGTACCGGTCAAGACACTGATCCTGATTTGTCTTTTATAACTATTTTGCTGTTCTGCAGCATTGGTCCTATAGCTCAGCCGGTTAGAGCATCTGACTCATAATCAGAGGGTCCCTGGTTCGAGCCCAGGTGGGACCACTTAAAAATCAAGCAGTTACATAAATGTGACTGCTTTTTTTACACTTCTGATAAACATTTTCCGGATTAGATTGAAAAGTTGAGAGACTAAATACATCAAGCATAAATTTTAGCGAGTCTAAACAGCTGGACCTACAAATAGTAATTAACGAGAATGTTCCACCTCATACATATCATAGACACGACAATTTGGAAAAGCTGTAAAGAAAGTAAATTAACTGCCCTATACCAGTAATGTATAAAAGTTACTTCATCTCATCATTTTAATGGTATAGCCGGTACCGATACCGATGTTTTTATTGTTAAAACCTTTCGTATTAAAGAATTGTGGCAGCAGTTGAGGAGTTACTTAAGGAACCCGGCAGCAAATAAAAAGTAGATTACTATATTTTATTTAAAATAATGGCGGCCTGTTGTCTGTTAATATTCGTAAAACTCACGCAGCTTTATGTGCTTATAGTGGCGGTGTATTTCCCGCTTTAGAAAGTATCGGTGGGAGAAGCCGGTCAATACGACGATTCGTTTCCCCGGATTTTGTTTAACAATTGCGGCGATATTTTTTGCCATAGTTTTATTTCGCAAATCCCAAAACTGTGACAGGCTGCTATAAGCGTTTTGTAAACTCGCTTTTGTCCCCAAACTGGTTGTTACAAGAAGTTTTGAGAATTCATTCCTTTGATTTATAACTTTTCTGATTTTGTGGTGTTGGTAAAACTGTTTTCTTTTTGCTAGCTTGTCGAGCTCAAAACTATTAAAGTTAAAGGCTGGTCTGTCAATATAAGCATTCAATTCGTCTGTAAGCGAATAGTATTTTTTTACAATTTTAGTTTGTCTTTTTCTCAAAAGTTTATTTCGATATAAACTATCCAGCAGCTTCCCGGCTAAATTTTGTGATTGTTTAATCCCGTGCTGCAGGCGATAAGTATCCCGGTTTTCGTAATCAAAATGAGAGGCAATAGTTAAGGGATGTAGTTCAATATATCTAGCTGTAGCAACCGGTTCATTTTCTTTCGATTTGTATTTTAGTCTGAATTTTTCATCAAATGTTTTTGAAAATAGACCGCTATCCAGCTCAAGAAGGATAATATCAGGCTTTACCTTTTCAAGAATAGTGGAAAGGGTGTCTGCATTAAAGCTTTCTGACGCAAAGTGGGTATTACCAATAATAGTAAGTTCCTGGCTAAAAAGGTAAGCCGGGAAAATCAGAGCGATCAAAGTTATAACGCATCTCATTGTAGAAATTTTCCTATTTACTACACGCCTGAATGTCTGGAATGTTACACCGCCAGGCTTATAAGAATGAGCTTTTATTTTAATTTGAGACAACTATCATTGGATAATGTTTGACCCAATGATTTAATAGATGCAAATCAGAATATAGCCAAATATAGAAAACGAAACAGCGTCAATTGCTTCGACATCCAGATAAAACAGAGAGAGAATTTCTGAACATTGATCCACCTTTTTAGCTAAAACAAATATTACGTACGCTACTATTTTCATTAATCCTTCATATTCGTTATTTGATGAAGCGGACCCTGCGGCGAGTTCTGACTGGATCCGTGTATATTTGCGATGCCAGTATTGGGAAGGGATTGCAATTTCGGTGTTCAGTAAAGTGGATTTTCTATTCAGCGATACTGAAGAAAGATTAGAGCGGTGCCATCTTTTCTTGTCTTGCTTTTTGGGCAAATGGGTTTAATTGATAATAACATATTTAGTCGAATTTAATAATGACTACTACAATAAATGTAAACGCTCAGATTTTTAGTGCCTGTTACGATAATATGCAAATCGATAGACTATTGTTAGGGTGAGTAAAGTAATTTCTGTCTGATTGCATCTTTCACAACAATCCTTTTTCTGTTGCCTTCCGAATCAGTGCCGCTGAGTTATTGACTTCAAATTTTTGCATGAGGTTGCGCCGGTGCGTTTCAACAGTTTGCGGGCTGATGAATAGTTGTGCCGCAATTGAACTGGTGGTGGTACCACGACTGACCAGCTGCAATATTTCTTTTTCGCGGGTGGTGAGGCGGGGTACTGCTTTTTCGGCCGGCGGGGTGGGCGCAAAAACTATTTTTTGCAAATCGGCGGGCAAAATAAACCGGTTGTCCATTACCTGGCACACGGCGGTGAGCAGATCCTGTTTGGAGGTGTTTTTGAGCAGGTAACCATCGGCGCCGTTTTCCAGCATTTCCTGTATCACACTTTTTTCGGTATGATTGGTGAGCGCGATTATTTTTATATGCGGTTGTTGTTGTTTTATACTGCTGCATAATTCAATACCCGACATTTGTGGCAGGCTAATGTCCAGCAACAGCAGGTCCACACTGTGTTTCTGTAAAAAGGCCCATGCTTCTTCTGCTGTAAAAAATACACCCGCGAGCTTTAGCTCTTTGCTACTGCTGATGATGGTGCTGAGCCCTTCGGCAATGATGGAATGATCTTCTACCACGCCTACTGATATTTTATTCTTTTTCATTTAACACTAATTCAATATTTATAATGGTTCCCTTACCGGGCGTGGATTGCAACTCGATTTTTCCTTTTAAAAATTCTACACGGCTGCGTATATTATCCAGCCCAATGCCCCGGTTGCCTGCTTTATTTGCTTCCGCCATACCACGACCATTATCTTCTACCGTAATAGAAAAAAGATTTCTATTTTGGCTGCATTGTACAAAGGCTTCTGTGGCGGCGGCATGCCGTACCACATTGGTAAGCAGCTCCTGTACAATGCGGTAAATAATGGTTTGCTCCTGCTGGGAGATGCGGGTGCTAATGTTCATAAAACTATGCTCAACAGATAGTTTTTCACCCGATATCGATTGACAAAGATCGGTTAATGCTGTTTCCAGCCCGGAGCGCAACAGGGCTTCGGGCATCATATTGCGGGCTATGCGCCGCAACTCGGTTACCGAATTGTCTAATTGCAAAATCACTCTGTTTATTTCCTTTGACGGCTCATCTTCCAGTACATTGGTCAGGTTTATTTTTACGCCGGCCAGCATGCCGCCCAGTCCGTCGTGCAAGTCCCGGGCCATGCGCATACGCTCTTTTTCCTCACCTTCCAGCAGCGCCTGTGTAAGCGCAATTTCCTGCTCCTGTTTTAAGGAGTGTAATTGCTGCGCAGCCTTGTATTTACGTATTCTGTTCAGGTATAAAAAAAGGAACAATGCCAGCAGCAGACCTGCCAGACTTATCCAGGTAAGCATTTTTTGCCGCTTCGTTTTATTATTGGCAACAAGCAAATCCTTTTCTTTTTGCACAAAATTGTATTTTGCTTCCAGTTCGGCTATTTGTCGTTTTTCGGTCGCGCTGCTCAGGCTATCCGAAAGCCGGGCGTATTCACTCAGCCATTTATAAGCAGCGCCCATATTGTTAAGACCGGCTTCAGTAGTTGCCAAACCACGATACGCCAGTTTTCTGTCTCCCACGGTGGTCATATAGCCTCCATTAACCAGCGTAAGCAGCACCTCTTTTTCGGCTTTTTTATTGTTCTGCTGCCTGTACAGCCGCGCTTTTTGATACAATAAAGAGCGTATATCTGTGCGGCTATTTATTTTTTGCGCTGCCGAAATGCCTTTATTAATGCATTGATCGGCCTGTTCTTGCTGATGGTTGTAAATATAATATTGTGCGGCTATGGCATAATAGTATGGTTCGTATGTAATGGCGTCCGGGTTTTGATCCATAATGCTGAAAGCGCTGTCTAAAAAAACTTTTGCGTTGGCGGCTGGCGCCTTTTTTAACAATTGTATTTTTGCAAGGTTTGCAAAATTATTTGTCTGTTGCAAATTGAGGGGTTGATGGCGCTGGTAAATAGCGACAGATTTTTGCGCATATAAAATAGCTTTATCCCAATTGCTGGTGTTCATAAACGCATTTGTTAAATGAGTGTATGCATACGCCACACGCAGGCTGTCGCCGGCTTTTGCTGCCAGGGGTATCACTTTGTTTTGTACCAGATCCGCATAGGCTTCTTCATCGCCCTTTATTTGGATGGCTATGGCTTTGATGCCCCATGCGCGGCTTTGGTATGCATAGGACGCCGGTGTATGCACTTTTTCAAGAAAAGAAAGCGATTGGTTTGTTATTGCCGCTCCTTTGTCAGGGTCATTATTGGTATATATTCTCCCCAAATAAAAATACCCAACGCCCAGATAATAGGGATCTTTTTTGCTCAGCTGTATTCCCTGTCTGATATAGCCATAACTGGCAGCGGTATCGGTTCCTTTTGTTTTATCTGACAGCTCGTAAAGGATCATGGCCCTGCCCGTGTCGCTGGGTGTGCGTTGCAGCAGGCTCTTTAAACTGTCTATTTCCTGCCTGTTTTGTGCTATGATGCAATGAGCAACAAGTAAAAAGATGATCGATATATACTGTTTTTTTTTGTTCATGGGGAATGGGTCGTGGTTGATTACAATACGCTATAAACTCCTCCGCGTTAAAGTTCGCACTTATTCCCAACACATACAATACCTAAAAACCCTTAGCCGTTTCTACCGGTTTTCATGGATATAAAAAATGAAGGTTTTCTCCGATTGTTTTTTCCTGTAATTGATGAGAATTTAGCACCGGATTTTCATCGATCTCAAAAATGAGCTTCTAAAAAGAAACAGAAGGAATGTTTATTACAAAGTCATCATTTCTAAATCACACAGGAGCAGATCCGGTTAGTTTTTTTCCGGCTCTCGGGGTGTTTTTGCTGAGTGCTCAATTGGATACTATACATCTTTTTTCATTTATTAAAACAATCAATAACCAGTAAATCATGAAAAAAAATCAGTTGTTTTTGTTACTCTTTGTTTCAGGTATTTTATCATTCCAGTCCTGTAAAAAAGATGGCGTCGGCGAAAAAGAACAGACCGTTTATAGTACTGATTTCAGTTCCAATGACGGGTTCTGGCCAACGGGAACCAGGTCGAACGGCACTATACTTATGATAGAGGGTGGTTATTATGCACTAAGCACCCAAGGGGTGGAATGGAATGTATGGCTAAAAAGTTTATTTGAAAAAAACGTTCAAAGATCTGCAATTGAGGCCTCGGTCAAAGTTTCTACAATCGGGGGAGATACCTGGGGTAATGGTGGGTTGATCTGGAACCTGCAAGGAAGCGGTTCTAGCATAACCGGTATGTCTTACTTTTATATTTCCCACAATGGGCAATTCGTAATTGGCGGGTATCCTAATGGTTATAACAAGCCTTACGTAAATTATGTGAACTGGACGGAAAATAATGTTATAAAAAAAGAGGCCTTCAATAAACTGCGCATTGAAAATATCCAGGGAACATGGCATTTCTACATCAATGGAAAAGAAGTGCATAGCATGCCTTCCAAAAAGGGAAATCTATTGGATCAGGTAGGTGTTGCCGCGCATCCAAAAACAATACTCATGGTCGATTATTTTAAAGCGGTTACCATTGGCCAGTAAGGCGGATGCACAAATTCAGAAAGCGCCGCAAATGCACAGATACGATCAACGTTTGGCTGAAGAAGTACGCGAACGGGTGCTGCAAAGACAGGGTGGTTATTTAAAAAGCAGCAATCATCTAATTATAACGCCTGTAAAAATACAATGATGATTAAAAAATTATTACTCCCACTAAGCTTTATGTTTATTTTTTTTGGATGCAAAAAAGATAAAGGAGTTAGTAATCAACTTTTGGGAAAATGGTATTATGCACGGTTAGTAATTTATTCCGGCAAGGATGGAAAAGAATTGAAACGGGAGGAGGGCAACACCTGCGAAAAAAAAAGTTATAAGGAATTTTTATCCGGAGGTGTGTTAAAAGATGCAGGGTATGCACAAATAAATAAAAAATGTGAATCTACGGGTTTCGGCCCAAACAGATATAAATATGACGTATCTGCAAAAAAAATAATTGCATGGTTTGATAGCAATGGGGAAAATAGTCCCACGGGTATTTATCTTGTACGTAGCATTACCGCAACACAACTGGAATTACAATTGTACGAAAGAGATGTAAATGGCGATGGCGTAGATGATCCACATGTTTACGTATGTACAAAGTAAGTAGAAGGAAAAAATGAAGTATCCTTTTGATGTAAAAACACTGAAAAATGAATATTTATAACAATACAATGATGATTAAAAAATCACTCCTCTCCCTAAGCCTTGTATTTATTTTTTTCGGATGCAAAAAAGAAGCCGATGTTGCTGATCTGCTTATTGGCAAATGGAATTATAGTGCAAGGTCTTATTTAGTGGGCGTGGACAAACGGGAGCAAAAAGAGGCAACTGATTGCACTAAAAAGTCATTTATGGAATTGGCAGCTGGAGGCACTTTTCATCGGGAATCGTATGGTGATGAAGTACCAAATACGGGTTGTCAGTTATCCATTTCCGATCTAAAAAGCTATCAATACGATGCCGCTTCAAAAAGACTAATCCTAACCGGAGGAAAATCGAAAGAAAACTATAAGGTAATCAGTATTTCAAAGAGTAAATTGGTATTACAGAAGCTTGATGAAGACGGAACCCTACCCCCGGGTGAACTTGAATATACCTATATACGGTAACTATTGATGAATGCTTGAACGGAGCCTTAATGTATTCAAAAAAAGAGATTATTTACCCAGTACTATAAAAATATGATGATTAAAAAATTACTCCTCTCCTTAAGTTTTGTGTTTATTTTTTCCGGATGCAAAAAAGAAACCGATGTTGCCGGGCTGCTTGTTGGAAAATGGAATTACAATGCAAGCAGCTATGAATATAATGGCAAACAGGTGCGGGAAGCGGCAAATGATTGCAGTAAAAAATCTTTTATAGAATTTGCATCCGGCGGTGCTTATCATGGGGAAAGCTATGGTGATCAGAATGAACATAATACCTGCCGGCATAGCATTTCCGACCAAAAGAGCTATCAATACGATGCCGCTTCAAAAAAAATAACCCTAACCGGGGGAAAACGGACTTATGCCTATAAAGTCATCAGTATTTCAAACAATAAACTGGTGATACAATATATTAGTGAGGACGAAACATTGCCGGCTGCTAAAGATGAATATATAAGGTAACAACTGATGATTGGCTAAAAAGGGGTGAATTCAAAGAAATGGCTCACACCTCTCATTCAGAAAATCGTTTATTTAATCCGCTTATAAGAGTTAAAATCAATAAAAAATTATACACATGAAACGAAGCCAATTACTATCACTTCTGTTTTTTTGCCTGCCCATTTTGTGTTATTCACAATTAACAAAAGCGGAGCTTGAAAAAATGAAGCCGAAAGTAGCGCTGAAAGAAGTAGCAAAAAGCGGGTACCGGCTTGATAACGGATGGGTCTGGAAAACAGGCGATACCGTTTATTTTGGAAAAGGAACCTTACCTACGAAACATTTTGCTTTTGTTTATGAATCTGAAACAAGCTGGTATAACGTGCTCGGAGGGCCTAAGTCGGGAAATGATGCTATGAATGACCGGATATCGCTAAAATCCAATGAGGCAAAAAGAGGCGTCATTAAAAAAATCACGCTCACCGGAACTGAAAAAGGGGGGTACACAGCCATTGGGGTTGTTGGTCTTGGAGGAGCCGCTAATTATTGGATTGAAATTGACAACGCGGTCGAATCCGGTGAAATAAGGTCCCCTAAACAATATGCGGTTAATAATCCGGCCGAGCCGTTGGCGCCCGCTTCCTCATCTAAAACGGATCAGTTGAAAGAACTTAAAAAGTTGCTCGATGATGGCACGCTGACCCAAAAAGAATTTGATGCGGAAAAGAAAAAAATCCTAAGCAGTCAATAATTGCGAAACACTGCGCCTGGTAACAGCGCACCCGGCTTCTCATGACAGCTCTCACAGGTGCACATCGGAAAATTCGGGAAAGAGGAAAAACTGCGATATAAAAAGCTCGTAAGATGGGCAACACCAGGAATTTTGTCTGCGCAGTCCGGTCAGGTCAGCACCTTAAAAAAATGATCCTCCAAAATAATGATACCCTTCCATAAACAAAAAGGCCCGGCTTTAAAAAAAGCAGGCCGTTGCTAACCTATGAAAAACACCAGCACTAAAGTAGTGCTTATTCTTTAAACTTTTACCGAATCCTCCAACTAAATTTTCCGGAAACCCGAAATAAAGCGGGTATAAACAGTAACTTTTTCTATAATAATTCATTAATTTATTGGCGTTTTTTTCACTTTTTAGTGAATTTTATGGGGAGTTTACTATTTTTGTTCCGGATCGGCCGTTGTGTATTGCAAGTTTTTTACCTGATCACTTTGAAAAAAAGTACAGCTATTAAAATTGCAATCATTCTTTTTAAAAAATGAATCTGACCTTGAAACATCAGCTCTCTTTTCCATGATCCCATCTGGTTGCTGATTGAGATCTGTGGATAAATGATGTAATTAAGCTTTTGTTAGTTAATCTTCTCATTTGTCTTGTATAAAAAGCAAAATGGGAGGATTAACTTTTTCGCTTAAATAACTCCTCGCTTTTTGACCAGCCGGATGACGATAAATGAAAATGTAAAATGTGAGACATAAGAACGGAACGGACACTGATTGCTGACAGCTCCTTATCTCCTGGTGATCTTTAATTTCTTGTCAACAAATTCAAACGCGTTCAGGACCTTATCAAGCTGTTCCCGGGTATGTGTTGCCATAAGGCTTGTCCGGATGCGGGCATCTTTACGGGCCACACCCGGATAAACAATACAGTTGGCATATACACCTGCTTCAAAAAGCAAGCGGGCTGCATCAGCAGTCTTGTGCGGATCACCGATCTTAACAGGAACGATGGGTGATGCGGTAGTACCGATATCCAGTCCCAGATCCCTGAGCCCTTTCTGATAATAGTCCACATTTTCCGCCAGTGTTGTTCTCCAGTGCGGTTCCTCATCAATCAGGTCGATCGCTTTTAGAAGTCCCATAGAAGCCGGAGACGACGTGGAAGAAAATACCTGCTGCCGGGATTGGTACCTCAGAAAATTTATTATTTCCGGTTTTGCAATGATGAAACCGCCGATATGTCCAAAGGCCTTGCTGAGTGTTCCGGATAAAATATCCACCTTATCAAGCACACCGAACAGCTCTGCACAGCCCCGGCCGTTTTCTCCTACAACACCGATGCCATGTGCATCATCCACCATAAGGTACCCGCCATATGCTTTTGTAAGTTCAAGGATCCTGTCCAGCAAACCCAGATCCCCATCCTGTGAGTACACCCCATCCACGATTACCAGCCGGGTAGCATACCTGGACCGGGCTTCCTCCAGTGCACGTTCCAGGTGTACCAGGCTGTTGTGAGGAAATTTTTTTATGTTGGTACCCGGCAGTCCTTCATATACACTTGCATGTACCGCCCTGTCTACAATGGCGCAGTCTTCTTTTTTGAGCAATGCTAACAAAGTGGCACTATTGGCTGTGTAACCGGTGGTAAAAACAATGCTTGATCCCTGCGTGCGTCCAAAAAATGCCGATAGTTTATTTTCCAGCGCCACATGGTATTCATGATGGCCGCCGATCAGCGGCGAAGCACCGGCACCCGTTCCGTATCGCTGAATACCTTTTACAGCCGCATCAATCACTTTCGGGTGATGCGTGAAATTCAGGTAATCGTTTGATACCAGGCTGATGCATAACTTAGGATCCGGTGCAAACAGGGATCGTACCAGCACCTCCGGTCCGCACCCATCCGTAACAAACCTGAAATTCATTTGCTGCCGGTCTTCCATAAAACCGGTAAACTGTTCAAAGGCTTTTGCCCGCTGAAATATGTCGTAATGGGGTATTGTTTCGAAATCTTTAAAGGAGGCTTTTTCAAAATCAATATTATGCCCTGACTGCATACAGAAGATTTTTTGGCCAAATATAGAATAAAGTGGTTCGTTTCAGGAGCCGGCCCTTCTCCTAAACCGGAACATTCCGGATCACAGCATAAAGGTCAGCGTTCTTTCTTATGCCCGTAACATAATTCCAGGAGCTTGTCGATCATCCTTATAAACCGCTCCCGCCCTTCCTTCGTATTCGGGTCTATCCCGCATATGGTACTGTCGATCATTTTTCCATGCAGCACGATATAATAGATTGCTCCTACAAAAAGACCTGCTACGGCCCTGAAATCGATGTCGGTGTCTTTAAACACCAGGTCCGATGCCTCAAAAACCGGTACGCCGAAGTCTTCGCGGACATCCGCGATCTTCTTTATCGCCTTATTTTTTTCGCTGATTCCCCAAAGAATGATCTTTTGCATTTCGGCAGAGGTGGCAAAATATTCGAAGTCATCACGAAATAGCTGAGACATCATGTCTTTTTCCAGCGGCTTTATTTCAGCCGGAGGACTTTGCGCAGCCTTTTCCCTTTCCTGGTTCCAGAAATCGGTCTGCATCAGGTAGGCATTGATCAACCCGTCCAGGCCATCAAAATAAAGATAGATCAGTTTTTTTGAAACACCGGATTCGGCTTCAATCCTGTTTACCTTTATACTTTGAAAACCATCTTTAACCAATATCCTGCCTACGGCCGCTATCAGTTTTTCCTTGGTTCGCTCTTTGTTATAAATGCCTCTGGGACCAGTTTTTCTTGCCATGTCAAAATGTTTCGATCATTCATCCAAATCAAAAATCAGTGCCCCTGCAATTTACAGTTTTATATCAGAACCATCCTCCTGCAATGACCTTAAAGATCCGGACCAGCCTGCAACGGTAAGGCAATCTATCGCCTGAATGGCACTACGGTTACGCATCATATAGCATGCTGCTCAGCCGATTATCCTCTGTATCACCGGCATACGGCCAATACTTCGCGCCGTGCAACAGCCGCTTACCAAACAAGGGTGGCCACGGTATTTGCCGGCAGCATGCAGACAGCATTTTTACCGGAATAACTGATCCGGAATACCTGCTCGCCGTTCTGTTCGTTCAGAACAATCATTACTTTTTTACCTGCCGGTGTCAGAAATGCCACATTGGACAACCCTGCGGCATCGCTGCTGTAGATCCTTCGGGACCCCGCGGGTACAAATTTTGAAGCATGCGCAATAATGTAATAGGCCACATTCCGGTTCACTCCATTTCCGTCAAGGGTCAGTGCGCCTTTACATTGTGTGCAACCACCCGGTGTGTGGGGGTTGTAGCCCGGGTCGCTGGCCAGGTTCCATTCCAGCGCAATACGGCTCCAGTTCTTTATGGTGCCAATGATCACATTCTTAATATGCCATTTCAGGTCGCCGTTAAAACTTCCTGTAGATCCGGTCCATTGTTCGGTAAAGTAAAGGTTCCTGTCGGGATGCGCTGTATGTACCTGGTTCAGGGCACTTACATTTCCCGCATACAGGTGAAAGGCCGAGCCATCAATATATTTTTTTGCTTCCGGATCATTCAGGATGGTGATGGGATAATCGGGCCGGTCGAGGTTGTGATCATATACGACGATCTTTGTTTGAATACCGGCAGCTTTAAATGCCGGTCCCAACTGATCTTTTATAAAATCCCGCTGCTGTTCTGCCAGCATCAGCAAACTGGGATTATTCCCGGGATGCAGCGGTTCGTTTTGTGGTGTCAGTGCGTCGATCGCAATCCCTTCTGCCTTCATGGCCTGGATGTACTTTACCAAATAGTTTGCGTAAGAAGCATAGTATTCCGGCTTAAGGCTTCCCCCCTTGGTCGCACCATTATCATTCATCCAGGCCGGCGGGCTCCAGGGCGAGGCCAGGATCTTAATGGCAGGATTGATAGTAAGGATCTGCTTCAGCACCGGTATCAGGTTTATCTTATCCGGCGCAATGCTGAATTTTTCCTGTGCAATATCAGTTTGCCCGGGAAGCAGGTCATTATAACTGAAAACGGCGGAATCCAGGTCGGAAGCACCCACGCTTACCCGCAGATAGCTGATACCTATACTGTTTTCGCCGCTTCCGAACAACTCTTTTAACAGGGTTTCTTTTTTTGCATCATCCATCCGGTTGATGAGCATTGCGCTGCCGCCGGTCAGTGTATATCCAAATCCGTCGATCTCCTGGAACGCACGCGCGCTATCCACCGTTATAACCATACCCCCTGTACGACCGCTGCTGAAGTTTATGGTATTGCTTTTTTTCAGGAGCACCGAAGAATCCGCCCGGGTGATCCAGACCGTTAATACTGCATCCGGGGCCGGCGGCAGACCGGGTTTTACCGTTTCTCCGGAATTTCCGGGTTTGCTGAATTGCGCGTAAACAGATATAAAAGCAAGCAGCCCGATACCGGCAAGTGTTCTTTTTTGTTGCATCCTGTTTTATTTTATGGCACTCTTCTGAAATCGATGACCGAAGCAGTGACTGCGGGTCCGGATGTTCCCGGAAACCATTCCTGTTACAAGCGATCTGTCTGCTGAAAATATTCTCAAGTGCTAAACTAAAGAAAAAGCAACAATTTGTTCCGGACATCCGGAAACATCCTGCTCCCGGTAATCCGGATGCCGGTAGCTTATGCGCTGCCGCACAAAAAGAAAAGTACGGGCAGCCGGAGAAACAAAAAGATCATCCGCAATAACAATGCAAGCGGTAACGATCCGTTTTTATTTTTGATAGCGTTCCATTATCCGGTCTACCATACGCCACGCCGGTGATTGGTCACCCAACGGTACATACCCAGTACATTCAGCTTGCTCATGGCATCAAAGCCACCCCATTTCTTTACCTCGTCTGAAAATTTCACATTGCGGTAAAGCTGGTCCCAGCTCTGCCCCGCCCTTACAAGGTTTAATACCTGCTGATGCAGGTCCTGCATGTATTCCCGTTCTTTACGTATATCTTCTTTTGTAGCGGGAGTATAATGCCCCACGTCGATATAATCCACATCCTGTTGCAGTGCCCAGTCCAGCGTTTCTATCCATCCGTCGTAATAGAAATCCAGGAAATCATTATACGGCATTGTTTTGGACTCACCCACATCAGTCAGTTGCAGTGCTTTATATTTTGGAAATAACACCACCGACATGTTGTTGGAATGGCTGGGAGCAATATGGTTAACAATAACGGTATCACCGCCCAGGCTGATCGTTAACTGTTTGTCAAAAACAATATCCGGAACGGCTATCGGCAATTTTTCTCCGATGATCGGCTCCAGGCCGTTCTTTTGAACGATCACCTTAGCACCGGCCTGCTGCAATACCTGCGAGCCACCGGCATGATCATAATGTGCATGGGTTAGGATCACGTATTTTACCGGCACGTTGAACCGCTTTCGGATTTCTTCATTCAGCCAGATGGCGGCCTGGGTCAACGCCGGATCTATAACAATAGCGCCCTCTTTTGTAACCAGTACCAGGCCACTGTGTAAAGCCGGTAAGGTTCCATTGGTATGCCGGTACAAATTCCCTTTCACCTGTGTGAGTGTTTTTTCAAGGCCGGGATCCGGCCTGCCAAACACATCGGGTAGTACTTCCCGGTTCATATATAGAGCGTGGTCTACATAGTCTGCGCCTTTTAAATGGGGGTCCTGCTGGCCAAAAGCATTTCCCCGGGCCATCATCATACAAAAAAGAACGGGCAACAGTAAATAATTCCGGTTCATGGGTAATCGTTTAAATATTGTCGGAAGCCGGCTGGTCCTGCGCCGGGTTTAAATACACCAGCACCAGCAGTGTAAATATCGGATAAAATACAAGGTTTGTAGAGCCGCCGAAATTGAACAATATGGCCAGTCCAAAACAAAGTATGGTAAAGGTAAAAATGCTCAATACCAGTGCATAGTTGAGCCAGGGCTTAGGCCCGGATTTCCGGAACTCTCCTTTCAGCAGGCTGATGATCAGCAGCAGTGGCACAGCCAGTTCCAAAACACCCAACAGATAAATAATCAGTGTCGTTCCACCGGGTAGTCCGGCTACAAAGCTGTCTTTAAACATGTTTACATACCGGTCAATGGCCTGCCGGCCGCCGAATATTTTAGCCCAACCGGGTATTCCCATTGTGTACAGCAACACAGCGTAAACAGGCAGCAGCTTTATCGAAGAAAAAAAGGTATGGGTACCGGCCGGTTTTCCTTCCACGATACCCAGTATTAAAAACAACAGCATGGTAAAAAAGAACAGTAACGCTGCCCCTTGCTGATTGGAAACCACCCGCATGATACCACCATATACCGTACCCGCCAGGATGACCGAAAACAAGGCCCATTTTAATACTGCTGCATTACTTATGTTCCGAAACTCTCTGTTTGCAAAAGACGCCAGGAACAGGATACCGCTAATAATAAACAAGAGGCCCACTATCCGGAAAGAAAGCATTACACCGGACGAAATAATTTCATTTGGCTCTTTAGAAACCACGTTCTGGTATCCCAGCAGCCGGGCTTCATCATCCGATAACATACCAAATCCATGAGCAAATGCATACGCACATAATAAGAGTGCGATCAGCACCACCGAAATTACAGTCAGGTTCATTTGTTTATTTTTCATCAACAAAAATTTAAAGATTCATAAAACCGATTTGTGAAGGTCAGCGGCATTAGACAAGGATTCTCTATACAGATCTGCATAAAGAGCGTAACAATACCATTACCAGTGTACATGCTGCTGAAGGGAAACTGATCCGTTTTGCATTTGCCTTTTTAGAATAAGATGCCCCATGCCAGCCGCTTTTCAGCGATGCAGTTGACACAGCAGCTGACAGCCGCAAAGTTGTCTGCTGTAAACCAAACACAACTTAATACAGATTAAGTTCCGCTGTTATAGTCTTGCAAAAATCTGTCCCCCTGCCGGGTTTTAGTTACAGATAAACGGACAAGAATTGTAAAAATTAAAGATCCGGGAGAAATTGCCTGCCCGGTTTTACGGTAGAAATCGTTTTGCCGGTTGATTTACTGGCGGATGATCCTGACCTGCGGAGGTGCTGTTATGGATGATCGGATCCTGCCATCATGTTGTTTTACATGTTTTACCTTTACGGGCCCGTAAGGAGTGGGAAAGCTGCCTTCTGCAAACCGGAGATCGCCCAGGTGCGGTACTACCCTTATCACCTTACAGCCCGGTGCTGCCACGGTGATCCCCAATACATGTTGTGTAAGCCAGGGAGTGGGACCGGAGGCCCAGCCGTGGCAGAGGCTGTGCCGGAACCCGATATAACAGTACGCCCCATAGTCGCCGTGTATGTCTTTCTCGCCGGACCGGGGCAGTTGGTCGATCCGCGATGCACCGGGTAGCCAGTCCAGATTAAAATCCTCCCAGAAAGTGGTAGCGCCCAGATTCAGCATGGCGCCCCAGAAACTGCGGATCGCATCCAGCGCTCCCTGATAATTACCGGCCTTGGCCATGGCCTGCAGCATGTAATAGCCATAAAATGTAGAAAAGCCTTTGGCCCCATTCACTGCCAGCACTTCATCATTTGCCTTTTGTGCAGGAAGAAGCCCGGTAAGCGCCATTAGTGCCGCCGCCTGTTTTGATCCGTTGAGGTCCGGTACATTTTTCCTCAAACGCGCCAGTGCGATTTCACAACGCGCTGCGGCCGTTGGTTCCTCCAATATGCGGCAAAGATCAGCCCCATCTTTAAGCGCCCATATCATCATGGCCTGCAGCCCGGCATCCACGCCCTTTTTATTTTCGCTGGAAGGCCAGTCCAGGAAACGGGTGCCATCCAGCTGTTCTTTATTGTCATTGCCGATCTTACTGATGATATGATCCAGCAAAGGAAGCAGGTAGCTTTTCTGTTGCTTCAGATAGTTAAGATCGCCGGTGTGATAATACCAGTCCCGGTGTATGATGATCCACCACATGGAATAGGTACTGATACCATTCATCCATGAAGGCAGGGGGGTGATGTCCCGTGAAAGATCCAGGCTTTTCGGCACTACCTCGTTGTAGCCGAACACGGTGCTGATGGTGGCTATTTCGGGGTGCATATCACCTACCCATACCAGCCGGTCGCGTTTGATGCCGTCCCAGAGGTAATCCTGCATATTCAGCTGCACGGTATAGGCTCCGGTCATCCAGATCCGGTTGAGCAGGGTATCGCTGCAGTTAAAGAATCCCTTCCAGGGAATATCCCGGAAGGTGAAGATGGCCCGTACCTCCTTTAACTGTAATTCGGTATCCGCATCCACCAGGTCGATGCGCACAAAACGGAAGCCGGTATTACCGGTCTCCAGCTTTCCCAGCCAGGGAACCAGCAGCACTTCATCGCGTATGGCATGGTCATTTGTTGCATTTTTTTCCGGTTCGATATCACTCATTGCCTCACTCGCGGATTCGCCGAAACGCAGGCGTATACGAACCGGTTTACCGGAGGGGTGCATCCCAGTAACGATCTGTACACCTCCGTGCAGTTCCCTGCCGAAATCCAGCAGCAGGGCCGGGCGGTTATTGCCATCGCTTTTTAATATACACATATTCTTATTGGACAGATCGGCCTGGCCGTTTCCCTGCTGCAGCAGCCGTTCTGCATTAACGATCCCCGTGCCGGCCTGTTCCGAACGCCAAAGGATCTTAACAGGCGCCAGATAACGCTGCACGGTTTCTGCGGCCACCGCAGTTTTTATCCGCGCCGCTTCAAACACGGGAGGCAACTGTGCATTGCCCCCCACTGATACCAGTAAGGTCATTAACAACAATGTCCTGTCAGTTACATACTTCTTCATCCGGTTCATTTTATTCTTAGTCTGCTCCATTTTTGATCTGCCTACGGCGCTGCAAAATGAAAATTAAATCTTCCGGCAGGGGCCACATCTCCGTTTATTACAAAATCTGTTATGACGCCCTCCTGCTGCATGTTATCGCTCCATTTAAAACCAAGATCGGTCTTTCCTTTAATTCCCAGCAGTGATTTGGGTATCCGGAGTTCCATTTTATTACCGGCAACCGCATATTCCAGCTCACCTGTTTTTTGCCAGTACCAGCCGCCCGGTGATTTTTCAAGCAGGGCCCGGCGCTCCGGGTTCAGCCGGTTCACAACAAAATCATACCCTTCCCATCCCGTGTTCTTATCATTATCTATATCAAGAAACAGGCGCATCCATCCCGGATCCGTGCGGGGAGTAAGCGTTGCTGCTGTTTCCACATAAAAATAAAGATTGTCGTTGTCTCTTGCAACCCTGGTCAAAACAATATCATTGCGCCCGGTGTTGTTCCGGTAATAGAGGCTGCCCCAGCCCGGACTACTCCGGTGCATTGTATTGCCTTTATAGGAATGAAATGCCGGGGTCACATCATTCCAATCGCTGAACGTTCCGTCGATCTGTATGGAACGCGGTGCTGAAGCGGGCTCCGGCGCCGGCAGCCCTTTGAAGCGGCGAATATTGGCTACCATCTGATAATAATAATTGTCGCTGTGTCCGCCCTTCATCGGTTCGATATCCCGGCTGCCTTCCTGGTTGCATTCGTCCGGGAAGGCATTTGTTTGCTGCTGCCATACCTCGTAGCGGCCGGCGATCCATTCATTCCAGCCTGTAATAAAAATGAACTCGGGGTCCAGTTCCAGCGCCCGCTCCCATTGCTCCTGGAAATTGTATCCATTATTTACCGCACCGGTATCCGATATTTGTCCTTTTGCGTGGGTATAGCTGCGGCCAAATGCACCGGGAGCATTCATAGCCGTCAGCCCCCGCTCTTTACTCCAGTTCTGTGCCACACCTACCGTCACCTGTTCAAACCCTCCCTTACTGTTCTTTGCAAACCCGTGTTGCGGATATATTTCCAGCCAGCCCCAGTGATCGGGCCGTTCCGGCCCCTTATTGTATACCGGTTGCCCGGGGCGGAAAGTGAAGAAGTTCTTCATGGCCACCCGTTGTGCGGGATCATTCTGCCTCCCGGCTATATCATCTGCAAATTCCGGAAGTGCCATGATCAGCGGCTTGCCCTTCCACAGGAACCAGAGGTCTTTATACAGACCGGGTTGATATAGGTCGTTATAGAGTTCTCTCAGTATTTCTTTTCCTCCGTCGTTCAGCCAGAAGGGCAGCATGAAAGCGATCCCGGGTGTATGTACGCCCTCCTTACGGGCCCTGGTAAATACTTCACAAAGCTTCCTGTAGGATTCCTTCCAGGTGATATTACCATTCGTGCAATCAAAAATGATCACGTCCACGCCCGCATCTGCCAGCATTTCTGCATGTTTCCGCAGTACCCATTCATCCGTATCCAGGTAATACCCCAATAAGGGCTCGCCCCAGAACCAGGGGCTGTTGCGTTTGGGCCAGATGGGATTTTTATAGTCATCAATGGCCTTCGGGTCACGGTCAAGGTATTCCGTTACATTAAAGGGCGGATTGTCCCTGCCCTGCCGTGTATGCCAGGTCCAGTAGAAAAGGCCTACAAATTTATCCTTCCGTGAAGTACCTGCGGCTTCATGATCCGGCAGCCTTCTTCCGAGCGCATCTGTTGCTGTCAGCGATGCATGATAAGGGGTAAGCAGCTGCGCAAAAACAGGCTGCGACAGAAAAAGTAATCCTGCAATAAGGCAGATCATATAAAATCTGATCAAAAAGCTATTCATTTTATAATTCATTTGAAGCAGCGGCATTGAATATTTTTTATTTCCGGGAAGACCTTTTATTATGGAATGTGCGCTTTATTACGTCAAGGTATTCCAGTTTATGTACGGTATCGGGTTCGAGGTAACTGCCTTCGGACCATTCATTCCAGGCATTGACGGTGATCAGCCGCGGCTGTTGCGGGTGCCCGTCCACATACGCCTTTGCCTTTTCAACATAGGTCGCGAATTTTTCAGGAGCCGGGTTGGTGATATAGCCTGCTTTGAAGGGATAGCGCGGATTGGGATCCCATCCGATGGTCACATTCGGGATATACGGCATCGAAAAATCGCGGTCGAAACCACTCCACATCGCAGTGGAAGCATCCGCCCACTTTTCATAATCGCCTGAAGGCGGCTGCAGGTGCGCCCAGCAGTAATTGGTGATGCTGCTGAAGCCGAAGTACTCCAGCACCTTGTCCTGCGTTTGTATCTTATCTCCCGGTACGCCGCTCAGGGAAGCCGGTAGGGCCGACCATAAAATACCCTGAAGATGCAATCCCGGAAATCCTGCGGCTTTGGTCTTCTTTCTGAAATCATCAAGGGCCGCCTTTGTTGCTCCGGGCCCGCCCAGTCCGTCGATCAGGGTCTGCAGCTCATAGATGCAGAACACGGGTTCACCATTGATCTTATAGTAAGACGGCTGTTTAAAATAACGTTCAATCACCCGGTCGGTGATCTTATCAAACTCCGTCCTGTTAACGCCGCCTTTCCAGATCACTGAATCTTTCCGGGGATTCCGTGCATCCCAGTAGCTTGTTGCATCATGATTGGCCCACATCAGGTAAAATTTCATCCGGCCCTTATTGGCCTTTAAAAAACCATCGTTAAGACAGCGCTCCAGGAACGGCTGACCTTCATACCAGTACCAGTCGAATATGAACGTGTTCACTCCATGTGCCAGCGCCGTTTTGATCTTTTTCTTCATCACCCGCGGAGCCGCCTCATCTTTGTAGCCCCATAAGGGAACCTTTGGCTGGGCATGTCCCTCCTCCTTTGGTTTTGCGTTATAAATAATTTCCCATTCACCCTTTTTATCCGGAAAAAGAAAACCGATCCGCGGCTCATAATGATAGGCCGGCCAGTAAAATGCCGCTACATCATATTGCTGTGCCGATACCCCAACGGGAGCTGCTGACCCCGCAATCAAACAAAGCAGCAAATACCCGATCATCTTTTTTACATTCATTTTCTTCTTGTTTAAACGTTCGAATCCACTGTGGCCGCACCTGTATTCATTTGTCAGGGATCCAGGTACAGATATGTGTACCGTTCCAGTTGTTAACGGATGCATAATCCACCATCTTCACAGCACCTTTGGCTGTAGGCACTTCCATTATTATCTGGTAATGCGTTCCTGCAGCGTTTACTGTTTTTGCCGCTACAACACCATTCTTATGAACAAGGGTTACCGGCTCATTGTAATGGGGATCCAGGTTTTCATCTCTCGCCAGTACCACCGGTCCGGCACGCAGCGCCATAAAATGATCTCCCTTGCGGTTACTGCCCCGGGGCGCCTCCAGAATCCGGCATCGCATGTCCAGCTGCATCAGGATCTCATCATCATTATTCCAGTTCCTTTTGATCTCCAGGTAAGTTCCCGGAACAGCCTTGTAGGTCGTTCCATTTACCGTCACCCGGGTTCTTTCACTCCAGGAAGGGATCCTTATCTTAACAGGAACCGCCTCTTTTTTAGTGGTATGCACGCGGATACGGACCATTCCGTTCTGCGGAAAGGCCGACCGGATCTGTAATTGCAGACGGTTTCCCGAAGGTAACATCATGGAAGCGGCTGCTGCATTGAAAAGATTTACCACAGGTCCGGAAGCGGATCGCATCACGGCGATATAAGGAAGGTAGGCCAGTCCCATGGGGCCGTTTAAATTACAGCAGGTAACGTATACATTGCTGATCATCCCTCCCCAGCCGGTCCTGTTGGTCTTTACACCGTTGAGTAAATTTACATAGCTGAACCCGTCGCCTTCCGGTTTCATTGCACCCAGCAGACCGTTGTAGGCGTATTGCTCGATCCGGTCCATTGCACTGGCATCACCAGTCAGCCGGAAGATCTGTGAACAGAGTTTCAGCCAGGTAACACCGACGCAGGTTTCCATCATTCGCTGTATATCGGGATTGGTCTGCTCCAGTGCGGTATAATCCCAGGCCTCTCCCAGTACAGCCGGATGATAGGGCTGATCACCCCCGCCATTACCGATGATGGTGATCTCTTTTTCTTTTACTTTTTCAAAGAGGTTCATGACAGCAGTGCGCCATTTCTCCTGCTTTGTTGCCCGGTAATATTCCACCACGCCTTCAAACAGGGACAGCATCTCATAGGCTTTTGGATAAACGCCGCCGATCCGCGCAGGATCTTTTCCCAGCAAGGCGGATCCGATGATATTTTCTCCTTTGGCCCCACCTTCCGTCTCTACGATATACCGGCAGAAATCCAGGTAGCGCTGATAACCGGTGAGCCGGTAAAGCCGCATCAACGGCTCCAGTATGGTACTGGATTCGATGTGGTTCGGGCTCCATCCCAGGTCGGTGATCCGGGCTTTAGGCGGGGGGCCGATCTGTGTCAGCAGCACATCCGCCTGACGGACCAGGGCCTTCAGCACGGCCGGGTCTGCCTCCACATCGGTATAATATCCCTCCAGTGCCAGCATCACATATTTCCGTTCCCAGATATCCCCACCAGGCCCATCCGGCTGCTGTGCCGGAGCGGAGCAACTGATACTTCCGTTTTCCCGTGTATAGGAAAGCAGGTCCGCAACCGTTTGCTTTAGTATTTTTTTTAGTCCCGGGTCGCGGTTGTACCGGTAAAACATACAGCCCGACCTCACTGCCTTTCCCCACATTTCTCCCTGGGCAAAAAAAGCCCGGCCGTTCCTGAACAGCAGGGCCAGACTGTCGTAAGGTACCACACCTTTGTTCCAGCTGGCGATGGAATGCGTTATATATTGTTGCAGGTACCCTTCCAGCTTTACCGCCCCCGGTGGTAGCGGCTCGTATACATCCGCTACCTGCGCCGGAGCCCTGCTGCCCACGGCACACAAAACACAGACCAGTAACCACTGCGTTATCCTTTTAACAATCATATATTCCTGTTTTTAGCCGCATACCGGAAATTATTTTTTCCAGATACAACGATAATTAAACCGCCGGTTGGGTGCGTTATCACCGGTCGTACATAATGTGATCAGCTCCTCCGTATCCGTTGCATTGTCACTCCAGTGGTAATCCATTACGAATGCGTTACCGGTAAGTCCCAGCAACCGGCGGGGTACGGCCAGTTCCAGCGCATTACCATTGCTGCGGTATTGCAGCTGCGCCTGCTCTTTCCATACTCCGGAATCGTAACGCATCAGCGTGGTGGTCTGATCATCTTTTACCTTCTTATTGATCAGGAAATCATAACCATGCCAGCCGGTTGCAGCGTTGTTATCTGCATCGATAAGCAGCAACATCCAGTTATTGCCGGAAGAAGGGCTGAGTGCATCAGCCGCTGCTGCGTAAAAGAAAATATTTTTCTTATCTACCGCTACTTTGCAGGCGACAATGTCGTTGCGCCCGGAGCTGTCCGTATAAAAAGTGCCCCCGTATCCTTTATGACTGCGATGGAATACATCGCCTTTTGTATCCCGGTATTCTGCGGTCATTCTTTCCCAGTCGTCAAACCGGCCGTCAATTTTCACCGGTGTAAATCCCTTGAGTTCGGGTATGGACCGTACCCCGGTATACCGGCGGATGTTCTGCGCCATCTGCATGTAATAGTTATCCGTATAGCCGCCTTTCATCGGCTGCATCGTCCGGTTAAATTCGGAATTATACTGATCCACAAAAAAGAACGGGTTATCCCGGCGCATAAACTGGAATGTTTTGCCCGCTTCCGGCTGGTATTTACCTGCCGTCCATTCATTCCAGTCATTCAGGTACAGGAACTCCGGATCCGATTTCAGCGCTTCTTCCCATCGCTCCTGGAAATAGATGCCATAACCTTCTGGGTGTGCCACTTTTTTCTTCAGCCAGGGCACATAGGCCGAGTCCGGAAGGTCGTACGCATTCAATTCCGGCTCACCGGTCTTTCTCGACCAGGACTTGCCTACCAGCGACATCGGATGCTGAGCCGGCGTAACGGCAGCTTCCTCGCGTCTTCCGTTATGCAGCGACAGCAAACTGTCAGGAGGCATAATCTTTACGTGCTTATTGCCCATATCATATCCAAAGCTCCAGTTGTCCTCCGTTCCTACAAAACGGCGGCCGGCCCATTTATAATATCCCCACCACATCGTACGCAGTGTAAAAAACTTTTTTATATCTTTTGTATAGTCTTTATAAAATTTTGATGTGTAGTCCGGATCGCCGTAATGCGGATGGTTCTTATCCGTAACAGCAGCACTGTCATAGTGCGGGTTCGGGTTGTTCACGCCTTTCCCGTTAGCATCCACTCCCGGGTCGCCGTTATACAGCAGCAGTGGTTTTCCCTCCCAGTAGAACCAAAGATCGTTGTATTTATTTTCCTTATAGATCTTATCATACAGATCCTGCACAACCGTGATCACCGGTCCGTTAAACGCCCAGAAACAGAATTCCGGCACCTTATTTCCTTCCTTTTTCATTTTCTGCATCACGGTAAAGACCGTATCCCATTCACTCCAGTACCGAACGGCATTTGTAACATCCATGATCAGTACATCCACACCCGCATCGGCCAGCATCGACATATCCTTACGGATCACATACTCATCCTTACTCAGGAAGTAGCCCATTTCCGGTTCTCCCCAATGGAAGGAGCCCTCCTTCCAAGCCGGATGTTTCGCATCCAAACGGGCTTCGGGGTTTGCAGTCAGTACCTTTGTTACGTCTCCCGAGTAAGGGCTTTTAAGATCCGCCAGGTTGTCGCTGTGCCAGGTGATATAAAAGATACCCACAACACGGCGTTTGTCTTTTTTAACCGGGCCTGCTGTCCGGGCATCCGGCATCGTACGTCCCAAAGCATCCGTCGCCACCCAGGTATCCGAAAAAAGATCCCTGTACTCTGCTTCCTGTTTTGCAGCAGGTGCAGTGCTTTGCGCCATCAGTGTTGTACGGATCAAAAACAAAAGGAACAGGAATAAACAGAGTTTCATCATTTTTATTTTTTCAATGCGATCAATTGGTATCCTCTTCTGCGGTAAGGCTACAGCTTCCAGTATCCATAGCTTTTCCAGATCGTTTCCATTTTTTTTAACCGTTCGGTAAAGCCGGAATAATCTTTCCGGGCGGGAGCCGTCCATGCGCATTCCGCCATAGCAGCGATTCTCGGGAAGACCTGGTAATACAACCGGTTGGTATCCGGGATGGCTTCTCCCCACATCTGACAACCCAGGCCCAGTATCTTTTCCGTATCGGTGCCAGAAAGTCCTTCCGGAACCGGGTTGAAGGCATAGGCTTTTTCCAGCGGTGTGGTTTCATAACTGTAATCGAGGTATGTGTAATGCCTGTCGGAATTGACCACATCAAAACCATTATGAATGGCCTTATTGACCAGGCTTACTTCACCATCCCAGAACTGCACGATCGTGCCCGGTGCCAGTTTTTCTTTTTCACTTGCCTTCACATGCGCTTCCAGCCGGATGTTATCGCCGGTAATTTCATTCCATCCGATCATCTTTGCTCCTTTGCCTGCCAGGTACCGTGAGAGCCGGTTAATGGCCCATACCTGCAGGTCGGAGTGTGTAGGGATATCATGCTTTTTCATAAAGGCGGTAATATCTTCCCGGTTCTTCCAGTGGGTATAGTTTGCTTCATCACCTCCGATGTGAATTATTTTTGAAGGGAAGATGGCCAGCACCTCATCCAGCACATCATGAATGAACCCTTCCACCCTGGGGTCGGTAATATTGTACAGATCCCCATAAACCAGCTTTTTTTCCTTGCTGCTGCTGGAACCCAGCCAGGGATAGGCGTAGATGGAAGCGGAGGCATGCCCCGGCACTTCGATCTCGGGGATGATCCGGATACCGCGGTCGGCGGCATAGCGTACCATTTCCTTCAGTTCTGCCTGCGTATAAAACATCTTTCTGCCAGGGAATAAGCTATCCCATTGCTGCCAGGAAAGATTGGTATGTGAATGATCGCGTTTGGAGCCGATCGTTGTCAGCAGCGGGTATTTTCTGATCTCGATCCGCCAGCCCGGATCATCTACCAGGTGCCAGTGAAAGATATTCATCTTAAGACGGGCCATTTCATCCAGCAGTTTTTTTACGGTTGCCATACCATGAAAATGCCGGCTTTCGTCCAGCATAAAGGCCCGCCAGGAAAATTCCGGGGTGTCGGATACCCGGCATCCGGGGGCATGGATGCTGCTGCCATCGCGGCCGATCAGCTGACGCAGTGTTTGCAGGCCGTTTAAAAGTCCTTCGGTTGTATTGGCAGTTATCGTGATCTTATTTTTTACGGAAGCCGCCAGGTCCAGCATGTACCCGCCTTTTTTACCTTTTTGTTTTGTATCCAGGAGCAGTTCGATCCCGGCATTTTTCTTTTCGTTTGTAAAGCCCGCGGCTATACCCAATTCCCCGAATACGGACAGGATGTATGATCTGCCCAGCCCGGCATTGGTATAGATATTCCGGAACATTTTTGCGGGCAGTACCGTAGCAGTATTTGTTACCGTAGCAGCTGCCGGTTGGGGTATAACAGAAAGTTCCTGTACAGCAGCCGTGAAGGGAATACAGAGCAACAGCAGTTGCAGAAAGCCTGGTTTTAAAAAACGGAAATAAGACATGTTTAAATTATTGTGATGATCAATAGATACAACGTTTTAGACTGCTACCAGCCGGGGTTCTGCCAGTTCACACCGGAAAGCCCGATGATCTTATCCACTTCGCTCTGGTCGATAGGATACATCAGGAACCGGTCGGCAGTGCTTCCCCTGTTTGAGAACCTGAAACGGGTATAGGTAAGGTTATTTCCGTTTTGTCTGATGCGCATGCCCGTTACAAATTTATCGGAGGTGCCCAGTAGTTTCCAGCGGCGCACATCAAAGAACCGGTGCTCTTCAAAGGCCAGTTCGATCCGCCGTTCATTGCGGTATTTCTTTTCGAATGCCTCCTTGCTCATTCCTGCGGGAAAGCCCGGCATACCTGCGCGTTTCCGGATGGCATTCACCGCTTCCCTTGCCGTCATCGCCGTGCCATCAATGGAAACCGGTTCGTCAGGTCCGCCCGCCTGATAAGCTACTTCTGCAAAATTGAGGTAGAGCTCGCCCAGCCGCAGGAGCCGGATGGCGCCATCCGCGTTATTACCCTGGCCGGATTGTGAATTGTTGAATTTGCGCTGATAATAACCAGTGCGGGTAAACCGGCGGTCCGAGGCGGAGATACCATCTGCCCCGCCTTCATAAGCAGCCACTTTTTTTCCCGCTGGTTGATTCAGGTATCGTACGGCACCGTTATAATACACCGATGCATAAAAACGGGGATCACGTCCTGCATAAGGGTTTTCCGGATCATAGCCGGATGCGGGATTAATGACAGGAACCAGGTGATCCGCATCACTGTAACCGGTTATGGGAGGTTCCCCGTTGGCCATCTCATAGGCATCCACCAGGTCCTGTGTGGGACAGGGGCCGGCCTTGGTCATATTGGGAGTGGATGGCATGCCTGCATCCCGCCAGACCTGCATCTGGCTGCCGCGCTGGTAGATCGTCTCTTTGTCTACCGATCGCTTATCGTTCGAACTCGTGATAAAATAAAATGCATAAGCGTTCTGCGCAGCGGAGGGAGAAGGCTCCACATCAAAGAGCTGATAGCCGTTGGCCAGGCACCGGAACAAGGCTTCCCCGGTAATCCGGGTGGCTTCCTCCAGTGTAATGCTGCCATCTGCCCACAAGGGACTTACGGCATAAGTAACCGCCTGCGACTTTATGGCATAGGGTACCGCTCGGTTCATAATGCCGAACTGGTTATCATAAATATTCCAGGAAAAACCGGTTTGAGTATCAGGTGCCGCAAGGGCCGAATCACAATCTGCAAGGATAAACCGCACCACTTCTCCGAATGTTGCCCGGTGGTCCTGAGAAAAGTCATGGTTCAGTTCCAGCGGCTCCTTAAAAACAGGTACCCCTCCGTAACGTTTGATCAGCTGCAGATAATAGAGCGCCCGCAGGGTATGCGCCTGCGCGATCCAGCCGGCCTTTTCTTCGTCCGATACAATTGCGGTGGCCGTTTTGATCTGTTTTAAAAAAGTATTGCATTTATAAATTCCCTGAAAGAGGTTGGTCCAGGGACTTCCGTCGGAGGAATAGGTGGCATAGGTGGATGCGGTGATCGTGCCACGGTACCAGATCAGAAAGTTGGACCCGGAGGTAATAGCATCGGCATCTTCCGCTTCATCTGTATAAGAGGCGCGGTCCATGGAGGGTTCGGGACAATAACCATAACAGGAATTCAGGTAGCCCCTTACACGGTTATAGTCCGTAAACGCTTCTTCAACAGAGCCCAGTCTGCCATCGGACGGGAGATCCAGCTGTTTGTTGCAGGCCCCTGTAATCAACAACCCCAGGAAACAACACCATAACAGCCGCCGTTTACAAAAAACAGCAACAAGCGGGCGGCCGGTTAATGCGCGTTTTTCTCCATTATTCAATAATATAGATTTCATATCAAGAGAATTTCAGATTAACGATGCTTCAGTTTTTAAAAGGTCACCTTAATCCCGATATTGTACACACGGTATACCGGGAACCCACTATAGCCGCCTCCTTCGGGGCCATAATCATCAGACCGCATCTTATCCCAGGTGATCAGGTTTTGTCCGCTTAACAGCAGTTTCACCTGCTGTATATGCATTGCATTCAAAACCGCACGCGGCAATGCATAGGATAGTTCTGCATTCTTCAGCCGCAGGTACGACCGGTCTGTAATATAATAATCGCTGGGCTGGTGGCTGCTGCTGCTGGTAAGCGACAATGCCGGGGCTGTAATTGGTGCGCCGCTCTGGTAGCGCTCCGGTGTCCAGGCATTGCGGTGCAGGGAGCCAAAGACCCCGTCGTTGAATGTTTCATAAACACCCATCCCGCTTTCAATTGTCTGATACTGCCCGCTGCCCTGGAAAAGAAAATTCAGTTCGAACGATCTGAAATTTATGCCCCCGTTAAATGCATACACAACACGGGGAAGGGCACCGGTACCGATCGGCGCCACATCCCGGTCGTCAATGATCCCGTCATGGTTAAGGTCCGTATATTTCAGATCTCCCAACCGGGGATTGCCCACCCGGGTATGATCCAGTTGGTTTCCGTTCAACTCTTCCGGTGTATTAAAATAGCCGTTGCCATTGCTCTTGTCTACGAGGTAGCCCCACACCTGGCCTACAGAATAACCTTCCTGTTTTTTCCGGTATACATAGTCGCTGGTCAGTGTTGCTTCATTCACACTGATGACGGTGTTCTTTGCATAACTATACATTCCTCCGATCATAAAACCCAGGTCCTTCTTCAATTGTTTTTTAAAGCTGATTGAAATTTCGTAGCCTTTATTTTCAAAGATCCCGGAGTTTAGTTGCGGGTATCCTGCAAGGGGCACTCCCTGGTACGCAGGGATGGTGCCGGTTGCACCCACAACCATGTCTTCCATGCGTTCATGAAACAGATCGGCGCTCACCGTAACTGCATTGAACAACCCCAGATCAATACCCAGGTTTCTTTTTACCGAGGTCTCCGCGGTGATATCCGGGTTGGCCATTTTATTTTCTGTGATCAGGTATTGAAGGGATCCGATGGGACCTCCGCCGCCCAGCCGGATATCATTCAGGTAGGCAAACCGGCTTAAACCGCTTTGATCATTTGCTGTTCTTCCGTAAGCCGCCCGCAATTTGAGCAGACTCAGCCAGTTCAGTCCGTGCAAAAAAGATTCATTGGACACCACCCATCCAACGGATGCAGCAGGAGTACCGGTATACCGCTTATTCCGTGCATACTGCTCAGATCCCGAATAGCCCCAGTCCAGTTTTACCAGGTATCTTTCATTATACGCATAGTCCAGTTCCGCCCCGGTGCTGACGCGGTTATACGGCAGCAGACCCGGAGAGGCATTGTCGGCTTTTGTCAGGTTCTGATAAAACATATAGGCCATGGCGCGCACATCATGCAGCCCGAAGCTCCGTTCATAATTCAGGTCGGCCTTATAGGATAAATGATAGTAATAGGAATGGTTTTTACTGTACTTAAGCGGCTCATTGATACTGCTTCCAAGCCTTGTAAATGCGAGTGTATCCAGGTTCGCCGATCTTATATAGCGTTCATAATCCTGTGTAGTTCCCAGACTTCCCACAGAATTGGTCTGGTAGGCAAACAACCCGGTAAGGTTCAGGCCCTTTGTCAAAAAACCCAGATCCACATCCACACCAAACTGCGATGTGGTGTTGGTGACCGTGTGCCGGTAATACCCGGAACGGTTCAGCATTCCGTAGGTCGGGCTTTCGATGGTATTGGTGGCAACCACCTGTCCATCGGGTGTCACAGGTCCATAAAGATTGGGGGGAAGCTGAAAGATGCTGCTGTAAACGGTGGAATTACCGGAGCCGGGCGTCCGTTCCCGTTTTACATTACCGGCCAGCCGTATAAAGGTCTTCAGGTATTTGTTGATGACCATATCCACATTGGTGCGGTAATTCACCCATACATTGTTCGCATCGGGATCATATTTGGTTTGATCTGTTTTAAAATAGCCGCCCTGGTGCATCAGGTTTACGTTGGAATAGAACTGGACCCGGTCGTTACCACCCGTAAGATTCACACTGGCGCGTTGCATGTTCGCCAGGTCCTTTACAAAATAATCATACCAGTCTGTGCTCGGGTACAAACCCGGGTTGGCGCCCGACCGGTATTGCTGGATCTGTGCATCTGTAAAGGGAAGTTCCGTACCATCATTCTTTGCAGCCTGGTTTTTAAGTGTTGCGTATTCAGCAGCATTAAAGAAAGCGGGCCTTGTGGTAACCTGTTGTACAGATTCATCAAAGGTGCTGTACACTTTCAGCTGCCCTTTTATTCCCCGTTTTGTTTTGATCACCAGCACCCCGTTGGCACCCTGGATGCCATAGATAGCCTGAGTAGCAGCATCTTTCAGCAGGCTCACCGATTCAATTTCATTCGGCGAAATATATTCCAGGCTCTGGCTGGAATTATATGATACGGGGATCCCGTCGATCACCACCAGCGGCCCGTTCTTCCGGATGGAATTAAAACCCCGCACATAAATATCTGTAGTGGCCCTCGACAGTTCGGAGAACGTTTCCATGGTGGTCAGTCCCGGCAACCGGCCGGCAAGGGTTTGCGTAAAATTAGCCACAGGCGCCCGTTCCAGCACTTCCCCGTTTACGGTTGCCACCGCACCCGAAACCCGCTTGCGCAGCTGCTGCGTATATCCCAGCTCCACCGTTTCGTATTCCTGATGCACATCGGCTTCCAGTTTTACATCGATACGGTCTTCTTCCTTTACTTCCAGGGTCCGGGTTTTATATCCGGTTTTCTCAACAGTAAAAAACGAACTGTTGTCGTTCACGGTCAGCACGTATTCCCCGGCGCTATTGGTTGTGGTTCCGTTTTTGCCGTTGGCAGAATTGACCGCAGCACCGGATACCGGCTGGTTCCACTCGTCGGCAACCCTTCCTTTTACCACAAGGGAGGTTTGCTGTGCGCAGGCATCAGTGTGCCGGCACCATATAAAAAGCAGCAGTGCGATGATCCTGATAATTGATTTATACTTCATGTGATGCTTTGTTATCAATCATTAAACTTATTTTATTCTTTTACCAGCCGGGATTTTGCCAGTTCACACCGGTATTGCTCAAAAGAATGCTTGCTTCGTTCAGGGGAATGGGCAACCACAGGAACTTGTTGGTATAACAGGCCCTCGGAGTAGGCCGTACAACACGGCGTCCGAAACTATAGCTGCCATTGGCATTGCGTTTGATCTCCGCCGCGGTGATCCACTTGTCTGTTTTGGCCAGATCGCCTCCCGGGCTTGTCCAGCGGCGTACATCAAAATAACGGTTCTCTTCCATGGCCAGTTCTACCCGGCGCTCATGACGGACACGCAGGATCAGCTGTTCCTTTGACAGGCCGGCCGGCAGATCGGGCATGCCCACCCTTCTTCTTATTTCGTTTACTGCTTCAGCCGCTTCACCCAGCTGACCGGCTTCCGCAGCGGCTTCGGCAAAATTGAGGAGCACTTCGCCGAGACGGAAGAGCTTCCAGTTGGCACCGCCCACCACATTGTTATTGCTGCTGGTGGGATGCAGGAATTTCCGTTCAAAATAGCCTGTCCTTGTTGCCTTCCGCACTGCGGGATCGATTCCCGTCTGCGGTTCTCCCACATAGGTGGCAATGATGCGTGTACGAACCCCCTTGGCTGCCGGGTAGTTCTCCGGTGATTCCGGCGCCTCATCAAAATTCCACAGGCAATACCGTTTAGAACCGTTGTAGTAGATAGAGGCATAAAAACGGGGATCCCGGTTCTCATAGGGCCTGGCCGGATCGTACTGTTTATTATCCGGGTTGTAATTAGGCTCCAGGTGCTGCTCATCCAGGTACGGATTGGCCAGATCCAATACGGGCAGTCCATTCGTTGTTTCGTAAGCATCCACCAGTTCCTGCGATGGACAGGTGCCGGATTTATAGCCATCCTGTGCACCGATGCCGTCAATATCCCATATATTTCCCTGTCCGTCCCGGCTCTGGTAAATGGTTTCTTTATCCACGGGCTGATTGGCGTAGGCCATGGACTGTGTAAAATATTCATTGTACAAGGCGGCCTTTTCGTTTTTATCAGGTCCGATAAAGGCGTTGTCCGCAAGATAGGTCTGCGGGAAGTTTACCTTGTTATACAAGGCATACCCGTTATCCCTCAGGTGTTGCAGGGAGGCTTTGTTGATCTGATAGGCCTCCTGCCAGTAGTCCTGTCCGCCGTTATTGAGCGGACTGGCAGCAAAAAGGATCATCTTTGACTTTATGGCCTCGGCCAGCGCTTTTTGCACACGGCCCGCCTCCCCGGGATTATCGATCCTCCAGGGCAGCTCCCCGGTGGCCAGTGCGGAATCACAATCGGCAATAATGAACTTTGTCACTTCATAATAAGAAGCCTTTTTCAGACTGGTAAAATCATCTTTGTAATTGTAGGGGGCGCTCTGGATGGGCAATACCGCTCCAAACCATTTTAACAGCTCGGAATAATAATACGCCCGCAGCGCGTGTGCTTCCGCTTTCCAGCGGTTACGCACGGATGCGTCGACAGCGGTCACATCGCGGATACGGCTTAAAAAATAACTGCAGTTATAAATAGCATTCCAGTAGCGCGCCCAGTAGCTGCCATTTCCTGCATCGGCACTGACATCCATCGCCGGGTGATTGGAAGCCGCCGCATTACCGCTGTACATACGACCTGCGGAAAGCGTGGGCTCGGCTTCTGCATCCGTATCCCAGGCTTCATCGCTCCATACCACCGGCCCGCGGCTCCAGAAGAAATAACGCGTGCCCTTGGCCGGCATGTTATCATAACAGGTATTCAGATAGGCTGCTACCTTAACACTATCGGAAAAGACCTCATCCAGTGAGATCTTGCCATCCGGTGCCGAATCCAATGCTTTCTTGCAGGAAGCAAACACTGCAGGCAAAAACACCAGGAACAGAACACCGGCTTTCATGTTAAAAAATGTATTGCTTGATTTCATTTGTAACTTTTTATTTTACCGCCCTGGGGCATTTATTTTTCATCCGTTTGCAAAAGCGGGTGCTGCGTCCTGTCAGAAAGTAATGCTTGCACCAAAATTGAGCGACCGTGTAATGGGATAGCCCAGTGCATCGTCACTTTCCGGGTCCAGATGCTGCATTCGTAGTTTATCCCAGGTAAAATAATTGTAGGCACTAACATAGATCCTCAATCCCTGCACCGTCAGCCGTTTCAAGGCGCCGGGCGGAAGGGTATAGGCCAGTTCAATATTTTTAAGCCGCACAAAAGAGCGATCCATAATAAAAAAATCATTTGCAGTGTGGTTAGTGGTTGTATGTGTACTCAATGCCGGATAAGTGATCTTATCCCCGTTCGCATAGCGTTCTGCCGTCCACGCGGTCCTTTGATAACCAAAATAGGTTCCCAGTTTTATACTTTCATACACACCCTGCTCGGCATAGGTTCCGGAATACTTTGCCACTCCCTGGAAAAAAGGCGACAGCTCAAAATTTTTATACCGCAGGGAGAACTGCAGGCCATAGCTGATCCGGGGCGCGATACCCGAATATCCGATAGGCGCCTGGTCCTTGGCATCAATGACCCCATCGTGATTCAGGTCCACATATTTAAGATCCCCCACCCGGGGTGTGCCAAATCCATACTGGATCTTTGCCAGGTATTCATCCAGTTCCTGCTTTGAATTGAAATAACCATTCCCGTTGGTATAATCCACCTTATAACCCCATTGCTGCCCCAGCGAATAACCGGTGGTACGGTAGGGATAGGGGTAGGAATCATCACGCCGCGGCTCATCCATAAACTCCACCGTATTGTGGTTATAACTGTAGTTGCCTTTTACCATTAAGGAAAGGTCTTTAGAGAAGGTCCTATTATAGCTCAGCTCTGCTTCGAATCCTTTATTCGAGATCTCGCCCATGTTCACTTTGGGCAGATTGCCGATCGGAACGCCCTGGAGCGTCGGAACCGTTCCCCTCGCGATCAGGATATCCTTCCGGTGCTCGTTAAAGAAGTCGAGGTTGATGGTAAAATCCCTGAAAAGGCCGATATCAACACCAATGTTTCTTTTAACCGATGTTTCCCAGGTGATATCAGGATTACCCAGCAGGCCGATGTTCACTTTCTGACCCAGGCTTCCCAGCACGCCGCCGCCCATGGTAATATCATCGATGTAGATAAACCGTCTGCTGGAGATCTGGTCGTTACCCACTTTACCGTAAGAGGCCCTGAATTTCAGATAATGTACCACATTGGCAAGTGGTTTAAAAAAACGTTCATTGCTCACCACCCAGCCCGCAGATCCGGCCGGGAAAAACCCGAACCGTTTTTTTGGAGAGAATTGTTCAGAGCCGTTATAACCCATATTCACTTCTGCCAGGTAGCGGTTGTCATAGCCATAAGAAAAACGACCCGAAAAACCGATCACATTATACGGAAGATCTGCTGCCGTGCTCTCCCAGTTATCCCGCTGGGCCAGCAGCATACCGGTAATGGCATGTTTATCAAAACTACGACTGTAGTTAACCGAGCCCTGGAGGTTGATATTATAACGGGAGTCCGCTCCTCTTGTAAGGCTCAGCATACTTTCATCAGGACGGTTCGTGGCGTAGCTCAGCTCATCGGTTTCCCGGTTCACAAGCGCCAGGTAAAGGCGTTCCGATTTATTGGCCTGCATTGCGGTGGTGGCTTTGGAATCGTAAGAGATCATTCCTTTTAATGTAAGACCCTTTGTTACCAGACGGCTCAGGTCCCATTCAGCTCCAAGCGATGAATTGAGATTGGAACGCACCTCTTTCCGGTATCCTACCCGGTTCATGATCTCAAAGGCCGAGCGATCCAAATAATCCGGATAAACGACCTGCCCCGGAGCCACGCCAAACCCTTCAATAGTAGTGGGGCCGGGCGTAATGGGCAGGATCGTCTGCGCCTGGTAGAGCAGATCGCGCATCATCCAGTGGGTATCATTATTGGGATAAATCCAGGCAGCCGGCATATTTACCTTTTCAATATAGCTTCCGATGTTTAAAAACGTTTTAAAGGATGCGCTGACCTTATAATCCAGGTTGGCCCGGAAGCTATAGCGATCCATCCATGCAGAAGGATCATAGCCCAGTACCGACTTGGGCTCTACATTTAGATTTCCTCCCTGGTGCAGAAAGGTTCCGTTCACAAAATAATTGATCTTGCTGGTTCCCCCGCTGGCGCTCAGGTTTACCCGTGTCTGTGGTGTATAGCGCGAAATAAGCTCGCGGTAGTAATCGTGGTCCGGATAGATATACTGCAATACCCGTGCTTTGCCGGCATAATCCGGATCATTGGGATCCAGCCCTGCCAGGGGGTTGGCATATTTATCAATATCCGCCTGGGTATAGGGAATGGCAATATCATCGTTGGCGGAGGCTTCATTCCTTAACCGCAGATAGTCTACTGAATGCAGCCGTTCCGGTTCCCTGGTAAAAGAGGTGTAGCTCTGATCCACACTGGCATTAAATTGTGTGCGGGCCTCACTGCCGCGCCGGGTTGTGATCAAAATAACCCCGTTTGCACCCCGCACCCCAAATACCGCTGTTGAAGAGGCATCTTTTAATACGGTTATAGAAGCCACTTCATTCGGATCAAGGGTCCGGATATTGTCGCGCGGCACTCCATCTATCAGTATCAGCGGACTATTATTATTAGTGGTGGCTGCGCCCCGGAGGTACATGATCGCATCATCACGTCCCGGCTGCCCTCCTCCTGATTGCATGACAGCTAATCCTGATAAACGACCCGCCAGGGCATTGGCCACACTGGCAGCAGAACTTTGTCTCAGCTGGTCGGTGGTAACAGTGGAAATAGCCCCCGTTACACTTACCTTCTTCTGGGAGCCATAGGCCACTACCACCACGTCATTGAGTCCGGCTACCGTAGATACCAGCCGAATGACGCCGTTCCGCATATCTGAAACAGCCAGGGACTGTTCTGCATAAGCCACATGAGAGAACAACAGGCGTGCTGTTTCAGGGGCCCGAAGCGAAAATTCTCCGCTTGTGTTGGTAGTGGTGCCCTGTGAACTGCCGGCGATGCTTACCGATACGCCCGGCACCGGGTCGGAAGTTGCGGAATCCAGAACGACGCCTTTTATTACCCGCCCGTTCTGCGCGGACAGCAGATTCCAGCAAAGCGACAAAACAATCACTAAATAACTCTTGAATCTCATAATAACATTATCCTAGTTTAAAAATTGAATAAAGGAGTCCCCTCCTCTTTAAAAGAGGTCTTTTTAAGAAATGTGTCTTCCGTAAATCTATTGTTCCGGCCATGACCGGCATCCGTTAAAACAGCTGCTCGCTTAAGATGGGGGCAGATCTTTAGCGACCGGCAAACCAGGCCGGATTACAGCTCAGGTAAAAACAGCGGAAAAATCAGCAGTAACCAATTTCATATGACTGATTTTAATGGTTAAGAATTATCCGTTAAATTTTATATTACGTATTACACGGCAACCCAGCAATCCTTCTATCAACAGTACGCAATCGTTTACGTGAACGAATTTCAGAAAACTTTATGAAACAACTATCCTGTACCTACCCGCATGGAGCTATCGGCGGTCAGCTATCAGCTATCAGCAGCTCCAATGCTGCGACATGATCCGTTTCATTCAAATGCATCTGTAAACTATTTTTCGGACAACTATTGATCACCACGTTTTTCTTTGTCAGCGCGCTTCACTCGTTTGTTAAAGTAAATTTGAGAAAACTCCCTGGAATAACTATCCTGCACTTACCTGCATTGCGCAGTACTGTGGCGGAGGGGCAGATTCGTTAAAAAGCGTTAATGATTGCCCTCGCCTGTGAATTAATGCCGCCGGAACGCGCTCCCCTGCCCGATTTTTCTTAAATTGCCGGCAATGAAAAGAGCGTTTTTGTGGATGCTGTTTTATTGCTTTACGTTATATAATTTCATCTCCGCACAACCAATAACAACCCTTGCTGAAAACAGGTATTTCAGGACCATTTCTGTAGATCAGGGACTGTCGCAAAGCACGGTATTTGTGGTACAGCAGGACCACCTGGGCTTTATCTGGGTAGGTACACAGGATGGATTGAACCGGTATGATGGTAAGACCTTTACCGTCTTCCGGCCGAACAAAAAAGATGATCGCAGTATCTTCTCCAGTTATATAAGAAGCCTTTATGTAGACAAACAGGGATTGCTATGGATAGGTGGTAATAAGGGGGTCAGCTGCTACAATTATAAAAAGGAACAGTTTGAAAACTATCCGCTGCCGGTAAAGCCGGGCGAGTGGTTCATCTCCGGTATCACTACGGACCAGCACAACCGGCTCTGGATCGCCGCCAACTCCGGTGAGATCTATTACCTGGACCCGGCAGCCAACCGTTTTGTGCCGTTTCAATACCATGTCAGCGGCAGCCCAGTCAACACCATCCAGCAGTTGCTTTTTATCGGCACCCATTTGTTTCTGGCAACGGATAAAGGCGTATATGACCTGGATCCTGCTTCTGGTACAGCAAAACCAAGGCAGCCCGCCCACATCAATACACGCATCAATGCGCTGTTGCCGCAGGGACAATTGCTGTGGATGGGCGCTGAAGGTGGCGGGCTTTTTTGTCTTGATCTTAAGACGGACCAGTTTGTAAACTACCAGCATCAGTCGCAAACAGCCAACAGCCTTATTGACAATGATATCCGCAGCCTTGCATGGGATCAAACGGGCAACCTGTGGATCGGTACATTCCGGGGACTATCTGTTATGGACACGCGTACCGCCAGGTTCACCAATTTTGAACATCAAACAAACCGGCACCTTACTCTCAGTCAGAACTCCGTACGCTGTATCTTCATGGACCGGCAACATGGTATGTGGCTGGGAACCTTTTTCGGTGGTCTGAACTATTATCATAAAGACGATATCCGTTTTAATATCCTCAGCCAAACAACCGGCAGTGTATTGCTGAACGACCAGGTGGTGAACACTATTAAAGAAAGTCCTGCACAGGAGATATGGATCGGTACAAACGATAAGGGACTCAATATCTGGAACAGGAAGACGAACCAGCTTTCTTATCGGTCGCACACGGAAACCAACCCCAACAGCATCAGCTCCAATAATATTAAAGCCATTGCATTCGACAGGGACGGCAATGCGCTGATCGGCACCTTTAACGCTGGTCTTAATGTGATCAATAAAAGAACAGGGGCCGTAAAAAAATACTTACATGACCCGTCGGATCCGGCCTCTATAAACAGTGATATGGTGCATGCCCTGCTCCGCGACCAGCAGGACCGGATCTGGATCGGCACCCGAGCGGGCCTCAGCCGCTTCAACGATCAACAGCAGGAGTTCATCCCTTATGCACCTGATCCTTCAGGCAAACAGCTGAGCTCAGAAGGAATCACTTCATTGCTGCAGGACCGTAAGGGAAGGATCTGGATCGGGACGATCAATGGCATGAACGCGCTCAGTGCTGATCTCGGTCATCTTGAAGTATTTGCCGGCAACACCCTTTCCAATGAACTGGTGAATTGTATCGCCGAAGACCAGCAGGGCCGTATCTGGGCCGGTACCCGTGACGGCCTGAATCTCTTTGACGAACAGCAACACCGCTTTATCCCTTATACCGGCCCGGACAATTCCATAGAAGGGGCTATATTCGGTATCCAGCCGGATGATGCAGACGGGATCTGGATCTCCACCAGCAAAGGGTTGGTCAAACTCTATGACCGGCTGAATCAACTCCAGGTATTCAATAACCAGACGGGTACCGGCAGTACCCAGTTCAGTCTTCCTGCCTTCTGCAAGGCCAGTGACGGGTTGGTTCTTTTCGGAGGTCTGAACGGTCTTATTTACTTCTACCCCCGGTCCATCCAGCTAAAGCCGTTTGACCTTCGCATCACATTTACCGGTCTGGATATCTTTAACACACATGTAGCCCCGGGCAGCAACTACAACGTACTGGACAATGCCATCAGTGAAACAGCCGGTCTGCGGCTGTCGCACGAATACAAACAGTTTACCGTTTACTTCAGCACATTCAATTATATTGCCCCCGGAAGTATCAGGTATTATTACCGGTTGAAAGGTTTTGATAACGGCTGGCAGGTATGCGAAAACATCCCCAGGGCCACCTATACCAATCTGAAACCAGGAGATTATACGCTTGAGGTTCAGGCCACCGGTCCTCTCGGCGAAAAAAGCCCCGTCGGTACGCTTCGCATCAACGTGCGGCCCCCCTGGTGGCAAAGCAACGGCTTTTACTTGCTTGTTGCAATTGCACTGGCGGCCATCCTGTACATCGCCTACCGGGTCATCCGGGAACGGATCAAAGCAAAGGCCGCATTGGAAAAGGAACGGAGCGACCGGGAAAAATCTGAATACCTGGGCCAGATGAAGATGGACTTCTTTACCAATATCTCGCATGAATTCAAAACACCGCTCACACTGATCATCGCACCCCTGGAAGAGATGCTGAATAAAGCGGTTCCCGAAAAGAAACTCCGCAGCTATCATGAGCGCATGCTTGGAAATGCCAAACGCCTTTACCAGCTGGTGGATCAGCTGATGGAATTCCGGAAAACCGAAAACGGGCTAAAAAAGCTGGAACTCACCGAAGGGGATATTGTTCCGCTGCTCCGGGAAGTTTACGCTGCTTTCCTGGAATTATCGCGGCAAAAGGGTATCAACTATCTCTTTAAGGCGAACCGGTCAGCATTCCATTGTTATTTTGACCGGGATGCTGTTGAAAAAATATGTAACAACCTGTTATCAAATGCATTTAAATACACACAGCCGGGCGATACGATAGAACTGGGCTTCGAACTGCGGAACGGACAGATGGTGTTAACCGTCAGTGATACGGGGGTGGGGATCGCCTCGGTAGACCATGAGCGGGTGTTTGAACGGTTCTACCAGGTCAGTCATTCAGACGCCAGCTGGGGTTCCGGTGTCGGGCTTGCCTTTGCAAAAAGTCTTACAGAACTGCATCACGGTATTATTTTCGTTGAAAGCGAACCCGGCAAAGGAACCACCTTTGTGGTGCAGCTACCGGCAGACCGCGACCAGTACCGTACCGAAGAATTTACACCGGAAAATCATTATGCCGTGATGCTGGATAACCTTACGGCTGCCGCACCCGAAAAAGAAACGGCTGACGAAGATCCCGGAGTAACAAACCCACCTCATGAGCAGCAATTGCTTATTGTTGATGACAATGAGCAGATCGTGGAGTACCTTGCCGGTTACTTCGAAAACCAGTTCAGCATCAGCAGGGCCTATAACGGGCGGGACGCGCTGCTGCTGGTAGAGCAACAGGCACCCGATATCATCATCTGTGATGTGATGATGCCCGGCACTGACGGGATCCAGTTCTGTAAAAAAATAAAACAGAATATCATCACCTGCCATATCCCCGTGATACTGCTTACTGCCCGGAATGAGACTGCCAACCAGGTAAAGGGGCTGGAGGCCGGCGCCGATGATTATGTTACCAAGCCCTTCTCACTCCCCGTACTGGAAGCCAAGGTGCAGAATATTATCCGTTCGAGAAGGCGGTTAAAAGAATACTATTCTACCGCAACAGAGATCATTCCCGAAAACATTGCACTCAATACCCTGGATGAGGAATTTCTGCGCAAGGCCATTGACATCATTGAGGAGCGTCTGAGTGATCCCGAATTTTCCGTATTAACGTTCAGCCGTACGATCGGCATGAGCCGCTCCAGCCTCTATCTGAAACTGAAGGCGATCACTGGCGAGTCGACCACGGACTTTATCAAACGTATTAAATTTAAAAAAGCAGCAGCGCTGCTGGAAAGCAAGGCATATTCTGTTACCGAAGTAGCTTATATGTCGGGGTTCAGTTCCCTGTCTTATTTTTCAACTTCGTTTAAGCAATATTTTGGTTGTTTACCGACAGAATATCTTTCCAATAAACAGGCGGAGCCATAAACCAGTCAGAAATCATCCATTTCGAAAGAAATAAATCCATTTTTGAAACCGTGTTTTTACAACAGGGCTTTATTTTGAAGTATGTATGGAGGAGACGTTTTTGTCTTCCGGGTATTTATTAAATCAGAAAAGCTGACAGAAATGTATGCCATTGCTATTGATGTAGGCAGCACCTATGTAAGATGCGGTCTGATCAACCTGAAGGGGGAGATCACTTATTCGTTTAAAATGCCGTCAAGGGATGTCCTGTCGGAAGGGGAGATCATTGCGTTGATCAACGCAGCAGTGCGTAAATGTGCCGACGTAACCGAAAGCAAGATCCTCGGTGTAGGCATTGGTTTTCCCGGGATCGTGGAGCATAATGTGATCCTGGGCGGGGCGGATAACCTTCCCGGCTTCAGTAATGTTGATTTGGGGGCGCTTATTGCTGCCTCAACCGGGTTAAATGTGATCGTGGACAATGATGCCAATATGATGGCCTGGGGAGAAATGCAGTTCGGCGCCGGCAGGAACTGCTCTGATGCTGTGTTCCTGACCGTAGGCACAGGAATCGGCGGCAGCGCGGTGATCAATAACCGGCTGTATGGCGGTTACCGCAACAAGGGAATGGAATTCGGGCACATCATCATCAATTTTGATGGTCCGCCCTGTTCTTGCGGTGGCAGGGGGTGTTTTGAAGCCTATGCCTCAATAAAGGCGCTGATACGGGATTATGCGCAGCGGACCGGCCAGGACATTTCCGGTCTGAATGGCCGGGTCATTACGCGCAGCTATCTTGCCGGCGAAGCTGCGGCAGTGGAAGTGATGGAGCGGCATCTGGATTATATGGCGATAGGTATCACCAGTCTGATCAATATCTTCAGCCCGCAGAAGCTGATCATCGGCGGAGGCGTTTCAGGTGCTGACGGTTTTTATGTGCAGGAGATCAACCGGCGGGTCGCTGAAAGGGTGATGGCTGATGCTTTTAGCAGTTCCGTGATCGTGCCGGCCAGGATGGGGAATGAGGCCTGTCTGATGGGCTGTGCCAGCCGGGTTTTTTCGACACCGATGCTGTTACAGTCGAATGGAAGTAATTAGCACCTGTGTGACAAACAGGACTTGCGGAACGGGAAGCAAGCCATTTTTTGATGTTGGCTGGTCCCACCAGTCGCATAGTGTCCTGTAAACCGGCGGCGACTGCCATGCCTTAGGAAGACCAGCAATTATCATAGCTCTTTCCCAAATACATCTCCATTCTTTTTACACCAGGCCCTCAGATAGCGGTTCATTTGCTGCAACTGTTTTTTATACTGCGGTTTCATTGCCAAATTATCCATCTCTCCGGGATCTTTATCAAGATTAAATAATTGCTCCCGGATCGCTCCTTTGTTATAAATAATATACTTGAAATGTTTCGTAATCACCGCTCGTCCGCTGATCCCCAGCAGCTGCTCGTTATCCGCAAAGTCCGTTTCGATCACCAGGGTATCTCTCAGCACTATTGAAGGATCGTTCAGCCGTTTGCTGATATCCGCACCCTTCAGGTATGTCGGTGCCGGCACCCCGGTTAATCCGCAAATAGTGGGAATGATATCCGTGCCGTTGCAGACCAGGGATGCATCGGTCCGGGGCTTCCAGCCACCCGGTTTTGAAATAATAAAAGGAACCCGGGCCGACTCTTCATACAGGATCTGCTTCTGGTTCCACGAATGCGCTGCATAACCATCTCCATGATCCGCGGTAAAAATGATAATGGTATTTTTCTCCACCCCATATTTCTTTAATGAGGCCAGCACCATTTCAATGTACTGGTCTACTTTTTCCACCAGCCGGTTATAGGCCCATCGGTATTGCCGCCACTGGTCGCCGGTCCAGTTCACCGAGGGGTAGGTGCGTATATTGGACGATTGCTGTTCCCTGACAATTTTTGGCTCGTTGGGCGGAATGGCCCAGTTGGCGGGCAGTTGCGGGCATTCCGCCGGTGGCGGGGCGGCGGCCAGCACATCCATTTTTAAAGCATCGCCACGGGCCCATTCGCAGATGTCGTGCGGGTTTAAAAAGGAAGCCACCAGCAAAAACGGCTGGTCTTTGTTTTCCTTTATAAACCGCGCGCAGTAAGATGGTGTGGCCGCATCGTTATAATCCTGGAATTTTGTATTCTCAATAAAGTCAAATCCATGCTGGCTGATCTTTCCGGCAGGCACGGGCAGGTGCCATTTCCCTACATAGCCTGTTTTATATCCGCCGTTCTTAAAGATTGCGCCCATCATCAGTAAGCTGTCCGGCCATTGCCCATCCTTCTCCGGCGCATTTCCAATAAAGCCGGTTTCAAACGGCATCTTTCCGCTAAAGATCGAGGTGCGTGAGGGCGTACACAGGGGCTGTGCACAATAGGCTCTTGTGAACCGCACTCCGTTGGCCGCCAGCTGATCCATTGCCGGTGTATGCAGGTCTTTATTCCCTGCACTGCTCATTGCATCAGCAGTTTGCTGATCCGTCATAATGATCAGGATGTTCGGGCGCTCCGGCTGCTGCGCAAAAACGGGCAGGCTTTTATAAAGGATCAGCGCAATAAGCAATAATTGTTTATACATAGCTTGTATATTTTTATATACCACTCAGGTATTTATTTAAAACATCAAGGAATTGAGAGTGGTTAAAATGGACCGGAACTCTTACATTATTAAAAACTGTTTAAAACGATTTTCTGAAAACCATTCAGGCATTAAGAGCAATTAAGTCACCCAGATCGCTTAATGACCCTTCATCACTTAATGCTTCTACCTGCCGACACCTCAAATTATTACGAACTGTTCAAAAACCCTTTTCAAAACCATTCAGACATTAAGAGCAATTAAGCCACCCAAATCGCTTAATGACCCTTCATCACTTAATGCTCCTACCTGCCGACACCTCAAATTATTACGAACTGTTCAAAATCTTTTTAAAAACCATTCAGACATTAAGAGCAATTAAGTCACCCAGATCGCTTAATGATCCTTCATCACTTAATGCTTCTACCTGCCGACAGCTCAGATTATTACGAACTGTTCAAAATCTTTTTAAAAACCATTCAGGCATTAAGAGCAATTAAGTCACCCAGATAGCCTAATGATCCTTCATCATTTAATGCTTCTACCTGCTGATACCTCAGATTATTACGAACTGTTCAAAAACCCTTTTAAAAACCATTCAGGCATTAAGAGCAATTAAGCCACCCAGATCGCTTAATGACCCTTAACTCCTTAATGTTTTTTAATACCATCCACCTTTCCATTTCGATCTTTAATCCTCTTCCCCCGTACCTGCGCCCCTGTGTTGCAAAGGAAGATCGATGCTTTCACCATCTTTACAAAATACCGAGATGATGGTGTTGCCATTCTTAACAGTTGCATTCACCAGCGAAGATACCTGACCGGTCGTATACCATTCTCCTTTTAATGTCAGCGTGATCACCTTTCCCTGTGCCCAGGCATTGGTGATGCTGTCCGGCATGTGCGACATATTATGATTCCAGCGGGCCTGGCCAATATCCGGACCTGCCACTGTAAGCAGCAGCCTGTCACCTGTTTCTTTGATCTGGACCAGTACCGGTGCTGCTGCTTTTAAGAGCAGTCCGCCTTTTAGTTCCTTACCCGGTTCAAACACTGCATAGGCCGTAATTCCGGAAGCCGCATGACGGATGCTGTGTGCCACTTCGTCCTTCTGTAATACCGTATAGGTTTTGGACCGCAGGTACTGCTCCGGCTGCTGGGTATGCAGCAGGATCTCGTATTCATATCCCCCACCGGCAGGTTGGGTGCCATGATCCAGCCAGGCCTTGAGGTATCTGCCTTCCACAGGACTATAGCTGGCATTCTTCCATCGATAGGATTGCTGTTGCGCCTCTACCCACCGGAGCTGCTGCCCTTTTGGAATGATATAATGCAATCCATTCTGATCGGTAAACCAGCCGCCGTCTGCTTTCTGTACCGGTTGCTGTTTTATTGCCCTGCCGTTAAAATAATTGATCCGTCCTGCATCAGCGCGATATTGAAAAAGCGTGGTTACCGTTGCATACCTGCTGTCTTTGTTGCGGATACCGGAGCCCAGGCAAATGATCTCATCACCAATAAAAAAATACGTTTTCCTGGCGCGGAAACTGCTGTCGAACAAGGACCGGTCGGTATCCGGAAACACATCATCCCGGAGATCCAGGGCAAAAAGGCCGTTGGTTCCCTGTTTCAGCCCACTGGCGACCACGCTCTCTGAAAAATTCCGGTGCTTGCCTTCCACATATTTCTGATCGGCCTTCGGATAGTACAATACTTTATCTGCAGGCAATTTCTTTGTAGTGGCACCTGGCAGCATGGACCAGTCGAAGCCTTCATTCAGCGCCATTCCCTGGCCATCAAAACCCTTGGTTGCATCACCCTTTGCTGTTATCAGCATCCCATGGCTCAGATAGCGGCCCATATTGTTTTCGCCCTTCCCGCCTTCATAATCCCATACGTATTTGTTATACCCCTTCACTGTGGCAAAAGCATCGCCGCGCCTGTAAGCAAGCAGCCCCGAGTAAGGCATCACGGTGATACCATCTTCGGGCATGCGCTGTACGCTTCCCATCTGGCGATGCAGGCGTACCATCAGGTTCAGCGTGCCATAGGTACCGGAATAAGTGAGCGCCGGCAGCAACATCTTGTTCAGTTCATCCGGTTTTGCGATCGCATAAATATAGTTATACAAGGCCGCCAGTTCCGGATCACGGATGCTGTCACCCGCCATACTCATATAGGCAAATGCAGGCATGCTGTTACCATCGATGGAGCTGTTGTTGAGCGGAAAACGCCCGCTGACACCATAGTGGATCTGCACACCATAAGCGATATTCGCCTGTTGTTTCAGTGCCTGTGTAAGGGTGTGCGTTGCCGCTGTACCCATTGCGTAAGGAGTTCCTTCCAGCAACCAGTGGATCAATGCCATCGTATTTAATGCGTTGGTTCCATAGGCATTCAGATAAGTACCCCGGTGATGATAGATGGAATAATCCGGCTTAAAAGTATCGCTGTAACCCGGTGCAAAAGCTGCCACATAGTCCATGTACTCTTTAAACTGCCCCAGCAGTTGCTGCTTACGTGCATCATCCTCCATCAGTAAAATGGTGATCAGCTTTACCAGTGCACCGCCCCGCACTTTATCCGAATTTTCGCCACGCGTGGCATCCAGTTGCAATAATCCGCCCATGCGGGTATGCCAGAGCAGCATATCCACCTGAGGTTTCAGTTTGTTTTGTGCCTTCAGTTCCTCCCGCATCAGGAAGATCGCGGTGGCGATCGGCGTTAACCGGATCACATGATCCACTGTTCCGATCGCGCTTCCTGCCGCCCAGCCCTGGTCCAGGAAATAATCCAGTGCAGCCAGCAACTGTTCTCCGGATGCTGCGGTTCCGTTTAACCGGTAATCCGCCGCCAGCGGGAACAACAGGTTTTGTGCCACATTATCAAATACCTGCCCTTCAGCAGCAGGATGCTCATCTCTTATTGCAAACAACGGTATTCCGTTTACTGCACCATTCACCCGTTTTAACTTCAGCTCTTCATAGGTTTTTTTTGCAGCCTTCAGTTTTGCCTGCATAACATCCTCAATACCGGTATTGCGTTGTTTCCAGTCGGTGGTCTGATCGCCCAGTATCAGGAACTCCAGGCGGGCGGCGATCTTCCGGCCCGCCCCGGCCAGGGCAGGCGCATTTACCTTCTGGTTGAATACCGCAGTGCGAAAAAGCTGAAACGGCTTCAGGATCTCATACCCGTCAGCGGAACGCAGGTTACGTTTTTTATTTTCAAACTGAAGATCGGAGCTTCGTTTATTCGATACAAAGCTGAGGAGGGTAAGATGATCAATAAACAGCCGTCCCTCCTGCTGCCGTACATTTTCCGGAACGATCACCAGTGCCTGAAGATCATCACTGCCTTTATAACCGGGCACCTTGGCATCTTCCTCAAAACAAACCCACACCGTCCGCCAGCCGGTAAAATCCAGGCTGACCGAAAAACGGTACCTGGGTGAGCGGCGGGCTGCTGCGATACTGCTGCCGGCCTGAAAAACAAGCTGACCGGAAGCTGGCTTCTCCTGGTACAACCAGATCTTCATTCCGCCAAAGCGGTCCCTGGGATAAAACGACGGTTCATAAATTTCCGGTATACCCCCCGGATAAAAATCGCCTGCTTCCTTTAATCCTTTGAGGCCGCTGGCCTCCAGCGATGCCCCTTTTTTCCAGTTCCAGCAAAGCGAACGCTGACCTTCTTTATAATGTGCTGTTGAAAAGGACAGGCTGCTGTTTTGTGCGGTCCATCCCTCCTTTTCCTGATCGCTTTCAAAACCATACTGACCCGTAATGATCTTTGTTGCAGCAGTTTCCGTTGGTTGTGCCCACAGCTGCGAGACCGACAACGCAAGGGCAACAGCGAAAAATGCATTTATTTTCTTATTCATATAACCTGCTTTGGGAAGGCTATGCTATAGCGGCCTCCTGTTATTCACTTCGAATATTTTTTTAAAATTCATGGTCCGGTCAATGATCATTCCGACAATAATTTTAAGGAGCTCAACCCGGCTTCTATTTACGCCTGCAGTGGAATCCTTGTTATTATATACGCTTATTAAAAATAACCGCTGCGTCTTCATCCCCGTAATGCCGGATCTCTTCCAGCAGTTGTTTTTTGAGCGATGCAACAACCGCGGCCATTTCCGGTTCTTCATAAATATTTTTCAACTCACGGGGATCCTTTTGCAGATCAAACAATTCCCAGCTTTCCACTTTATTATAAAACCGGATCAGCTTATAGCGTGTGGTCCGGACGCCGAAATGCGGCGATACCGAATGTTCCCCGTTCTCATAATAATGATAGTAGAGCGCCTTACGCGACGCATATTTTTTATTCTGCAGCAACGGCAAAAAGGAGCGCCCCTGCATGCGTTCGGGAACGGGGGCACCAGCCATTTCAATGAACGTAGGTGCCAGATCGATATTCATCACATAATCACTGATCACCCTGCCTGGCCGGAGCACACCGGGGAACCGCATCACCATTGGGGTACGGAAGGACTCTTCATACATAAACCGTTTATCAAACCAACCATGTTCCCCCATGTAAAACCCCTGGTCCGACATATAGATCACCAGTGTATTCTTCGACAATCCTTTTTCATCCAGGTAGTCCAGCGTTTTGCTGATGTTCCGGTCCAGTGATGCGGCTGTTGCCAGGTAGTCGCGCATGTAGCGCTGGAATTTCCATTCTGTAAGCGCTTTTCCCTTTGGTGCCTGCGCATCCAGATCCGCTTTTATCGTTGCATAATAGGCAAACCATTTCTGCTTTTGTTCCGCTGTCATCCGCTTTACACTGTTCTCAATGGCCAGCGAATCGCCGGGCTCATAAATTTTCAGATCATGCGCCATGCGCATCGTTTTTGCGATGGTCATATCCTGTACGGCGGCTGCTTTGCGGGTGCTGTAGTCGTCATAAAAATCCTGCGGCAGGTCAAACCGGATGTCATCATACCGGCCCAGGTCTTCCAGGGCAGGCATCCAGGTACGATGCGTGGCTTTATGACCGATGACCAGGCAAAAAGGTTTGGATGCGTCGCGGTGCTCCAGCCAGTCCTCCGCAACATCGGTAATGATATCTGTTACATAACCGGTATACTGGCGGGTTTTATTACCGGTTTGAATAAAGTCGGGGTTATAATACTGACCCTGGTCCGGAAGGATGCTGTAATAATCAAGTCCCTGGGGGATACTGTCTCCCAGGTGCATCTTACCCACCCAGGCGGTCTGGTATCCTGCTGTCTGCAATACCTTGGCAAAGCTGCCCTGGTTAAAATCAAAGTTGAAATTCACATTGTCCTTAAACCCGTTCACATGACTGTAGGTACCGGTAAGGATACTGGCCCTGCTGGGTCCGCAAAGTGAATTGGTTACATACGCGTTGCTGAAAAGCGCTCCTTCTTTTGCCAGCCGGTCGATGCCGGGGGTCTTTATCTGCTTGTTACCGTAGGCGCTGATCGCCTGAAAGGCATGATCATCCGAGATGATCAATACGATATTCGGGCGTTGTGCCTTCAGCGCACCACCCAGCAGCAGCAGTGCACTTACTGCTGCCAGCTTTTTCCATGTCATGAACCGTTTCATCATTCTTTCTATATATCTTGATTTAAACCTCTGAAATGCGCCGGATCCGGGCCCTGTCTCTTTTCTACCGCTGCACCTGGCGATAACCGGCCAGGTTATAGACCACAGGAACGGTACTGCTTCCCGTACGGTAGATGCCGAATTTGAAATAATAGCCACTGTCGTCATTTCTTCCGATGGCGATGGTCTCATTGTTTACAATATGCGCACTAACATTCTTCTTACCTTTCTGATAGGCCATCACTACATCCAGTTTACCCGGCTGCTCCATTTTATTGCCGGCACCGCTGTATATGGCCCAATCGATGCCCACCGTAAACGTTACCCAGACATCTTTTGGGAATGCTTCGAATGCGTTTTTATAGGTGATAGTGGAAGTCTTGTATTCCGAACGCACCGGTTCCATCGTCCCGTTCTTTGCAGGGTTGGCCAGCGTACGGTCTGTTTTATCCGTCATCCATTTACTGTCGGAATTCGCTTTTATATAAAACATGTTATTGGAAAAACCGAATGCCAGCGGCGGGTAGCCGCCCTGCTCGATCTTCCAGCCATTTTTCCTGCCGGCTTTATAGGTTTCCTTACCGTTCTTATCTGTCGATTTTATTTTCTCATGTCCCTGGTCTTTTGCAAACACCACACTATCACTCAGCTGAACAAATTGCTCCGGTGTCAGCTGCATGATCTTTCCCGACGGATCCTGCACCAGGGTGCGGGAAGGCATTCCATGCCATTGTGCAAAAATAGTGTTGACCTCCGCGGCCAGCGTGGAAGGCACATACACGGAAAAAGTATAGGTCCATTTGGATCCCTGTTTACATTGACCCTTTCCCCGGTCGTACACCATCTTCAATACCTGTTCGGTTGTATATGTATCCTGCGGCAATCCGTTGTAATCAGCGGCTGTGGCATAACAGTAAGAAAGTTCTGCACGCCCCTTGGTACTGCCTTCCTCATATCCTTCCAGTGAGTTGTCTTCCCCTTTCAGCTCAAACCGGTAAGAGGGTTTTCCGTTAAAGGAACGCGTGGCATCCTTTTGAATGGAATACGGCCGGTTGATACCAACAGCTACCCATTCCCCGTCCACAATATCCCGGCCACGGGCAGAATCTGCCTGTATGTTCACCCGGGTGGTCACCGGTATCCGTCCTGTTTTTTGTGCAGCCGTACTAAGAGCGATCAATACCGGCAACAGACCTATGCTTATTTTTTTCATTGTCATTTTTTTTTCGGGAAAAGAGTTCTTTTAATGTCATCGTCTTATTGTTCACCAGCGGTTTGGCATAAGCAGCAATAAAATACAGGTATCCCAGTGTAATGTAGAGGAACAACATTGCATAGCGCAACCCGATCGCATCTCCCAGTGCACCAACGATAAACGGCACCAGGGCCCCTCCAAAAATACCGGAGCAAAGGATCCCTGAAAAAGAGCCGTGGTGCCGGCTTACAGAATTCAGCGCCAGCGAGAACACTACGGAAAACATTACCGAGATGGTGAAGCCCGCTGCAGGAAAGGCCCAGAGCGAAAGACTTCTGTTGCCCAGCAGCGCCACACTTATCGCAACAACCGAAAGCATACAGGCTGTTTTCAGCACCAGTTTCGAATCCCATAACTTCAGTACTGCCAGCCCCAGCAGGCAACCGATGGTCATCAGTCCCCAGAACCAGGCCACGGCGTTGGCACCACCGGTAGCAGGATCTACCTGATGGTACCGTTTTAAAAATTCCGACATCCAGTTTGCCAGCGACTGCTCGGTACCAACATAGGCAACGATGCCAAGGAAGAAAAGCCGGACATCCCGCTTTTTCAGCAATTCCAGGTATACGGCAGCCGCTCCCGCTTTTTCGTCTTCCTTTAATTCCACCGCCGGCATTTTTATAAGGGCCAGCAATACCAGCATTACCAAAAATATAACGCTGAATAACCAGTACAGGGCCGTCCAGTGCAGCCCGTTCTTCACCAGCCCTCCCAGTGCATTTACAAGCGGGTTGCTGACCGGCTGTGCCAGTTCTTTCATGAGGTAGGAAAATACGAACGGACTTACAAATGAGGCCAGTCCGAACACCAGCTGCCCCATTACCGAAAAGAATGCAAAATGCTCTTCGCCCCCGGCCGTGCGCATCAGCGGATTGATGATCACCTGGAGCATGGCCATGCCGATACCGATGATAAACAGTGAGGCCAGCGCCATACTGTACTGCGGATTGAATGCGAAGATCAATGCCCCGGTAAAATTCAATGCAAAAGCGATCAGCATCGATCTTTTTTCTCCCAGCCGCTCGATCATCATTCCGGCAGGAACCGACATTACCCCATAAGCCAGGAAAAAAGAGAACGGCAGAAAAGAAGCCATCGTAAGACTGAGCCCGTAGGTATCAATAATGATCGGCATCAGCGGACCCAGTATGTTTGTTACAAAGGAAATAACAAACCAGATCAGCAAGATCACCCCTACTAAAAAATTATTCCGTTGTTGCATCCGTCAATTCGTTGAATGATTGTAAACTGTTACCGGATCATACCCGGCCTGTTGCTGAAACACCGTTGCGGCACAGCCCTGCAGCCCCGCTTTATTGCCCAATGCGGCAGCCACTAATGTTGTTTGCAGGGAGGTGGCCGGCATTGCCAGTTGCCCTACCCTTTCCGTTACCTCCTGCATATAGAATCCGCCGGCTTCACTGATACCACCGCCTACCACGATCTTCTGCGGACTGAAAATATTTATATACCCGGCAATACCCGCCGCCATATGATCAAAATGCTGTTCCATGGCGGTTACCGCCGCTGCTTCCTTTTGTAAATACCTTTCTATAAGCTGTCTGCCATCCACTGGTTCCCCTGCTTCCTGTTTCAGTGATTGATAATGGCTGATCAGGGCCGTTACCGAAGCATAGGCCTCAAAACAGCCCCTGGAGCCGCAGGAACAGGAAGCCCCCTGATGCCGGATGATGATATGACCCAGTTCTGTACCGCGGTTACGGTATCCGCCGTATAACCGGTTATTGATGATGAGCGCGCCTCCGATGCCGGTGCCAACCGTTAAAAAAACGATATCGGTACAGCCTTTTGCAGCTCCATAGACCCATTCACCAACGCCCATCATATTGGCATCATTGTCTACCACGGTGGGATAACCCGTCTGTGTTTCCAGCAGGTATCCCAAGGGCAGCTGCTCAAAACCCGGGAGGTTATCGGCACCGCCGATCACCACGTTATTTTCCACAATACCGGGAAAACCAATACCGGCACCACAAACCGCACCGTCCTTAAGCTGCACGGCTGCGGCGGCCTGTCCGATACATCCGGCGATCTGCTCAATAATACCGGCCTCGCCTTTTGTCTTTATCAGTGCTTCGGTAAAGCAATGAACCAGGGTCCCGTCTTTCGCAACCACTCCGCATTTCAATGCCGAGCCTCCCACATCTATTCCTATTGCAAATTGTTCTTTCAAGGGCGGTATGTTTTCAGTATGTCTGTCCGTTTATTTTAAATAATCATATACAGAATCCAGTCTGAATTGCCGGATGGCCTCCTCGCTGGGATGTGCCCGCTTATCGATATCACTAAAATAAGGTGCCTTATCCCAAACACTTACATCACCCCCGGTAGCACGGGGATCCTTTGTCTGTACCAGGTAATTGTGCATTTGCGTTGCCAGCTTTTCTTTTACATGCTTATAGGCAGGATCAGCGGCCAGGTTA